>NZ_CP180210.1:3158025-3789630 GCF_047556435.1 Alteromonas sp. H39
GCTGTTTAGCGGTATCTGACTACCAATACCTGCGTCATACCAGTTGGTTCCAGACCACACCATAGTGTTTTCTGCCACACCGCCATGGCCTCTGGGTACCATACTTACCCAACTCTCGGTCGATGCGAAACCAAAGAAAGCGGTGGTGAACAGGGTGAGTTCCTGTGGGTTAAGCCACAATGACACGCTGTACGAATGGTCGGTGATCAGATTATCCGGAAGCCTGACACCGCTATTACCATTCAGGTAAAGTGCAGACTGACTCACACCTGCGGCATATTGTGCTGCTGAGCCGGTGATATTGATTCGGTTGCCGGTTGGCGTGCCAGCTGCAAAATTTCCCTGAGTATCAGACAACGTCGCAGCATCAAAGGTAAAAGACGCCACTGGTGCAACCGGTGCCAGAAATTTTACCGTCACCACAAATTCACGAGTCGCAGATTGCCCCATAAGCTCGACGGTAGCCGTTAGCGTCACGGTAGCGTCTGATTCCAGTTCACCAGGACGGGTAACCGTGCCATCCTCAGCAATGACTGCAGGGTTCGACGATTCCCAGGAAATCACAGCAGTAAACAATCCGGACTGCGGCAGGTTCAGGTCTGACTTAACCGAAGATAAATCACCTAATGCAATATTATCGACGGCGCGAGCCAGCAAATCGGCTGCCGGTACACGCTCGATATCCAGAGATACAATCTCATCACGTGTCAGCGCTTCATCGTACACAGCAAGCTCATCAATCATGCCCTGATAGGGCAGATCCCAGTAGTTCACGCCTAATGTAAACAGTCCGTTTTGGCCTGTGAAGATGTCACTGAATCCGGTTCCGCTGAATACCTGCTCACCGTTAATGTACAACCTTATCTGACCGTCTTTGACAGTGAACGCGACATGGCTCCAGCTATCCACCGGGATTTGCAGCCCTGCGGTAGCATCATACCAGGCTACACTTCCCCGCCACAGCATGGTGTTTCCGTCCCAACTCCACGGTACCAGGCTAATCCAGTTGTCTGTGCCTGCCGCACCGAAAAAGGCCGTGGTAAATTGCGTCAGCGCAGCCGGGTTCAGCCACAAAGAAACGGTATAAGCATTATTGTTTATGAGGCCATCTGGCAAACGCACTCCCGTCTGTCCATCCAACCATACGCCCTGACTGACTTCCCCGCTCGCATACTGCACGTTACCTCCGGTGGTGTCAGAACGCGCGCCGGTAGACGAGCCATCAGCGTTCAGCCCCAGACTATCGGACAGGTTTCCTTCAAACTGGTAGTGCGCAATGCGATTAAACCATTCTCTGGCCGGAACGGTTATGGTGTAGGTCAGCGTTCTGACTTCGCCATTCAGCTCCACAGTTGCGGTCAGAGTGACCACGGCATCCGGCTGACCTGGCGCAGGCCGGGTAACTTCGCCAGACGCAGACACAATATCCGGATGACTGGACACCCAGACAATACTGGCACCCAGTGCCCCGGTCGAGGGGAGCACTATCGTGCTGCTGCCAAAGGCAGGAACGAAAAGATCGTTTTCTATCGCATCCAGCGCTTCTGATGTTGTCATGCCGGGGATCTGTGAGCCCCATAATGCTTCGCCAGCCTCACCCAATGCCGTAAAAGAGGGCACGAGCATTTCGATATTGTCGTTGTATTGCCAGGCCAGCACACCTTCAAAGGTGCCTGCGCCATCCACATTAAGGGTGATAGCATTGGTGTCGTCTAGCCAGTAACTGCCGGTGAAGTCACCTGCGATATCGCCGTTTTCTTTTAATTGCATATAAGACGAGATTTTAGCAACCCGGTTGATATCCTTACCGTGATTGATGACACGGAAGGTTCCAAGCACATCACTCTCATCAACAATATTTTCACCGTTTATCGGTACGTACCGGTGAGGCGATGCCACCAGCCAGCCATCGACATTAACAAACATCTCATGCACGCGAATTTCATGGCCTTCACCGCGATCCGGGAAGCGTGTGTGGAAGATAACAAAATGCTTACCGGTTTGCGGATCGTAATAGGCAGAGTTGTGCCCTGGTGCCATATAGCCGTGATCGCTTCCTGGCTCTCCGGGGTGCACATCAAAAAGATGCCCTCCCATAATTTTGACGCCATAGGGTTCAAGGCTCGACCAGCCGCCGCGAGCACCTATCATGTCCTGACCTTCTGCATCAACGAAAGGGCCTTCTGGAGAACGTGAGCGCGAAATGCGCATGTTGTAACCGTCGTTCTGTTCATAGCCGCCAAATGAGGTAAACAGGTAGTAGTAGTCTGACTCTGGGCTATAGAGCATGTAGGGACCTTCGATGGCGCCGTAATTCCCACCCATTATTTTGGTGCCGTACCCCTGCTCAGGTAATGGAAAACCGGTAGCGGGATCCATCTCCATCACAAAAATGCCGCCGGAATAAGAGCCATAAACCATCCACAAGCGCCCTTCTTTGTCGAAAAAGACATCCGGGTCAATGGCGTTAGGATGGATATTACCGTTATAGATTTCCCCGTCGATACCGGGGTTTTCATCACCGACATGCCCCGAGCGGAGGATTAGCCCAAGGTCGCTGTAAGGGCCTTCGATATTCTCTGAAACTGCCACGCCAAGATAGGATCGTGATGCATCGCACTGACCGGTATCAGGTGACGCACAGTGATTGTAGTAAAAGTAGTAATTACCATCTGCCAGTTGGATAACGTCCGCCGCCCACGATCCTACTGTGCCACCTGACCAGGCGATCCCCTCGGCGGCTTCTTCTTCGTAGGTATCAAAAAAGGGCGAATTTTCTACACCGTCTCCGGCGACTAGCTCCCAATTAACGAGGTCGCTGCTCTTTGCAGCAGCAAGGTGAGAGCCAAACACATAAAATTCACCACTATCAAGTTTAATGACGGACGGATCATGCACACTGGCATTGGAGAAAGTGACCGGCCCATCTATGGATGGATTAGGCTGACCAGTCTCTATAAATTCATACAACGCGGCTGAATAGCTGAATCGCGCACGTTGCATAGCAAAGTAGATTCTGAAGGTGGATGACAGATCATCCACTTCGAAATAAGGAAGACCCGACTCGGTGAGCCCATCGGCATTCGTGATATCGTGACTGTTACTGGTTACCACCAGCCGGAATTGCTCACCTGAAAGTGTATCAGGGATAACGGAAATTTGATTGTCGGTGTAGTACCCGCTGCCTCTGACGTACACCTGACGACCTTTTTCAATTACAGCAGATTCCGCTGCCACCCATTCAGCCAGCGCAGACTGGGAACTACCCAGTAGAACAAAGACCGCACTTAACCGACATATTGTTGTAAATCTGGCCGCGTTGAGCAGTCTTTTAAAAGACGAAATTCGCATTGTTATGCTCCACAGTTGTGTTGTGAGTCACCATACTGCTCAACTGGCGACAATAATGGATGATTACCGGCGAGCGCGGCGCCAGCTGAGAAACAGTCCACCTAATCCTGCAAGGAAAAGCGCTGAAGGCTCTGATACCGACGCGGCTTCTACCTGGAAACGGATATCGCTGACAGACAGACTGTCTTCAGGCAAGAAGTCGTTATCGATTAGTCCAAACTCGAAACTCACCGCTCTGCCTGCCCATGCAGTCAGGTTGAAGGCTCTTCCCGACGAGACATCAAAAATGTCATCAGTTGACAGGTCTCTGAGCTGAACATAGAAAAAATCACTCAGCGGATCAGAGAGAAATGAGGAGACACTGAGTGACAGCCACAGTGATTGCCCCATCATCAGTGGTGACAATTGCGCATTCTGAAACATGGCTATATTCCAGTAATCAGCGCTCTGATCCCAAGATGTAGAAAGCGTGACAGCGGTCCCGCTAATATCGAAATTATCGGGATAATCGCCGAAGACATCCCCGCTTACGGTGGAATTAGAAAACGTGTTGTAGTCGTATTTAGTGACTTCAGCTTCCCACCCACTGTATCCGGCAGAGAAGTCGGTGTTGATAAATTCGGCCTGAGCCATCGGCGCTGTCAGTGCGGATAACAGCAAAACGCCGGTGACTACCCTTTTGCCAAGTGCCGTCATGACATGTGTGCTCTTCATGTTTCTTTCTCCTGTTTACCAAAAGGCAAAATATTTATTACTATACTATTGTATTACTTAATATATCATTAACATAAATAACAAATTAGTAAACAGCCAGGCTGCTATGAAGTAAAAAAAGTAAAGAAACTTACCTTTTCACTCTTTTATGAAGGCAGAAAGGAAGTAAAAGGGAATGTTTTGATAGTTAGCGATGACAAAGCTCTAAAATTACACCCTTTTATTATGATAATATTATCTTTAAGAGGAAGGCGTACCGCATCAGCACTCACGGTATGTTCGCTTAAGTGACACATTGCAAAGAATTCCTAACACGTTGGGCGAGCGTTGCGCCATAAGAATATCGTCCGGTAAGCTTACTCGTTTATATTGCCCATACGCATTTTACCGACGGTTTGCGACGCTCGCCGGGCCTCCTTGGATGACTGAAAATACGCAAAGCCAGCATCGAGAATGTTCGTAGTAACACTTTCTGCGAATAGCCTTCTCGCCCAGCCTGCGTGGACAGCTTTTAAGAAAATATGAGATTGCTTTTATGCTGAGCCACCCAGCGCGCAACACCGGTTATGTTTTAGCCTTAAGAAATTGACCTTAGCGCCGGTGACATAAGTGAATAACAGCAAGCCGACACGGGTACGTCTTCTGCCAGCCTTTGCTGTCAACGCTAATTCCCGGTATGTCCGCCGTGGTCGACATCCTCTATGATTTCAGTTACCTGATTCACACCTTCAGGTGCCCACATTTGCACCTTTCTGTCATTTATTTCGCTTTTTTTGTCACAAAATTATCGCTTGTGGTTTCTTGGTACTGAAACCTTATTTCAGGAAGCTATTATGAAAAAATTACATCTTTATCTTGCCTACATTTTCACCGTCCTAACGCCTCTCATGTCATTCAGTCTGAGTGCGCAAGTCACCTCTAAACAATCCGTTATCCGGGTTCAGGTTCACGGCAATGGTGAGCCTGTTATTCTTATCCCAGGACTCATGTCAGATGGCTCCGTATGGAAGAGCACAACAGAAGCGTTATCGACAACCTACCAGGTACACATTGTTAACGTCGCTGGCTTTGGCATAACACCCAAAGCGCAGGGAACAACGGCAGAAAGTATTGAGCAGGCAATCGTCGATTATATACAGCAGCAGAAACTGGCTTCGCCGGTTGTCATCGGTCATAGTTTTGGCGGATTCCTGGCACTGGCCCTGGCGGTCAATCCGGCGGTAGATATTAAAAAAGTCATATCGGTAGACGGCCTTCCCTTTATTGGCCCGCTCTTTACCCGCAACAATGACACAACGGCAGAGCATTTGCGCCCACAGGCAGAGCAACTTCTCGCAATGTACAGTCAACTCAGCCACGACCAACTTGTTTCGCAAACCCGTATGGGTATTGCCATACAGGCAACGTCAGAGAAAGCACAACAACAGGTGTTAGATTATGCGCGGCAGTCAGACCCTGCCACCGTGGGCCAGATTACCCACGATATAATGACCCGGGACTTACGTTCATCACTTGCTGACAACCCCACCCCAATCTTACTTCTTGGTGCATCAGGGGCGTTTAATAATCGGTCGGAACACGATTACGCAGCATCGCTGTACCAGGCGCAACTTGCTAAGGCCCCGCATGCTAAGGTAATAATGAATACACAATCGCGGCATTTCATCATGCTTGATGATCCTGCATGGTTAAATAAGCACATCACCGCGTTTTTGGGAGAATAGTCATGAGTGCCCAAATTTTGGAACAGGATGTTCGTCTGGCAATGGACGGCGACAGCACTGCCTTTACGCGGTTAATTCAGGCCACACGTAATACTATCAGCAGCATTGCGCTGGCGGTGGTGAAAGATCTCGATGCCAGCGAAGAAGTTACCCAACAGGTTTATATTCAGTGCTGGCAGAAGCTGAGTACCTTAAAAAACCCAGCGAGCTTTATGCCCTGGTTGCGTCAGTCCACCCGCTATGCGGCGTTTAATTACCTAAGAGATAACAAAGTATCGCAACGTGCCAGCAGCGAAGAAGCCGACATCTTGTTCGCGCAATTCTGTAACGACAATGACAGTGTCGAAACTGAATTGACCCGCGACCAGCAGGCGAAGGTGCTGGCCCGCGTTGTTGACGAACTGCCCAGGGAAACCCGTGAAATCGTGCTGCTGTTTTACCGTGAAGAGCAATCCAGTGCGCAGGTTGCCCAGTTGCTTAGCATTTCAGATGATACTGTGCGCCAGCAGCTTCGCCGCGCCCGCCAGTCGCTACGTGAGAAACTGCTGGACAGATACGGCACCGTTATCCTTTCCACCGCCCCGACAATGGCTATAAGTGCGACGGCACTTATTGGTGGAGGTTTCAGCACTCCGGTGCACGCAGCCACCAGCTCTGTTACCGGCGGCAGTTTCTGGGGCGCGGTAAAGTGGCTGCTTAGCGGTGCCATGCTTGCCGCCGTAGTGGGGGCACTCACGGTGTATATCAGCGCCAGCATTCCCCTACGGCATATGCAGAATGAAGAGCGGAAAGCGGCGTTAAAAAAAGAACGCAACCGCACTGTTGTTGCCACTTTGATAACCGGTGCACTCTGGGCAGCCGCTTATGAGTTTACAGCAGGTTGGGTAGCCCCGGTTATCGCTTATCAATTGATGATGGGTGTAATTTTTGTGCAAACGATGAAAATGCAGAACATGATCATCGATGAGCAAAAGCAGCGCCAGGCAGCGCCAACGCGCAGCCTGTTTGGCTTTTGTAGCGGCCGTTTCGGACTCTACGCCGGAGTAATTGTGGGGAATGCCGCCATGTTCATCGGCCTTTATGCCAGCGGCAGGCCGTTTTTCTAAAGGGCCGCTCAGCTCACTCGCGCCCGGAATTACCATTGTCCCAATCGCAGCCGAGCACACTGTATGCTCGGCTCCACCTCAAGCGATTTTTACTGTGTCACTGCAGCAGTTTGATGCAGCCACTCAGCGAATGTCCGTTGAACGACTTTCCTACTTATTTTTGGCTTTCACTGGTTTTGGCAGTGTGTCCAAACACCCGGTTTACCCACAGGAAGAAATACGGGGCAAACAGCACCACAAACAAGGTGGTAGCAGTGATCCCACCCAGCACACCAATACTGATCGCATTTTGTGCACCAGAGCCCGGCCCGGCGGCGAAGGCCAGCGGCATAACGCCCAGGATAAAGGTCAGCGACGTCATTAATATAGGGCGCAGCCGCTGCTTTGCGGCGGTTAGTGCCGCGTCAAAAGGCTCCATGCCCTCATTCACGTTATGCTGCGCAAACTCCACAATAAGAATGGCGTTTTTTGCTGCCAGCCCAATTGTCATCAAAAGCCCAACCTGAAAATACACATCGTTAGCCTGTCCAGTAAGCCAGGTAGCCAGTACGGCACCAAAGATCCCGAATGGCACGGTTAACATGATGGCCAGCGGGATTGCCCAGCTTTCATACAACGCGGCCAAGATCATAAACACCGCAATAATGGTGATGCTGTACAAAAGCAGAGTCTGGTTGCCGCTTTGCTTCTCTTCATACGACAGACCCGTCCAGGCAATATCAATACCATCCGGTAACGTGTCTGCAATCCGTTCAACCTCCTGCAGTGCTTCACCCGAGCTGACTCCCGGGGTGGTCGAGCCCTGAATTTCGCGGGATGAACTGCCGTTAAACCGGGTGAGTTTAGGGGGACCATATGTCCACTCCCCCGAGGCAATTTCTTTAAGCTGTACCATGCCGCCTTGCTCGTTACGCACGTACCAGTCATTAATGTCTTCAGGCAGCATGCGGTATTTGTCTTCGGCCTGAACGTATACACGTTTGATGCGTCCGTTTTCAATGAAATCATTCACATACGCGCCACCCAGCGCAGCACTCAGCGTCTGGTTAATTGTCGATATTGGTACACCTAACGCACGCGCTTTAATGGTGTCGACATCAAGACTGTATTGCGGGTTATCAGATAATCCGTTGAAACGAACCGCCGTTAGCATTGAGCTTTGATTGGCTTGTGCTAAAAACTGGTTACTGGCCTGCACCAACGCCTGATGTCCCAATCCGCCCTGATCGATCAGTTGAAACTCAAAACCACTGGCATTGCCTAGCGCACTGACCGGTGGCGGAATAAGCGGAATGATCATCGCGTCTGATACGCCCGACAGGGCTTGCGTCGCTTTTTTCTGGATTTCAAACACACTGCCACCCTCGCCGCGATCCTCCCAGTCTTTCATTTTCACAAAGGCGATACCAACATTCTGCGCCTGCCCTGAAAAGCTGAACCCGGCTGCAGTAAATAGCCCCTCTACCGCATCTCCGGCATTATCCAGATAAAAATCCTCGACTTTTTCTATTTTGTCGCGGGTTTGTTGCAACGTGGTGCTGGGTGGTCCGGTAACCAGCGTGAACATCCGTCCCTGGTCTTCTTCGGGTAAAAACGACGTGGGAATGCGCAGGAATATCAGTACACTGGCCCCAATTACTGAAAGAAATACTACCGGTAAAATGATGCGGTTATTCAAAGTGCGGTTAAGCAAGCTTTCGTGAGCACCCCGCAGTTTGCCAAAGCCGCGGTTAAACCACCCAAAGAAACCGCTTTGTTTTTCTTTTTTCCCCTGCTCCAGAAAAATGGCGCACAAGGTGGGTGACAGCGTCAGCGCCACAAATAAAGACAGCCCCATGGCAGCAGAGATAGTGATCGCAAACTGCCGGTATATCACACCCACTGAGCCGTCAAACAGCGCCATCGGCAGAAACACCGCCCATATCACCACCGTAGTGCCTAACAGCGCCGACGAAATCTCTTTCATCGCCAGCCTTGCCGCTTCTTTCGGAGTAAGAGAATCATCCTCTTCGAGTTTACGCTCGGCATTTTCTGTTACCACAATGGCATCATCCACCAGCATACCGATAGCCAGCACCAAGGCGAACAGTGTCAGTACGTTTACGGAGTAGTCCATAATAGCGAGAAAGGCGAATGTACCAAGCAAGACAATAGGAATGGCGGCTGCGGGGACAAAGGTGGCCCGCAGTGTTTGCAAGAAAATATAAATGACCAGCACCACCAGCACGACAGCGATGCCAAGAGTTTCCACTACGTTAAAAATAGAGGCTTCGATAAACGGAGAGATATCCACCGGATACTGAATTTCCAGATCATCGGGAATAATGTTGTCAAAATCGTTAACCCGCGCCTTAACAGCCTGGATAGTTTCCAGCGCGTTGGCTGAGGGCGATAACTCAATCGCAATACCAGAGGCTGGCTGGCGGTTCCAGCGTCCGATCACCCGGTAACTTTCAGCGCCAATTTCAATGCGTGCCACATCGCCTAAGGAGACGTGAGAGCCATCTGAATTCACTGACAGTAAGATCTGCTCAAACTCTTCGGGGCTGGTAAGCAGTGTCTGGGCAGTGATCGTCGCATTTAGCTGCTGCCCTTCCACCGATGGCGCGCCGCCAATTTCCCCCGAGGCAAGCTGTACATTCTGCTCTTCAATGGCGCTGATGACATCCAGCGTTGTGATGTTGAAGTTATTCATGGCGTGAGGGTCAAGCCAGATACGCATAGCGTGCTCAGGCCCGAACGTCTGGATCTGCCCCACTCCATTAACGCGGCTTAAAGGTTCTTCCAGATTGGAAACCAGAAAATCAGAAATGTCATTGCGGTTCATATTCCCGCTTTTCGAGGAAAAGCTCACGATTAGCGCGTAACTGCTACCGGCTTTCTCCACCGCTACGCCAAGCTGCTGAACCACCGGCGGCAACGAAGACTGCGCCTGCGACACTTTGTTTTGTGTTTGGACCTGCGCGATATCTGGATCGGTGCCGGGCTCGAAAGTAAGTGTAATGGAGGCGGTTCCCGCCGACGAGCTTTGAGACTGGATATATCTTAGATTATCGATGCCGGTGAGATTTTTTTCGATAACCTGAGTTACGGTATTTTCCAGTGTTTGCGCCGACGCTCCCGGGTAGGTAGCAGAAATGGATACTTTCGGCGGCGCAATGCTTGGATATTGCTCAAGGGGCAAACTGGTTACCGAGAAAATGCCTGCACCGATAATCAGAAGGGCAATAACAATCGTGAAAATAGGACGGGCAATGAAAAACTTAGAAAACATAAATTAACGCCCACCCTGTGAGGTGCCGGTATTGTCTGCGTTCTCTTTACCGCTGCCTGAAGATCCTCGCTGCTGGTCTTGCTTGTCGGGGCTTTGATTGACATTCGAAGGCTTAACAGGCGCTCCCTCTTGCAGGTTCATGGTACCTTCAACAATCACCCGGTCACCTTCGCTCAGGCCATCCTCAATCACCCATTTGTCCTGATATGCTACGCCGGTTGTAATCTTCCTTTTAACAGCCTTATTGTCGCTGCTGACAAGCCACACATGCTTTTCACCGCCGTCACCAATTTGTACACTTTTTTGCGGCACTACGAGCGCTGCAGATGACGCCAGGTCTTCAATGGATGCGCGCACAAACAAACCGGGCAAAAGACGATTTTCAGGGTTGGGGAATACTGAGCGCAGACGAATGGCGCCGGTTTGTTCATCAACCGCCAGATCGGTTGCATCCAGCTTGCCTTTGTGTGGATAAGGCTCGTCAGAGTCAGATAAAAATAAGCTCACCTCGAAGTTTTCATCTTCGCGCTCTTGCACGCGGGATTCTATCAAACGGGCTTTAAGTTTCTGCGCATCACCAACCGATTGGGAAAGATCCACATATACCGGATCCAGCTGACGTATTACGGCTAACGGCTCTGACTGTTGCTGCGTGACCAGCGCGCCCTTGGTTACCGTAGAAGGGCCAATAAATCCGCTGATTGGCGCATACACTTTAGTGTAGGCCAGATTAATTTGCGCGCTTTTCACTTCCGCTTCGGCCTGACTTACCGTTGCTTTAGCTTGTTGAAGTTCGGTTTTAGCGTTATCAAATTCCTGTTCGCTCAATACCTTGCTGGCAGCAAGGCTGTCGTATCGCTCTACAATCGCCTGCGCATTGGCTACAGCGGCTCTGGCACTTTCCAGATTCGCCTGCGCCATTTCCAGGTCGGCCTGATATCGCGCTGGGTCAATCTGATACAGTTGCTCGCCTTCCTCTACCAGCGAGCCTTCTTCAAACAAACGCTCCTGAATGATACCGCTAACCTGTGGCCGGATCTGGGCTACACGGTACGAGACGACGCGACCGGGAAGTTTTTCTGTATAGTCGATACGCGAGGGACGAATATTGAGAAAACCCACCGGCATTGCTTGCTGACTACCTGCGTTCGGCCCCCCCGCTTCGCTGTCCTGCTGCGAGCCTGATTTGTCATCGCTGCAGGCCACGAGAGTAAGTAACACAAGCAGACTACACACGTACGCAAAACCTCGTGTACTGGTCCCCATAGAAAACATAGATTGATGGAGGTATCGCGACATTGGTAATCCCTACTCGTCTCGGCTGATAGCTGCATTAGCCAGGTAGCTGATGCAAACAATTGATTTATATTGCGAATTGACCTTTTGATACGGAAGGCAGATTACAGGCGATCAACTGTAAGAAGATGACATATTTTTAAGGTTGTGGTGTATCGTCGTCAAAAACATGACGATGATGCGACTCGCTGTACTTACAACGCATGCGCCAGGGCTTCGGAAAACATTGCGTCGTGGTAGTAGAGGCTTCAAGCCGCATTCATTTTCATAATTAAATACGTCAGGTAATCACAATAATAGCGTTGGCGTGTGCTGGTTATTGACAAGAAAGCCGCGCAGGCATTGAGTAGCAGCGAACCTGCCACTAAATGGTTTTAAAAAACGGCGCGTAAATTGTTGAGAAAGTCTCTTTGGGGCGAGGTCGGAAATGTCCCTCGGCAATGGTGGCCTGTTTAACCCGGTCAATACGGAAAACCCGGGTGGAATCGCGAAGGTGGTCCCACGCGATGATGTACCAGATTGGCCAGTTGAGCAGAATAAAGTGCACTTCTATTACCCGACGGGTCATGTCCGCGTTCTCAGCCTGGTACGCTATCTCCAGATAATGACGGGCCAGAAAAGCTTCGGCGATTTGCTCAGAAATTGTCTGGCAAGGAGAATGGTAATGAGTGGCAATGTTAGCAGCGGCGTTATTCCCCACCATAATGCGCTTGCGAATATCGCTAACGGCATTACGTTGCTTTTGTGGAAACGCCTGAAACAATTTCTGTTTAATGTGCTTCAGATTGACTGTAAGCAATGGCGATTGCAGGTTTTCCATAATGGCCAGAGACAGAATTAATTCAACCACTTCCCGGTGACTTAAATTCAGCCGCTCTATCCCCCAGCGCCCGGAAAGGCGAACGCCACCACCGCGCCCCCGGTCAGATTCAATAGGGTAACCTGCCTCCCGGAGCCCGGCCAGTTCCCGCATCAGCGTGCGCTGGCTAATACCAAGATGCTCACGCAACTGTGAGGTTTGCCAGTACTCCTCAGACTGCAGTAACCCAATTAAACGGCTGCGTCTGTCTGTGCGTTGAGAAAAACTACGATTTGTCATCAATCTAATATGCCATTAAGCGGCACAATTCTCCATACACTTATTCTCGTGGCGGCAATGCAGGTAACCAGTGCCCCATGAGATCCCCGTTTTCACACACAACATTAGCGAATTAAAAAGGAATACCGGCAATGAGACTATATTTCAACCCAAGAAGCAGAAGTGTCACCATCGATTGGATGTTCAGAGAACTGAATACCGAGTACGAACAAATCCTGATAGATTTTGCCAGCAAGGATAGCAACCTTGACGACTTGCATCGCAAAAATCCGATGAAGAAACTCCCCACGCTGGTTGACGGCGAGGCAGTGATCACAGAAACCGCCGCCATTTGCGCATACCTTGCAGATAAGTTTCCGCAAAACAGATTAGCGCCGGAGGTGGGCTCGCCCGAACGCGGCGTTTATTATCGCTACCTCTTCGTGTCCGGGAACACCATCGAACCGGCACTCTCTCTGGCATCAGCCAATATGGCCCATCCAGATGCATACTCTGTAGGTTGGGGTGACATGACACGGGTAATGGATACTATCGAGAAAATGACGCCGGTCAGTGGCTGGGCATTGGGCGATGAGTTCACTGCAGCTGATATCGTGTTTGGCGGCCTGCTGGATTTCGCTGCCAAGTTTGAGTGGATTGCTGTATCGCCCAGAGTTGCTGCCTACGTCTCACGTATTCGCCAGCGCCCCTGTTATCTGCGGGCACATCCTGAAATGATGGAGCATGCAGCAGGTAACCGCCTCGTTTAACTTTGTCACCAACATCGTAAAGTTTAATAGCCCCGGTCACCCCGGGGTGAAAGATGACGCCTTGTTGTAACTTATCATGTAGTAATAATAGCTGCACAGCCCTGTGAAGTAAGAGTGAGAACACCCGTGTCACTCTTTGGATATCGTGAAACTCCATAGTAATCAAGTTGACGCTTATTTCAGAGCTCATGAATAAATTTATCAGGCCTCTCCCCACAAATTGAGCCTGAAAAGTGAGCGGCAAAAAACGCTGTTATTACACCTTCACTTTCATTATATACACCGCAAAAATAGATCACCGATGTGGCGAAAATATTTTTTTAAATTCCTCTTAAATACGTCAAAACAAGTTAAACTTTTTTAAGATAGCCTCCGTAGAGATGCTGTTGAAGAAATTTAATTTCAGAGACGAAGAAGCATGCAGCAGTCTAGATGCATCTGCGGCTCAGCGATTTTGAAATTAGCGTCATTTTAGAAGGCATCAAGTATGAAACAATGGATTGCACCCACTCTTTTATTATTAAGTCTTGTTGGTTGCGGCGGTGGCGGCGGCGGTAGCGATAGTAGCGGCGGCAATGGCGGCAACGGCGGTACACCTACTCCTCCCCCCTCCGAATCAAACACACCACCAACCATCAATGGCTTATCAGACATTTCCCTTAGCGAAAACTCATCCGGAAATTTCAGCCCCACAGTAGATTCCGAAAGCAATATCGATGATTTCTCATGGACTCAGGTTTCCGGCCCCGAAATGCAGATTTCTCCCTCGGACATGAACTTAGGCTTCATGACACCTGAGGTTGGCCCCGAAGGTGATGTGGCTGTCTTTAGGTTTACTGTTTCCGCAAGTAATGGGCAAACGACAAACAAAGATGTTTCTCTTAACATCGAAAACGTGAATAAACTTCCGGTGATACAGGGTGTTGAAGCACAGGACTCTATTATCGGTGAAGTTATCGAATTTGATGCCAGTTCGTCATTTGATCCAGATGGTGAAATTGTTACATGGAACTGGACGATAGATACCCCCTCTTCATCTTCTGCCTCATTAAGTACTTCAGACGCAGCGAAAACCGAGTTTACGCCCGATGTCGAAGGTACATATGAGGTGACTGTCCGGGTTACCGATGACTTAGGAGGTAGCAGTGAAACCGTTCGCACTATCGAGGTGTCAGCATCCAATACGCCTCCGGTAGCCGATGCAGGACGCGATGCGAATATTCTCACAGCGCATACGTACCAGTTAAACGGAAGTAATTCTTACGATGAAGAAATGGGCGAACTTACCTATTCATGGACGCTCACAGTACCAGCAGACAGTGCTACCGTACTTGCTAACGCGAACAACATGTTTGCTTCATTTACTCCAGATATTCCAGGCACTTATAGCGCCACCCTGACCGTGACTGATGAGGGAGGGCTGACCGACAGCGATACCGTTGAGATCACTGCGGATAATGAAAACCTTCCTCCTGTTGCGGCACCCAGTGCGAATCAAACAGGCAAAGTGGGGGACGTAATTACAATAGATGGTTCCGCGAGTTACGATCCTGAAGATGAAGCGCTGGATTACCTGTGGTCACTATCGCCGCCAGATGGCAGCACCGTGGTACTGGATGATAATGCCTCGGCTTCTACCACTTTTACACCTGATGTTGAAGGTGAATATCTGGTCACGTTAGTGGTAAATGATGGCGTCTTTGATAGCGAGCCAGAAACAACTACAGTGACCATCGAAATTGGTAACTCTGCGCCAGTAGCAAACGCAGGTGAAAATCAATTAGGCGAAATTTCAGAAACCTACACCCTGGATGGCTCAGCATCAACGGATCCTGACGGTGATATGCTTACCTATCAATGGACACTGTCCAGTCAACCGGAAGGATCGCAAGCAAATTTATCTAACGACACCCTGGAGCAAGCGACATTTACCGCAGACAAGTCTGGCGACTACGTATTCTACTTAGAGGTTAGCGATGGCGAGCTAACAAGCACGGACGTTACTACCATCACGTTGTCGCACCCTCAAATAAAATTTTGGGTCTTAAAAAATGGAGAGAGAAATAACCAGTTGCTCGCCAACGGGTTTACAGGAACGTATATCGGTGTGGCCCTTGAGGATGACTTTGAAACAGGTGACTTTGAACTAGAAGTTACAGGCGCACCGATAACGGTTGAAGTGGAGTCGTATGATGAAAATAATGTGGTCGACCCATACTTCAATGGGCTTCCAGACGGAACGTCAACCATAGAGGCTGGTGAAGTAGTACGATTCTCATTAGTATTCCCGGGAAGTCTTGAAGGGAGCCAATTCCTACGCTTCAAGATTTACATTCCTGAGCATGACTATACCGTAATGTGGGAAGCTTCCAGAAGCCTACCTTAAGACTATCCCTCCGCGACCATACTGGTCGCGGAGGCACACTCCCGCAATAAACCTACTCACAAATTGCGCTTCGCAAAGCAAAACAAAAATAAGCCAGTTTCAATAACTTTCTATTTGATAACGTTATCTTATCTGCAAGACCGCGCAGCAACGTTGATTGCGAGTGACGGTGGTAAACCCTTCAAGAATTGTGCTGCTAGCTTTACACGAAGACCTGAGACGTTGTAGGTGAGATTAAAGAACTTTTACGTCCTTCCGTGGCTTTACATTCAGACAGACTAACAACCCAGTGACGGTCAATGCACTTTGCAGTAAGGCCTGTACTTTGGTTGTATGGCCTTACTTAACTAATCGCCCCAGATGATAAGCCAATTTTGCTATCAACCAGATTTGATAGCGACGCTCAATATTCCAGTTTACATGCAGCCATTTTATTATTAGTCGAGTCTGAAGAGCTCATTTACATTTAATCCGCAGTATCAGGAACGCTACCTGGATAGGCGGCAAGCAAGTCATCAACCAGTTTGGTCAAGGCTGTTTGAATAGTGATGCTGTCGTGAGACTCCAGTTCAGCACTTCCGGCGGCACTGTATATGAACGTGCCGTTTTCAATAATATCAATTTGCAGATTCTGATATTGAGTAGCCTGTTCCCCTACCGGAATATTAAACACACTGCCAAGCGAAATACCACTTGAGCGTCCAAATACGCCGGTTCCCAGCCCAATGCTGACAGATTTACCGTCTTCTTTTAACGCGGTGGAAGGAAAAAAGCCTACCTCAACATCCGCATCGTCCTTGGGAACAGGCTTGAGCCCTTTTTGGGTCAGCACGTCAGTGATAGCAACCGCTATATGCTCTTCTACCACCTGATTCACAGAATTAAGGGGAGGCCTGACATAGAACGATTCCACTGACGTAAAGTTATAGTCATCAAGCATCTTGACTTGCGGTTTGCTCGACGCGCATCCGGCAAGTAACAGCAAGGCGAATAGAGATAGTATAAACAAACGAGGAGCATAGTTACGTTTTTGTAAAATAGGCATAGGGAATCCACTTAAGAACATCATAATGTTTGAACGTAGAACATTGGTAATAAGGATCGCTACCGATAGACGACAAGGGTTCTACCCAGATTTTACGGACACATCCATAAGAAGGCATAATGGGCCCAGAAGGAGTGTCTATGACCAAACGAAGAAAATATTCTCCAGAGTTTAAACGTGAAGCAGTTTTACTCACCCAGCAACCGGGTGTGAGCTGTCGCCAGATAGCACTGGATATCGGTGTTAATCCCAACCTGTTAAATCGCTGGAAGCGTGAAGCTAAACAAGCCAAAGACCAGGCATTTAAAGGCCATGGCAGCCCTCGTGATGAAGAAATGGCGAAACTGAAACGAGAACTAGCGAAAGTCAAAAAGGAACGCGATTTTTTGCGAGAAGCGGCAACGTTCTTCGCCAAAGAGTTACCGTAAGGTATCAGGCGATATCGCGTTGCCGCGAAAGCTTTGCAGTGCGCATGATGTGCCGCTGCCTGAACGTGTCACCGAGTGGTTATTACGCGTGGGTGGAGCGTCAGCCTAGTGCGCGTGACATCGCCAATGCACAACTGCTTGAGCGAATACGAGAAATTCACGACGACAGCGGCGGCATCATTGGCGCGCCGCGGATGCATGAAGACCTGCAAGCCGAAGGTATCGAGGTCAGCCTAAATCGTATCGCCAAGATTATGGCTGTGAACGGTATCTACGGCTGGCCGCGCAAAAAAGGAAGAGGCGCAAAACGAAAGTCAGTGCGTCCTTCCGGGCTTGCCAACCATCTTGAGCGTGACTTTACGGCGCAGGAGCCGGAAACCAAGTGGGTCACAGACATCACTGAAATCGCGACACTGGAAGGAAAGCTCTACCTGTGTGTGGTGCTTGACCTGTTCAGCAAACTCATCGTGGGCTGGTCAATGCATCATCGCCAGGACAGGCACATGGTCATGCGTGCCGTCGAAATGGCAGTCTGGCAGCGTCAGGAGCAACATAACGTAGTGCTGCACTCTGATCGCGGAACGCAATTTACCAGTGGTGATTATCAAAAACTGCTCAAGCGAGAGAATCTAACCAGTAGCATGAGTGCGGTAGGCCATTGTGCAGACAATGCCGCCTGCGAGGGCTTCTTCGGTGTACTAAAACGTGAACGGATTAACTACCGACAATACCGAACACGGGATGAAGCGAGGGCTGACATATTCGACTATATTGAGCTGTTTCATAATCCAAGAATGCGACGTAGACTAGCGAATCAGGACAACAAGTTTACGTCTTTATCAAACCGTCCGTGAAAACGGGGTAGAACCCAAAACTAATACCATTCTCTCTAAAGTAGTTAGATGCGTCGGCTTCGAAAAAGTCATTCCTTAAGAATTCGATTCTTTGTTCATGCTTATCCGATAAGTGCATACCAGTTCTTATATTAGAGTCTGTTAAGTGTTTTTTTCCACCAACAATGCAGTCAAACGGCATCGATTTAAAAGAAAATAACCCTTGAGGATTTTTTTGTGGCAGTCGAATATTCAGGTCAAACTTATTCGTGGTAGCGAGCATTATGCATGGTTTTACCATAGCTATAGCGAAAGGAATACAATGTTTTACTATCTCAGATCTAAGGACATCGAGGTCAGTTTTAGACTCAAATAAAGTGATAAGATCCGCCGCTTTAGCGTTATAATTTAAGCAGGATAGCGATAAATCGAACAGGGTTTTTTCCATATTTCGACGTTGCTCGGTCAACTGTGCTTTCAAATCACTTATTATCTCTGCATTGTCAGCTTCATACGTCTTCACTTCTGTATTAATCCGGTTCTGCAATGAATCTACCGTTCTCAATGACTGAGCAAGCCTTGTCAGATCCTTTTCAAGCCATTTATATTTTTTACGTTTTCTAACCCATGAATTGTAAAGATCATGGTTTTTTCGCTTCTCACCATTTGGGGATGCGACCCAACTCTCAAACTCTAAGTCTGTTAAGTCGAGCATAGCTAGAAATGCAACAAACTCGATACCTGCGTTTTGTGCCTTTTGAACTAACCCTTTATCAAAATCAAACTGAGACTTTTGAGGACTTACAAACACAAGGTTTGTGAATGGGCCAGAGCTTGTTGGATTGGGCCCATACTCAATATATTCAGAGATAACACCATATGACTTACCAAAGCCTGTACCATCATTGGATTGCACCAAACAAGGTTTGCGATGATTAGTCATTTGGTACAGCTTTGAAGCCTCTGAACGATATTTGTTGATCGAATTCTTTAGCTCTTCGTTTGGTTTTAAGTAATCAACAGTCTCAATAACAGACTCACCCTCTTCTAAGTAGGCTCTATCTGAAAATTCATAACCTTTTCCATCCGTATAACTGAGCAATCCAGCTTTAAACAACTCACAAATTATATTTAGCTCGCTGATTGCAAATTTTTCACCTAAAAGCTCAAAACTCTTTTCCAAAGGAGTTCTATTTTTAAGCAGCTTTGTAAGTTCTAGCTCAAGTTCATCCAAAGTTTTTGTGGGCAACTTGTCAAATAAAGGCTGTATAGAGAAATCTTCAAAAGTCGTCTTACTATCTCTTCTGTAAAAAACACCTGTTTTATAGCTAGTCCTTTTATCAATGGTGAAAAAACCCATCTTTGCCAGCATAAACAATACAGCCTTTGGCTCATCACCAAACCTCTGAGCAAGTTCAACTATAACCGGGTTTTCTTCGGTGATTTCCTCTAAAGAGAGCAGCTGAGGGTCGTAAGACCTTGCGATTTCATACAATCGCTCTTTACTATCATTTGTCCACTTCATAAGTCCTCCCACCGAAAACTCTTTAGCTGTCTGTTATCACAAAGCATTATTTTGCTGCGCTATCATGCCTTGAAGCACCCTGTACACATACTAAACAGAATCATTTGATTTGCAAGAGTGTATTTATACAGTTTACAATGATGCTAAGAATCAAATTGAGGATCTCATTGTGAATAAACTTGAACTCGTGGACTTTTTGTTAATGTTTACAGGGAAAGTAAATCGAAATGAGTTAATGGAAATTGCTGATATTTCTATTGCTACAGCAACCAGAACGCTGACGCAATACAGAGAAACGTATGCAGATAACATCGAATATAACATTGGAAAGAAGCGATACGATGCCACTACGCAATTCAGCCCCGCCTTTTCTCATAATTGTATAAGCGCACTCAAAGCAATGGCATATGGCCAACGCTTAGAGCCTACAAAATTACTAACTACAATAGGACCAGACTCAATCGCTTCTATTGATGTGAGTCTAAATACAGATTTGGTATCCAAAATATGTAGGGCTATATATGCTGGGCAAGCCTTGAAAGCTGACTACGTATCGTCAACAGAGAATTACAAAAACCGAGAGAGACTTATTCTCCCTACAGCCATCTTTGAAAGCAGAAATAATTGGTATGTAAGAGCATGTGACTTAAGCGATAATAATACTTATAAAAATTTTAAGTTAATCCGATTTAATGATGCAAACGCAGCTGAATTCAATAAAGAACTACCTGATGACATTGAATGGCGAAATAAGGTCACTCTAACCATTGGGCCTCACATTAAACATCCAAATCCAGAAGCGTTAAAACTCGATCTTGGTTTGCTCGACAAACCAGTTGTCAATCTCATTGTGTCTGAAGCCTTAGCAGGATTTGTTTTAGCTGAGCTTGGGGTGGACTCATCAGCCAATTCAATTTTAAACCCATTTCACTTTCAATACTGCTTATTGAACAGGTATGAATTAGAAAACTTAAATTCCCTAATACTGGCCCCAGGGTTTAACGAAAAATAAACAAGCACATGATTTACTGATAGTTAATGTATTAATCGACACAGAACTTGAAGGTTCGAGCACTACTAGAAATCGTCGGGTGATCTTCACTCAAATGACTAGACACACAATAATGCTTTTTTCCACTGTAGTGTCGTGTTTATGTCATTAATAATGTAAAAAAGCACTATTGAGAAATCGTAAGCTCCAACTCATTGAAGATGACCATATCAGCGGGAGATTTTTTATAAACTTCTTTTCGACGAGTAATTTCGGCTACTAGTTACTAATTTTTAAGATTAGCTTTCCGTTGGACTCGGCTTATAAGTTGCCGCAAGCTCTTCATTGCTAACATTAAAAAGACGAAGTGCCGCACTAGTAGAAGATGGCGATTCAATACGAGCAAACAACTCTTCAAATTGCATCACATCTCGGCGTTTTTCAAGTTGCTCGATCTGACCTTTCCCCTGAATTAGCACCACTTTTTCGATGAGATTATTCATATTATGCTGCCCGTTTTGCATACTCAACAGGCGGTAAATAATTCAGTGAACTATGTGGCCGAACATGGTTGTAATGCTCACGCCATAGATCTACTTCGTAACGTGCCTCGTCCATTGTTCTGAACCAATGCTGGTTCAGGCATTCGTTTCTGAACTTGCCGTTAAGGCTTTCCACGAAGGCATTCTGTGTCGGTTTGCCAGGCTGGATAAAACCAAGCTCAACACCCGTCTCTTTACTCCAGAAGAACATCGCCTTACTGGTGAATTCTGTTCCGTTATCGCAAATCACTTTTGCTGGCTTTCCTCTTTGCTCAATGAGCTGGCTAAGGAAGCGTGCAACCTGACGGCCACTGATAGAGACAGACACCAGCTGTCCGACCATCTCGCGGGAGTAATCATCAACTACGTTCAACACCCTAAAGCGCCTACCACTACTAAGCTGATCAGATACGAAGTCCATTGACCACCGCTGATCTGGCGCTGTTGGCACCTCTATTGGCTGCCTCGGGCGAGTCAGCTTCTTGCGCTTCTTTGTCCGCACTTGCAAGGCCTCTTCGGTATAAAGGCGGTACGTGTGCTTGCGATTGATGACAAGCCCTTCGCCTTTGAGTAGGCCATGCAACATCAGATATCCATACCTCGGATACTGTGACGCTAACTCCTTCAACCGAGCGCTCACAGCGCTATCTGGTTTTGTCTTATGGCAATATCTGAATGCGGTTCGGCTGACACCAGCAAGCTTGCAGGCAGCCCGTTCACTGCGCTTAAACGCATCAATAAGGTGACGGGCGACAGGCTTTCTTGCTGCTGGCGTTACCACTTTTTTGAAAGCACATCCTTCATCGCTTCCACTTCTAAAAGCTTGTCAGCCAGCATTTTCTTCAGCTTATTGTTCTCAGACTCAAGCTCTTTTAGGCGCTTCGCTTCGTTAACTTCCAGGCCCGCATACTTGCTCCGCCAATTATAAAAAGTCCCAGACGAGATACCCATCTCGCGGCAGATGTCGTCCACCTTTGCGCCAGCTTCATGCTGCTTGATGGCCTTGATGATTTGTTCTTCGCTGTAGCGTTTTTTCATATTGAGATCTCCATTGTCTCCAGTTTATTGGAAATCTCATCAATGTCATGGTGTTATTTTGGGGGGAGAGGTCAGCCCTCTTCATTAGTGTGGTCTGGAACTAAAGAGTCATGAAGCTGATTCTCTAGATTATCAATCGTTGGTTGACTATGTATGAAGTTGAAATTATTAAAGAACTCCTCAGCCTCGGTCTTTCCACCTAACTGGGATTCAATAATTTTCAGGTGCTTACTTGGAATACTGAAAAGGTCGATCATTCCATTTTTCAAACACGCAGAGAATTCAGTGTCCGGCCTTCTATTTGTTATTAGCTCCGCATTTCCCAGTTGACTATTCTTAACCGCTTCAGTTAAATCTTTGGACCACTTTTGAATTAAAGAAGTGCCATTCCCTTTTCGATAGGTGAGCCAATCAAAACTAAGTGTAAGATCCTCTCTGTTCGCATCAATTGTGAACTTAACCTGGGTTAGCTCGTATTTTCCATCTGGTCTAAGGGCAATAACATCATCTAAACTAGTTACTTTTGCGTCAGGCAATGAGGTACTTTCTACTTTTACCCACTCATATTTATCCCTATCGTGGTACCAGTTAACCAATATCCTTATACATACTAAGTCCTGATACTCATACCCAAGACGAGTTAACTGAGTGCTTTTGATTGGAGAGCTCATGTGAGTTGGTATTCCTTGATTCTTATTATCTGTTACTGATGACACCATTTACAGTAAAGAAAAAGTTTCCTATAAAATCTAATATTCCTTTACATAATGAAGCTCAACAATGAAGACCATTACCTCTTTATGAAAAACTGTAGTTAATTTTTAAGATACTCTTTTTAAAACTATACAGGTTTATATCCTGAAATAAAAACAATCAAGTATTAACGCAGAAAGAATTACCTTATAAATTTAGCAGCAAATACATTGTGGTAGTTCATGAATAATTACCCAATAAAAAGGCGAACCATCAGGTTCGCCTTCTATACTTAGTTAGTTTCCAACTTCAATTTCAGTTTCCAACTTCGATTACGAGGTTTCCAACTTCAATTGTCGTTATCATCAGCTCACTCATCCCTATACGTATCGATGGTCGGGCATGAGCACATCAGATTTCTGTCACCATATACGTCGTCTATACGGTTAACACTTGGCCAGAACTTGTTGCGATGAACCTCAGGAGCCGGGTAAGCAGCCAGCATGCGATCGTAGCCACGGTTCCAGTCGTTATCGCAAATGTCTGCCAGCGTGTGCGGTGCATTGTGCAACGGGTTATCGGTGGCATCCCACTCGCCGCTTTCTACTTTCGCAATTTCCTTGCGAATGCTGATCATGGCGTTAACGAAACGGTCCAGCTCATATTTTGCTTCCGATTCCGTTGGCTCAATCATCAGCGTACCGGCTACAGGGAAGCTCATGGTTGGCGCGTGGAAGCCATAGTCGTTAAGACGCTTGGCAATGTCCATCTCGCTTACACCAGAGGCTTCTTTAAGCGGACGCAAATCGATAATACATTCGTGTGCCACCCGTCCGTTGCGGCCTTTGTAGAGCACGTCGAAGTGCCCTTCTAAAGACTTCGCCACATAGTTGGCATTCAGAATGGCCACTTCGGTCGCTTTGCGCAGACCTGCCGAGCCCATCATCTTAATGTACATGTAGCTGATAGGCAGGATAGACGCACTGCCCCATGGCGCTGCTGAAACTGCACCACAGTCTTTACCCGCGTTATTGATATTGATAACCGTGTGGTTTGGCAGGAAAGGCGCCAGGTGCGACTTCACACCAATCGGCCCCATACCCGGGCCACCGCCACCGTGCGGAATACAGAAGGTTTTGTGCAGGTTTAAGTGCGAGACGTCCGAGCCGATAAAGCCAGGTGAGGTAATACCAACCTGGGCATTCATGTTCGCGCCATCCATATAAACCTGGCCACCGTGCTCGTGTACGATGTCACAGATTTCACGAATGGTCTCTTCGTACACACCATGCGTAGACGGATAGGTGATCATCGCGCAAGACAGGTTGTCGCCCACGTCTTCGGCTTTTTTGCGAAGATCGTTAAGATCAACGTTACCGTTTTTATCGCAATCAACCACAACCACTTTCAGGCTCACCATTTGCGCAGATGCCGGGTTAGTGCCGTGGGCAGAGCTTGGGATAAGGCAAACGTTGCGATGCCCTTCTCCACGACTTTCATGGTAACGCTGAATAGCCAGCAGTCCGGCATACTCGCCCTGTGCGCCCGAGTTAGGTTGCATAGACAGCGCATCGTAACCGGTGATGTTAATCAGCCAGTCACTCAGCTCAGCAATCATTTCCTGATACCCTGCGGCCTGATCCACCGG
Source organism: Alteromonas sp. H39 (assembly GCF_047556435.1). Classification (GTDB taxonomy): domain Bacteria; phylum Pseudomonadota; class Gammaproteobacteria; order Enterobacterales; family Alteromonadaceae; genus Alteromonas. The sequence goes on from NZ_CP180210.1 coordinate 3,182,468, forward strand.
GGCAAACGGGTGCATCTGACCAAACTCAGGCCAGGTCACCGGGATCATTTCAGCTGTCGCGTTCAGCTTCATGGTGCATGAGCCCAGTGAAATCATGGAATGGTTCAGGGCCAGATCTTTGTTTTCCAGCGACTTGATATAACGCAGCATTTCGGTTTCTGAGTGATACTGGTTGAATACTTCATGTGTCAGAATATCTGACGTGCGCTGCAGATCAGCTGGGATCGCTTGCTTGTTTTGCGTAGTGACTTCTGCGTCTAACGCATCCACGGTAAGACCATGGTCGTCGCCAAGAAGAACCGTTAGCAGGGTCTGGATGTCTTCGCGGGTAGTGGTTTCATCCATCGAGATACCCACCGCACCGTCTAAATCGGCACGCAGGTTTACGCCGGCTTCATAGGCGGCTTTCAGTACCGCGTCTTTGTTATCAACCAGCACGGTTAAGGTATCGAACCAGGTGCTGTGTTTCAGGCCGAGACCTTTTTGCGTCAGGCCCGACGCCAGAATATTCGTAAAGCGATGAATGCGCTGGGCGATAGTTTTCAGGCCTTCCGGTCCATGATAAACGGCATAAAACGACGCCATATTGGCCAGCAGTACCTGTGCAGTACAGATGTTGGAATTCGCTTTTTCACGGCGGATGTGCTGTTCGCGTGTTTGCAGCGCCATACGCAGTGCAGGACGTCCGCGGGAGTCTTTACTCACGCCGATAATACGACCAGGCAATGAACGCTTATAGCTGTCGCGAGTAGCAAAGAAAGCAGCGTGTGGACCACCATAGCCCATCGGTACACCAAAGCGCTGTGCACTGCCCAGCGCCACATCGGCACCCAGCTCGCCAGGCGATTTCAACATCACCAGGCTCATCAGATCGGCCGCGACTGACACAATCCCTTTTTTGGCCTGTACGGCAGCAATGATATCGCGGATGTCTTTAATTTCACCGGTAGTCGATGGATATTGCAGTAATGCACCAAATACGTCGTGCTCTGCCGCTTCTTCAGCCGGGCCAGACACAATGCCAAACCCAAACATTTCCGCGCGGGTTTCAACCACGTCTCGGGTTTGCGGGTGAACGTCGTCGGCGATGAAGTACAGGTTGGCTTTTTTGTTTTTCGACACGCGCTTAGACAGCGACATGGCTTCCGCTGCCGCGGTGCCCTCGTCCAGCAGTGACGCCGACGCCAGCTCCAGGCCAGTCAGATCAATAGTCAGTTGCTGGAAGTTCAGAATGGCTTCCAGACGGCCCTGCGCGATTTCCGGCTGATACGGCGTATAGGCGGTATACCAACCCGGATTTTCCAGTACGTTACGTAAAATCACATTCGGTACATGGGTATCGTAATAACCCATACCGATAAACGAGCGATTTACTGTGTTTTTCTGCGCTACGGCTTTCAGCGCTGCCAGTGCGTTGACTTCGGTCTCGCCCTCTCCCACTTCAATGGGTTTGTCCAGCTCGATACCGGCCGGTACGGTTTGAGACATCAAGTCGGCAAGCGATTCGGCACCAATGGTGTCCAGCATTGCCTGAATTTCCTGTTCGCCCGGACCAATGTGGCGGCGGGTAAATGCATTTTTCTGCTCTAGCTGAGCCAGTGTAGGAGAAGAATTCGACATAACGTTAGGTAAGCATCCGCAGTAGTAAAAAAGACAAAAGGGGCCACTTTGCCGCCCCTTTTATTTCATTGTTCAATTCGTGCCTGACGATTATTCGTCTTCGAGCGTGTTTTCGTAACCTTCGGCATCTAGCAAGGCTTCAAATTCAGACGCATCTGAGGCTTTAATTTTGAACATCCAGCCGTCACCGTAAGGGTCTGAGTTCACCAGCTCTGGTGAGTCTTCCAGCTCTTCGTTTACGGCAATCACTTCACCTGTAATTGGCGTGTACACGTCAGACGCCGCTTTTACTGACTCAGCAACTGCCACGTCATCGCCTGCGCTTACTTCATCACCCACATCCGGCAGTTCAACAAATACCATGTCGCCCAGCAGATCCTGTGCGTGCTCAGAAATACCTACAGTGTAAACACCGTCACCTTCCGGGCGAACCCATTCATGAGAGGCGGCGTAGCGTAAATCGTTAGGGATATTGCTCATAATTGTTCCTGCTCTTGTCTCTTAAATTTATAAAACACTTTTACCATTGCGAACGAAGCTGGGCTTAACCACTTTTACTGTAACCCACTTTTTACGCATTTCCACCTCTACGGTTTCACCGACACCGGCTGGAACTCGTGCCATACCGATGGCGTGTCCCAGCGTGGGTGAAAAGGTGCCGGACGTGATCACGCCTTCACCGTTTTCCGTCTTCACTTTCTGCCCGTGACGCAGTACGCCTTTCTCGGTCATCACCAGACCAATCAGCTTGTCGGTACCCGCTTCACGCTGAGCTTCCAGCGCCTTACGGCCCACAAAATCACGGTCGGCAGGTTCCCAGGTAATGGTCCAGCCCATATTGGCCGCCAGTGGCGATACGGTTTCATCCATATCCTGACCATACAGGTTCATCCCCGCTTCCAGACGCAGTGTGTCACGTGCGCCCAGGCCGCATGGTTTTACTCCAGCGTCCAGCAAGCCCTGCCAGAATGAAGCAGCTTGTGCTTCCGGTACCATAATTTCATAACCGGCTTCACCGGTATAACCGGTAGTGGCGATGAACAAGTCTTCCGCCTGCACACCAAAAAACGGTTTCATACCGGCAACGGCTTCTTTTTGTGCCGCGCTGAACAGCGTTGCCGCTTTCTCTTTAGCGTTTGGCCCCTGCACCGCAATCATGGCGAATTCCGGACGCTCAGTGATGGTCACGTCAAAGCTTTCGGCTTTGCTGCGCAGCCAGTTCATGTCTTTTTCGCGTGTGGCCGAGTTCACTACCAGACGATAGTTGGTTTCATCGAAGTGATACACGATGAGATCGTCTACCACACCGCCTTCTTCATTCAGCATGCCGCTATATAGCGCTTTACCTTTTTCTTTCAGCTTAGCCACGTCGTTGGCAAGGAGGTACTGAAGATAAGCTTTTGCCTGAGGGCCGGTGGCATCAACGATGGTCATGTGTGACACATCAAACATACCGGCGTCCTGGCGAACCGCGTGGTGCTCTTCAATTTGAGAACCGTAATTGATTGGCATATCCCAACCAAAGAAATCTACCATTTTCGCACCGGCTTCAAGATGCTTTGCGTGTAGGGCAGTCGTGCTGGTCATTCGACTCACTCTTTTAGTAATAAAAACGTTAGAGAGTATAGAAAGAGTGATGGTGTTCAACAAATTGGAATTTCTTATACATACATTTACATTTATAATGTATTCATCATCAAACATCAGAAAAGCAAATCTAATGAAGCAGCTATCACTGGATAATCTTCGCACGTTTGTCAGCGTGATTGAGCAAGGTGGCTATGCCAAAGCTGGTGAATGGCTGGGACGATCTCAGCCTGCTATCAGTCTGCAGATTAAAAAGCTCGAGGCACAGCTGGACAGAAAATTGTTCACCAAAGTCGGCCAGCGTCACCTGCCCAGCAGCGACGGCAACTGGCTGTACCCGAAAGCCAAAGAGATGCTGGAAATGAACGATGCGATATTCCGTAGTCTGACGCCTGCACCGTTAAGCGGGCGGCTTCGTCTGGGCATACCCAACGAATTTGCCTCTACCCTGCTGCCCGGGTTAATCGGTGAGTTCTCTAAACGCTATCCGGATGTGTCTTTGGAGGTCACGTCTGCGTTAAGCCGAGATTTATTGCATCCGGCACAGCGTGAACAGTTTGATTTGATCCTGGCGCTGGTTAATCCCAAAGAAGAGACCAAGGGCGAGTTGGTGTTAGAAGACGACGTGGTGTGGGTGGGCGATCCGGCCCGTCCGCTGGCCACGGACAGCATTTCTCTGGTACTGGCACCAGATGGCTGTATGTATCGCAGCCGCGTTATCGAGCAATTGAAGCAACAAACCCGGGCCTGGAAAATCACTTACACCAATGCAGACTTGTCCGGTCTGGTAGCAGCGATCCAGCAAGGACTGGGCGTTACCGCACTGGCCCGCTCCAGCCTGCCGCAAAACCTCACACCACTGAACCACCCGCTCTTGCCCCGACTGGGCAAAGTGAATATTTGCCTTTTTAATCAGGACACCCAGCACCCTGTGATAAGCAAAACGTTGTCAGAGTTTATTACCTCTAGACTGAAGGCGTCAGCCTGAGTCATGCAATTGCGCATGCTGGCGAAGGCTTGCGCACACAATCAGCGGCATAAACAACCTTCGCTGTCGACGCAGTATCAGTTTGAGCTCTTCCGTAGCATTTCTGGTTGCTTCAGAGCATAAAAAAGCGATGTATTGCTACATCGCCTTTGCTCATGTTCTTAAGGTTATACTGCCAGAGGCACGAGTGCCCCAATCGGGTTATCCAGACTTTCCGGTGGTTCGGTAAACCAGTGCGGGCCCTTCTCTCCCATATAAATGCAGTCTTCCAGCCGCACGCCGAATTCTCCTGGCAAATAAATACCTGGCTCGTTGGAGAAACACATCCCCTGTTGCAGTGGTGTACTCTCTCCACGCACAAAGTTCACACTCTCGTGACCTTCCATGCCTATGCCATGTCCGGTACGATGTGATAACCCCGGCAACGCATAGTCTGGCCCAAAGCCTTTTTGCTCGTACACTTTGCGAACCGCATCATCAACGCTGCCCGCAGTGGCGCCAATCTTGGCGGCCGCAAAAGCCACCCGCTGTCCTTCACGAACGAGGTTCCATATTTTTCTTTGTTTATCGCTTGGCTCGCCAAACACAAATGTCCGGCTGATATCTGACTGATAACCATGTACGCTACAGCCGCTGTCCATCAACACCACAGAGCCTTTTTTGATTATCTGCTCCTGACGGGTGCCATGCGGATAAGCACTGGCCTCATTAAATAATGACAAGCACCAGGTATTTTGGCCGCCGAGACGCTGTTGCGCGCCGTTCATCAGGGTTTTCACATCGGACTGGGACATGCCTTCCTGTAGCTGTTCATACACATGCTGATACGCGCGAAGTGTGATTTCATTGGCTTTGTGCATCAGTGCCAGCTCATGTGGCGTTTTCATCATGCGACAGCCTAGGGTGACAGGGTCCGCCGAGACATGGTTAAACCGGCTGCCGGCTTTCATCACGCCGCTTAACACGAAATAGCGCACAGTACTTTCAAAACCGATATTGCCAGAGGCAATATCGCGCTGTTTAAGCACATCCACCACCAATGCATAAGGGCTTTCATGCTCCTGCCACACGTGAATATCCCCCTCAATCTGCAACGACTCTTCCACACTGGGCTTCTCAAAAAATGGCGTAACCACCGCGACCGGTCCCGACTTGGGAATAATAAGCGCAGTCAATCGTTCGCTTCGCCACCATTGGATGCCGGAAAAATAATCCATGGCAGCACCCGGCTCAATCACCAGTGCATCAATATCGTGCGTTTTCATCAGCGTTTGGGCTTTGCCAATACGGGCTTCCCGTTCCTTAGCATTAACCGGTTTTACCGTTCCTGTGATATCGGTCAGCCGGGCGCCGGTAGGAAAGTCTTTGGCTTGCTGTGCGTTAACGGTAAAAGGGGTTGCCATAGCGGCCAGCCCGACACCGGAAAATTTAAGAAAATCGCGTTTATTCATGAATCAGTCCATTGGTGGAGATAGGTCTATCTTTCAGTATTCAGCGCGCGGATGCAACTTCGCCTTGATCTGCTTTGCGTAGCATCAGTCAATTTGAAAGTACAGCTACGCCTGAGGTGACGTACCCCGGTGACTTTTCTTCTGTAAGCGGTGCGATAAAGGATTATAGTTGATAATACAGAACAGTTAACGAGAGCGTCGGTAAACGGTTATCACGGCGCTGATACTTTCATGCAGTAAAGGCCTGGACGCTAACCTGTGGTAACAGAACTTGGCGAGGCGCTGACGCTGGAAAGAGAACGATGCCTCGCCTACTCAAGGTAAAGAGGCTTACAGCCCCATCGCCTGCGCAACCCAGCGGTCTTTCAGACCAGGCAACGAATCTGTCGCCACCAATCCCACACCGCGGATCAGTTTTTTTAATGGATCATCACCACCAAAGAGTTGCTTGAAGCCCTCCATCGCCGCAATCATTTTTACAGCCTCGGCTTTTCGTGCCCGTTCCCAGGGGCGCAGGTAACGTGTGCGATGAATTGGTTTCCCGGCGGCTTCCAGTTCACTAAGAATCTCAGCAAGCGCAAAAGCATCCTGCATGCCCAGATTAGCTCCCTGCCCGGCGAGAGGGTGAATGGTGTGTGCTGCATCACCCAAAATCAGACCACCTTGTTTTAACCACTGTCTTGCGTAACGCATTACCAGTGGAAAATGGAAGCGCTCGGTGTCCAGGGACATGGTTCCCAACGCCGCGTTACAGGTAGCTACCAGGGCAGCACAAAACGCATTGTCATCTAAGTCCAATAGCGCGGCGACATTGTCTTTTTCCTGCGACCAGACAATAGAAACCAGATTCGGATCTGCCATTGGCAGCAGCGCCAGCGGGCCGCTGGGCGTGAATACCTGGCGCGCCACGCCACCATGGGGCTCATCACATCGCAGATTTGCCACAATCGCAGTATGACCATAGTCTTTGAATGTCAGCGGGAACGCGGCCTGATTGCGTACGAAAGAGTTTGCACCATCGGCTCCAACCAACAGCTTGCAGGCGATAGCGTCATTGTTTTCGAGCATAACAACGGTTTGTTCGTCGCCCCACAAAATACGGTTGATTGTGGTTTCTGTAACAGTGACATTCGCCTGAGAGCGAACCTGGGTAGCCAACGCATTCACCAAAGCCTGGTTTTCAACAATATGACCCAGATTTTCGGTTTGGGTATCGGCGGCATCAAAGGCAATGCGGCCAAAACTGTCTTTGTCCCATACCGCCATTTGCGTATAAGCGCATAGCCGGGATTGCGGAATGTGTTGCCATACTTCCAGTGCATTAAGTTTGTCTGCATTACGCTTATTGATTGCGCTTACCCTTACGGTTGGCGAATCAGGCAGTGTCTGTGACAGCGATGTGTCGCTGACGATCGCAACAGAAAGTTCGGTGTTTTTTAGCGCACTGACCAGCGACAGGCCAACCATTCCACCACCGACAATAAGCACATCTACATTTTGCATAATTTGTTTTATTTCACTGTTAAACGTTGAGTGGCATCACCGCAAGTCACGGCTTTTGCGTTCATTCCATTATCCGCGTTATGTCTGACGGCCATAGCCTGTGGTGAGGCGCACAAACTCCTGACTTACAGCAGGTAGTAAGTCCAGGGTCAATAACCCGAGGTTCCGTCCGGCAAGAAAAGGAAAATACCGGTTTGAAAAAATACGCACCAACGCGTCGGTTAGTTTCACTGTAGTTTGCCTGTCACCTTCCCTGCAGTGTCGGTATTTATCAAGAACAGAATACGCTCCAGGATCCTCAGTATCAACGGTGCTGTTTACAAGTCCTATTACGTCACGCAACCCCAGGTTAAAGCCCTGCCCGGCTATCGGGTGCAATGTTTGCGCGCTGTTGCCCACCACGACGCAGCGGTGCGAGATGAGCTCGCGCGTGGTATTAAGTATGAGCGGATACGAGTCCCGGGGGCCCACCTGTGTGATTCGGCCCTGCCGATAACCGAATGTCTGTTGCAGTTCGTTAGTGAAGCGCGCATCCGAGAGTGAAGTCAGTTCATCACGTTGCTCACTTGCTACCGTCCACACAACCGAGAAGCCATGCCCTTTACGGGTCTGGTCCCCAAAGTCTGCCGGGTATGGTAAAAATGCCAGCGGCCCCTGCTCGGTAAAACGCTCAAAGGCGTTTCCTGAATGAGGCTCGCTGGTTTGCACATTACAAATGATCGCACACTGTCCATACGGGGATTGCTCACGGGTGAAGCCAGCCTGTTCGGACAAGCCCGAGCGTCCGCCATCAGCAAGCACACAGAGGTCGGCGGAAACCTCGTCACCGCTTGCCAGCGCCAGCGACACCTTATCGTGTTGTTGTGTCAGCATAGAGACCGTGTCTGGAGCAACATGCGTAAAGCGCGGGCTATCCAGAAAAGACGGCAGTAGTTCACCCAGTGCCGATAACGAAACCACCTGACCAAACGCCGGAATGTTGTAATTCGCCGCCGTCAGTTCGCAAAATCCTGCAGCTCCTTTATCTGTGACCTGAATGTGTTTGATGGGCTCCGGCGAGGCAGCGGCAAGAGTAATGCCTAGTCCGGCTAGTTCATTCACGGTTCGCCTGGATAACGCAATTACCCGGTTATCAAAACCTGGCGCAGGCGTATCATCGGCAGGATTATGGGCGTCAATCAGGGTGACATTGAAAGGCGTTTTTGCCAACAGACCGGCTGCCAGCACTGACCCAACGACACCGCCCCCTACTATCACCACATCCTTTTTATCCACGCTTATTGCTTCTCCATTAACGCTTCGATATCTATAATTTGTTTAGGTACATCAGCGGTTAAGATATCTACTCCCGTTGCAGTGATCACCACATCATCCTCAATCCGCACGCCAATGCCTTTGTATTGCTCGGGGATATCTGCATGTTCCGGCAGGTAGATTCCGGGCTCGATGGTGATAACCATGCCAGGCTTAAGCGGTCGGTCTTTGCCATTGATTTTGTAATCGCCCACATCATGAACGTCTAGCCCCAGGTAATGCCCCAGACCGTGCATATAAAACTGCCGCCATGACTGCGATTCCAGATTTTCACTCACCGCGCCTTTGAGAATGCCAAGCGTGATCAGACCGTCGGTAATCACCTCCGCGCTGTGATGCATTAGCTCGTTCAGCGTGACGCCTGGCCCCACCATAGCAAGCACACTTTCCTGTGCTTTTAGTACCAGTGAATAGATATCTTTCTGAGGCGCCGTAAATTTGCCGTTCACAGGGAAGGTTCGCGTAATATCAGCAGCATACCCCTGAAATTCAGCGCCGGCGTCGATCAGAATCAAATCACCGTCACTAATTTGCGCATTATTCTCTGTATAGTGAAGAATGCAGGCATTTTGACCACTCCCCACTATTGTGCCATACGCCGGTGACCGCGCGCCCGCCATGGCAAACTCATGATGAAGTTCCGCTTCAAGCTGGTACTCGTAACAGCCAGGATGCGCAAACTGCATGGCACGTTTATGGGCGGATGCTGTGATTTGTGCGGCAGCGCGCATCACAGCCACTTCACAAGCAGATTTAAACACCCGCATTTCATGTAATATTGGACGGACATCTTCTATAGAAAGCGGCGCAAGGTTCTCTTTTGGCGCACTTCTGAGCATATCCAGAACGGCGAATACCGCCTCGTCGGCCTGGGTAAACTCACCCTGAGCGAAATACACATGTTTGTGCCCGCTCATCCATTCATGCAGCGCCTGTGGTAATTGCTCCAGTTCGCATGCCTCGTCCAGACCAAACTGGTTGAGGGCTTCCTGTGCGCCTAAGCGCCGCCCCTGCCAGACTTCAGCGTCAGGATCTTTGCCCTGGCACACCATGGCACGAAAATTAGATTGATAACGAGGATGGTTTGACAATACCAGCCAGGTATCAGGCTCGTTGAACCCGGTGAGATACCAGAAATCGCTGTGCTGACGAAACACGTACTCGGTGTCACGGCTTCGGGTTACCAGCGATGCGGCCGGGATCAGACAAATACTGTACGGGCGACATTGCGCCAGAAGACGGTCCTGTCGGGTCGTAAATTCCTGCTGACTGATCATAACGGTCCTTTTGCAATTAATGTACTGACGGCTTGCCCGGCTGATCTTCCAGCAAAGACTGACCGAGTTCGCTGTAGCACAGCAATGCCGAAATTTTTACGTACTCTATCACTTCATCCAGCGCCCGCTCAGACTCTTCGTCATCGCTCATGGGCTCTTCCATTCGCGCGATATCGGCGAAATCCTGCAATGCCTCACGCACATCATCAGAACACTGCATCAGGTCTTGCTGATACAGTCCGAAGCCCAGCATAAAGCCGTGCACCCAGCTTATCAGTGCGGCGCCCCGGTCATTAATTGGCGCTTTGTCATCGGGTAGCATTAATTGCAGCGCAAATTCGGCTTCCAGGAGTTGTTGACCGGTCTGATTGAAAAGATGGGTAAGTAGTTGTTCGGCTTCCTGATTAAAAGGGTCGCCGGAGTTTGTGGTGTCGCTAAGCGCTTCCAACCACTTCTGATCTGTAATCGACATTCCGCCAGCCATCATGCCGCACAGTATGCCGTGAATTTCAGCGGCGTCGACTTTCACGCCCTGCTGAGACAAACGGTTAGTCACACCGTCGTAATCAAGGAAATTTTCCACGCAATACACCCTTTAGTCATTTGTGCACATGGTATCAAAGTCGGTATCGAAAACCTATCTGCGCAGGGCATCTCCAGCGCATTGCCGGTAATTTTATTGCCGCCGGATAACGCTGGTATTAGCATGCTAATACATCTTCCTCTCGTCCGCGACCTGCACTAACAGCACACTCAGTGCGCCCGATATCGACGCCGGAAACAGGCACTTTGCCGCGGGAGGTATCCCCATACATAGCCAGATAAGCGACTTTTGGATGTCATCCATCCTGACGCGCCTAAGATATAAGCAAACACACTGATTATTTGTGGCTTTGGGGTTGGCACATCCGTCGACGATGCTTTAAGATCACCCACTCAATAAGGACATTTCTGTAGGGACAGTGATTAGCTATCCGCTTTTCACCTTCCTTACACCATCAGGTCTTGTAATGTGTTGCTGCTACAGCGATACTAAACCTGACCATTTGGTCAAAAAAAATGAAGCAGTAGCTTCTCACATTTCGCAACATCGTATGAAATTGGTTGTCGCTTGTCGTTTCCGGTGATCTACTTCACCGCCGACTGCGTTTGTTATACCCTGTTGCGTTACGCACTATAACAATGCCTTCTGGGATATTTGCCAGTTCATTCATGTCCCTGGCCGATGCTTTACCTTTAGGAAGTTGAGATCGTAACTATTGTGCAAGCTCGGCATTTGTACCGAGAAGCCTACGGTTACGGCGATTCTTCCGCCCTGAACTTTTCGGTTCACGGGCGAAAAATGAACAGCGGTATTCTGGAAGGCGCCCTCTTTCGACGGAAGAAGAAATGGCGATAATAAATTTTGGATCGATAAATATCGATCATGTCTATCAGGTTGATCATTTCGTTAAACCTGGTGAAACACTTGCCTCAACCGACTACCAGCAACTGCTTGGTGGGAAGGGTGCTAATCAGTCTATTGCTCTGGCTCAGGCCGGTGCTGACGTACGCCACGTAGGTAGTGTTCACGAAAACGATGCCTCCTTTAAACAGTTCCTGATCAAAAAAGGCGTAGATTGCCGTGGTGTGAAGTGTAACGACACCCCATCCGGTCACGCTATTATTCAGGTCACACCCAGTGGCGAAAATGCGATTGTATTGTTTGGTGGCGCAAACCAAACAATCACGCCCGACACCGTGCGTTACGCATTGAATGACACCAGCTCATCAGACTGGGTGCTGACGCAAAACGAAACCAGCAGTATCGCTGATGTACTGACCCAGGCTAAAGAAAAGCAGTTAAAAGTCGCTTTTAACCCGGCCCCGATGAGTGAGTCAGTGAAAGCCTTGCCGCTGGATTGCGTCGATTTGCTTATTGTCAATGAAACAGAAGCTGCGGAAATTACCGGTGAAAGCGAGCTGGACAACATCATCAGCTACTTTAATAAGCACTGGCAACATGCTGAGGTGATCATTACCTTAGGTAAAGCTGGCGTATTAATGCTGCGGGACGGAGAAACCATTCAGGTGGACGCATTTGTCGTGGACGCTATCGACACCACGGCTGCCGGCGATACATTTATTGGGTACTTCTTATCGGCCTACTGCAATCATACTGACGCCAAACAGGCTCTGAAACGTGGCTGTGCCGCTTCAGCCATTGCGGTGACCCGCGAAGGCGCAGCGCAATCCATCCCGACACAACAGGAAGTTGACCGCTTTCTTGCAAAGCACGGCAAATAACGAGAACAGCAAGAGATTCTTATGACACACAAAATAATTCTTGATACGGATCCGGGTATCGATGATGCCATGGCCATTTTTTTCGCCTTTCAGTCACCAGACATTGAGGTATTAGGACTAACCACCGTTTTTGGAAACGTGCCCGTTTCTATGTCAGCGCAAAATGCACTGACACTGTGTGAACTGGCTGAACAAGACATTCCGGTCACTAAAGGTGTCGGCATGCCATGGGTGGGGCCGGAGTCTACCTACGCCCACTTCGTGCACGGTGATTACGGTTTCGGTCATATCAAACCAGAGGCGCCAAAACGTGAACTGGATCCACGCAGCTCTGCACAGTTTATTGTGGATATGGCACGTAAATATCCTGGCGAAATCACGTTGGTTGCGATTGGTCCGTTAGGCAATCTGGCACTGGCCCTTCGCCTTGAGCCAGAGCTTCCTAAACTGGTTAAGGGCGTCAGCATTATGGGCGGCGCGGCGTTTGTGCGAGGCAACGTCACACCGGTAGCAGAAGCCAATATATGGAACGATGCGCACGCTGCAGAAATTGTGTTTGCGGCCGACTGGGACCTGACTATGTTTGGCCTGGATGTGACTAACGATGTACCGTTTGCACCCACGTTCGTTGATGTGCTTGCCGAGAAAAACCCGAAACTGGGTAGCTTCGTACAGGAAACCGCACAATTTTACATGGACTTTTATTCACAAAACCGTGAAGACAGAGTGTGCTTTTTCCACGATGCCTTCCCTATTGCGCATTTAATTCATCCTGAACTGTTTGAGCTGACCGAAGGCCATGTTCGCGTAGGCACAGGGCTGCTTGATCGTGGGCAAACTATGGTAGCGCCTGCGGGCACCACGCCAAGCCCGCTGTGGAATGAGGCCAATACCATAAAGGTTGCCACAAAAGTAGATCACGCCAAGCTGGAACAATTGTTCATTGATACTTATGCTTTATAATTCATAAGGTCGACGTGTTGAAAAGGGCCGCAGGCCCTTTTTTTGTGCTTCGATTGCAATAATGGCGCTACTCACCCAGATAAATGTGCAAATAAAATAGCCATCTGCCAAACTGATGTGCATTATCTTTTCTATGACAAGCGAGGTTCCGCGGTATGCAATCAGCCCCAATTCCTGATGACGAAGCACAACGCCTGGCTGAATTGTTAAGCTACGATATTCTGGATACAGAGGCCGAGGCTTTGTTCGACGAGATTACGGCACTGGCTTCTCAAATTTGTGAAAGCCCTATTGCTTTGATCAGCCTTATAGACCCTGATCGTCAATGGTTTAAATCCAAAGTGGGACTGGATGCGAACGAAACCTCGCGACAGATCGCTTTCTGTGCTCACGCAATTTTGCAAAACGAAGTATTTGAGGTGTCAGATACGCATAATGACCCCCGCTTCGAGGACAACCCGCTGGTTACCGGCTCTCCCAACATCCGCTCATATGCAGGCGCACCACTGATTACGCCTTCAGGTCACGCTATCGGCACCCTTTGTGCCATTAGCGATGAACCTCATAAGCTCACCGATTTACAAAAGCAGGCGCTTACTACGCTTAGTCATTCCGTCGTCGCCCAACTGGAGCTGCGCCGGAAAAATCGAGAGCTGGAACGCGCCAGCCAGTTTAAATCGGACTTTTTATCTTACGTAAGCCATGAGGTTCGAACGCCGCTAAATGCAATTAATACTTTTTCCAGGCTGCTCGAAGAAGAAGCACATACGGCAAAAATGCCAGCGATGTTCCGTCAATCGCTGGGCCATATCCGCCAGAGTGGTGAACGTTTGCTGGACATTGTGAACTCAGTACTGGACGTAAAGCAGATAGAGGCGGGTAAAATGAAGCTCCTGCCCCGTCCGGTCAGCACCGATAATTTTTTTGTTCACCTGTTTTCGCTCATCAGGGTGCGTGCTCAGGAGTGTGGTATCCACTTTCAAACGCACATTGATGATTCGTTGCCAGAGGTGATTGAACTGGACGACACTAAGTTTGGACAAGTCGCACTGAATATACTGACCAATGCCATAAAATATACCAGAACAGGCAATCACGTCAGGACGCAGATCACGTTCAGAGATAACAGACTCAAACTGGTAGTGAAAGACGAAGGGATTGGTATCAGTGATGAAGATCAGAAGCGACTCTTCCAGCCTTTTGAGCGCATGGATAATGCCTCTCAGTTTGATGGCACCGGCTTAGGACTAATGATCACGCGAAAGCTGGTAGAGCTGATGAACGGCACTATCCGCCTTGTCAGTCAGCTTAATGAAGGAACAACAGTCGTTGTAGAGGTACCGGTTAAAACACTGCATAACACGACACTGGTCAACGAAAGCGGCCCTGCCTTCGCCCAACAGCTAGACATAAGACCCGGCGCCAGCGTATTGATTGTCGAAGACAATGAAATCAATCAGGCGGTCATTAAGGCTTTGCTGGACAAGCTTCAGGTTCCACATACTATTGTAGATAGTGGAGAGGCGTGCCTTATTCTGCTTCAGAATACCCTACCAGATCTCATACTAATGGACCTGAACCTGCCAGGCATATCAGGCAAAGACACCACCCTACAGATAAAAAAGCAGTATCCCTCGCTGCCGGTAGTGGCGCTAACCGCAGACGTTATCGCCGATAACAATGCATTGCTGGCGCTGGGCATGGAAGCGGTTCTGACCAAGCCGGTTGAAACCGCAGATTTAGTTCGTACACTCAATACCTATCTGAACCACGAGCAGTAAGGCATGACATACAGCCGCGCACAATGGCGTAAAACCTTTCGCGAAGCCCGCAACAATCTGTCTGCAAAGGCGCAACAACAGGCAGCTACTGCCGTCGCTCAACGCCTCTCGGTGCTTCCTGAAATTCGTGATGCCAGTCGCGTCGCCACCTACCTGGACAATGACGGTGAAGTGTCACTGGCGGCGTTGATTAGCTTACTTCAGGCCAGAGACATTGCTACCTCGCTGCCGGTTTTACACCCGTTTTCAGGCAAACACTTATTGTTCCTGGACTACACACCTCTCTCATCTATGAAGAAAAACCGGTTCGGGATCCCCGAGCCAGAATTGCGCTGCCAGGATATCCGACTGCTGGAAGAACATCAGGTTATTCTGATGCCACTGGTTGGCTTTGACAGCAAGGGAAACCGTCTAGGAATGGGCGGCGGTTTTTATGACCGCACCCTGGCAAAGCTTAACGAACGTATGATGGCCCCCCTACTGGTTGGCGTTGCGCATGATTGCCAGCAAGCAGACGCGCTTCCGGTTATGCATTGGGATATCCCCCTAAATGCGATAGTAACTCCGACCCAGACAATCAGGATATCGCAGCCCTGATTTCTTTACTCACCTTGCAGTGTTTTTGCGGTACACTTTGCACTTATTTGCTAACCCGGTAGGAAAGGCTCCATGGATCAGAATGCAAAGAAGAAGGCCGTAGCAGAAGCGGCAATTGACTATATAACACCCGACACCATTATTGGCGTAGGAACCGGATCAACAGTTAACTTTTTCATTGATGCGCTGGCCGATATAAAACACGATTTGGCAGGTGCGGTATCAAGCTCAAAAGCGTCAACTGAGCGTTTGAAGGCACTCGGCATTGAAGTATTTGAGCTAAATGATGTCGACAGTTTGTCGGTGTATGTAGACGGTGCCGATGAAGTCACAGAGCACAAACATATGATTAAGGGTGGCGGCGCCGCGCTGACCCAGGAAAAAATTGTCAGTGCGGTGGCCAAGGCGTTTATTTGTATTGTCGATGACAGTAAACGGGTGCCGATGTTGGGCAGTTTCCCGCTACCGGTGGAAGTGATCCCGATGGCGCGCTCGTATGTTGCCCGTGAACTTGTCAAACTCGGCGGCGACCCATCTTATCGCATGGGTGTGGTCACCGATAATGGCAACATTATTCTTGATGTGCACAATCTGGAAATTCTTGACCCGGTGGCGATGGAAAAAGCGATTAATAATATTCCCGGTGTAGTGACCAACGGTATTTTTGGCATTCGCGGGGCAGATACCGTATTGGTTGCCACTGACAATGGCGTAGAACGCTACTAAATCTGGCATTCACGCCACCAGCGCTATTAGCCGACATCATGGATGGTCGCCCATTTTCATAGATGCGTGCAAAAATAGCGCTTTTCTCGTCATTAAATTTCTGTTATTTTGCGTTTAGACGTCCAGATGGCTCTTTGATATATTTTCGTCATTGCAGTTACTGCCAGTAACGCCAAATTACTTTAATCCCTCTTTCAATTGAGAAGCGAGTTCATGAGCAAAGTTTCACTACCCAAGGATAAAATCCGCATTCTGCTGTTAGAAGGCGTGCATCACAGTGCACTGGAAACCTTCAAGAACAACGGCTACACGAATATTGAATACCTCAAAACGTCGCTGCCTGAAAACGAGCTGATTGAAAAAGTGAAAGATGCCCACTTTATCGGCCTTCGCTCACGCACGCAGATTACCGATAAGGTGGTGGATGCCGCACAGAAGCTAGTGGCTGTTGGCTGTTTCTGTATTGGAACCAACCAGGTAGACCTTAATGCCACACAGATTCGCGGCATACCGGTTTTTAACGCCCCGTTTTCCAATACCCGCTCTGTAGCCGAGCTGGTGCTGGGACAATTGATTTTGTTACTTCGCGGTGTTCCCTCCAAGAATGCGAAAGCGCATCGTGGAGAGTGGGAAAAAAGCGCGGTAGGCTCTTATGAAGCTCGCGGTAAAACGCTGGGGATTATCGGTTATGGTCACATTGGAACTCAGCTGAGTATTCTAGCCGAGCATTTAGGTATGCGTGTGCAGTTTTTCGACATCGAAGACAAACTGGTGTTGGGTAACTCTACACAGGTAAAAGATCTCACTACACTTCTTAATACCTCAGATGTAGTGTCGCTGCATGTACCGGAAACCCAGCAGACGCAAAATATGATTGGGAAAAAAGAACTGGCTGCAATGAAACCTGGCAGTATTCTCATCAATGCTTCGCGTGGCACAGTGGTTGACATTGATGCGCTGGAAGAGGCGCTGGAAAGCGGGCACCTAAATGGCGCAGCCATTGATGTATTTCCCGTAGAACCGAAGTCAAACGACGAGGAGTTCCAATCGCCGCTTCGTCGTTTTGACAATGTTATTCTGACACCGCATGTGGGGGGAAGCACCCAGGAAGCCCAGGAGAATATCGGCATTGAAGTGGCAGGTAAGATGGCAAAATACAGTGATAACGGTTCAACCCTTTCAGCTGTCAATTTTCCGGAAGTGTCTTTGCCTGAGCACACTGGACGGTCACGCTTGCTACATATCCACCACAACCGCCCAGGGGTACTAACCCAAATCAACAAAACGTTCGCCGAAAAAGGCATCAATATTGAAGCGCAGTACCTGCAAACCAATTCTGAAATCGGCTATGTTGTGGTTGATGTAGAGTTTGATCGCGCCTACGACGCGCTTGCCGAAATTCAGCAAATCGACGGTACAATCAAAACCCGTATCCTGCACTAAGCAGTTTTCAGAAGGCTCAGTACCGTTTCGAGCACAGGATCAAAAAAGGCTGCCTCCGGGCAGCCTTTTTTATAACCAATACAGCTGGCATTCAGCCAGGCACGAGCTACATCATTTCTAGAAAAAGTTGTATACCAGTGTCACTGCAGTTTCGGTATCCAGCTTCTCTACATCGCTATCAACGTTTGAGTTATGGTCAAGCTTAATCGACAGTTTCATTGACAAGTTACCGCTTATCGTCGCTGTCAGGGCACTCTCCGCTCGCGATTTAGTGTTATCCGCACCAACCTCGGTACTAACTGTTTGCGTAAACTTTGCAGTGTCAGAAATCAACCATTGATATGCCGCTGAAGCACGAACAATCATGCCGTTTTGCTCTTCGCCTTCCTGCGTTTCCGCAAACGCGTAACCCGGACCAATTGAGTATTCGAAAGACTGGGTATCAGTTTCATACAACTTATGGTTCCAACCGGTTGCCAGTGTAGCCTGATAGTCAAAGTTGCTTAACCGGTCATCTTCATAAGATGCGAAGCCGAACAAACGATAATCAGGATTATCCAGTTTGTAGTTGCCCTGTGCCGAGGCGAAGAACTTCTGTGCTGACGTGCGTTCTTCTTCAATACCGTCTGTTTCTACGGTTTCTTTTTTGTATAGCCCCTCAATGTTGTAATCATTACTCCATTGCGCAAGCTCCTGATGGGCAGTTACACCCGCACTGATCGATGTCGTTTCTGTGTTACCGGTAGTGAAGATGAAACCCATCTCCCCTTCCATGGTAAACGGCTTCATTTTGTCCTGCGCAAACGCAGCAGGTGAAGCGGCAAGAGTCAGCAGTGACGCAGCGAGAAGTGTCTTATTCATGTGTGTTCCTTTAATTGGTCGATCCAGGGGCTGAACGCCAGTAGCAGACTGCTTCCTGACTGGGTTCGGTCAATATTATTTTGGCGTATGTTAGCGGACACACCAGGAATAGCAATAATGCGTGCCCGATATCTTGCACATTCTGTCCCGAGTGGTTAAAAAAACTGGTAAACCAATGCGACGGACGTTTCTGTGTTCAGCGGATCAACACCTTCGGCAGCGTCGGTCTCATGATTCAGGATCACAGACAGTTTCATGGCCAGTGAACCAAACAAGTTCGCCGAAATTGAGGTTTCTGAACGCGATTTGGTGTTGTCCTCGCCAGTTTCTGTGCTAACAAACTGGCGTAATCTGGCTCCGGATGGCCAGCGATATCGGTACTCTGCTGACGCTCTAATTATCACCCCGTTATTCACACTCGTTGTGGTACCCGGCTCTGCGGAAATAAACGCATACCCCGGACCAACGCTGTAGCGAAATTCACTCTCTTCGCTTCGCCACAATCGCTGGGACCAGCCTGCCGCCAGCGAGGCTCGATAATCGTAGCCGTTGAACGCATCGTTTTCGTAATCACTGTACATAAAAAACCGCTGGCCAGGATGATTCAGCTTATAGTCGAATTGTGCGTAACCAAAAAAACGCTGAGCAGTTTTTTCCCGTGTTGTTTCACCATCGGCTGATACCTCGCTTTCTTTGTAAAGCAGTTCAGCAAAGTAACTGTTGCTCCAGTGCATCGTCTCCTGTTCGGAGGTGATTCCCGCTTTCAGAGAGGTGGTATCTGTGTTGCCGGTCGCGGCCAGGATCCCCACTTCGCCATCCAGGGAAAAATGTGGCACATCATCGTCTGCGTCAGGGACAAAGTCAGCATGATAAAGAGTTTGAATCAGATTTCTGTCACTGGCATTAGCCACAGCGTGAAAAGCCAGGCATACAATAGCCAGCGAGCAAAGGACAATATTTTGCTTCATAGCGTTCTTTTATATTTTTAGCGCACCGTTTTTATCGTCCTTCCCTGGCGACTTATTTTTCCCTTACTGAATGAGTACAGCCACCTTATTGGCTTCTTTATTGGCAAACATCACGGCATTGCCTAACGTTTCACCTTCTACCTTTACACTATTGGCTATTTCAGGTGGGAAAAGTTCAATATTCCCATACTGCTCTTTTTGATTTTCGCGCAATGTGATCCGCCTTGCAAAGGCAAGCAAGGCGATATCGATTTCTGCCCGCATTTTTTCAGGCAAGTGCATTTTTTTAACCGGATAAAACAGCGGTAGTGGCAGCTTCCAATTCTCCATAATAGTACCGCTGCACTCATTGAAGGTAAAACCAAAATGTTTGCGTTGTTTTTCTTCAGGTAGCCCAGGATGAGGGTCATCTTTATAAGCGATGTATTTTTCAGGCGCACACTTAGCCGCCACCAGCTCGCCAAAGTTCTGCAATATCCCCATTACAAAAAATCGCTCACTAGCGCGTATTTTTGAATGCTTGGCCAGGTATTTAGCGGTCATTCCGCAATACACAGACTGGTACCAGTGCTTATCGAGCTCAATTAATTCTGTGTCAAAATGCTTAAATGCACTGTTTGCTGTTTCGGCTACGACTAAATTATAAAGCGCTTCTCCGCCTATCACACTGACCGCCTTTGCGATGGACTCGATCTGTGAGGGGAATCGAAATAGCGCACTATTCGCCAGTCTGAGCACTTTGGCCGTCAGTGACGGATCAACACTGATCATCTGGCCAATATCATTCGCATCTGACCGGGGGTCGTCCAAAATATCCCGAATGCGCAGGCAAATATCCGGCATGGCGAAAGATTGCGTGGCATACGAAACAAATTTGGTCATCGACATAGGGGAAATCCTTCATACTGAGTTAGCGCCATTATAACAATGATGAACCAAAACACAGCCTGAACACTAACCATTAAAGATATTTTTCAATACCTTTTGCATGCTAGTGCACTTCTGACATCAGCGTTGTATGTATCTTCCACACACTACCATTGCGCTCACGCCGTGTCGTTCTGCAAACATAAAACGTTCGTAACGTCTGGCACGCATCATGTTATATGCGTAAGGTGTAACCACTGCCTCTCTGGAAAATTCATATGAATGAATTTGAATTAGTTGCCGATCTTTACCGACAAATTGCCTTTAGCGCGGCGATTCTGGGTGGTTTTGCCATGACGTACCTGAGTACCTTGATCACTGCGGCTGGGAAGCGCGCCAGAGTGCTGCCATTCACCATCGGCGCAATGGCTGTAGCAGCAACCCTACTGGTTGTTGCAACACTTGGCGCGACGTTGTTGTTAATGTCAGTCCAGCAACTCAGCTTAACGTTTCAGTTTGACCGCTGGCCTGAAGCCCTGGTGCGCAGTAAATGGATAGCTGAGTTGTCTTTTTTCACCGGGCTCCTTGCACTGATGGCAGGTATTGGACTGAGCGGATTTATAAAAAGCCGTAATGTTGGCTATCTGACTGCTGGTAGCGCCATTTTCGGGCTTTTGCTGCTGTCGTTCGTATTTCTTCCGACTTTCTGATACCACTCATTACGTTGTATTGGCGTTTACTGCGCATGTTGCTAACTCACAGCTTTTTTCATCGCAATGCTTTCATCGCTTTTGACCGCGCAAACTCTATGGTAACCGATTACGCTTAGCGTGCCCTAGTCGGTCTCATCGCTGCCAAACAGATCCTGCTGCACCGGTGCGGTTACCTGGGGCTCTGACACCTGATGTTGCTTGCGTTCATGAGCCTGTTTGCGCCGCTGGCATGCGGAGATGATTTTCCTGCGGGTCGCATCATCCACTTTTAACCAATACAACCGCTCATCCCGGCTTCGGAAACAGCCCACACAGTATCCGCGCGATCCCGACTGGCAAACACCAATACACGGACTTGGCACCGCGAAAAATTCGAGTTGTGAGGATGCCGGCAGCGGCTTCTGTTGCATTGCAATGACAATCTGTTATTGGTCAACGGTTGCACAGTATAGCCGGTTGAGAGCCAAACTCATACTGTGCAACTATTCAGCATTAGTCAGTCAGCGTGTACTCTATCGTCGATACTACGCGGACTTTTTTGATGTGTGGATGATGTGTGTCGCGGTCCGATATTGAAAACTGCCCCTGATTTGCGCGGCGTATCTTGCCCAGTTGGCTTTGCGAGTCACTGGCAAACTTCAACGCCACTTCTCTGGCGTTTACAGTCGCTTCTTCAATCATCACTGGCTTGACGTCATTCAGACGTGTAAACACATACTGTGTTTGCGCGTCATAATTTTGCGTGGAAAGTACGATCCCCTCTTTTAACAAGCTTCCGATGGAAGTCATAACCTTGCGCACGCTATTCACATCACTGGAATACACGGTCACGGTTTGTATCGCACTATACCGGAATTCGGCGCGAGGGCCCCCGCCGTATTGCTGCGCCAGCTTGTCAGTAATTTGTGGCTGGCCTACGGTAATCTCATCTTCACTGATACCACCCTGCGTCAGAAACTGTTTCACCTTTCCGGCATGCGTATCCAGTTCGTCGTAAAGCGCAGGTAACTCGTTGCCAGCCTCAACAAACTGTATCGGCCAGATTACCTGGTCTGCCAAATACTCGCGCTCTGACAATCCTTTCACAGTAACCACGCGATCCCAGGTTTTAAAGGTAATCAGCGCATCAGATAATAGCCAGCCGGCTATTCCCAATCCGCCAACCATTCCCAATGCCAGTATGCTTGCTCCGGTTCTGGACATACTTGTTCCTCTTATCGTTTGTTGCTTATACCTGTGCAGTCGGCAAATCGATGGTCTGACATGGTGTTTTTCTCCGATTGCAGTTGCGGTTATCTATGTAGTACACCACAGCATAACCAGTAATAGAGACTGAATTATGGCATTTTCAGGATGATTCAGGGCAGAACTACGTCGCAGGTTGCCTTGCGCAATCAGTTTAGTGGATCCGGCATCGCCACGGATTATTAAGTGTAAGAAAGTAACCGACAATATTCAAAAAAAAGCCGCTCAAAAAGAGCGGCTGAAATGCCCCATTTTACGAGGAGTGGGGCAACGCTTGGGTAACCTCAGAATAGTTCCGGGCCTTGCGACGCTGTAGCAGATAATAGAAAACCGGCGTTAGAATCAGGCCAAACAAGGTAACGCCTATCATGCCGGCAAATACGGCAACACCCATTGCCTGACGCATTTCGGCACCGGCGCCGGTTGACAGTACCATTGGTAATACGCCCATGATGAATGCAAAGGATGTCATCAAAATAGGACGCAGACGAAGACGGCTTGCCTCTTTCACGGCAGACAAGGTATCCCGCCCCTGCTCTTCCAACTCTTTCGCGAACTCTACAATTAATATGGCGTTTTTGGTTGCCAGCCCTACCAGCACAATAAGACCGATCTGCGTGAAGATGTTGTTATCCCCGCCGTAGATCCACACACCGATTAGCGCGCTGAGTAATGTCATTGGCACAATCAGAATGATTGCCAGCGGCAAACGCAGACTCTCATATTGTGCGGCCAGCACCAGAAACACCAACAACACTACCAGCGGGAAGACCACCAAAGAGGTGTTGCCGGCTAAGATTTGCTGATAAGTCAGCTCCGTCCACTCATAGGACATACCAATAGGCAGGGTTTCATCGAGAATTTGCTCTATGGCGGCTTTCGCCTGGTCAGAACTGTAGCCCGGCGCGGGTGCACCATTAATTTCAGCAGTGATATAGCCATTGTAATGCATTACCCGATCAGGGCCGGCAGTGTGCTCGACATCCAGAAACGACCCCAGTGGGATCATCTGCCCCTGATTGTTACGGATCTTGAACTGAGCGATATCTTCTGCATTTTGCCGGTAGGGCGCATCAGCCTGCACATTCACCTGATAGGTTTGACCGAACAGGTTGAAGTCATTCACGTATACCGAACCAAGATACGCCTGCAAGGTAGTAAATAAACTGTCGATGTTCACCCCCTGACTGACTGCCTTATCACGATCTACATCCACATTCAGTTGCGGTACGTTCACTGTAAAGCTGGTGAAGCTGTCGGTCAGCGCCGGGTGGGCCCAGGCTTTCTGAATCACTTCCTGGGTTGCACGTTCAAGCTCACTAAAGCCAAGGTTCGCGCGGTCCTGCACCTGTAACCTGAAGCCACCAATAGTGCCCAGCCCCATCACCGGCGGCGGTGGAAATATCGCCACATACGCGCCTTTAATGCTGCCAAACTGCTGATTCAGCTGCGCCGCTATCGCCCCTGCCGATAGCTCCGGCGAGGTTCGTTGATCAAATGGCTTTAAGGGGGTAAACAGCACACCCGAACTGGGACTATTGGTAAACCCGTTAATGTTCAGACCGGGAAACGCCACAGCATCAGACACCCCAGGGTGCTGCATCGCTATTTCCGACATCTGTCGGATCACCGCTTCAGTTCTGTCAAGGGATGCCGCATTCGGCAATTGCGCGAATGCTACCAGATACATTTTGTCCTGTGCCGGTACATAACCCGTCGGCGTTGAGGAAAACTGGAACGCTGTTAACCCCAGCAGCCCACCATAAAGCACCATGACAATCCCGCTTTTGCGAATAAGTCCACCCACGGCCCCGGTATATTGTTTCTCGCCGCGTGCAAAAAGCCGGTTAAACGGTCCGAACAACCAGCCACTTAACGCTTTATCCATCGCTCTTGTCAGCCAGTCTTTGGCATGACCATGCGGTTTCAGCAGCAGTGCGGACAACGCCGGACTTAATGTCAGCGAGTTGATCGCGGAAATCACTGTGGAGATGGTGATCGTCAGAGCGAATTGTTTGTAAAACTGTCCTGTCAGGCCGGACATAAACGCCGTAGGAATAAATACCGCAGCCAGAACCATCGTTGTGGCGATGATAGGACCGGTCACTTCTTTCATGGCTTGCACAGTGGCATCCACGGGTGATTTGCCTTCAGCAATATTCCGCTCGACATTTTCCACCACCACGATGGCATCATCGACAACAATACCGATAGCCAGTACCAGGCCGAATAGTGACAGCGCATTCAGAGAAAAGCCCATCATGTGCATGAATGCAAACGTACCTACCAGCGATACCGGTACTGCGACAAGAGGTATGACAGAGGCGCGCCACGTTTGCAGGAACAGGACAACCACCAGCACCACCAGTAAAATGGCTTCAAGCAGGGTATTGACTACCGCTTCAATCGATCCCCGAACGAAGACGGTTGGGTCGTAAACAATTTCGTAGTCCAGCCCCTCGGGAAAGTACTTTGATAATCTCGCCATGGTGGCGCGAACATCATCGGAGATCTGAATCGCGTTTGAGCCTGGCGCCTGAAAGATAGGTAACGCCGCTGCTGGCCGATTATTTAATAACGAGCGCAACGTGTAATAGTCAGCCCCCAGCTCAATACGCGCCACATCACGAAGGCGCGTGATCTCGCCATTCTCGCCCGCTTTGACAATAATGTTTTCAAACTCGGATTGCTCGACCAGGCGGCCACGCACATTGATGAGTAGCTGAAAGTCGCTGTTACCGGTAGGCTGGGCCCCTAAACTGCCTGCTGCCGCCTGCTGATTTTGTGCGCGAATAGCGGTAATCACATCGCTTGGGTTCATCTGCAGGGAAGCCAGTTTGTTTGGGTCGAGCCATACCCGCATGCTGTATTCGCCCGCACCAAATAAGCGTACCTGTCCAACCCCGTTTACCCGTGCCAGCTCATCCTTAACGTTTTGCTCGGCATAGTTCGACAAATACAGCATGTCATAACGAGAATCCGGTGAGGTCAGATGCACCACCATCGTCAGGTTAGGCGATGACTTCTCTGTAACCACACCTAAGCGTTGTACTTCCTGAGGCAGTCGTGGCAACGCCCGGTTTACCCGGTTTTGCACTAAGGTAGTTGCCTCATCGGGGTTGGTGCCGATGGCGAACGTTACGGTTAACGTCATCCGTCCGTCAGACGTGGACTGCGAGGACATATAAAGCATGTTTTCCACGCCATTAATTTCATCCTCCAGCGGACTGGCTACCGTCTGGCCAATCACTTTCGGGTTCGCACCAGGGTAATTCGCTGTCACCACTACCGTTGGCGGGACCACCTCCGGGTATTCAGTAATCGGAAGCTGCCAGACTGCCAGCGCGCCGCCGATAAAAATCAGCAACGAGAGCACACCGGCAAATATAGGACGATGAATGAAGAACTGGGAAAGTCGCATAACTACAGCTCCACGGTTGCACGGGCGCTGTTGCGTTGAGCGACTTCGTCAAATGACGTTACCCGCTCCTGCCAGGCCATAATTTCAGACAGCGAGTCTTCTATTGCCATTGGCACCGCCGTTGGCGCAACGTTCACACCTGGTCGAATCCGCTGAAGCCCGTCTACCACGATGGTATCGCTGGGGTTAAGGCCACTTTCAATTAGTCGCAGTGTGCCCATTTTGTCTCCCAGTTTCACCGGGCGGTACTCGGCCACATTGTCTTGATTAACCACCAACACATATTTGTTGTTAAGATCGGTACCGATGGCTTTTTCAGAGATTAATATGCCGGCTTCGCGGGTTTGTCCCGCCAGTTTGAGGTGAGCAAACATCCCTGGCAATAATGTCTCGTCGCTATTATCAAACACAGCACGAACTCTGATCGTTCCGGTATTCGCGTTCACCTGGTTATCAACAAAATTGATATTGCCCCAGAAGCGATAGTCTTCATCGTTCGCCCGACGCATTGCCACAGGCTTGGCATCCACCGCAGCACCGCCCTGGCGACTATCGGCATAGTTCAGGTAGGTTTGCTCATCTATATCAAAGTAAGCGTACAATGGTTGTGTAGAGACAATGCGCGTTAACACCGTCTGCCCGGCAGTAACATAATTACCTTCAGTAATATTAGCCCGGGAAACGCGGCCCGAAATAGGCGCCTCTACCCGCGCAAAACCGCGGTTCAGCTTTGCCAAATCCAGCGCAGCTTCAATGGCTGCTACGTTGGCACTCGCCTGCTCAGCGGCTGAGCGGCGGTTGTCCAGAATTTCCTCTGATACCGACTGTGACTCACGAAGACGAGAAACGCGCTCATGATCATGTTCAGCCAGTTTCAATTGACTTTTCGCTTGCTTAAGCTGAGCCGACAGCCTGTCAACCTCGGCCTTAAATGCGCGGTTATCAATCAGAAACAAGGTATCGCCCTGATCCACCCACTCACCCTCTTCAAAGGCTACAAACTCGATGTAGCCTGAAACCCGGGGGCGCAATTCCACATGTTCAGGTGCTTCCAGTCTTCCTGTAAAGCTATCCCATTCGGTAAGCGGTTGGGCTATCACTTCTGCAACATCCACCGGCACGGCCTGAGCACCGGCCTGCGGCGCTGCTGTAGGCTGGCCACCACATGCGGTGAGCAAAAGTGTTATCCAGACAATGATGCTAAGTCGCAATGTAAAGGTCATGGAGCTTCCTAAATTCAGATGAATAGTAATTTGATGAACGTATTATGGTTGCGACAAATGAATAAAAAAAATTATCTTTTCGTATGCAATACATCACATGATGTAATATATTGTTCCTGACGGCGTATGATGAAAATGCCGTTAGCAGACTCAAACAAGCTTCGGAGAACACGTATGCGGACGCAGGATCTTAGTTTATTAATGATATTTGACGCCATCATGACGGAGGGAGCAATTACCCGCGCCGCCGACCGTTTGGCTATGACACAGCCGGCGGTATCAAACGCGTTGTCCCGTATGCGTGTAGCGTGGAAAGATGAGCTCTTTGTCAAAGATGGCAGAGGGATCCAGCCTACCTCTTTCGCCCGCAATTTGTGGAGTCAGATCCAGGAACCGTTGGGCCAGCTTGAGACCGCCGTCAATCCTGATGATTTTGAGCCTGCCACAGCCAGACGCACGTTTCGTATAGCCGCTACCGACAGTATGGTCGACATGGTGTGGGGGCCATTGCGCAAGATAATTGAGAAGGACGCGCCGGGGATCAATGTGTATGCGGTGCCGTACTCAACCAGAGATGCAGAAGATATGCTCAAAGATGCTGAAGCTGAACTGGCTTTTGCCAAGCAGTATCGCCAGGATAGTGTTATTCGCGCCGATCACCTGATTGATCCCCGCTGGGTTGTGGTAATGCGCCCTGATCACCCGCTGGCAAAAGAGCAACTTACCTTAAATGAATTTGTAAATGCTGATCATCTGCTGGTGTCATTAACCGGTGATGTTACCGGACCGACCGATCAGGCATTGAATAACCTGGGGCTGAAGCGACGTGTCGCGATGTCGGTAAACCAGTTTCACAATGTGCCGTCGCTGTTAAACCAGACCAACCTGATTTGTGTTGCCCCATCCCTGGTGCTGGAGAAAGAGATTTTCTCTGGGGAGCTAGCTGTATTCGAAACCCCCGTGGAGATTTCTACATCTCCGGTATCGTTGTTGTGGCACAAACGTCAGGACATGGACGCCGGGCTGAAGTGGGTGCGGGATCTCATTGTTAGTATTATCAGGGAACGCGTAGAGCGCCACGAGATGCTGCTATCGCAGTGTTGCCGTAAGGGATACTGCGCGGCCACGGTGAAGCGGTTCATGGAGGAGCGACACAGCGTATGTACACAAGTTGTTGCCCAGACACCAGATGATGCCCATGCAAATATCAAAAAGGTCAAAGTGGCTTCGTAACGTCTCCCGCTGCTCGCCCGTCTTTATTGCCGGGTGGCGCAGCAAACATAAAAAAAGCGAGGCAGTTGCCTCGCTTTTTTGTTATTCAGGTAGCTGAATTACTTTTTCTTCGCTTTCGGGTTAGGCATATCGGTAATGCTACCCTCGAAGATTTCAGACGCCAGGCCGATTGACTCGTTCAGTGTTGGGTGAGCATGGATTGTCAGCGCGATATCTTCGGCATCTGCCCCCATCTCAATAGCAAGGCCAATTTCGCCCAGCATTTCGCCGGCATTGGTACCTACCATTGCACCACCGATAACGCGGCCAGAGTCTTTCTCGAAAATCATCTTGGTCAGACCGTCAGTCGCATCTGACGCAATCGCGCGGCCTGATGCAGACCATGGGAACGAGGCCGTTTCATAGTTAACGCCCTGCTCCTTCGCTTCTTTCTCAGTCAGACCTACCCATGCAACTTCTGGCTCAGTGTAAGCTACTGAAGGAATGCAGCGTGGGTCGAAGTAGTGTTTCTGACCGGAGATAACTTCTGCCGCAACGTGACCTTCGTGAACCGCTTTGTGCGCCAGCATCGGCTGACCAATGATGTCACCGATGGCATAGATATTGTCAACGTTAGTACGCAGCTGTTTGTCTACGTTGATGAAGCCTTTATCGTCAACCTTAACACCGGCTTTGTCAGCATCCACCAGCTTACCGTTCGGACGGCGGCCAACCGCAACCAGGACTTTGTCGTAACGCACAGGCTCAGAAGGTGCTTTCTTGCCTTCAAATGTTACGTACAGGCCATCGTCTTTCGCTTCAACGTTAGTAACTTTGGTTTCCAGCATCACGTTGAACTTATCTTTATACGACTTCATGAACACTTTCATGATGTCTTTGTCTGCTGCCGGGATTAGCTGGTCCAGGAACTCAACCACGTCAATTTTAGAGCCCAGTGCTTCGTAAACAGTTCCCATTTCCAGGCCGATGATACCACCGCCCAATACCAGCATTTTTTCCGGAATGTCTTTCATTTCCAGTGCGCCGGTAGAGTCGATAACGCGGTCATCTTCAGGGATGAACGGCAGCGTCACTGGCTCAGAACCCGCAGCGATAATCGCGTTCTCAAACGAGATAGTGGTTTTGCCATCTTTACCTTCCACTTCCAGGGTGTTCGCGCCGGTAAACTTACCGTAACCCTGAACGTGTTTCACTTTACGCATTTTAGACATGCCAGCCAGACCTTTGGTCAGTTGGCCTACCACACCGTCTTTATATTCACGGATCTTGTCCAGATCGAATTTTGGCTCACCGAAGGTCACACCATGGTTTGCCAGGTGCTTGGCTTCCTTGATGACCTTTGCCACGTGCAACAGTGCCTTTGAAGGAATACACCCTACGTTAAGACACACCCCACCCAGTGTTTCCCTGGCATCAACAATTACGGTTTCAATGCCCAAGTCGGCAGCACGGAATGCCGCGGAGTAGCCGCCTGGTCCTGCGCCTAATACAACTAGCTGAGTTTTTATTTCGCTCATCGTGACCTCAAATTCTGTCCAAAATAGTAAATATGCGTAAAACGCCCGAATTTTAACTACCGGCAATAAGCCATGTAAAGCAAAGTTGGCCTAATTACCTGAAAAAACGGCGTAAAGGGGAATGTGTTCATTCCCCCGCCGCGATTGCTGGTTTACAGCAGCATCTGACGTAAGTCTTCAAGTACTGTCTTAAGATGTACAGCAAACCTCGCCGCCACCGCGCCGTCAATAACACGATGGTCGTATGACAATGACATGGGGACCATCAGGCGCGGTTCAAACTCTTTCCCGTTCCATTTTGGTTTCATGTCGCTTTTTGATACACCCAGAATAGCCACATCTGGCGCATTCACAATCGGTGTAAACGCGGTGCCGCCGATACCACCTAAACTTGAGATGGTAAAGCAGCTACCTTGCATATCGGCCGCTTTTAGCTTGCCATCGCGCGCTTTGGCACTGATTTCCATCAGCTCACGTGAGATATCCATGATGCCTTTTTTATCCACATCGCGGACAACAGGCACTACCAGGCCTCCCGGCGTATCTACTGCAATACCTATATGGTAGTACTTTTTCTCAATTAAAGATTCACCGGTCTCAGAAAGTGATGAATTAAATACAGGATACGCCTTAAGTGCATCAGCAACCGCTTTCATCATGAATACCAGCGGCGTAATTTTCACGCCCAGCTTACGCTTTTCTGCTATCGCGTTCTGATCTTTACGGAACTGCTCCAGCTCAGTGATATCCGCTTCTTCAAACTGCGTGACGTGCGGGATGGTTACCCAGTTGCGGTGCAGGTTCGGGCCAGAGATCTTCTGAATACGGGTAAGCGGCTTTTCTTCCACTTCTCCGAATTTAGAGAAATCTACCTTCGGTGGAGGAATGACTTGCAGACCACCACCTTCGGTATTGCCACCCACTGCGCCGGCTGTGGCTTTCGGACGCGAAAGCTCGTACTTCACGTAGCTTTGCACGTCTTCTTTTAAGATACGATCCTTACGGCCAGAGCCATTGACCTGTGTCAGATCCACACCAAACTCACGTGCCAGTCGGCGTACAGAAGGTGATGCGTGAACCTTACCGGACTTTTGCTTTTCACCCGCAGACGGATGATGCGGTACCGGTGGACGCTTAGGACGGTTGCTGTTCTGAGCGGCTGACTGCTGTTGCGGCTTCTCTTCTTGCTTCGACTCAGGCTTGCTGTCGTCTTTAGACTCAGTCTTGCTCTCTTTCTTCGGTGCTGCGCCTTTTACTTTCAGCATCAGCACTGAAGAACCTTCAGACACCTTGTCGCCCTGTTTTACCAGCAACTTGGTAACCGTACCGGCTTTCGGTGACGGTACATCCATCGTGGCTTTATCGGTTTCAAGGGTTATCAGGCCATCTTCTGCTTCAATGGTATCGCCTTCAGAAACCAGGATTTCGATCACGTCAACATCAGCGTCATCACCGATATCCGGTACCTTCACTTCGATTTCTTCTTCAGCGCCTTCGTCTGCACTGTCAGCGTCATCGCTGCTATCTTCAGATTGCGATGATTGCTGAGCAGGGGCGTCGTCCGAGCCAGAGTTATCAGCGGCAGAGGCATCGTCGCCACCCTCGCCTTCAATCTCCAGCGTCAGTACCAGTGAGCCTTCACTCACCTTATCGCCTTCTTTTACCGACACGCTTACCACTTTACCGGCATGGGGTGACGGCACATCCATGGTGGCTTTATCGGTTTCAAGCGTGATCAGACCATCTTCTTTTGCTACCGTGTCACCTTCTGACACCAGCACTTCGATAACATCCACTTCGGATTCATCGCCGATATCAGGCACTTTCACTTCAACGGTTTTGCTGCCGCCTTTCGAGCCACCTGAGGCAGGTTTTTCTTCCTGTTTCGGTGCCTCTGATTTTGATTCCGCTTTCTCTTCTTTAGCTGGTTCTTCTTGCTCTTCAGAACCGCTGTCATCGGAATCATCAGCTTCACCGGCAGCAGCCAGCTTTGCAAGCAAATCGCCTTCAGAAATTTTGTCGCCAACTTTTACCGAAAGTTCTTTAACTTTCCCTGCAAACGGCGCGGGAATGTCCATGCTGGCCTTGTCACTTTCTACCGTGACCAGGGCATCTTCAGCTTCAACGTCATCGCCTTCTGCTACGCACAGTTCGATGACTTCAACTTCGTCTTCCCCGAGATCGGGTA
Source organism: Alteromonas sp. H39 (assembly GCF_047556435.1). Classification (GTDB taxonomy): domain Bacteria; phylum Pseudomonadota; class Gammaproteobacteria; order Enterobacterales; family Alteromonadaceae; genus Alteromonas. The sequence goes on from NZ_CP180210.1 coordinate 3,214,240, forward strand.
CTAATACGTCTTTGATATCTGACATGTTACTTAGTCTCCCTGAACTTATGCGTAAAGTGGATTTACTTTTTCAGCATCGATATCCAGGTCCTTCATGGCCTTGGACAGCGTCTTGGCATCAACATCACCCGCTTTATACAGCTCGTAAAGCGCGGCGTATGTGACGTATGCCGCATCCACTTCAAAATGACGACGCAGGTTCGCGCGGCTGTCTGAGCGACCAAAGCCGTCAGTACCCAGCACACGGTAGCTGCCTGGAACAAAGCTGCGTACCTGATCTGCATAGTTCTTGATGTAGTCTGTTGCCGCGATTGTCGGACCATCAATGCCTGCTTCCAGCGTTTCGGTGATGAAAGGGACTTTTGTCTTATCATCCGGGTGTAGCATGTTGTGTCTGTCACACTCCATACCATCACGCGTCAGCTCGTTGAATGACGTCACACTGTATACTTCAGCAACTACGTTATAGTCTTCTGCCAGCGTCGCCGCCGCTTCGCGAACCTGCTCCAGGATAGTCCCTGAGCCCAGCAGCTTCACTTTACGTTTGCGCTTCTTATCACCCACGGTATCCAGCAGATAAATCCCTTTTACAATGCCCTCTTCCACGCCTTTTGGCATTTCAGGTTGCTTGTAGTTTTCGTTCATAACGGTCAGGTAATAGAACACGTCTTCCTGTTCTTCCAGCATGCGGCGCATACCGTCCTGCACAATTACAGCAATTTCGTAACCGTAGGTAGGATCATAAGAGATACAGTTGGGGATCAGCGCAGCCTGTGTATGCGAGTGACCGTCCTGGTGTTGCAAGCCTTCACCGTTCAGCGTAGTACGTCCAGCGGTACCACCAATCAGGAAGCCGCGGGTACGTGAATCACCAGCTGCCCACGCCAGATCGCCAACGCGCTGGAACCCGAACATTGAGTAGTAAATGTAGAACGGCACCATTTGCAAGTCGTTGGTGCTGTAAGACGTACCCGCCGCCAGCCACGACGCCATTGCGCCAAGCTCGTTAATACCTTCCTGCAGTACCTGCCCTTTCTTGTCTTCGCGATAATACGCAACCTGATCAGAATCCTGCGGCTCGTACTTCTGGCCTTGTGAAGAGTAGATACCCACCTGACGGAACAAGCCTTCCATACCAAAGGTACGGGCTTCGTCCGGGATGATTGGCACAATGCGCTTGCCAATCTGCTTATCTTTCAGCAATGCTGTCAGCACGCGCACAAAGGCCATAGTGGTAGAGATTTCGCGATCACCAGAGCCTTTTGTTACCGCTTCAAAGGCTTTCATTGGTGGCGCAGGCAAGTCTTCAGATGCCTTGGCGCGACGCACCGGCATATAGCCATGCAGCGCTTCTCGACGAGCGCGCAGATATTTCATCTCTTCGCTGTCTTCGTCAAACTTGTAGTAAGGCAGGTCAGATAACTTGTCATCTGATACAGGAATATTGAAACGGTCACGGTATGCTTTCACTGCATCCATATCCATTTTCTTCACCTGGTGGGCAATGTTCTTACCTTCACCCGCTGCGCCCATGCCATACCCTTTTACGGTTTTGGCCAGGATCACCTGTGGACGCCCTTTGGTATTTACCGCGCGGTCGTAGGCCGCATACACTTTCACAGGGTCATGACCACCACGGTTCAGGCGCCAGATGTCTTCATCAGACATGTTTGACACCATTTCTTTCGTTTCAGGATATTTGCCGAAGAATTTTTCACGGGTGTACGCACCGCCTTTGGCTTTACAGTTCTGGTACTCGCCGTCGATGGTTTCGTTCATCAGTTGCAGTAGTTTGCCAGTGGTATCGCGGGCCAACAGTGGATCCCAGTAACGCCCCCAGATGACCTTGATGACTTCCCAACCTGCACCGCGGAACGTACCTTCCAGTTCCTGAATAATTTTGCCGTTACCACGTACCGGACCGTCGAGACGCTGCAGGTTACAGTTGATAACGAATGTCAGGTTATCCAACCCTTCCCGCGACGCCAGGCCAATTGCACCCAAGCTTTCCGGCTCATCACACTCACCGTCACCCAGATAACACCAAACACGTTGCTCTGAACAGTCTTTGATACCGCGGTCAGTTAAGTATTTGAGGAAGCGGGCCAGATAAATAGCCTGCATGGGACCTAAGCCCATTGATACTGTGGGGAACTGCCAGAAGTCTGGCATTAATTTCGGGTGTGGGTAAGACGATACGCCCTTGCCGTCGACTTCCTGGCGGAAACCATCAAGCTGCTCTTCCGTCAGACGACCTTCAATAAATGCACGGGAGTAAATACCCGGGGCCACGTGGCCCTGATAAAAAACATAGTCGCCGCCGTCTTTTTCATTGGGCGCGCGATAGAAGTGGTTGAAACCTACATCGTAAAGCATGGCCGAAGAAGCAAATGACGAAATATGGCCACCCAGCTCAAGATTTTTCTTAGAGGCACGCAGTACCATCATCAATGCATTCCAGCGCAGAGCGTTTCTGATTTTGCCCTCGATGGTCTGGTCGCCAGGCATGGTAGGTTCCTGCCCCGGCGGAATGGAATTTATATAAGCGGTTGTCGCATCGTACGGTAAGTGGGCACCATTTCTGCGCGCTTTTTCAATCAATGATTCTAATAAGAAGTGAGCCCTGTCTGTACCTTCTTCTTCTAATACTGACTCTAACGAATCCAACCATTCTTGTGTTTCTTGCGGATCCACATCTTGGTGCATCATATCAGTCATGGTGCCATCCTATGTTTGCTTATATAGAACATCACCCGCCCGGGCGACTATTCCCGTCGGATGAATACCTAAATTACGTTGTACTCTGAGCAAGCCATTGTGGCTCACCCAATACTGATGTCTGCGAGTTCGTCAGGCCATCAGATTGTCGGGCTTCACGCCTCTTATATTTCCAGTCGTCTCAGCGCACGTTGAACGCGGCTGTCGCGCTGGTTGATATCCAGTAGGGTTTTTTCAATAAAGGCCAGATGCGCGTTACAGGCTTGTCTCGCCGCTTCCGGATCTCTCGATGCAATGGCTTCGACTATCTCACAGCGCTGACGCGCGATGTCGTCGACGACCGTGGTATGTAATGCCAGCATCTCAAGGTTTCTTTCAATGTTCTCAATCAACATACTTTGCATCGTGCTCATCACATGCAATAACACCATGTTGTGAGACGCCCGCGCCATGATGATGTAGAAACGTCCCAAGGCCTCAGCCTGTGCACGTTTACTTTCATTTTTTCCCGGCGTCGGTAAATCTTCCAGCGCACTGCGCAGGGCCTGATAATCCTCAGGTTGTCCGCGCAATGCTGCATAATACGCAGCCATCCCTTCCAGCGCATGACGAAACTCCAGCAAATCGAACTGGGTTTCCGGCCGGCGGCTGATCAGCGCCATTAACGGGTCGGTCATCGCGGCATTCAAATCGCGGCTGATAAAAGTACCGCCGCCTTGCTTTCGCTCAACCAACCCACGCGCCTGTAAATTCCCAATTGCTTCGCGCAGCGACGGACGAGACACATCGAACTCCTGAGCCAGTTCACGCTCAGGGGGAAGCTGTTGTCCTGCCAATAGCGTCCCGTCCAGAATCATAGATTCCAGTTGCTCGGTGATCACATCTGACAGTTTTTTACGTCCCTGACGCATTTATCTTAGTCCCGCTTACGAAAAAAGGCGGCTAAATTGTAAACAAGTTTACGACGCCACCCACAATTGGTAATACCATTTTACCTATACAGTGTAGGTCAGAATGTTTCGCACGTAAATAGCAGCCTGCATAGCAGGCCCGAATCAGGCCACTATTTGTTAAGCTTTATTGTTGAATTTGTTGCAAAAATTGTGTCACTCAAAACTGGTCTGATGAGGATTACTGACTAAATAACGGCCAGCAATCCTGATATTTTCCCAGCCCCTACACGGAATGGTTACGTATCAGTATGAGCTAAATACCAAGTAGATCAGGACAATGTGCCTATCAGGGTGAGTGCAGCAGTCACGACAAGCAAAAACAGAATGTTACGCTTTGCCAGTTTTACCAGCACCTTAGGTTCAACCGCAGCATTTTCTTTCTGCGCATTCTGTTCTTCAGGTGTCAGCATTTCCGCCTTGCCTGCGATAGTCGTTAACAACTCTCGGGGCATCGTTTGTAGGTCCGTCAGTGACCTAGCCCACGTGGGAAACGCGTTGGAAAAGTGTCCCATCATCAGCAAACCAAAGGCCGTAATGCGAACCGGAATGAAGTCGAGCGCGTAGAGAAGTCGCGCGGTCGCCTGTGCAAGTGCTGATCCGGACTCACAAAAGGCGTTGTGCGCGCTGCGGCTAAAAGTGTAGAACAGTGCCCCTGGCGCACCGAAGGCCAGAAACCATAATATAACCGCAGCATAATGTTGGTAATTCAGCCACGTCAGATGCTGCCCAAAGGTTTTCCCCTCAGATTGTGCCTCGGTTCCTTCCTGCTGATAGTTGCATCCACCATGACCAAGCTGATCGGTGTAAAGCGAACACGCTTCCAGATCGCCACGTTCTGCGGCTTTAAGGAAACATTTATAGGTGGCGCGCAACGCAGGACAGCCGATGCAGACAAACAAAATAACCGTTTGCTCTATAAATGTGAGAAATGTGCCAAGCAACCAATGCTCGATAAGGGCAAGCAATAGCGCCGGCAGCAGTAGTACGCCCCATACCTGAACGGCTTCTGTATTCTCTTTTATCCAGCCTTTGTCCATTACCCACCGGCGGAATTGCTCAGCATAGGTTTCTACATGCCATGCCGGAGCCTTTTCCAGGCTGCGCTCAAGTGAAAGTACAATGAGCAAACTAATTAACATCATAATCGTAATTCCCTGTTATCAAAGAGAGATTGCCGGTACCTGGCCCAGTCAAAATGAGGGCCGGGATCGGTTTTTCTCCCCGGTGCAATATCATTATGCCCGATAATTCGCCCACAAGTGATCAGAGGATAGTGCAACAGAATGTGTTTGCTTAAGGATGTCAGTGATACATATTGCGCATCGGTAAAGGGAAGCGTGTCCGTGCCTTCCAGTTCAATGCCTATGGCATAGTCATTACAGCGCTCGCGGCCCTGGAAGGAAGACACACCAGCGTGCCAAGCCCGCCCTGAGAAGGGAACATATTGCTCGATGCGCCCGTCACGGTAAATGACACAATGAGCAGAAACCCGCAAATGGGCGATGTCTTGGTAAAATGGGTGAGCATCTTTATCAAGACAGCCGGTAAACAGTTCCCGAATACCTGACGTACCAAACTCGCCAGGAGGTAGACTGATGTTGTGAATAACCAGTAACGATATCTCGGTATTATCGGGTCTCGCATCCCAAAAGCTGCAGTCAATGCTTGTGGCGTGCGCATAATAGTCTGGTTTTGAATTCATAACGGCAAGATTGACAATTCAATAGTGAAGGTGTGACATCAGAGTAACAGGGTGCCTGATGTAACGGTAGTAATACCAGTTTAAACACAGGCTCCACCGACGTGCTTGGCGATAAGACGGGGATGAGATGACAGAGAACACAAATGGCGCAGGCAAATGGATGTATGTGCTGACATGGGTATGCGCCTTCGGCCTGCTGATACTGGTATTTGGTGATCTACTTGAGAAGCAGGTAAACCCAAACCAGGAGCCCGAATCGATGCGTATTGATAATCAGACTGAAGTCAGGCTAAAACAAAACCGTGCCGGTCATTACGTTACCAGCGGCTATATAAATGATGTGCCGGTGACGTTTTTGGTAGATACCGGGGCCACGGATGTCTCTGTACCCGCTCATCTGCAACAGGAACTTGGTTTACTTGCTGGCAGAACCGGTCTGGCAAATACCGCTAATGGCACCGTTCGCATAGCAGAGACGCAGATTGACTCGCTTCGTATAGGCGATATTCAGTTAAGCGGTATTCGGGGAAACCTTAACCCAGGTATGCAAAGCGACCAGATTTTGCTGGGAATGAGTGTTTTGGGCCAATTGGAGTTTACTCAGCGTGGGGAATGGTTAATATTGCGTACCCTTTGACAAGATGAGCAATTCGCAATGACACGCCCGGATTTACGCCTAATCGAAAAACAAGTCTCCCTTGCCCTTGAAGAAGACTTAGGAGGTGAGCTGCTGCCCTCTCAAGACATCACCGCAAACCTGATTGGTGCAGACACCCAAGCCAAAGCGACCATCATCACCCGGGAAGACTGTGTAGTATGCGGAGTCGACTGGGCAACAGCGGCATTTGCGCTTGTTGATGCTGCAATTAAAATCGAGTGGTATGTGAAGGATGGCGATAAGGTATCGGCTGACACACGTTTGTGTCGCGTCAACGGACCGGCGCGTGGCATTTTGACAGCCGAGCGCACTGCGCTTAACTTCTTACAAACGCTTTCCGGCACCGCCACAGTTGCGCATTATTATGCGTCGATTCTGAAAGACAGCCCTACCCGCATTCTGGATACCCGCAAGACGTTACCTGGTTTACGCCTGGCACAAAAGTATGCTGTGTCATGTGGTGGCGGTAAGAACCATCGTGTGGGGCTGTTTGATGCCTTTCTTATTAAAGAAAACCACATTATGGCGTGTGGCGGTATTGCCAAAGCCATCGCTCAAGCAAAGCAGGATCATCCGCAAAAGCCCGTGGAGGTTGAGGTAGAGAGCCTTGATGAATTTACAGAGGCGAAGGACGCTGGCGCTGATATTGTGATGCTGGATAATTTTACCAATGAACAGATCCAACGCGCAGTCGATATAAATGACGGCAAGTGTAAACTGGAAGTATCAGGCAATATTACTGACGAGCGGCTATTATCTTTAGGGTCAATAGGTGTGGATTACATTTCTTCAGGCGCGTTAACCAAACATGTACAGGCTATTGATTTGTCCTTAAGAGTTGCGCTGGAAGACTGAATTCCTGAGGTGTATAGCAGATAGTTATTACTTACTGCAGCCACGTTAGAGTGTGACATTGAACACATTATGTTCACCAAAACGGACACCACGGTATATTTTCTGATACTTGTCAGATACAAAACTCTTTCTATACTGACAATCAAGTACCGGGGACGTTGGACAGAACGCCTCAGGTATATAACGTAACGTTGAATGACATTTATTTTAAAAGCGTGATACACGTCCCGGAGAAAGACCATGAAACAAGTTAAAGCGTCTAACCAAAAAGGTTTTACACTAATCGAACTGATGATCGTTGTTGCTATCATCGGTATTCTTGCAGCCATCGCACTGCCTGCATACCAGAACTACGTGAAAAAAGCGAAGTTCACTGAACTGCTGAACGCCGCAAGCGCAGCCAAATCTGCGGTAGAGATTTGTTACCAGTCTCTTGACGCCCTGACTGACTGTAGTGCCGGTCAAAACGGTGTTCCAGCTAACATCACTGCTGGCGCGGGTGTATCAGGTGTAGCTACTGCGGGTGGTACTATAACTGTAACGCCTCCTACTGATGAGTCAGCGCTTACTGGCGAGAGTGTTGTGTTCACTCCGACTGCAACCGGTAACGGTAACCTGAGCTGGGCTATGACATGTAACGTTGAACTGTCTAACAGCTGTACTGCAGCAGCAGCTCCTTAATAATTAACAAAACGCAGATTTAGATAGGGACTCAAAATGTTTGGGTCCCTTTTTTGTTTTCGGCATTAACCTTTTATAGTGAATACAGTGTATGGCCGCCAATGATCTGATTACCTTTGAATGGCAGGGTGCGGATAAATCCGGAGCAGCTCGCAAAGGCGAGATAAGAGCGAAGAACCCCGTTGCTGCCAAAAACATGCTGCGTGGACAAGGCATATCCGCCAAGCGCGTAAGAAAGAAAACGACTTCCATTCTTAAGCGTAAGGCAAAGATCAAGCCCGCTGACATTTCCATAATGTCCAGACAGCTCGCCACGATGTTGAGTGCCGGCGTGTCATTAATACAGTCGCTGGACATGATTGCTCAGGGCCATGCCAACCCCACTATGCGTAAACTGCTGGATGAGATTTCCAACGAGGTGAAAGCGGGTACGCCATTATCTACCGCGCTTCGCAAACATCCTGACTATTTTGATGACCTGTATTGCGATCTGGTGGCTACCGGTGAGCAGTCGGGTTCCCTTGAAACCATTTACGACCGCATTGCAACCTACAAAGAAAAAGCTGAAGCGCTGAAGTCAAAAATTAAAAAAGCGATGTTCTACCCCATCGCCGTTGTCGTTGTGGCGTTTATCGTCACCACCATTTTGCTGGTTTTCGTGGTGCCTCAGTTTGAAGAGATTTTCAGTAGCTTTGGCGCAGAGTTACCGGCTTTCACTCAATTAGTTTTGGCAATCTCGAAATTTGTACAGAATTACGGGGTATTCATCGCCATAGCAGCTGTGGGTGCAGGCGCAATGTTTATGCGCGCCCACAAGAAATCACAAAAGCTGCGCGACAGCGTGGATAAAAAAGTACTGCGAATTCCCGTCATCGGTGAAATACTGAAAAAGGCAAGTATTGCGCGTTTTACCCGCACCCTTTCTACTACCTTCGCCGCCGGAGTGCCGTTAATGGGCGCCTTGGAATCGGCCGCAGGCGCCTCGGGTAATGCGGTTTACCGCGACGCCATTTTGTTCATTCGTGATGAAGTCTCTGGCGGTACGCAAATGAATGACGCCATGCGTGCCACTGCGGTATTTCCGGATATGGTTACACAAATGATAGCCATCGGTGAGGAATCTGGCGCGGTTGATGAGATGCTTTCTAAAATCGCGACCATTTACGAAGCCGAAGTGGATGATATGGTTGATGGGTTAACCAGCTTGCTGGAGCCCATGATTATGGCCGTACTGGGTGTGGTAATTGGTGGCCTGATTATCGCCATGTATCTGCCAATCTTCCAGATGGGTAATGTAGTTTAAGCAGGCTCTGCGAACGTTTTGCATACAGCAAAACATTCGCAACTGAGCTGCGTATATTTCGCCCGCCAATATTGTGAAAAGGCTGCCACTCTGGCAGTCTTTCCACCACGATTTAAAGATAAAAATAAACCATGTTGGAATCTGTTGTTTCACTAAGTCTGCAAATGCCGGCGTTCTTCTACAGTGTTGTTTTTATTGTCAGCCTCATGGTTGGCAGTTTTCTGAATGTAGTTATACACCGCCTCCCGATAATGATGGAGCGCAGTTGGAAACAGGAATATCACAACTACTTTTCATCCGACGACGAGATACAACCCACCGAATCAGAAACCTTCAACCTGATTAAGCCTGACAGCACCTGCCCGAAGTGCAAGCATAAAATCAGAGCCTGGGAGAATATTCCGCTAATCAGCTACATGTTACTTCGAGGCAAATGCGCCGCCTGCCGGGCTCCTATATCTGTACGCTATCCGCTGGTCGAGTTATTCACGGCCATAACCTGTACTTTCGCAGCCTGGCACTTTGGTCCGTCTGTGCAGGCGCTATGGGCTGTACTGTTTAGTTTTGTACTGATAGCCCTGTTATTTATCGATCTTGATAAAATGCTGCTGCCCGACCAGCTCACGTTGCCGCTGTTATGGCTGGGTTTATTGCTTAGCGCAAACTCCGTTTTCGTTGGGCCTACCGACGCGATTGTAGGCGCAGCCGCAGGCTATTTAAGTTTGTGGTCGGTTTACTGGGCGTTTAAATTACTCACTGGCAAGGAAGGCATGGGCTATGGCGATTTTAAATTACTCGCAGCCCTTGGTGCATTCACTGGCTGGCAAGGTTTGCCGGTGATTATTTTGCTGTCTTCACTGGTGGGCGCTATCGCCGGCATCGCGATTATGGTTTTTCAGAATAAAGGGAAATCACTGGCGATACCGTTCGGCCCGTATCTGGCGGTAGCAGGCTGGATCACCCTGCTCCATAAAGATAATATTATTCAAACCTACCTCAATTGGGTGCTTGGATAATGCCCACAAAACTGGTTGTCGGCCTGACCGGCGGTATAGGCAGCGGAAAATCCGCCGTCACTACCCTGTTCGCATCCCATGGCATTGACATTATTGATGCTGATGTGGTCGCCAGAGATGTGGTTAAACCTGGCTCTGTCGGCTTAAAAGAAATCGTCAGTAAGTTCGGCGATACAATTTTGCTTGATGATGGTACGTTAAACCGCGCACAGTTGCGCGAGGTTGTCTTCCACGATGCTGATAACAAAACCTGGTTAAACGCGCTGCTACACCCACTTATTCGTGAAGCGATGCAAAGTGGCATTCAAAACAGCACCAGCGAATATTGCATTCTTGCTGTTCCCCTGCTCATTGAAAATAAGCTCACCACCATGGTGAATCGTGTACTTGTTGTTGACTGCACTGAACAGCAACAACTTGAACGAGCGATGCTTCGGGATGGCAGCAGCGAACAAACGATCCGCAATATCATGGCGTCACAGGCCAGTCGCGAAGAGCGACTGCAGGCTGCTGATGACGTCATCGACAATACGGGCAGTAAAGATACTCTCGTAGACCAGGTCAACGCCTGTCATATGCGCTATCTGCGCCTCGCCGAACAGCAGTAAATCAATACTCTTATAAAAAAATAGGTCAAAACGTCGGTTTCCTGGTTACCACCAGGTTGCGTTTATCTGTAATTAGTGTACAAACTTGCCGTGGTACTTAAAAAGGTGCGAATAAGTCTGTAGTCCCACCTTAGCACCGCAAACGTTTACAGCGTATTCAACAAAATTGTTGTTTCTAAAACACATCGCTACGTTTCGGGTTCAATATTGCTTTCCAATGATGACCAGCGTCTGGTCACGTACTGCCACTTTGTCACGTCCATATCGATAGGATATGCGTATTAAATAGCGCTTGCGCTTGAAATTTTGGTAATTTTACGCTGTAGTTCGATCTGAATATCAACTAAGGAACTCCATGTCTGACGCCGTTTTTGAATTTCCCCTAAAGGAAAAAGTCCGTAATTACCTGCGCGTTGAGCAATTAATGGCTCAACTGAAGACAGGTGCACAGGTGCAAACGGCGCCACTTCAGATGTACTTCTTCGATCAGCTTTTTATTCTGCTGGACCTTTTCGACAGACTGGATTTGCGCACCGATATACTGAAAGATTTAGATGCTCACGAAAAGAACCTGGTGCACTGGTCGCAACACCCGAAGATAAACAGTGACGCGCTGGATCAAGCGTTACGATCCATCATCAGCTTGCGAGAAAAGCTCAAAGCCAGCAAAAAGTTTGGCCTTGAATTACGGGAAGACAAGTTTCTTTCATCCATCCGACAGCGCTTCGCCATTCCTGGCGGTGCCTGCAGCTTTGATTTGCCTAACCTGCATTTCTGGTTGAACCAGCCCATCGAGTCCCGCCAGCAAGATGTCGCTGACTGGTTGTCTTCGCTTACTGTGCTGGAGGATGCCATTGCCATCATTCTGTCATTTTTAAGAGAGCGCGGTCACTTCCAGAAACTTGAAGCCATAAATGGGTTTTACCAGGGCGTTGCCGATGACAAGAATGAACTGCTGAGGATCCGCTGCCAGGTGGATAACGGGTATTTTCCCACTGTCAGCGGTAACAAGTACCGTTATGCACTTCGCTTTATGTGGTTTTCACCAGAAGATGGCATGGGCCCTTCCGTAGATAAAGATATTGGTTTTTCATTAGCTGCCTGCTAAGGAAGATGCGAATAAGTCTATGATCACACAACGAGCCCTGGAGTATGCAATAGCAAGGAAGGGTTCGCAGGAAAGCCGTGTCGTCTTAGGCAAGAAGCCTAACGCCGAAAATGCGTGCTTCCCGGCTCGCCCTTAAGGAGCGGGTATGCGTGCCAGAAAATAAGATTAACTACTCTCAGCTCGATAGTTTTAATGCCTGTTTTCATGCGCTATGTTATCCAGAATCCTGTTTTTAAATTCCTTTGCGCTTTTAGTAGGTCGCGACAGAAAACAGGCATCGCTTGATAACGTCTCTGATTTCTGAGGACGTTGCTATGAATGGGCTTTTTTCATTTCCGCGAACGCAGTACTATGTCAGCATGATTCACCAGCCCCTGATTTTTGATGAATGTAAACTGTCCCATCTGTAGTAAGTCTGTTTCCTGGGGTGCGCAAAGCCCCTATCGTCCTTTTTGCTCAAAGAAGTGTCAGCTAATTGATCTCGGAGAGTGGGCGAGTGAAGACAGGAAAATTGCTGCCGACCCCGAGCCATCGGAAAAGCCGGACGAGCTCGATATTGAAGAGATAGAAGCGATGCTGAGCAAACAGCAGGATGATTTTTTCAAACATTAAGGAATTGCGATGATTCAGTCTGTTGCCCTTGTCGGCGGAACACACGGAAATGAAACCAGCGGGATACAGCTGGTTAGAAACTGGTTAAAAAGCGGCATTCCGGATACCTACCGTTCACTTGATATTCGTTGCTATCTGGCGAACCAGGCAGCCATCGACGCCAACGTCCGTTTTTTGGAAACAGACCTGAACAGACAGTTCTCGTTTGCGAATCTGATGGCTGACTCTACTTCCCGCGAGGCTGTGCTGGCAAGGCAACTTAATGAGACGCTCGGCCCCAAAGGAAATTCCCATACTGATTTGGTGGTTGATATTCACAATACAACCAGCAATATGGGGGCGACACTGATTATATTGGAAGCCGATGATTTCACTATTAAGCTGGCACGGTATGTCAAAAAGGTAATGCCGGAGGCCAACATCTTGCTGGAAGACGAAAAGCCGGTAGCTGACCACGCGTACCTTTGCACAACCGGAAAACGCGGGGTGATGATTGAGGTTGGCGCGCAGCCGCAGGGCGTGTTGCGTGAAGACGTTTATCAGCTTACGTTGACGATGGCAGAAGCGGTACTGGCGTTTTGCGTAGCATATAACCAAGGTGATCTGGGTGAGCTGCCTGACTGTGAAGCATTTCGTTTGGGAGATAACGTGTCGTTCCCATTAGACGAGAATGGCGAGCGCACTGCGATGATCCATCATCACCTGCAGGATGCCGACTTCGTTCCTCTGGTCGCTGGACAGCCCGTTTTTCGTGACTTTAACGGTAATGACGTACTTTGGGATGGTGACACGACCTATCCGCACTTTATCAACGAAGCGGCTTACCACAAACTGCATGTCGCGTTTGCCACAGCGAGTCTTATCAGGTTGTGAAGCCTTTTAGCAACTGGCGCAAGGCTGTCAGGTGGAGCAGGCAACCATGCACGCTGCAAGGCCAAGCCCACCGCAAAGTAGACGGCGTATCAGGCTTAAGCAGGTAAAAATGTGCTGACGGGTTGTTTCCGCGCACACCACGCGTTGAATCACTGCAAGTAACAGAGATAAAAAAACCGGATGTCTTCACATCCGGTTTTTTATATTAATTACAGCTTACGTGTTTGCCGTAGTGCGTCGATAATCTCGACATTGGCGGCAGGAAAATCTTCTGGACTAAGCGCGTTAATATCACGCCACTGCCCTTCCTGACCTTCTTTGCCAAATGGCTCACCAGTGAAGGTCGTAACAGTATGTACGTCCAGCACCACTTTTTTATCACCATAGTCATGCGTGATCACAGTAAGCGGCGAAGTCTGTATAACCCGGATGCCAACCTCTTCATCCAGCTCTCGCTGTAGCGCTTGTTCCACCGTCTCGTCGCCATCGACTTTGCCGCCGGGAAACTCCCACTTCCCACCCTGGTGCTTATCGTCAGGACGAAGGCAAACATATACCTGATGGCCGCGAAGGATAACGCCCACGGCCACATGCACCTCAGCCATTAATTCAGTTTACCGTGACACTGTTTGTACTTTTTGCCTGAACCACAAGGGCAAGGATCGTTACGGCCAACTTTAGGACCTTCGCGCACTTCTGTACGTACTTTATTACTCGCCGCTTCCGGCTCTGGTGCTGCGCTCGCTTGCTCGTGCTGATAATTCTTTGGCACATCGTCAGCTTGTCTGCGCTGCTCCTCCACCTTCTCGACATCTTCCTCTGCGCGCACTTTCACACGCGACAGGATAGTGATCACTTCGATTTTCAACGCTTCTAACATCTGCGAGAACAGTTCGAAAGACTCGCGCTTGTACTCTTGTTTCGGGTTCTTCTGAGCGTAACCGCGCAAGTGAATACCCTGACGAAGATGATCCATCGCCGCCAAGTGTTCTTTCCAGTGACTGTCCAGATTCTGCAGCATCACCGCTTTTTCGAACTGGCGAAGTACATCCGGGCCGACCACTTTTTCTTTTTCCTGGTATGCCTTTGTGACTTCCTCATGAATGCGCTCACGCAGCTTTTCTTCATAAAGTTTGTCATCGCTGTCTAACCAGCTCTGTACCGGCAGATCCACGGCAAAATCGGCTTTCAGACGCTCTTCAAGGGCTTTTACATCCCACATCTCTTCGAGCGACTGTGGCGGAATGTATTCATCTACCACACCGCTAACAACGTCTTCACGAATAACCGCAATGGTCTCGCTGATATCGCCTTCGTCCAACAACTCATTACGCTGCTCGTAAATCACTTTACGCTGGTCGTTGGCCACATCGTCATACTCAAGCAACTGCTTACGAATATCGAAGTTACGGCCTTCCACTTTACGCTGGGCGTTTTCAATGGCACGGGTAACCCATGGATGCTCAATCGCTTCACCACGCTCCATGCCAAGGCGCTTCATCATGCCAGCCATTTTTTCTGAAGCAAAAATACGCATAAGCGCATCGTCCAGCGACAAATAGAAACGGCTTGATCCCGGATCGCCCTGTCGGCCTGAACGGCCACGAAGCTGGTTATCAATACGACGCGATTCATGACGTTCAGTACCAATAATGTGTAGACCACCAGCATCCAGTACTTCTTTATGGCGCTTTTTCCACGCTTCTTTGATTTTGGCAACTTTTTCGTCAGACGGGTCTTCCAGTTGCTCGACTTCTACCTGCCAGTTACCGCCAAGTACGATATCAGTACCACGGCCTGCCATGTTAGTGGCTATAGTGACGGCACCGGGCTTACCGGCCTGTGCGACAATGTCAGCTTCCTGGGCGTGGAACTTCGCATTCAGAACCTTATGCGGAATTTTTTCCTTTTTCAGAATTCGCGACAGCAACTCTGAATTTTCAATCGACACCGTACCTACCAGGGTAGGCTGACCACGCTTCACGCAATCTTTGATATCTTCAACGATGGCTTCGTACTTTTCTTCTGCAGTGAGATAAATCAGGTCCGCCTTATCGTCACGCACCATCGGCCGGTTAGTTGGGATTACAACCGTTTCCAGACCATAAATATGGTTAAATTCAAATGCTTCTGTATCGGCCGTACCTGTCATACCAGACAATTTATCGTACAACCGGAAATAGTTCTGGAAGGTAATAGAAGCCAGGGTCTGGTTTTCATTTTGAATTTTCACGCCTTCTTTGGCTTCTACCGCCTGGTGAAGACCTTCAGACCAGCGACGCCCTTCCATCGTCCGGCCGGTGTGTTCATCAACAATAACAATCTGTTCGTCTTTTACGATGTAATCGACATCTTTACTGAACAGCTTGTGTGCGCGAAGTGCCGCATTGATGTGGTGAAGCAGTGAAATATTTCCCGCAGCAAAGAGAGATTCGCCTTCAGGCAACACGCCTTCTTTATGCAGAATTTCTTCCACATGAATCTGACCGCGCTCAGTCAGGTGGATTTGTTTGGCTTTAAGGTCGATGGTGTAGTCACCATTGCCTTCTTTACCTTCTTCGTCTTCCTCTTCCTGCTGGATGAGTTGCGGGATAACACTGTTAATACGGCGATACAGCTCTGAGCTGTCCTCTGCGGCGCCAGAAATAATAAGCGGCGTTCTCGCCTCATCTATCAGGATAGAGTCGACTTCATCGATTACCGCGTGATGGAGTGGACGCTGTACGCGATCCTGTGGACTAAAGGCCATATTGTCACGCAGATAATCAAAACCAAATTCGTTGTTTGTGCCATAGGTGACATCGCTGGCATAGGCTTCACGCTTTTGCTCAGGAGACATACCGGGCACATTACAGCCAACTGTCATGCCCATAAAGTTGAATAACTTGCGGCTCCAGTCAGCGTCACGACGGGCCAGATAGTCGTTAACAGTAATAACGTGAACCCCTTTGCCGGTAAGGGCATTGAGGTAGGTTGGAAGGGTTGCTGTAAGAGTTTTACCCTCACCTGTACGCATTTCAGCAATTTTTCCTTCATGCAGTACCTGGCCACCCAGCATCTGCACGTCGAAGTGGCGCATCCCGTAAACGCGTTTACTCGCTTCGCGCACAGTGGCAAACGCTTCTACGATGAGGCTTTCAAGCGACTCGCCTTTATCCAGGCGTTCACGAAACTCAGCGGTTTTGTTTTTCAGCGCCTCGTCAGAAAGCTTCTCATATTCAGCTTCCAACGCATTAATGGCATCGACACTCTTTTTTAGTTTTTTTAATAGTCGGTCGTTTCTGCTACCGAATACTTTTCTCAGGACGCTTGAAAACATTTGGTTGATTTTTCCACTACTTGTCGAGACGCCGTACTCTGTACAAGTACATTGTCAATTTCCAAAAAATGACCCACACAACCTTACCGTTGTGTCTGCCACCCAATTTTGATTGTTGCAGACGGTAACCGTCTGCTTTACCTGGCTGCTACCGCGTTACTTCTTGTAAACAAAAGGTAGAGGATCGATTTGTTGTCCGTTTCTTATTACTTCGTAGTGTACATGCGCGCCGGTAGAACGGCCTGTGCTACCCATGACAGCAACAGACTGTCCTTTGGTAACCACTTCCCCCACTGAAACACGCAGTGACTTGTTATGCCCGTAACGGGTAATCAGGCCATCACCATGTTCAATTTCTACCAAATTTCCATAACCATAACGCTCACCCGCCCAGGTAACTATACCCGCTGCCGTAGCGACGACGTTATCTCCGGTTTCGCCCGCAAAATCCAGCCCTTTGTGCATGGCTGGTTCGCCGGTGAAGGGATCTGCACGCATACCGTAATAAGATGACAACCATCCAGATTCAATGGGACGACCAGATAATTGACTCTGCTGTTGGATATGGTGTCCCCTGACCAGACTTTCAAGCATAGTCAGTTGCTGGGCTTTAATATCCAGAGATTGTTGCAGTGCCGCGATCTCTCGCATTATGGGGTCATCCTGATGATCATCAGGTAACGTTGCAGGCATGAAAGCGTCCAGGTCAGCCGCTGACATACCTAATTCTTTTGCCAGTTTATCGTTCTGAGTATCGAGTTGATTAAGTTTTGCAGACAATGTCGCAACGTGAGCGAGTAAGGTATCTAACTTGACCTTGGTTTCACGTTTCAGCGAATCCACGTCGCTGTGTTTCTCTGCAATTTCCGACTGCGCCAGTTTAATCCGCGCAATGTCTTCTGATACTGATTCAGTGGAGCGGCTCGACACCAACATAAACAGAGACGACAGCACCGTCGCACTTACCAGCGTTCGCACACTGATGCTCTTGCGATAGCGCCGGTTATTTCCTGTCAGGGTAATCGTCAGCTTCATAAATCAACTCGTAAAAATTCGACCAATAGTGTAACCCCGATTGCAGGTCGGAACAAACTTCAAACAACCTGGACGGTATAAAATAACGCCACAATGTGTGATTTTTTACACATAACGCGTAATTTTGCTGGAATCTGAGTCAGATGTTTTGAATAAAGACAGCCAGAGAATTAAGTATTTGTTTGCAAACAGCGTGCTTTTAGTGATGAAAGGACACGTTTAATTCCTCTTTAAGCACATAAAAAAGCCGCCTGAGTAGGCGGCTTTTCTGACAATATTGCTAAATTAAGCAAGTATCGGTTGGGCATAGCGGATAGGCGCTTCATCCTGAGAATCATAAGTTACATATTCCCAGCAATCTTTTTGCGCTAACACGGCATTAAGCAACTTGTTGTTCAGGCCATGGCCGGTCTTGTACGCCCGTAACTCACCAATAATGCTGTGGCCACCTAAGTACAAATCTCCGACCGCGTCGAGAATTTTGTGTTTCAAAAATTCATCGTCGTAACGCAGACCTTCGGGGTTCAGAATACGAAATTCGTCCAGCGCAACCGCATTTTCCATACTGCCGCCTAACGCCAGATTGTTCGCGTTCATGTACTCCAAATCACTCATAAAGCCGAATGTACGAGCGCGGCTGACCTCGTTAACATAAGAGCAGGAATCGAAATCCATCACCATATGTTGTCGGGTCTGGCTGATTACCGGATGGTCGAAGTCAATTCGAAAATCAACACGAAAACCATCATGCGGAATCAATTCTGCCCACTTATCACCGTCTTCAACACGTACCGGCTTTTTAATGCGAATAAATCGCTTAGCGGCATTCAACTCTTCAATACCAGCTGACTGCAAAAGAAAAACAAACGGGCTGGCACTGCCATCCATGATGGGCAGCTCGTTGCTGTCAACCTCAACGATGATGTTGTCGATACCCAGACCCGCTAGCGCGGACGCCAGATGTTCAACGGTCTGAATGCTTACACCATCGTCGTTATTTAAACACGTACACAGCATGGTATTACCCACGGCATCCGCACGTGCAGGGATATCCACATGAGGTTCAAGGTCTACACGCCGGAATACAATTCCTGTATTCGCAGGCGCAGGCCGGAGAGTCATCGTGACCTTTTCCCCTTTGTGAAGCCCTATTCCGGTTTCCTGAACCGGGTGCTTGATTGTACGTTGTCTAATCATTTCGTTTGCTTTTACCTGTCTAAAAAGCGGTCGCGCATTATAGTGAGTTGTCACTTACATGTCAAAAATGTGTCACACGAGTACCTAAGTAACAGATACCCATACACATTGTGACAACAGTTACGCGTCAAAATTCAATAAACGTGAACTAGTCCGCTTGCTTGCGCAAAAACGCCGGAATGTCCAGATACTCAAGATCAGAACCAGGCTGCGCTTCATCTTCCGCTTTCAGCGCCTGGTTTCCGTCTGTCGAACCGACACTGCTGCTGCGTGGCTCATGGCTGGAGTGATGCGACCCATATTCGCGGGCACTCGCAGTCAAACGTGAACCTTCAGAACTCACCAGTGAAATATCTGGCTTACGTTCCGCGCCGATGCCGGTAGCCACTACCGTCACACGCAGCTCGTCAGTCATTTCCATGTCGATCACGGTACCTACAACCACGGTGGCATTCTCAGATGCAAACGCTTTAACCGCGTTACCAACTGTTTCGAATTCATCAATCGCAAAATCAGGACCAGCGGTGATGTTAACCAGAATACCGCGTGCACCAGACAAGTCGATATCTTCCAATAACGGGCTGGCGATTGCTGCTTCTGACGCTTCTTCAGCACGGTCAGCACCCGATGCCGAACCTGAGCCCATCATGGCTTTACCCATTTCGGACATCACTGTACGTACATCCGCGAAGTCAACGTTGATCAGACCCGGACGGGTGATAAGCTCTGCAATGCCCTGAACAGCACCGCGCAGCACATCGTTGGCGGCACTGAATGCCTGCAACAATGGTGTACCCGGGCCCATAACTTTCAGCAGCTTTTCGTTCGGGATGGTGATCAGTGAGTCGACGTTGTTCGATAACTCCACAATCCCCTGTTCAGCAAACGCTGTACGCTTTTTGCCTTCGAACGGGAACGGTTTGGTAACCACAGCTACGGTCAGAATTCCCATCTCACGGGCAATCTTAGCAACTTCAGGTGCAGCACCGGTTCCGGTACCGCCGCCCATGCCCGCAGTGATAAACACCATATCCGCGCCATCAAGCGCCTGGCGAATGGTTTCGCGGTCTTCATGGGCCGCTTCACGACCAATGTTCGGATCGGCACCCGCTCCTAAACCTTTTGTCACGCTGGAACCAATTTGCAGCGTGACATTGGCACTAGAGCTTCGCAGCACCTGTGCATCAGTGTTGATAGCAATAAATTCTACGCCTTCAATGCTTTGTGAAACCATGTGTTCCACTGCATTTCCACCGCCGCCACCGACACCGATGACTTTGATTACGGCTTCTTCGCCGTGACTATCCATTAATTCAAACATACTTACTCTCCGGTTGTACGTCTTCAACACTAAGCCAGGTCATATACTGCTGATCAGATGCCTCCATGCCGATCATCATGCCGTAGCCTTAGCGCCCCCAAAATAAAAAATTAAAATTCACCTTTAAACCAGCTTTGCACTCGGTGGAATAAACTCTCACCTGACTTCTGCTTACTGGACTTATTATTTTCTGCTTGCATCTTACCGTAGTGTAATAACCCTACAGCTGTTGCAAATCCTGCATCATCAACGTATTCGGACAAGCCTTTAACGTTAATGGGTTTGCCCACGCGCACGGGCATCTGGAACAATTCCTCTGCAAACTCTACTGCCCCTTCCATCTTGGCAGTGCCGCCGGTTAGCACAAGGCCGGCTGCGATTTGCTCTTCCAGACCGCTGGCTTTAATTTCATCCAAAACCAGCTCAAACAGTTCCTGATACCGCGGCTCAATGACTTCTGCCAGTGTGTGCCGCGACATCACCCGGGCAGGCCTTCCGCCAACACTCGGGACTTCAATACTTTCTTCCATGCTCACCATGTCTTTTAGAGCACAGGCATAATTCACTTTTATCTCTTCCGCATTACTGATTGGCGTGCGGAAAATTTTGGCGATATCACTGGTTATCTGATTCCCTGCTACAGGGATCACCGCGGTGTGACGAATTGCACCATCAGTGTAAATAACGATGTCCATCGTTCCGCCACCGATATCTACCACACACACGCCCAACTCACGCTCATCATCAGTCAGCACGGCGTAACTTGACGCCAGTGCCGAGAAAATAATTTGATCAGCATTGAGCTCACAGCGCTCAACACACTTCACCAGGTTTTTCGCCATATCATCGGCGCAGGTAATAATGTGCGCATCGGCTTCCATTCGCACCCCAGACATACCAATGGGGTTTTTAATGCCTTCCTGTACGTCGATGGTGTATTCCTGCGGTAGCACGTGCAACAAGCGTCGTTCGGCCGCAATCGGTACACTTCGCGCCGCATGAATAACGTTATCAACGTCTTCCTGCGTCACTTCCTGATTGTTAATTGGCACCATGCCATTTTCATTCTGGCATTTTACGTGGCGACCACTGATGGACATGAAGACTGACGATACCCGGCAATCTGCCATTAGCTCCATTTCGTTTACCGCGCGCTGCACCGACTTCACCACCAGGTTCAGATCGTTAACACCGCCTTTGTCCATGCCTTTGGCCGCGTGTGTGCCCACACCAACAATACTGATTTGGTCATCATCCAGCAGCTCGCCTACCACGGCTTTCACCTGACTGGTACCGATATCCAGACCAACAATCAAATTGCGTTCAGCTGGTTTTGACATGGTTTCCTTAACTCTCTTGTTTATTTTTCTCGCCGTCCGCTGACTTCCAGCCAACCGCTAATCCTGTGTCATATCGAAGGTCGACATATTTGACGTCCTTCGGTTGTTGTTGCAGCAACGGATAAATATCAATAAACCGTTGCAACCGGTCGATGAATTCTTGCCTTCCCAGGTCCAAATCCACACCGTTTTCTAACTGTAGCTGCCACGCGAAACGCTCACTTAATGACAGCTCACTGATTGCCATCGCAGTGGTGGCAAGTAGCGACTGCATGGCGTTATAGCCTTCCAGTGCTGTCTTTTCACTTCCGCCCGGGCCATACAGCCTAGGCAAATCCAGCTTTTGATCCTCACCATCAAACGTTTCGCCGTAAGGATTCAGTATTAAATCGTCGTTCCAGTGTGCAACCGGCGTTTGCTCCACCAGATAAATTTTCAGCGTGTTCGGCCATTGCTTTCTCACCGAAGCACGATAAATCCAGGGCTGCGCCTCAACCAGACGGAACACGTCGTTCACATCAAGAGCAAAAAAGCTCCCCGGTTGTGACTCCCTTATCAGTCGTTCCAGCCGACCGATATTGACGTGTTCAAACTGACCGGAAAAGTCTACTACCTGCACCGGCATTTGTTGCTCGTCCTGCATCCAGCTGTATGCCTTCAGTCCGCCAACAATCAGGCCAATGAAAACCACCACCAAAAAGGCAACACCAGCCCAAAGCTCCTGTGGTTTTCTAGACGATGTCATTCAAGTCCGCCTTACGCGTCACAAGCAGGCATGCTGGTCGCCAGTATTGCCATTACAAGATCGTCAAAACTGATACCGGCGGTTTTTGCCGCTTTCGGTACCAGGCTCTTTTCTGTCATGCCCGGCACAGTATTCGATTCCAGCAAATAAAACTCGCCGTTCACGTCCTGCATTACGTCCACACGCCCCCAGCCTGAGCCGGAAAGTGCGCGGAACGCCCGGAGCGACAATGCTGCTAATTCCGCCTCTTTTTCATCCGATAAACCGCTGGGACAGAAATATTGCGTCGTATCATCCTGATACTTGGCAGCATAGTCATAAAATGTGTGGGGGGTAGACATGCGGATCGATGGTAAAGCTTTACCCTGAACCACAGACACTGTGAATTCAGGCCCATCAATATACTGCTCCAACAGAACCTGATTATCGTAATTAAAGGCGTCCTGAATGGCAGTATTTAATTGTTTAGCGCTAGTCACTCTGGCCATACCGATACTCGAACCTTCACGAGCCGGTTTCACCATGACCTCATTCCCCAACTCATGCATTATAGCGCCGCATGATCCAGCTTCAAAGTCACTTTTATCAGCAATTTGGTATTTTGCCGTCGGTAATTTCAGACATTCCCAAATTTGCTTACTATGAATTTTATCCATTGCCAGTGCAGAGCCCAAAACGCCGCTTCCGGTATACGGAATTTTCAGCTGTTGCAGGGCCCCCTGCATCGATCCATCTTCGCCGCCACGGCCGTGCAGCATAATCAGTACACGGTTCACATTTTCATTGACTAAGTCAGTAAGCGGACGCGCTGCCGGGTCAAAGCCAAAAGCGTCAACGCCCTTACGAAGCAGGGCGCTCAGCACGGCTTCACCCGACTTTAATGACACCTCGCGCTCGGCAGAATCGCCACCGAACATGACGGCGACCCGTCCTAATTCCTGTGCACTGTATTGCTTCATGATGTTGCACTCTCATCAAGTAGCACAGACGGCTCTAACTTTGCCTGTGCCAGTTGCTTTGCAATTTGTCCGATATTACCGGCACCTTGTGTCATCACAATATCGTTATCTTGCAGGATGTTAGCCAGAATTTCCGGCAGCGCCGACTTATCGCCTACATAGACAGGCTCTACCTGTCCCCGCTGGCGGATAGACCAGCACAGTGATTTGCTGTCTACGCCCTTGATAGGTTGCTCGCTGGCTGCGTAGATATCCAGTAACAGCAGTACATCTACCTGAGACAGTACTTCCACGAAGTCTTCGTACAGGTCGCGCGTCCGGCTGTAACGGTGCGGTTGATAAACCATCACTATACGATTGTCAGGCCAGTTCGCTCTGGCCGCAGCTATGGTCGCTTTTACCTCGGTGGGATGATGCCCGTAATCATCTACCAGACTTACCTTGCCTTTACTGGTTTCAAAGTCTCCAAGCAGCTCGAAACGCCGTCCAATTCCGCCGAAGCTGGCTAGCGCTCGAACAATGGCCTCATCATCTATGCTCTCATCGGTCGCCACGGCGATTGCGGCTAATGCATTTAACACGTTATGCATGCCTGTCAGATTCAGCGTCACTTTCAGAGCCGGCCTGTCCGGACGCAGCACGGTGAAACGGGCCTTACCGAATTCCAGTGTAATGTCAGTGGCGCGCACATCATTGGCTTCATCAAAGCCATAAGTCAGGATGTTACGTCCAATGCGCGGACGGATCTCCTGAATGTTCGCGTCATCCCCGCAGACAATAGCCTGACCGTAAAACGGCAGGTTCCGTAAAAAGTCGACAAAGGTGTCTTTCACTTTGGAAAAGTCACCACCGTAAGTGTCCATGTGGTCAGCTTCGATGTTTGTGACCACAGACACCATTGGCTGTAGGTGTAAAAACGAGGCATCACTTTCATCTGCTTCTGCTATCAGATAGCGGCTCTTACCCAGACGCGCGTTAGTGCCTGCGCTGTTTAGCAACCCTCCAATCACGAAGGTAGGGTCGTACTCTGCTTCGGCAAAGATGGTCGCAATCAGACTGGTTGTAGTGGTTTTCCCATGGGTACCCGCCACCGCAATACCGTGACGAAAACGCATCAGTTCAGCCAGCATTTCAGCACGGCGTATGATGGGTATACGCTGCTCGCGGGCAGTTTGTATTTCAGGATTTTCCTCGTTGATGGCACTGGATACCACAATAACGTCCGCGCCAGCCACATTCTCAGATTTGTGACCAATAAAAATCTCTGCGCCCAGTTCAGCCAGGCGATTCGTCATGGGTCCCTGCTGAATATCAGAGCCCACGACCTCGTAACCTTCATTTAGGAGGACTTCTGCAATCCCGCCCATACCGGCACCACCAATGCCGATAAAGAAAATTCGTTTTACCTTCCGCATCTGCGGACTTTGAAATGGAGCTTGTAACACCATTATGCCGCCTCTCCTGCCAGTGCTTCACACTGTGCTACTACTTGTTCAGTGGCTTTTGACTGTGCTTGTTCGCGGGCCATACGGCCCATTTTCAAACAGGCCTGGGGATCGGATATCCACTGTCTGACAGCCTGCCCTAAATTTTCTTTTAACAATGATTGTGGAATCATCAGTGCGGCTTTTGCCTTTACCAGCGCTTGCGCATTTTTGGTCTGGTGATCGTCCACAGCATGTGGCAGCGGCACAAAAATCGCCGCACGTCCGGCCGCTGCAATCTCAGAGACGGTTAGCGCTCCGGCACGGCAAACCACAAAGTCTGCCCATTCGTACGCCTGTGCCATATCATCAATAAACTCTGTGACTTCGGCCGAACCGTTCGCGTTAGCATACGCCCGCTCCACGTCTTTAACATTGCCTTTGCCGCACTGATGACGAATTGTCAGTCCCTCTAAACCTGCACAAACCGGTGGAACCGTTTCATTTAATGGACGCGAGCCCAAACTTCCTCCCACAACCAGCATATTAAGCGGGGTTGATATCGATACTTTCTCTTTCACCTGCCAAATCTCGTCGCGGACGGGGTTCCCCACAGTAATAATATTCTTATTGCCAGAAAACTGTGATCGGGCATCCTCGAAACCAAGCAAGATACATTTGGCAAATTTACCCAGCAGCTTATTCGTCACGCCGGCCGCCGCATTTTGTTCATGAACAATTACTGGTATGCCACTTGACCAGGCCGCAACGCCGCCAGGTCCGCTGGCGTAACCGCCAAAGCCAATGACCAAATCAGGCGCAATCTGCTGGACCAGTTTACGTGCCTGGTACAGACTTTTAATAAGCGCCATTACACCTTTTATTTTTGCAGACAGGCCTTTACCGCGAATACCTTTCACCGGCAAAAACGAAATCGGATAGCCTCGTTTAGGTACCACTTCGGCTTCCATGCGTTCTGCGGTGCCAAGCCACTGGATATCCCAGCCTTTGGCTTTAAGCGCATCGGCCACAGCAAGCCCGGGGAACACATGCCCGCCAGTGCCACCAGCCATAATCAGGCAGCGCTTAGTCATGTTCAGCCTCCCCGGCCACATCTTCAATCATGGCTTTGGCTTTGCGTTTGCCTTCATCGCTATTCGCTTTTGACGGCAACCTCGCTTTGTCTTTTTTACTTAATGCCTGCACACCGTCTACCCGTAATTCAAAATCGATGCGCAATAGTAACGCAACGGCGATCGCCATGATAATCAAACTGGAACCACCGTAGCTGACCAAAGGTAACGTAAGTCCTTTGGTGGGCAGAATGCCTGCACTTGCGCCGATGTTAACTGCGGTCTGAAAGCTGAACCAGATACCGATGCTATAGGCCATATAGCCATCGAAAGGACGTTCTTTAAGCAGTGCCGCATTTCCTATCTGTAAAGCGCGTATCACCATCCATAAAATCAATGAAAGCACCGCCATCACGCCGACAAAACCAAGCTCTTCTGCCAGAATCGCCATCACAAAATCGGTATGCGCTTCCGGCAAAAACTCCAGTTTTTGCAAACTGTTACCTAAACCTTGTCCGAACCAGTTCCCGCGCCCGTACGCCATCAATGACTGGGTAAGCTGATAACCTGCGCCAAAAGGATCCGCCCACGGGTCCAGAAATGACGTCACCCGTTTCAAGCGATACTCTTCAAACACAATCAGTGCAACAACCGCCATCAATCCCACAAACGCCAGCGCGAAAAACTGCCAGAGTCTTGCGCCAGCTAAAAATAATAAGCCGATAGTTGTGGCAAACATCACCACCACAGTGCCCAGGTCAGGTTGTAACAACAACAGCATGGCCAGAATAAAAAAGACCATCAGCGGTTTTACAAAGCCTTTCAGCCCTTCGGTTACCTCTTCATAACGGCGTACCAGATAGCCTGCCAGATAGGCAAAGAAAAACAGTTTCGCCGGTTCTGCTGCCTGTATCGTAATCGGTCCCACTGCCAGCCAGCGGGTACTGCCGTTCACGTTTCGTCCTATTAACAAGACGGCAACCAGCAACCCAATAGCGGCCAGCAAAAGGTAGGGGTTACTCACACGCCAGAACGTCAGCGGTAGCTGCATAACGGTCATTGCAGCAATAACAGCGATAACCAGATAGATAGTGTGGCGAATCGCAAAGTGGAACGGATTATCGAATAACCGGTCGGCCACCGGCATAGACGCAGAGGTGACAATAATCAGACCAATAGACATCAGCGCAATCGACACCATCACCAGCCCGGTGTCGTAGGGCACGCTGGATTTTACTTCACCGTGGCGTGCTGCAAATACATCCGTCAGCTTAGAGGCAGCTTCAAGCATCAGCTGTTACCTCCTTAACGGCTTCAGCAAACACGGCGGCCCGATGAATGTAGTTATCAAACATATCCAGACTGGCACAAGCCGGCGAGAGCAATACAATATCGCCCGGGCCAGCTTTCTCATAGGCCAGCGCGACCGCTTCAGACATGCTCTTTACATACGCAGAGGCCGGCGACAAAGCAGCGATCCGCTCGCCATCACGCCCCAGTGCGATCACAAAAGAAACATGCTCGTTAAGCGCAGCAGATAAAGCGGTGACGTCAGCCCCTTTGGCATCGCCCCCGGCAATTAAAATAAGATTACCGCTACAAGACGGCCCCAACCCCTCTATAGCGGCCAGTGTGGCACCGACGTTGGTAGCCTTAGAGTCATCAATCCAGCGGATCCCACGGTGCGACGCGATCTCTACACAGCGGTGCGGCGCAGATGTGAAGCGGTACACCGCTGCCGCAGCCTGCTCAGGGGAAATACCGGCAACCGTCGCCATCGCCAGCGCAGCCTGTATATTCAATACATTATGTGAGCCAACCAATTGAACATGCTGCATGTTTACAACCGGCTCGCCTTCAAACGTGATCCAGTTATTGGTATAGCCGAAACCACTCTCAGCGCTCCCCAAACCGTATAAAATGATGTCGTTCACGGGCGAGGTCGGACGGGTTTCTGCTTGTCCGCGCCACACTACGGCCGTTCCGCAATGTTGGAAAATACGCTGTTTGGCATCCAGATACCGCTGCATGTCGCCATGGCGGTCCAGATGGTCATCAGAAA
Organism: Alteromonas sp. H39; assembly: GCF_047556435.1. Lineage (GTDB taxonomy): Bacteria > Pseudomonadota > Gammaproteobacteria > Enterobacterales > Alteromonadaceae > Alteromonas. Next base: position 3,241,802 of record NZ_CP180210.1, read on the forward strand.
TATTAAGAATGGCAGCGGCCTGTAGCTTTAATGATGACGTGGTTTCCAACTGAAAACTGGATAACTCCAGAACAATCGCATCCAGTGCCATCGATAGCGTATCGAGCACCGGCGTACCCACATTACCGGCTTCAATCACGGCCTTTCCATTCTCTTTGAGAATATGTGTGAGCAGCAAGGTAACGGTGGTTTTACCGTTGGAACCGGTAATACCAAATGCAGGTATATCATTAAGGCGCGCAAACAGCTCAACATCACCGATTATTTCAATGCCGCAATCCGCGGCAAATCGAACTGCCGGTAACTGCGGGTTGATCCCTGGGCTTAAAATCAGCATGTCCACATCGGACCAAAACGCTTGCGGTGGTTCGCCCAGCGTGACAGGAACATCGACGGATTCAGGAATATTCAGATTGTCGCGGGTATCCCAGGCAGAGACAGCAACACCTTGCGTCTTTAAAAAGCGCACGCAGGCCTGACCGGTTACTCCCAGTCCTGCCACGACAATGTGTTGTGCGCTGTTTAATGCTTTCATTAACGTAGTTTCAATGTTGCCAGGCCCACCAGGACCAGGATGATTGAAATAATCCAGAAGCGGACTATAACCCGCGGTTCTGGCCAGCCTTTCAGTTCGTAATGATGATGAATGGGTGCCATCCGGAAAATGCGTTCTCCGCGAAGTTTGTAGGAACCGACCTGCAGGATCACCGATACGGTTTCCATTACAAACACGCCGCCCATAATAATCAGAACAATTTCCTGACGCACCAACACGGCCAGAATGCCAAGCGTGCCGCCTAACGCGAGCGAACCCACATCCCCCATAAACACCTGCGCCGGGTACGTGTTAAACCACAAAAATCCCAGACCGGCACCAACCATGGCGGTGCATACGATGACCAGTTCACTGGTAAGTGGAATGTGCGGAATATTCAGGTAGGCGGCAAAATTCGCGTTGCCGGTGACGTACGCAAATATTGCAAACGCCCCGGCAACCAGGATTGTCGGCACGATCGCCAGTCCATCCAGTCCGTCAGTCAGATTTACGGCGTTGCTGGTGCCCACAATGGCAAAATAGGTGATCAGAATAAAGAAGACGCCGAGTTGCGGAAAGACTTCTTTGAAAAACGGTACTAACAACGACGTTTCTACTGAGGTCGTGGCGGAGCTATACAGGTAAAATGCCACCACCAGCGCAATCACGGACTGCCAGAAGTATTTCCAGCGGGCGATAAGGCCCTTGGCGTCTTTGCGAATGACTTTGCGATAATCATCAACAAACCCAATGATGCCGTAGCCGACGACAATACTAAGAGTAACCCAGACGTAGCGATTAGTCAGATCTGCCCACAGCAACACACTGGTCACGATAGCAGCAAGGATAAGCAGTCCACCCATCGTGGGGGTACCCGCTTTTGAAAGGTGTGACTGCGGACCATCGTCACGCACTGTTTGTCCGATTTGCATCCGCTGGAGGCCGCGGATCATTTTAGGTCCAATCAAAATGGCGATTAGCAGCGCCGTCAGGGTGCTTAGAATAGCGCGCATGGTCAGGTACGAGAATACGTTGAACCCCGTATCAAACTGCGTTAACCAATCTGCGAGCCAAATTAACATGCAATACGCTCCCGACGGCGATCAAGCTTTCCCAGAGGAGATGCCTCGATAGCGTTAACCACCCGCTCCATCTTCGAGCTCCTGGAGCCTTTTACCAGGATTGAGATGTCGCGCTGCTCGGTTAACAGTCTGTCTTCCATTTCCGTCATAAGCGATTCTACATCAGAGAAATGCTGACCGCTGCTGCCGAAAACTGAGCTGGCAGACTGGCTTAACACCCCTAATGTGAACAGGTGATTTATGCCTTTTTCCAGTGCATATCGGCCTACCTCTTCATGGTAGAAGCGCGCCTTTTCGCCAAGCTCGGCCATATCTCCTAACACCAGAACCCGAATGCCTGAGAATGTCGCGAGCGTATCAATGGCAGCATTCACTGAAGCCACATTTGCATTGTAAGTGTCATCGAGAAGTCGTATTTGATCAGTAAGCATTTTCACATTTAAACGCCCACTCACCTGCTTCATGCTAAGTAATCCATCACGGACATCTTCCAATGTCGCACCAACCTGCATGCACAGTGCAGCAGCCACCAGCGCGTTACCGACATTGTGCAGTCCGGGAATGGTCAGTTGGATCCCGATCTCGCCCCGTGGCGTTATCATCTGAAATGCGGCGCAGCCATCCAGGCCGACAATAATGTCGTCTGCTTCAAAATCGGCTGTTTGTTTCTGCTCCGGGGCAAACGTGAGCACTTTCTTATGCTTAAGCTTTCCCTGCCAGAAATCAGCAAACTGGCTGTCCGCATTGACGATAGCCACACTGTCATCGCCCAGCCCCTTGAAGATTTCACTTTTCGCCCGGGCCACGCCTAACAGACTGCCAAAGCCTTCAAGGTGAGATGCTGCTGCATTCACAATGGTCGCCACATCCGGCTTTACCAGACTGGTGGTATAGGCAATTTCGCCTAAATGATTGGCACCCATCTCGACAACAGCAAAGTCGTGCTCTGGTGTCAAACGAAGCAACGTTAGGGGTACGCCAATGTCATTGTTGAAGTTGCCGGCGGTGGCTAATACCGCTCCCCTGCGCGCTAAAATGGCTGCACACATCTCTTTTACGGTGGTTTTACCGCTACTGCCGGTAATGCCAACCGTTTTCGGAGCAACCTCAGCCTTGACTGCGGCACCCAGCGCCCCCAGCGCCTCTTTGGTATCTTTGACATAAATCACAGGAACGTCAGTCGTTACCGGTTCACTGGCAATAACGGCACTGGCACCAGACTTCACGGCTTGTTCTACAAATTTATGGCCATCAAAGTTAGCACCACGCAGGGCCAGATAGACTGCGCCCTCCGGCAATGTGCGGGTATCGGTGCTGACATCAGACACCGTGATGTTTTCCCCTTCCAGCGTTCCGCCAATTTTCCCGGCGATCCACGACAGCGTTGTTGTTATCATTTGCTGTACTCCTGTTGCAAACGCGCCAGAACTGCGCGCTCGTTATAACCTGTCTTCGTTGTACCGATAATTTGATAATCTTCATGACCTTTACCGGCTACAACGATTAAATCTTCTGGCTTTGCCTTATTCAGGCAATAGCGTATAGCTTTTTCTCTGTCCGCCTCGCAAACCGCATTTCCCGGGTCTGTAAGCCCTTTAATTATGTCGTTTGCAATCGCCTCCGGCGCTTCTGTACGACAATTGTCAGTCGTAATCACAATGTGATCGGCGCCGCTTTCTGCCGCCGCTCCCATCAATGGGCGTTTCCCGGCATCCCTGTCGCCGCCGCAGCCAAACACGCACCAGACTTCCCCGTCAGTATGGGCTTTGGCACTGGCAAGCACTTTCTCCAGCGCATCCGGCGTGTGGGCATAGTCCACCACCACATTGGCATGTGAGTCGAAAGTAAAGACCTCCATCCGGCCTTTAACCGGGTGCAGAGCATTCACTACCCGCATCACATCTTCAAACCGCTCGCCTTGTGCCAAAAGCGTGGCGATCGCACTCAACACGTTACTGATGTTGAAGGTTCCGAACAGTGGAATGGATACCTTTGCACTGCCCCATGAGGTGTCCAGCGAAAAGTCGCATCCCGCACTATGGTATTTCACATTTGTGGCCAAACAATGGCGATCCTGGGATGCAATCTGACCGCTGATATCAATTCCGGTCCAGACAATACTCGCGTCCTGCGGCGCAGCATTCGCCCAGTTCTGACTTTCCCTGTCCTGCGCATTAAGCACAACCGCATACAAACCGTGCTGATTTAGCAGTTCACGTTTTGCCTGCGCGTATGCCGTCATAGTGCCGTGGTAGTCAAGATGATCCCGCGTGAGGTTGGTAAATACCGCTATATCTGTTTTTACTTGCTGAAGCCGCCCCTGCACTAACGCATGGGAGCTGGCTTCGAATGCCGTATGGCGCACTTCCTGTTGCACAAACTCTGCCAACAAGTACTGCATGCGGATAGCATCTGGGGTGGTATTGGCCGCAGGGGTTTGTGACCAGATAGTGTCTTCCCCTTCGTAAATGCCGCTACCTAGCGTACCTATAGCAGCAGAGCGCGTGCCTAGGGCATCTTTTAACTGCGATATCAGCTGCACAACCGAGGTTTTACCGTTGGTACCGGTTACCGCTACCGTTGTCATCTTCATAGCCGGATAGTCATAGAATGCTGCGGCCAGTGAAGACAACATGTCGGGCAACTCAAACAGGGAAATAATGACCGTATTCCCGCGCATTTCCAGCGCACCATGGGCATTACTGTCGTCGGTTTGCGCCAGTATGACCCGCGCACCCAGGCTTACTGCCTGAGGAATGAAATCACGACCATCACGTTCATGTCCTTTTATGGCGACAAATGCCAGCTTGGTGTTCACCTCGCGGCTGTCCAGGGTCAGACCTTCAACCCGGATATCCGGCGCATCAATGCCAAATTTTGCCATCAGGGAGCGGGTACTCTGAATGAATGCACTAACTACCATTGCCTGCTCCTTTCATCCACAGCGTTGACGTCACCTGTTTGTCGTCTGGTGCGATATTCAGCAGTTGCAGCGCACCACCCATAATGGCAGAGAAGACCGGCGCAGCAGTATCACCCGCGTGGTACAGGTCACCACCAGGCTCGTTAATCAGCACCACGGTAACCAGTTGCGGGTTAGAGACAGGCGCAACACCGGCAAAAATATTAACGTATTCTTCACCATAACCGCCTGCTACCGCCTTTCGGCTGGTACCCGTTTTACCGGCAACACGGTATCCGGGAACGGCGGCTTTCACTGCGGTCCCCCCTTTTTGCGTCACACTCTCCATCATTTCCAGAATGGCCGCGGCGTTCTTCTCGCTGATCACGCGTTCCTCGGCCGGTTGCCAGCCTTCCGTTTGTGGCTTTTTGATAATCTGTAACGGTCGTTTGACACCACCGTTGCCCAGCGTGGCGTACATACGCGCCAACTGCGCCGTTGTCACCGAAATCCCATAACCAAACGATAAGGTGGCTAATTCAAACTCTGACCACCGGCTACGTTCATGGAAGATGCCGTTACTTTCACCCGGCATGTTTGAGCCGGTATCGGACATCAGGCCCATGTTGTAATACGTATCCAGCAGAAACTGCTTTGGCACAGCGAGCGCCAGCTTGGAAGTCCCCATATTGCTGGAATGCTGGATAATACCTTCCAGCGTCAGTTCACCGTAATTGCGGAAATCTTTCACCAGGCTGCCACCTAAGCGCATCCAGCCGGGGTTAGTGTCGATAATGTCGTCAACTTTGATATCACCAAACTCCAGCGCCGCTAATACCGCCATGGGTTTAAGTGAGGAACCAGGCTCGAAAGCATCGGTGATGACGCGGTTACGCATACGGTGCGGCGCTACGTCACTGCGATCATTCGGGTTAAACGAGGGTGCATTCACCATCGCCAGCACTTCACCGGTGTGCACATCCAGTACGATGGCTGATGCCGAGCTTGCCTGGTAATACAGCATGGCTTCTTTAATTTCACGATAGGCCAGCGCCTGAATACGTTGATCGATAGTCAGTTGCAGGTTGCCTGCCGCTTCGCCCGACTTGGTTTCCAGTATTTCCACCTGACGGCCTTTGGCATCGCGGCGAATTTTACGTGAGCCCGGCGTGCCGGTAAGCCACTCATCGTATAAGCGCTCTAACCCTTCGATTCCATTATCGTCAACATCCGTAATACCAATTATCTGCGCAGCGACTTCACCGGTGGGATAGTAACGACGGCTTTCTCTGCGAAGGTAAATGCCCGGAATATCCAGTTTATCGACATACTCTGCCATCGCTGGCGATACCTGCCGCTGAAGATAGACAAAGCGACGTTTCGGGTTACTTACTCTTTCACGCAGCTCGTTCACGTCCTGTCCCAGTACGTCGGCCAGCGCTTCCCAGCGGCGACTCTGCGCAAAGCCATCGCGGTCATGAATGATCTTCGGATCAGCATAGATGGCGCGTACCGGCACACTGACCGCCAGCTCAGCGCCATTGCGGTCGGTGATAAGACCGCGATAGCTTGGCATATCCCGGGTACGCAGGGTACGGCTGTCGCCCTGTTCAATCAGTGCGTCGGGCTCGATAACCTGGATGTACGCTGCGCGCACTGCCAGCACGACAAATACCGAGACCACGGCAATTAGCACAACCACAAAACGCCAGTGCACCAGTGACGGTGTGACATTCTGTTTCGCGCCGCGGCGCGATTTGGCTCGTTTCATGGCTGCGGTTGTCATTTCAGTTTCACCACCACTTCCTGCTCGGCAGTGGGCCGGTGCATGTTCAGTTGCTTTTGCACCAGCGCTTCTATGCGATTGTGTTCAGTCAGTGCACGCTGTTCCAGAACCAGATTGCGCCATTCCACATCCAGTTGGTCTTTCTCTTCCATCAGGTCTTCCAGCGCAATCACCTGCTGGCGATTGTGGTGGGTGCTTAAGATGACGGCCATGGCACTTCCCATAACCATTAAATACAACAAAACCCGCAGTTTGTTGCGGGTCAGATCTGAGACCAGAATAAGCAGTAAATTGAAATTTGTATCCCGCTTCTGGCGGCGTTTTGGCGACGTCATAGTTTTTCCGCCACCCGTAAAACCGAACTGCGGGAACGCACATTTTGCGCTATTTCCTCCTCTGTCGGTTTTATCGCTTTACCCAGCGTGCGCAACACTTTGTCTGCGTCAATTTCAGCCTGCGTGATCGGCAGGTTGTGCGGCACCGCTTTCCCCCGGCTCTGCTCTTTCATGAACCGTTTCACCAGCCTGTCTTCCAGCGAATGGAAGGAAATCACCGCCAGACGCCCGTCTTTTGCCAGTATGTCAACGGCAGCTTTCAAGCCAACCCGGAGTTGTTCAAGCTCTGCATTCACGTAAATACGAATACCCTGGAATGCCCGTGTAGCAGGATGCTTAAACTTATCTTTTACCGGCACGGCCTCATCAATTAAATCGGCCAGTTCTTTGGTACGTGTGATGGGTGTGGTTTTACGACGATTTACAATGGCATGCGCAATACGCTTGCCGAATTTTTCTTCTCCAAACTCTTTAATAACCTGCGTAATGTCCTGCTCTTCCGCTGAAGCCAGCCAATCAGCCGCGCTCATACCGCGAGTGGTATCCATGCGCATATCCAGCGGACCATCTTTCATAAAGCTGAACCCGCGCTCGGCATCGTCTAACTGAGGCGAGGACACGCCCAAATCCATCAGCACGCCATTTATTTTTCCGCGTAGCCCCCTCTCAGCCAGCGCTTCGGCCATATTGCCAAAAGGTTCATGGATGATGGAAAAGCGAGGATCGTCAGCAAAACGCTTTGCTGACTCGATAGCCTGAGGGTCGCGATCAAACGCAATCAGTTTCCCCTCGGGACCCAGCGCTTTAAGAATGGCTGCAGAATGACCGCCACGACCGAATGTGGCGTCCACATAAATACCGTCGGGCTGGATCGCCAGCGCATCCACACATTCCTGAAGCAGTACTGAAACGTGTTTGAAATCAGAGTGCGTCATAGCGAGAAGTCCTGCAGACGTTCAGTGAGTTCAAAGTCGCCACTGCGCTCGGTTTCCATATCAGCTTCAATTTGATCTGCCCAGACTTGCGCATCCCAGATTTCGAATTTGTTCAACTGGCCGACTAACATGACTTCTTTTGAGAGTTTGGCGTGCTGGCGTAATGGCGTGGGGATGAGTATCCTGCCGCTTTTGTCCATTTCGCCTTCGGTTGCATAGCCTAGCAGCAAACGTTGCATTCGACGCTCTGCCGGGACCATACTGGAGAATTTACTTAATTTAAGCTCGATTTCTTCCCATTCGGGAAGTGGGTAAAGTAGCAAACAACTTTGTTGTGTATCGACCGTGCAGACCAGTTGTCCGGTACAATCATCCAGCAGGGATTGGCGATACTTCGTTGGTATGGCCAGCCTCCCTTTTGTATCCAGATTGATTGCATTAGCGCCGCGGAACATTCCCCTAGCCTTTTATTATTTGCTTTTGATTTTCTTGTTTTTTGAGCACTGATCTGCAAAACGTTGATAACTCGATCCACAATTTGCCACTTTTACCCACTGATTGACAGTTTAGGTACCAATGATCCCCACTGTCAAGCAAAAATACCCCGCCAAGCCCGCGTAAATACTGGCTTTTAACTGTTCATACATACAGTAAATTAGGGAAGTCGCTGAATTACAGCAGAAAAAAGAAAGAAATTGGTGAAAAACCAAACATTAAATTTAACGGCTCAGGTGTTATGAGCGCTTCGTGATGAGTGAATACTCACCAAAGCATTCACAATATTCTGTGCACCTGCGATGGGGTGTCACTGCAAATTAATGCGTGGTTGCCATTACTGCTCTTTTTCCTCCACCTATGCTTATCTGGCTGCCCTTTGACCTTGCGCAAAGCAGGTGACCTCGCTCTGTGCTATTTATTTATCCTGATGGCGCAGAAGAAAGTGAAGACACGATGACAGAAGTAGCAGCAACGATCGCAGCCGCATTGGGTGGACTGGGAATCTTTATTCTCGCGATAGGTATGATGACAGAGGGCCTCAAAGCCGCTGTGGGTCCCGGACTTCGCACGCTGCTGGCCAACTGGACAAAAACGCCAGCCAGAGGTGTGGCTGCAGGCTTTCTCATGACCGCCATCGTACAATCCTCCAGTGCGGTGACTGTCGCGTCGCTGGGCTTCGTGAATGCCGGACTGATGAACATGCGTCAGGTACTTGGCGTGATCTTCGGTGCCAACGTGGGCACCACAATAACAGGTTGGCTGGTTGCGCTGGTCGGATTCGAATTTAATATTCAGAAACTGGCGCTCCCCCTCATTGGTATTGGGATGCTTTCCCGCCTCGTTCAACCGCGAGGAAGACTGGCATCCGCCGGGCAGGTTATGGTCGGCTTTGGTTTGTTTTTTATGGGGCTGGATGTCCTTAAGACAGCTTTTGATGGAGTAGCCCAAACGTTTGCACTTGAGCAAATGACCGCCTCCGGCGTAGTGGCGATAGTAGGTTACATGGTTATTGGGATTATCATGACCCTATTAACCCAGTCTTCCAGTGCCACTATCGCCATTACTATCACTGCCGCATCCAGTGGAGTTATGGGTTTATACGCCGCTGGCGCGATGGTGATCGGCGCCAATATCGGCACCACATCTACCGCCATTTTCGCTGCTATTAACGCCACCTCACCCGCCAAACGCGCTGCGCTTGCACAAGTGTTGTTCAACCTTGGTACCGCGGTTATCGCGCTGATCATTTTGCCCGTTTTATTCTATGTTATTGAGCTGTTCAGTCAGGCAATGAAACTGAATACGTCTCCCGCAATTTCATTAGCGCTGTTTCATACCCTGTTTAATATCATGGGTCTGCTTCTTATTTTTCCGCATACCACCCGCCTGGCAAACTGGCTGGAAACGCGGTTTCGTACCTGGGAGGAAAAGGAATCTCACCCCAAGTTCATTGATCATACCGTGGCCAAAACGCCGGCACTTGCGTTATTTGCGCTGGTCAAGGAATTGCAGGCGCTACAGGTACGGGTGCTTGCGCTTTATCAGTTTGCCACCTATGACTCAATTCAGAATACGCGACAGTTTCACGTGCAGAGCAACGTAGTGAGGTCATTGAGCACACAGATATCACATTTTATCGTCACCCTGGAAACAGCCGAATTATCTGATGAAACCACCGAACAACTTGCCACATTGCTGCGGGTTGAACACTACCTGGCAGACTGCACGGCGACAATGGAGACACTTTCCAAGGCATGGGCCTTTCATGGCACATTGCAGGACGAAGCGCTTGAGTCGAGACTGCGCGATTATCTGCAGCAGGTCCACCAGGTGATGTGTTTGAGTATAGGGCAGTCGTCTTCAGACGGACATGGAACCGGGTTAACGATGGAGACGCTTGATCAAACCAGAGAGTCTCTCAAAGCGGCATTGATCATGGCCGCCACACAACACCGCATTGAGGTCGGGCAAATGTCTGCGGCCATCGAATGTATGCAGGATGCCTGGCATATAGCCAGAACCTGGCAGAAAGCGACGCAGCGAATAAGTTCTCTAACTGCGGTACTCACGCCGCCTGGAGCGTCACAGAACACGGCTATTCCGGCTTTGTGATACTTCACAGAATCATGCAGAAATAATAAGGAAAATGAGGATGGCTACACTGACATTTTTAGGCGCGGTAGAAGGCGTAACAGGCTCAATGCACCTGCTTAAAAGCCGCACGGCAACTGTGCTGCTGGACTGTGGATTATTTCAGGGTGGGCGAAAGGTAGAGGCTTTGAACCTACAGGACTTCTCGTTTTCCATCGACGATATTGACGCGGTAGTGCTTTCTCACGCTCATCTGGATCATTCAGGCCGTCTGCCTCTGCTGGTAAGAAAAGGATACCGGGGGCCTATTTACATGACTTCGGCGACCTGTGATCTCATCGACATCATGCTTAAAGACGCGGCGTCTCTGCAAATGCGCGATGCTGAGTGGGAAAACAAACGGCGTCAGCGTGCGGGCAAAGATCCTGTTGAGCCGCTCTACACACTTGACGATGTCGAGCAAACACTGCGGCTCTGTCAGGGCGTAGATTACAATACCAATACCCAGGTGGCACAGGATATTATGCTAACGCTGCATGAAGCAGGCCACATCCTGGGCTCATCCATTGTGGAACTGGTAGTGAGCGACACCTCACCATCAAGAAAGCTGGTGTTTTCAGGGGATCTCGGCAATGCGCAAGCGGCACTGTTACGTGACCCGGCCTACATAAAAGATGCAAACGTGGTACTGATGGAGTCCACCTATGGCGATCGCGAGCATCGCTCGATGCAAGCCACACTGGATGAGTTTGAAGAGGTCATTACTACAGCCTCAGCCGATGGCGGTAATATTCTTATTCCCTCCTTTGCCGTGGGCAGAACGCAGGAGATCATCTTTCGGTTAGGAGAGTTGTACCAGAAAGGCAAACTCCCGCAACAACTGATTTGCCTGGATAGTCCGATGGCGATAGCCGTTACCGAGATTTATCATCGTTATCAGGATGTGTACAACCGCGAAGACAAGGCGCGAATTGAGAACGACAGTTCCTCCGATACGAAATACAAACAAAAAAGCCTGCACACTTTTTTACCGCCTTTGCGTTATGCGGTAAGTACAGAAGAATCTGTGGCACTGAACCGGGTTGACCGCGGTGCCATCATCATTGCCGGCAGCGGCATGTGTAACGGCGGCCGTATTCGGCATCACCTGAAACACAACCTCTGGCGTCGACACAGCCACGTCGTCTTCGTCGGTTACCAGGCCGTTGGTACTCCTGGGAGAAAACTGGTAGATGGCGCAAAACGCATTCGTATGGCGGGCGAGTCCATCGCCGTAAACGCGCAAATTCATACGTTAGGCGGTTTTTCAGCACATGCCAGCCAGTCTCAGTTGATTGACTGGTTTTCACATTTTACCGCTCCGCGTCCCAGATTATTTTTAGTTCACGGTGAGGACACGGCAAAACAGGGATTGAAAAAGGCATTATCCGAGAGAGACATACATGCGGCGATCCCTGTTGAGGTTCAGACCATCGAGATTTAGACCCCCAGGCAAAGATTACCGGGTGCGCCAAAGCGTCGCTGTTTTCATAAAAAAGGAGGCCGGTTAGGGCCTCCTTTTACACGATAAAATGTTACCGGTTTGCCTCAGATATTCGCAGCGCTATCTATCCGGCTTTCCTGACAAACCAAGGCTTACCGCTATCAGAAGCGATAGGTTGCCAATAACGTGGCAGACTCAAGCCCGCTGTCGACTGACACTTCTGTACCCAACCCGAAACGAAGGGAGAAATTCTGGTTTACCCAGTAATCCACATCCAGCTCTACCACATTACTGTCGTCATAGCGTCCTTCAGCATATGAATACGTAAGACCGGCACTCAACCCCGGGTTGAAGAAATAGCGCCCTGCCACTTCCGCGTAGTCAAAGTCATTGAAGCTATACTGCGTACTTACATCCCAGCCTTTGCCATTCTGGATATTGGTGTAGCGTGCGAAAACGCTTGGTGTCCAGTCGTCGGAGTATCCATCAAACCGCTCTTCACTGTCGCGATACTGGTATTCCGCCTCATTTCTTTGATAAAGCATTCCCGCGCCAACCTGCCAGTTAGCGTCGAGATTATAACCCACTCTGAGATCGGCAGTTTTGCCATCAAAGTCACCAAAAGGACTGTTGTAATCGGTATAGCCAACATCCCCCATCACCATCCATTGATCATCAAGATACCAGGTACCGCCTGCGTTGTAATAATCGATATCGCCAACCGTGAAATAGCTGGCATTCACGTCAGACACCCGCTGCAAGTATGGATTGATCAGGTAGGCACCACGCTCATTGCTGACGTCGGTGAGATAGCGCTTGTAGTTGATACCAACAAAATTATCATCAGCATCCTTAAGATCGGTAAATCCCACACTGACTTCGTTTTGTGCAGAAAAAGCAGATGTTGCAAAAAGAGATGCCAGCGTGATGGCAGATAGCGCAGTTAATTTCATTTATCATTCCCTTATTAATACCGCAACGTGCGGCCTTATTCCCTGCGGCGTTGAACCTTTGTTATTCAACGACTCAGGTTACCAGTGGCGCTAAGGTAACCTTGGTTAACTTAATGAAAACTGAATAGAAAATAACGGCTTATAAATTAATCAGCCGGTCTGACACACCATCCTGTCAGTGTGCGTCACCCGGTACATAGTTTTGCATATTCAAGGTATGCTGAATACTGGGTATAGCATCGTCCTTGTGGTGATTTACATAAAGCACAGTGGTTCTGCCATGCCTTGCAAGTTGCTCGATAAGCGCCAGAACGGTAAGCCGGTTCAGCGGATCCAGACCATTGCAGGGCTCATCCAGAATAAGCAGTGGTGGATGCTTTATCATAGCCCGCGCGATGAGAATCAGGCGCTGATCACCAAAAGACAGCGATTGAAACGGTTCCGCTTTTCTCCCGCGCATATGGAGTGCATCAAGCCATGCTGTGGCCACCTCAATCTGTTCACGCCGCGGGCGCTCGTACAGCCCGATACTGTCAAAAAAGCCAGATAGCAGAACATCGATAACGGCACAGTTAACACGGTAAGATAAATGAAACGCATTGGAGAGCATGCCGATGTGCTGCTTAATATCCCAGATACTTTCGCCGCTGCCACGGCGTATTCCAAATACCGTCAGGTTATTGCGGTAGCAATGGGGGTTATCCCCGGTAATAAGCGTAAGTAAACACGTTTTTCCTGAACCGTTAGGCCCAATGATTTGCCAGTGCTCCGCGGGGTTGATCTGCCAGCTCAATTCGCTGAAGACGGTCTTATCACCGAACCGCACGACACCGTTTTTTAGTTCAACCAGGGGTAAGTCAGGGTTAAGCCTGCTGGCACTGCATTCGGCAGTGGTAGCTGGTAACACGACGTCATCGCGCTGAAGATGAAACCAGGTGTCGCAGGCGGCACGATTCTGCGCAGGCGGCCTGGACGCGTCTGTTTGTAAAACCACCTCTCCTTTGTCCATCACCGTGAGCACGGCAGGAATGGCAGGCATATCTTGCAAACGGTTTACCGCAATGACGATTTGTACACGCTGTTGAAGCGCTTCAAGATGGCGTTGCAAAATCGTGCGACTGGCTTCATCGAGGCCTTCCCACGGGTCGTCCAGGATCAGAACCTCTGGCTCAGAGGCCAGTGCCAGAACAAACAGCAGCTTCCGCGTTTCGCCAGTAGACAGCGAGAGAAAAGGTTGCTCAAACAGCGACGTCAGCCCTAATTCGAAACAGAGACTGTGCAGCATGCCCGTCAGCGGATGGCCAAGCAAATCCTTCACTTTTGTGGGAACGGGCACGACGTCAAGAATGTCGGCATCATCTTTTTGTTTTTCCGCCGCAATTAGTTGCTGTTGGCGTGCCGTACTCACTACTCCAATTCGGCGAGCCAGCCGACGCTCTCCGCCACGTACGTTGCCCTCTCCGGCAAGTATGCGCAACAACACCGATTTTCCAGAGCCGTTAGGCCCGACGACAATGGCATGCTGAGATGGCCCGAGTGAGAACGTAAGCGGTCTGCTAAAAAATTCAGGTGACAACGACACACTACATGATTCGAGATTCAAAACGGTCTCCTTTCATTTCATTCTCATTTGCCAGTTACAGTGCCAGTAGTTGGGCGGAATGCCACAATGCGTAATGTACCTGCGTTTCGCGTTTCTCTGCCAGTGGTGAGTACAGTTGTGGCAACGTGTAGTGACAGTGGCGGATGAATTCACGAACCAGTGCACAGCGGATTTAAAAACAACAATGCCGGCGTTTGCCGGCATTGTTCAAGGTACGGTATTTTCAGGACTTCGTGCCGGCTAACAGAGGATAAAGCCGGGTGTGAAGACCTTTATGACCTATTGAGCAGGCTGCGCTGTTCCATCCGCCTTCACCACGCTTAATTGCATGTTGCGGATTGGGTTCTCGGTGCCATTGGACAGTTCAACCAGACGGTTAAGCTGACCCAGTGACATCATCACTGCGTAAATCGCACCCAAAAAGCCAGACTTATGAAGCTCCAGTACTTTGTCATCTGAAAGCTCAAGCAGTTTTTTCTCGTTGATGCTCAGCATCCCCGTTACGTTACGCTGCTGGCCATTTTCGTAGGTCAGGCGAATCTGTACTTCTTCAAGCAAATCCAGTTCGATGATTTGTTTAACAAAACGCTGAGTCATCATTTCGCTGTTTGCCAGATCAGACAGGAACTGCTGACGGTTTTTCAGGAAATCTGTTGCTTCACCGGCTTCCGTAAACAGCGCCTGGCCATCATCAGAAATCATTTCTGAATTTTCGTCGATAAACACACCTAGTTTTTCGCCATCAGGACGAACATCAAACGGATAACGCAAAATGTTCATTGGCACATGCGGGCCTTCCCAGCGCTCACCATTTAAGAACAGGTTCTGATTTTGTTCCATACCCAGCATCGCCACTACGTGGTAGCGTTCAGCGTTAGGATCTTTAATAAAGACAATTGGCATAGTGCTGGCCAATTGTGCAAATTCTTTAATTGACGCTGCGGCCAGATGGGTGTTCTTGGCATACTTGAACGTATTGTTCACCGCCACTTTCATATCTTTATGTTTTTCTTTATCGAGCGGGATGTAGTTGATCGCCATAATTCTTACTCATAGTTCGTTGTTGGTGGTTCCTGTCCGGTGATGTCTAACATGACCGCGCATTCCCTTACATTCAATTCAGCAAATCCGTATTCGTATACAGAATTATTGAGAATCACCAGGGTGTTGAGGAAAAAGGTACCACGGAGATTAACACGTACTTCATCACCCCAGGGCGATGACAGCGGCGGGCAGTATCCCGCATTTCCAGTGACAAGTCACGTCCCTGACACCTTATCAAGGTTTAAGTTTTTATTACAACCCGATAACACCTGCAAGACAAATCAGTTCCCATTGGCGAAAGGCTCGGATCCACAAAAGATGTTCGGCGTTGCTGGACACCATGCAGACATGCTGTAAAACGGATCGCCTGCACTACGGTGTAACATTGGTGCAAGGGTGCAAGATACATTCCCCTCACTCACAGGCGCGATCTTCGAGGAGAGTGCCGGTATCAACTGCCTGTTCTTCCCCATCAGCATCAACACCTGCCAGTTTGCGTGCACGGAGACTTACACTGCACACTATCAGATGTCTATTAAGAGCGGTATAAAAGCGCCAGGCAGCGTTTTACGCCGATTTACAACATTGTGAGACAGACAATTTTCTCGTAGTCTACTGACAAGTGTGGACTGGCGTCTTACTCTGTCAGATCCACGGCGATAATGCTCTGGCACTAATCAAATAAAACCAAGCTGGAGTGACAGTAAAAGACATTGAGGAAGAACACAGTAATATGAAATATACAGGCAACACCGTAGCGGCGGCAATCATCAGTAGTCTGGCATTCACTGCGCAAGCCAGCGATATCACGGTTTCTGACAAAGCCAGAAAACTGGCAAAAGAGACCATTATCGTAGATGGTCACATTGACGTGCCCTATCGCGTAAATGAAAAGTGGGTAGATGTAACCAAAGCCACCGATGGCGGCGACTTTGACTATCCGCGCGCGGTCGAAGGCGGGCTCAATGCGCCCTTTATGTCTATTTATGTGCCTGCCAGCCTGGATAACTCACCAGAATCCACGCAACTGGCGCATATTCTTATCGATTCGGTTGAGGCCATTGTTTCCCGTGCACCTGATAAATTTGCCATTGCCAAAAGCGTCGACGATGTCAAAAGTCAGTTCAAAGCCGGGCTAATTTCGCTGCCAATGGGCATGGAAAATGGCTCGCCTATCCAGGGCGATATGGCAAACCTGCAGGCATTTTACGATCGCGGCATTCGCTACATCACCCTGGCCCACTCACAGTCAAATCACATCAGTGATTCTTCCTATGATCTTCGCCGCCAGTGGAATGGATTAAGCCCCTTTGGCAAAGAACTGGTTACCGCCATGAACAATATTGGCATGCTAATCGATATCTCTCACGTCTCTGATGCGGCGTTTTATCAGGTGATTGAGCTAACGCAAACCCCGGTTATCGCTTCACACTCTTCGCTGCGCAAATTTACGCCGGGTTTTGAGCGAAATATGAACGATGACATGATCCAGAGACTGGGAGAGAACGGCGGCGTTATTATGATTAACTTCGGCTCTGGCTTTGTCACCAAAGAGGCCCGTCGCTGGCGCGCCGGTATGGCACAGGCGCGCAACGATATTGTTCAGGCTGAAGGCGAAAACAGCCCGAACCTGGTAAATTTCGAAGCCGAATATCGTAAGGAAAACCCCTACCCGTACTCTACTCTTAGCGAAGTGTTAGACCACATTGACCATGTTGTTCAGCTGATTGGTATCGACCATGTTGGAATAGGTTCTGACTACGACGGTGTTGGTGACTCGCTGCCGGAAGGACTTAAAGACGTCTCTGATTTCCCGAATCTTGTACAGGGGCTCTTAGACCGTGGCTACAGCGAAAAAGACATCAAGAAAATCCTTAGCGAGAACTTCCTGCGGGTATGGTCACAAGTAGAGGCATTCGCGGCTAAACAAGCCTGATTACGCGCTGAAGCTATCGCTTTACCGTAGGCAGGGGTCACGGCTGCGCCCGCATGGGCATCGCAGTGATACTTGCCTACGTCATCAAAGCCGATATAATCAACAATGAACGTTTTGGAGGAAGTCGCTATTTTCCGTTTACTGATTATTATGCTCATCATGACAATGATGCTTGCCCAACAGGCAACCGCGTCAGGTAGTGAGCATTGTGAACAGCACGGAATGGCCGCGTCTGTGACCTCCGATACCATGGCTGACGCCCATCACGCCATGCCGTCAAACAATGATAATGGCGGTATGGATTGTTGTGATACCGAGTGTCAGTGTCCGCAGGATCTGTGTCACAGTACGCCCAGCCTGCTTTCCCAGCACACGACCATCACTCAGCTGATGAGAGATGCCCCTCGCTTTATAGCGCAGGTCCGCAACCCGGTCGCCGTCTATTCCAGCCTTTTCCGGCCACCCATTCTCGCCTGATACAGGGTAATTGCGCCCAAAATCTGTGTACACCTGCCTGTTAAGGCGGGTTCGTGTTTGAATGAGTCGGGAATTTTCAATGAAACTGTTATGCATCCTTGGCCTTGCTGCCACACTTTTTACGTCTGTATCGTTTGCCTCTTCCGCGCAGGTAAACACTGCCGTGCACCTTGATGTTTTTAAGACAGCCACCTGTGGCTGCTGTAAAAAATGGATTTCGCACTTAAAGCAATCCGAGATTGCAGTCGCCAGTCAGGATCTGCCATACCTTGACGTGCTCAAAAGAGATGCCGGTATCGCACCCGCCTACCGCTCCTGCCATACGGCATTTTCTAAGGACGGCTTCGTGTTTGAAGGTCACGTCCCTGCACGCTATATCAAAACGTTTCTGGCCTCTCCCCCTGCAGGCGCACTTGGCTTATCCGTACCCGGCATGCCAGCGGGAAGTCCGGGTATGGAGATGGGTGACCGCTTTACGCCCTATAACATCATGCTCTTAAATGAAGATGGCAGTGCCAGCGTATTCGCCCACATTGCCAGCTATGAGGAGCAGTTCTGATGATACGCCGCAGACTCATTCAACTCACTGCCCTGTTAGTGATAAGTCATCCGCTACAGGCTAACGAGCCACTGCCGCTGGATGACGCTATTACCAGGGCTGTGGCATCGGATCCCTGGCACGAGGGTAATCAGTTACAGCAGCAGGCTGTCGAGGCCCGCAGTGAGGGGGCAACGGCCTTGCCTGACCCGATGCTGTCTTTGGGCGTGGTCAATTTGCCCACCGACAGTTTTTCGTTTGCACAAGAGAATATGACGCAGCTTAAAGCCGGCATCAGTCAGTCTTTTCCTCGCGGCGACACACTGGCTATACGACAATCGCAATTACAATTGCAGGCAACCGCCTACCCGCTAATGCGCGAGGTGCGCCGCGCACAGGTCAAAAGCACGGTGGCGGTACTGTGGTTCGATGCCTGGCAAGCGACAGAAACGCTGGCACTGATTGAAAAAGACACCTCGCTGTTTGAGCAAATGGTAGACGTAGCCGAAGCTGGCTATCGCTCGGCGCTGGGCAAAACCCGGCAACAGGATGTGATCCGCGCCCAACTGGAGCTGGTGCAACTGGCAGACCGCCAGACTGTTGCCCGGCAACAGCGCGACGCTGCGCTGGCAAAGCTTTCTGAATGGATAGCTATTTCGGCACAGACCACATTTTTGGAACCGGAATCAACACAAGCGCTGTTCCCTCGCGCGGCCAGACTATTGGCAATGACAGAGGAAGCCCGCATCACGGCGTTACGTCAGCATCCGAGGCTGCGTCAGATTGCGGTGCGCCAGGCCGTTGCCGATAAAGGTGTCACACTGGCCAGACAGGCTCATAAACCAATGTGGGGCGTGAATGCCAGCTATGCGCTGCGGGATGACAGCCCGCAAGGGATGGACCGGGCCGACTTTTTCAGCATTGGCGTCAGTGTAGAATTACCGCTTTTCAGCAGCGTGAGACAGGACAGTGAAGTAAGCGCATCGGTAGCAGAGGCACAATCTGTGGTTACCGAACAGCGGCTGGCACTGCGCGACATGCTTGCGGCGGTGCGTACTGCCAACAACACGCTTACGCGACTGACACAGCGCAAGCAGTTGTACCAGAACAAGTTACTCTCTCAAACCGCTGAACAGGCCGACGCCGCCCTTACCGCCTATACCAACGACGATGGTGATTTTGCCGAGGTCGTGCGGGCCCGTATTGCGCAGTTAAACGCCCACCTCGCTGCACTGGCTATTGAGGGAGATATTTACCGGGAGTACGCCCGCCTGTCCTACTACGCCGCCACAGAACAACACATCGCAGGCACCACTGCGCAAGGAGTAAACCCATGAAAACGTCGCTGACTATTATCGCCACAGCAGTGGTCGGGGTCGTCATAGGGGGCGTGTCGGTCTCTTATTATGAGAGTGCGAACAGCACCGCAGACAGTGCACAAGACGATGGAGAGAAGAAACCACTATATTGGGTTGCGCCCATGGACGACAGTTATCGACGCGATGGGCCCGGTAAGTCGCCAATGGGTATGGATCTGGTACCGGTCTATGCCGATGACAGCAGCGGCGAAGACAGCCCGGGCACAGTGTCTATCTCACCCACAGTGGTCAACAACCTGGGTGTAAAAACGGCGGCCGTCACCTCAGGTGTGTTGGATTCACGGATTAACACTGTCGGCTATGTGCAGTACAACGAAGACAACCTGGTGCATATCCATCCGCGCGTGGAAGGCTGGATTGATACTTTGTATGTAAAAGCACAGGGCGATCCCGTGGAGAAAAATGCCCCCCTCTATACCCTGTACTCTCCGCAATTGGTGAATGCACAGGAAGAGTACCTGATTGCACTAAAGCGTGCCGACAGCACCTTAATCCGGGCAGCAAAAGAACGATTAGCCGCACTCCAGCTCTCTTCGCAATTCATCGATACGCTCACCCAAACCCGCACCGTTGAACAAACTGTAACGTTTTATGCCCCTCAATCTGGCGTGGTCGATGCGCTGCAGGTACGTGAAGGCTTTTATGTAAAACCGGGCACCACGGTTATGAGCATTGGTAAACTGGACTCTGTATGGGTTGAGGCCGAGGTATTTGAAAGTGATACCGCACTTATCGAGGCCGGTCAGGCCGTGACGATGACCCTTGACTATCTGCCCGGCAAAACCTGGGAAGGTCAGGTGGACTACGTTTATCCGTCACTGAATCCAACTACCCGGACATTGCGCGTGAGACTGGCTTTCGACAATGACAACGATGCGCTAAAACCCAATATGTTTGCCCAACTGACAATTCACGCCCAACCGGGTGAAAGTACGTTGCTGGTCCCGCGTTCGGCCGTAATAAGCACAGGCAGCCAGGAACGGGTCGTACTGGCGAAAGGTGATGGCAAATTTAAATCCGTAGAAGTCACCACCGGCCGCGCCAATGGCGAGCAGATTCAGATCCTCGACGGCCTGATGAAGGATGACGTTGTGGTAGTCTCTGCGCAGTTCCTCATTGATTCGGAGTCCAGCAAAACGTCGGACTTCCTGCGCATGTCAGACAGCAGCCAGCCGGAATTGGTATGGGTTGAGGGTGAAGTGCAAAGCGTCATGGTGGCGCATCGCATGGCCACCATCAGTCACGCCCCTGTCCCCGAGTGGGACTGGCCCGCCATGACAATGGATTTTACTGTGGATGACAATGTTGATATTGAAGCTCTGTCCAATGCGGTGTCACTGCATATGGAAATGACCCAGTCTGCAGACGGTAACTACCGTATTACCGGTATCCACATTATGACCACTAAAGACGATAACACGGCCTCGCGCGCCACGGTTAATGGCGAGATTGAAGCCATTGCCAGCAGCCAGCGTGTGATGACGATCCATCGCGATGCGATTGAGAAGTGGAACCGGCCGGCCGCCACGATGGACTTTACCGTCGCCGATCATATCGATATGACGGCTTTTGCGGCAGGTGACAGAGTTCGCTTTACTTTCGAAGTGGGCGAGGACTTTGTGATCACAGAAATAATGCATCATTCAGCTAACGGCGGCGATGAGGCAAGTCACGACACGCACAGTGCACATCAGGGAGGACAGCCATGATTGCCGCGATCATTCGCTGGTCGGTGCACAACCGCTTTTTTGTGGTACTTGCTACCTTGATCCTCGTTGGTGGGGGGATCTACTCACTCAAAGAAACGCCGGTGGATGCTATTCCCGACCTGTCTGACGTGCAGGTAATTGTAAAAACCAGCTATCCGGGACAAGCGCCTCAGGTAGTGCAGGATCAGGTCACCTACCCGCTGACTACCGCGATGCTTTCAGTGCCGGGCGCAAAGACCGTACGCGGGTTCAGCTTCTTTGGCGACTCTTTTGTGTATGTGATTTTCGATGAAGATACTGACCTGTATTGGGCGCGTAGCCGGGTACTGGAATATTTAAGCCAGGTCGCGCCTATGCTTCCTGAGACGGCAAAACCGCAACTTGGCCCGGATGCCACCGGTGTGGGCTGGGTTTATTTGTATGCCCTGGTTGATCGCACCGGCCAGCACGATATCAGTGAACTTCGCAGCATTCAGGACTGGTTCCTAAAATACGAATTACAGTCGGTGGAAGGCGTCTCTGAAGTCGCGCCCGTAGGCGGCATGGTAAAACAGTATCAGGTGCAGGTGTCGCCGGATAAACTGCGCGCTTACGCTATCCCACTAACGCAGGTGCAAACTGCGCTTCGCCGTGGCAATCAGGAAACCGGCGCCTCGGTGATAGAAATGGCGGAAGCCGAATATATGGTGACCGCTTCCGGCTATATAAAAAGCAAAGACGACATTCGCCAAATTCCGCTGGGCATGAATGCGCAAGGCACCCCGCTGACCATCGGCGATATTGCCGAGGTCTCACTGGGGCCACAAATGCGCCGGGGCATAGCTGAATTAAACGGTGAAGGCGAAACCGTAGGCGGCATTGTGGTCATGCGCTTTGGTGAGAACGCCCAAAAAACCATTGATGGTGTCAAAGCCCGTCTTGAGGAACTGAAGGCAAGCCTGCCGGAAGGCGTCGAAGTTGTGACGGTGTATGACCGTTCTGGCTTGATCGGAAATGCGGTAGACAACCTCTGGCAGAAACTGCTGGAAGAATTCATTGTGGTTGCGCTGGTATGTATCGCATTTTTATTCCACGTGCGCTCTTCGCTGGTAGCCATCTTATGTTTACCCATTGGTATCTTAACCGCCTTTATCATCATGCATCTGCAGGGCATTAATGCCAACATCATGTCGTTGGGTGGCATTGCGATTGCAATCGGCGCCATGGTCGACGGTGCGATTGTCATGATTGAAAACATGCACAAGCACATAGAAAAAACGCCGCTGACGAAAGAAAACCGCTGGGAAATCGTGATCCGTTCTGCCAGTGAAGTCGGCCCGGCGTTGTTTTTCTCATTGTTAATTATCACCGTATCGTTTCTGCCGGTATTTACGCTTGAAGCGCAGGAAGGCCGTATGTTTCTGCCGTTGGCCTTTACCAAAACCTACGCCATGGCGGCAGCGGCAGCTTTGGCAATCACACTGGTGCCCGTATTGATGGGCTACTTTATTCGAGGAAAAATCGTTGCTGAAGAGAAAAACCCGGTAAACCGACTGCTAAAAGCGATCTACTTCCCGGTTCTCAAGGTGGTGTTGAACTGGCCCAAAGTCACACTGTTGCTGGCAGTCATTGTGACCGTTGTCGGCTTTACCCCCATCACAAAAATCGGCAGTGAGTTTATGCCCCCTCTGGACGAGGGCGATTTGATGTATATGCCCACCACTTATCCGGGACTGTCGATAGGTAAAGCCCGCGAGTTATTGCAACAGACCGATAAACTCATTAGCACGGTACCGGAGGTGAAGACCGTATTTGGTAAAGTGGGCCGCGCAGAAACCGCAACGGATCCCGCCCCACTGACCATGATCGAAACCTTTATTCAGCTCAAGCCACGCGAGGAATGGCGTGAAGGCATGACCACTGACAAACTTAAGGCCGAACTGGATGCGCTGGTAAAATTTCCCGGACTGACCAACGCCTGGGTAATGCCGATTAAAACCCGTATCGACATGCTTGCCACCGGCATTAAAACGCCTGTGGGTATTAAGGTAGCCGGTCCTGAGCTGGCCGTTATTCAGCAAATCGGTAAGGAACTGGAAACCGTGATTGGCGAGGTAGCAGGCACAGCCTCTGTGTACTCCGAACGCGTTGCCGGTGGCCGCTATCTGCGTGTTGATATTCAGCGAAGCAAAGCGGCCCGCTATGGGCTGAATGTGGCAGATATTCAACAGGTCGTTGCCACCGCTATCGGAGGAATGAATGTCACACAAACTGTGGAGGGGCTGGAGCGCTACCCAGTCAACCTGCGCTATCCTCAGGAATATCGTGACTCACCTGAATCGTTACGCCGCCTGCCTATCGTTACGCCTCAGGGCGCCCGCATCGCGCTTGGCGACGTAGCCAATGTCTATATCGAAGACGGCCCGCCGGGCATTAAGAGCGAGAACGCGCGGGTGAACGGCTGGGTGTTTGTCGATATTGATAACGTGGATGTTGGCAGCTATGTAGAGCAGGCCCGTGCCCGCGTTGCGGAAAAAATAGACTTACCGCCCGGCTATTCGCTTACCTGGTCAGGGCAATACGAATACATGGAACGCGCCAAGGCGAAGCTGACTTATGTGATACCGCTGACACTGGCGATTATTGTGGTATTGCTGTATCTGAACTTCCGCCGGGTTACTGAGGTGCTGTTGATTATGAGTTCGCTGCCACTGGCAATGCTTGGCGGTATCTGGCTGATGGTCGCCCTCTCTTACAATTTCTCGGTCGCGGTAGGTGTCGGCTTTATTGCGCTGGCCGGGGTAGCGGTAGAAATCGGCGTGATTATGCTGGTTTACCTGAATCAATCCTATGAAGCGCTGCTTGCACAAGCAAAGGAAAGCGGGACAGCGCCTACAGCAAAGCAGCTTCGACATGCCGTGTTGGAGGGAGCCGGATTACGCGTTCGCCCTGTTATGATGACATCAGCCACGATCATTATTGGTTTGCTACCTATTCTGTTCGCAGACGGTACCGGGGCTGAAGTCATGAGCAGAATTGCCACGCCAATGGTAGGTGGCATGGCCAGTGCTGTGGTGCTGACATTGCTGGTACTTCCTGCCGCGTATTATCTCGTAAAAGTGCGCAGTTTGTCAGGGGAGGCAAATTCATGATTGCTTTTTCACGACGCTGGCACCGCCGGATAATGCTTTTCACTGGTCTGCAGTTTTTATTATGGACGGCCAGCGGCCTGTACATGGTGATCACCGACATCCATTTTATCCATGGCGAAACGCTGGTAACACAGCAAAAACCCGATATCGACTGGCAACAGGTGAAGATCTCTGTCAATGCGTTGCTATCTGAATACCCTGAAGCCAGTGATGTGTCGCTGAGTATGCACGCTGGCCTCCCCGTTTACCGTTTCAGACATACTGAAGACAACACCAGGGCAATGGTGAATGCCACTAGTGGGGAGGCCATACCTTTACTTTCGCAATCGCAAGCCGAGGCCGTTGCACAGGCGTCTATGAA
The DNA here is from genome assembly GCF_047556435.1 of Alteromonas sp. H39. Classification (GTDB taxonomy): domain Bacteria; phylum Pseudomonadota; class Gammaproteobacteria; order Enterobacterales; family Alteromonadaceae; genus Alteromonas. The sequence continues at coordinate 3,266,580 of NZ_CP180210.1, forward strand.
GGTGAAAGTGCCCGTCGAAGACGCGTTACTGTTTACCTCAAATGGTCCTGAAGAAGTCAGTCCTCGCCATCTGCCATACTGGCAGGTGACATTTGAAGGCTGGACGTCGCCGACACTGTATGTGAGTGCCGCAACCGGCGAGGTAGTCACCATAAGGCACCACTTCTGGCGCGCCTTCGACTGGATGTGGCGATTGCACATTATGGACTGGGATGACGGTGCCGACGTTGGCAATATTTTTCTGCTTATTTTCGCCTTCTCGGGATTATTCGCAGCCTTCGTGGGCGCACACCTCACACTATTTCACGTTAAACGTCCGGTAAAAAAATGGATAAAAGGATGATGAATTTTCGCCGTTGGCACAAATGGCTGTCAGTTGTCGTCGCCGTTCAGCTTGTTATCTGGCTGGGAACGGGGTTGTATTTTGCGCTTGCAGATCACAGCAAAGCTGCGGGTAATACCTATCGCAAAGCTATCGAGACCGGACACCAAAAACACAAAGCTCCGCTTGCAGACATTACGTCGCTGCCGGTGAAAGACGCTAAAACAGTGCGGCTCTTTTACCTGCAAAATACGCCTTTCTATCTGGTTGAAAAACACACTTCAGCACACGCTTCTCAGCCAAGAAGCACCGTGGTATTTAACGCTGTTAACGGCACGCAGGTGCAGCTGGATGACGCTTTGATTCGAGAGCAGGCAATGAGGTCTTATTCAGGCCCTGGAACCATTCAGTCAGTCAGGTTACTGAAAGGCCCGATTAGCGAGCTCCCTGGATACGAAAACCCCGTCTGGGCTGTGGAAATGGACGATGATATTGCAACCACCGTTTATTTGCGTGCTGACACAGCGCAAGTGATTGCTCACGTCGATGATCCGCGCCGCTTAAGAAACCTGATGTTCACACTGCACTTTATGGATTATGCGAATGAAGGCAGTTTTAATAATCTGTTTTCGCAACTGTTTGGGGCAATGGCGTTATTGTTGACGCTAACGGGGATTTGGTGGCTGTATTTGATACAAAAAAACAAGGTTAGTCGTTATTACCGTCGAAAGTCCAGATTGGCATCAGCTGGTAGCTAAGAGGCCTTGAGTGTGGCCGCGCACAGACAACGTGCGCGGACTTTGATTTTGCCGTTGTTACCGGATGCTGGTTTGCAAAAAGCTTTCCAGCATCATCTGCATTTGCCTGAATAACGGATTCGCTTTGGGAACAGCACACTCTTCGGTTTCATTCACCAGCGTACGGTTAAAGCGCATTTCCATCAACAGTGGCGAATTTACCACCAAATCTGCATGACAAAGCTGGTAACTTTCATCAATAACAAAGAAAGTATTGTCGCCATTGGCGTGCTTCATCAGGTTTTCTACGCCATGAATTGGAGTGGTATTGTCAGCCTGAGAGTGCGCCGCAAACAAAGGCACATTCAATGTTTTTCCCGCCTCAAGCTGCGCACGAATATCATCAATGATGTCCATTAACTCAAGACCGGCAAAACCCGCAACGGAAGGATATTTATACGGGTTGGGGCCGTAGGTGATGTAACTGCCATCTATCACTCTGGCTAACAGCTTTATCCCCCAGATGCGCGACATGCTCTCGGCATTATCGGTCAGCGCCAACGCGCCCGAGAACAGCATCACCGCATCCAGACTCTCAGTGTCGTCGAGTGCCTGTTGCACAACCAGTGCGCCACCGGTAGAAAAGCCCCCGGCAATCACGGTTTTTCCCATGGAGTGAGCAATAGCCATTACGTCATCAATATGAGACTGCCAACGCTCAGCAAGATCCCAGTCTTCCATATCCTCATCAGCGTCGCGTAAGCCATGCCCCGGCAGTAAGGGGACCAGTACGGTATAGCCTTGCTCATGAACGATGCGCGCGATTTCGCGCATGAAAAATGGCGAATCGCTTAAGCCATGCACCAGCACTGCCACCTTTTCTGACGGTGCATCATCGTAAAGCATGAACGGGGCATTGCCCTCGTTGCGTAGCAGCGGCGAGCACACTTTAAACTGATTCAGCTTGGGTTCCCGACATGGTTGCACAGTGCCTAACTCAGCCTGATACAGTTCAGCAAACTTATCCATTGCAGCATCCGGCGCTGCAAACACAGGAAATGCGAGCAGCCCGGCAACTGCTAAGAGAATACGTGAGGTCCGCACATCAACTCCTTATTGCGGTAATAATAGTAAGGCAACTGCTGCGCTTACTGGTTGTCAGAGCGCCAGTGTAGCATGACATGAGCAAATGTCAGCGGGCTCAGGGTGTACGCAACGCACCGCCCCAACGAACACATCCTTATGATTGATGAGAAGAGTCGCGTCGCGCACATCTGCACCTGGCAACGCGGTATAACAGCAAAGCAGGATGAACGAAAAGACGAATCAGTTCATATAGGGTGACACTGGAAGGCCGGTTTGCGGAACACGCAGTTATGGTTGGTTGCCCCAGCAGCCTGCACCAGCTTGCTCGCTGGCAAGATACTGGCATCCGGCTATACGTCGCTTCACCTTTGATAACGCAGGCACACGCTTTAGACGAGTAAGGCTTTCAGAACACTGATAAGTCGATGCCGTTAGACAAGATCACAGTATTAGCAGGTTGCTGCTAACGTGCAGCAACCTGGATTACCGGATATCAGGCGAAATAATTTTCAAGATCATCGGCACCGCCGATATGTTTTCCCCCCATGAAAACCTGAGGCACTGTGGTGCGACCGCTGATGGCGGTCAGAGAGGTAAGCGTGGCATCCCGTCCCAGTACGATTTCTTCGAAGTCGATACCTTTTTCAGCCAACAGGGATTTTGCGCGAGCACAATGCGGACATCCCGGTTTGGTAATCACCGACACAGACTCCTGCGCTTCTGCTTCCGGCGCGATATAGTTAAGCATAGTATCAGCATCAGACACCTCAAACGGGTCGCCTGGAAGATCCGGCTCAATAAACATTTTTTCAACCACACCATCTTTCACCAGCATGGAATAGCGCCAACTGCGCTTGCCGAAGCCCAAGTCTGATTTATCAACCAGCATGCCCATTCCTTCGGTAAACAGACCATTACCGTCTGGCAACAGGGTAATATTCGCCGCTTCCTGGTTCAGTCCCCAGGCATTCATGACAAAGGTATCGTTCACTGAGACACATACGATGTCATCAACGCCGTGTTTCTTGAACACTTTTGCCAGTTCGTTATAACGCGGAAGGTGGGTGGAAGAACAGGTTGGCGTAAATGCGCCCGGCAACGAAAACACAACTACCGTCTTACCATCAAACAAGTCGCTGGTTTTCTTACTTACCCAGTTGTCGCCTTCGCGTATCGCGAAGGTCACATCCGGAACCCGTTTACCTTCCTGATTTGGAAATCGTTGGTCGCTCATCGTTGTACCCTTTCTCCAGTTAATTGACTTCCTTAGCATAGCGACTATAAACAGGAAAAGCAGTGTTTTCTCTCCAGCACTGTTTTTTTAGTGAAAGATTTTCATCCAGTCTTCTGCCCTTTACAAAACCTGAGAGCGGATAGCCTGAAAATACTACGGGTATGTATCTGCTTACTGTTGGCCCCTGACAGCGGCTTGCCGACTGTAGTGAACCAACCGGGCATACCTGGGTTTCAACCCTCATACTTTTCCATCGTATTTGTGGCTTTTTTTTACGCGATTATTGTGGACAATGATACCCTGAGGCATGACAGTGAAATGTTCACTGTTAACACACTGTCAGTAACGTTGAAGGCATGAGCCAATGTTACCCGCCACGTTGGCGATGCATAATAGCGTCTTGCTTTTTTGCAGCAGATGTAAACGTGGCTGCATATACTGGCAGTCAACCAAGACTTCTGACCCTCCAGGCATTGCGATAAGCAAGCGCTGCCGTGAGGCGAGCAACATGCCGGCTTGACAATGGCTTGCGATACTAAACGATACGACAAACACGGAACCACTATGCTCGTACGCCTTCTCGGAAGCACCCTACTTCTTCTCAGCACATGCTGCTTCGCACGGCCGGAGATCATCAGGGAAGTAAGCTCAGACTCAACCCGAGAGCAGCTTGTCAGCATCGCTTCACTGCAGGACGAGGGAAAGTTGCCTCAGGCTGAAGCCGCCGCGCTATTACTGCTGGAAAAAGCCAGGGGAGACAATAAACCTGTTGATATCGCAGCCGCGTTTCACGAACTTGGCCACATCTCATCATTGCAAAACCGGTACGATCTGGCCGAGCGCGCATACAACAGCGCATTGGAAATTTTTACCCGTCAGGAAATGCTTCCACAAATTGCCGTATTGCTTGCCGATCTTGGGGAGAATTTTCGCTATCAGGCAAGGTACGCGGACGCGCTGGATTATCTGTACCGTGCGCAGTCTATTTACCAGTCGCTTGGCGACCGTTCAGGTGTGGCCGAGCAGCATCTGAAAATTGGAGTCGTACTAAAATCATTGGGCCAATTCGAGCCGGCGCTGGAGTCGTTGCAACTGGCGCTTGGAACACTGCGCGCGGAAAATGCGCTGGCCTCTGTCAGCGAGAGCCTGACGCATATCGGGGATATCTATGCAGATATGGGGAAATATGGTGACGCTGAAGCATATCTCAAAGATGCACTGGCAATCAGTGAGCAGCTGGCGCAGAGTCAACGCATTGCGAAAGGTCATAGCACGCTTGGCGAGCTTTACCTCAATATGCAACGTTACGAGAGTGCCCGTACTCACCTCAACCGTGCAATTGAACTGTTTGATTCGCTGGGGGCGCCACGCGACCATGACTGGGCGCTGTCCACACTCGGTGAAGTAGAGCTGGCATTGGGTAATTCGGGTGAAGGCTTGCACCACTTGAACGACGCACTACTGCGGGCGACAAAAAATGGCTTTGATCAACTCGCTACCCATATTCGACTGGCACTGGCACAAGCTTTTCTCAAGTTAAACGATCTGGATATTGCCCTGATTCACGCAGACAATGGTCTCAAAGAAGCGGAAAAGCGCGATGAGCTGAAAACGCAGGTAGAGTTGCTGGATGTCAAAGTGTCACTGTATACCGCGACCGGCGACTATGAGAAAGCCTTTGACGCTCTAACCAGAAAGAATCGCCTTGAAGAAATGATAGTCGATCGCAACAGTGCCATGACCATGGCGCAAATTCAGAGCGAACTTGAAGTAGAGAGGCAAGCCCAGTCCATCGAACTCCTGCGCAAGAATAAAGCGATCGAATTAGCCAAAGCAGAGCAGAAAAACCTGAGAACCACCTTATTCCTGGGCAGTCTGGTTGTCTTTTTACTGCTGATTTTTCTGCTGTGGAGTCGCTTTAGTCAGCGCCAGCTAACCATTACACTTAAGCGTGAAGTGAGAAGTCGCACCAAAGAACTTGAGCAGAAAAATCACCAGCTGGAAGAGGCGTACCGTACCCTGGAACAAGTCAGTCTGCGCGATCCTCTTACAGGCCTTTACAACCGACATTATCTGGAAACTCAGCTACCAGGTGAAATCCAGCGATGTCAGCATGCTTACGCGAATCATTCTGAATCCCCTCCTGAAAACAGTGATTTGCTGTGTTTTCTGTTGGACATTGACTACTTTAAGCAAATCAATGATGAATACGGACATCTGGCTGGCGACCGCTTTCTTGTTCAATTTACCCGCGTTATCCACGACGTGTTCAGGCAAACAGATTTACTTATTCGCTGGGGCGGAGAAGAGTTTCTCGTGATATGTCGTCACGCCAATCGACAGGATATGGCCGGGCTGGCTGAACGTTTTCGCATGGCGGTGCGTCAGCAGCGGTTTGATTTGGGCGAAGGACATCGTGTTCAGGCAACGTGCAGCATCGGATTTTGCTCACTTCCTCTGGATACCTCACGTCCTTACGAGCACGACTGGCAGCGAACATTCGCAATGATGGATTACTGCCTTTATGCGGCAAAGCTCTCTGGCAGAGATAGCTGGGTGGGCATTCTGGAAGCATCAGAGTCAACCGACGAGAAATCATCGCCATCACCGCTGGAGAAAAAGTTTGGGTTAACAGAGACGCAACTGGCTACGTCACTGAACAACGTAGCCAGCATAGTCTGGCCGGACGAATAGCGTTAACAAGGCCAAATACGGGGTTATCAGCCTCTGGTGGCAGGTAGTGGTTAAGCCCGCTCGACACTCGTGTGTTTTCAACAGCAAGTTTCAGGGCTACCATGTCATGGCTGGCAGTTAACCTGCATGCCGGGAAAAGCGCAACGGGTGTTACACACCCGTTTTGATATCTTCCATCTGATATTTATCAATCAGTGAGTATAGCGTAGGACGGGTTACACCAAGCAGCTCAGCGGTTTTCGACATGTTTTTGTCTGCTGTCTGATAAGCTCTTCGGATCGCCCTGCTCTCAGCCATTTCACGCACTTCACGCAGGTTGAGTGTTTCTGTTTCGGTCTCGCCACTGACTGGCATAAGACCAAGATCATCAGCTTGCACTACCGTTCCCTCCGCCATGATCACGGCAGATTTCAGCTTGTTCTGCATCTCCCGGATATTTCCCGGCCATCTATGCGCCAACATTGCCTGTATTGCGCCTTCAGAGAACGTTTTGGCTTTGGCATTAAATTCTTCCCGGTACATGTTCAGGAAGGTTCGGGCCAGCAAAATGATATCCTGATCGCGGTCTCGCAACGGCGGGATATGAATAGGGATTTCACCAATCCGGTAATACAAATCTTCACGGAAAGATTCTTCAGCGACCATATTTTGCAAATCGCGGTGCGTGGCACATATTACCCGGATATCGACCGGGATTTCACTGCGTCCCCCGACCCGTTCGATCACGCGTTCCTGCAGGAATCGCAACATTTTGGCCTGCAGCCCAATGGGCATATCACCAATTTCATCTAAAAACAGTGTGCCACCCTGTGCGGTTTCAATTTTTCCTAAAGTGGTTTTATTCGCCCCGGTAAAGGCACCTTTTTCGTAGCCGAACAGCTCACTTTCCAGCAGGTTTTCAGGAATAGATGCACAGTTAATGGCGACAAACGGTTTGTCTTTACGTGGACTGTGTTCGTGAATGCTGCGGGCAAATACTTCTTTACCGGTACCACTCTCTCCTAACAGCAGGGTGCTGATATCTGTGCCTGCGATTTTTTCTGCTTTTCGCACCACCGCCTGGATAGCGTCGCTGTTACCGATAATCCGCCCCATACCAGGACGTGCCTTAGCCAGCACACGGTTTTCCTGTTCCAGTTTCGCCAGATTGAGCGCGCGATTGATGAGCAGTTTAATGGTGTCAGAGTCGATAGGTTTCTGATAAAAATCATACGCACCAAGATCAATTGCCTTAAGCGCATTCTCTTTATCATTGTTACCCGTTACCACAATCACTTTCGTGCGTGGTGCCAGTGCGATAATTTCTTCCAGCGCCTTTAACCCTTCAGACGCATTAGCAGGATCCGGGGGCAACCCCAAATCAAGTGTGACTACCTTGGGTTCATGCCGTCGCAACTGTGCAATAGCCGATGTGCGATCATCTGCGAATACAACGTCGTAATCGGTCAGGCTCCACTTTAATTGTTTCTGAATCCCCAAATCGTCGTCAACGACAAGAATGGTGTCTGTCATACGCCTAGTTCCAATGCTATGTACTTATTGTTATCCAACCTGCGAACTAGTCCAAAGGGAATGCCAGGGTAAAGCAGCTTCCCTTTCCTGGCTCGCTCTGTACTGATAATTTACCGCCGATTGACTCCATGTAATTTTTTGCGTCGTACGCGCCAATACCCATGCCGGCATTCCCCTTAGTGGTATCAAAAGGGGTAAATAACCGGTTTTCTATGAACGCTTTGTCCATCCCGCAACCCGTGTCTTCTATCATCACCAGCTGACGATGACTGGCATGGTCCATATGCAGCAAAATTTCCACCTTTCCTGTGTCGTCGGTGGCCTGTTGCGCGTTACTGATCAGATGATACATCACGTTAGCCAGTTTATCCGGGTCAACCACTACCGCTGACTCTTCAACACATTGCAAGACGGGTGTCGGTCGATAACTCTGACACCGGGTATCAATCACGTTTTGGATGAGACCAGAGAGCATCTGCGCTTCGTCTCTGCCCGCTTCTTCTACTTTCTTCTCGGTCAGCTGACGCAACATTTTATCCATCCGCGCTTTGGTATGATGCAGCGTTTCAAAGGTATCTTCAATAAACTCAGGATTATCTTTATGCTGCTCTGCATTCGCCAGTATCAGGTCAATTTGGGCAAGTACGTTTTTCAAATCATGCAATACAAACGCAGACATACGGTTAAACGCAGCAAACTGCGCATTTTCAGCTACCGCTCTGGCGGCCTCATGGTGATACACAAATGTAGCAACCTGATCGGTTACCGCAGTCAGGTAATCACGCACTTCCCAGTTAAGCGAGATTGCTTCTTTCTCACCGGCATCAAGTAAGGCAAAGCCCCAGACAGCATCGTCCCTGAAAAAAGGAAGAACAATCTGAAACTGGCAATCGCGGATAGCGCCGCGATCCAACACCAGATTTTCATAGTTAAACGGAGTGATCTGATACTCATCAATATCAATCAGCCAATTGGTTTTCGCACAGTACTTAGTCAGAGACGTCAGCACCTGTCTCTCTTTGTCGCTAAGTGGCTGCGCATTGATATTGGCTATCTCATCGAACTCGCCGTTAATCACTTTTATCAGGCGGCCCTCGTCATAATTTATCGCTCCAAGAATACCCTTAAGTGCATTCTGATAAACCGTCACCGAATCGTTCGAGGTGGAAGACAGTGCCTGAGTGAGCTTGACCCACTCCACCCGGTAATCATATTGGTTTGCAAAAAAGTGCTTGGTGATAAACACCTTCATCCGTGTGCGAAAGGCGTTAGATAAGAACAGGGTGATCAACAGGACCAGTGACAGAGCGATAAGAATAATCTGTACGGTTGCTCCCCAGTTTCCACCCATGTAGTTGATAACATAACCAATCAACGCCATCACAAACAGATAAGCGCCCGCAACTAACAATAATGAACTATGCAGCACCACGTCGCGGGAAATAAAGATATCCACGCCCCAGTGCTTGATTCGGCGGATAGCGACAATTAGCAGCGGCATGAGTAACAGGTAAATATATCCCCGGGCGGCGATATAGCCTACCTCTATCTGGCTGACCATGGTAGCGTTGGCATAGGTCACAAACTCAAACAGGTGGGTGGCACCCAAGTACAGCACCAGCGGCTTGTAGGCCCACTGATTGCTTCCTGCCTGACGGTACATGACTTCGAGCAGAATAAGCACTTCCAGTGCCAACACCGTTTGCAGCAAAAAGCGCCACGCCGGCGCCAGTGGTACCAGAATTGGAAGCAAAATAGTGACCACGGGAGGCAGCAGGATAAACAAAGTTGCCGGGCGTTTAAGTACCTGCCAGATATCATCAAAGTTATCCTGCAGACAACTTGCCAGGAACAGCAGCCACACCAGTTGCTTAATCGCGTCTGCTGTCAGTAGCCCGGTGAGTGTCAACGGCCCGAAAACCGAAGACACCATACTCAGAGACCACCCCATTGTGGTCATTGTCGCGAGAACCAGCAGATATTTAGCCAGGCCTGACTTGCGCACAGTAAACAGCAACAACAGCAACGCCAGATAAGCCAGGCTGTTTAATCCGTATCCTATATCCGCGATCATAGATTCCCTTTACTACCACACTACACTCAAACAGTGTGAAAGTTGATTGTTATCAGCGTTTCTGAATAACCAGACTACCTATGGAGTAACCCGCTCCGAACGAGCACAATACCCCAACGTCCCCTTTGACCAGGTCCTCATGATGGAGGCCAAACGCAATTACCGAGCCAGCAGAGGCCGTATTCGCGTATTCATCCAGCACAATCGGCGCTTCATCTGCCGTGGCGTCCCGTCCCAGCAGTTTTTTGCAGATAAGGGTATTCATATTGATGTTTGCCTGGTGCAGCCACCAGCGGCGGATATCAGATGCAGTCAGATTGTGCCGTGCAATGTGTTCTTCAATATGGTCAGCGGCCATCGGACATACATCTTTAAACACCCGTCTTCCAGCCTGATGAAACAGTTTGTCCGGACCATAGGGGTCAACATCCTGTGCTCGTGTCATATAGCCAAAATTAGACCGGATATTGCTGGAATATTTAGTTACCGCTTTGGTGCTCAGTACATCATAAACGTGCTCAGCACTTGCCGTTTCCGCATGCTCCAGCACCGTCGCGGTGGCCACATCACCAAAGATAAAATGACTGTCTCGGTCGGTATAATTGATTTGTGGTGATACCAGTTCGGGATTAATCACCAGTACGCACTTTGCATTTCCAGCACACAACATTTCGTAGGCGCGATGCATACCAAACGTGGCTGCGGAACAGGCTACCAGCATATCAAAGGCAAAGCCCTCTATACCAAGTGCCTCCTGCACCTCTATCGCGATAGCCGGATAGGCTCGCTGCGTGTAAGCGCAGGACACGATAACAGCATCGACTTCGTTAGCGTCTTTGTTCGCCGCAACCAACGCTTTTCTCGCGGCTGCAAGAGCGATCTCAGCCTGGTGCGATAATACATCGTCAGGCCGGTCATCTAACAGCGGACGCATACGGGTAATGTCCAGTGCGCCCGCTTTCTCATAAATGTAGCGCTGCTTAATTCCCGACGCTTTCTCAATGAACTCCGCGCTGGAATAGGGCTTGGCTTCAACCTCACCGTTCTCTATGGCCTGTTTGTTGTCGTCATTATAAGCGTCAACCCAGGCGTTATAACTGTCTACCAGTTCCTCATTGGTAATGCTGTATTCCGGAGTCCATATCCCTACTCCGCTTATCACAATCTGCTGCGACATTTGATTACTCTTTTCATTTTAATGGGTAGATTGACTGCGTTTACGCAATCTGGGGAGCCTGTTAGGCAACTCCCTCTTAGCAGTTCCGCTCAGCGACCAGAGCGGACTGTTGATGTGCCCTTAGCTTAGCCTTTTGCGCAAGAAAAGTCATGAAAACAAAAACGGCGCCGAAGGCGCCGTTTATATATTTTACACGTAAAAAGTTAGTTAACAGTGATTTGCCAAACCGAGACAGTACCACTTACCTCGTTACCAACCAATAATAGCGGCATATCTGACGGGCTGTCTTCAGCACTCACAAACACCAGACTTTCCGGTGCCAGATCTCCGATAACATCGCCAGCGGTCAGACCTTCTGTCAAATTGCGATTAATCACGTAGTCAGCGAACTGCACGTCATAAGGGTTAGTGATATCGTACACAAAGATACCGCCCATGCGCTCTGTTCCTACAAACGCGTACGTACGGTCACCAATCATACCCACGGTTACTGCCTCAGGCTCCGGACCTTTATTCTCTGAGCGTGAGTCACCTTCGTTTTCATCATCACCATTGTTAAACTGCGCACCGTGCACAGACGCGGTAATACGCTCAAGATCGTCACCAGAATCAAATACAACCAGACCGTTTTGATCCCAAATGGTGAAAGAGCGTGCGCCGTAGGTGTATGCGGCATCGTATTCACCATCGCCATCGGCATCACCCATACCGGTGGTCACGCGCAGGGCATTCGCTTCGCCGTTCATCTGCAGGTCTTCCAGCATTGAACCAGCTTCTGCGGTCAAATCTTCTAGTCTCACTTCGTCGGTGTATGCCAGACAATCACCGTCATCGAATTCTACACCACCCACAGCCAGACAAGTCGCTTCATCGGCAGATGAGAAGATATACTCGCGGGCATCCCCTTCGTTAGCCGTGATCAGGAACGTTGCGCCTTTCCATGAATAATGTGAAATGGTGTCTGGCTGATAAACGCCGTAAAGGCCTTCATACTGACCGAAGCCAACCATGCCATCTTCCTGAACGTCAATGCTGTAATCTGACCAGTCTTTCACACCCAGACCAATCACTTCCACTGTCAGGTCCTCAAGATCAAGCACCGCTACACCGTTATTTTCCTGCAGTGTGATGTAAGCTATGTCGTTGGATGTGGTGATATATTCCGGCTCCAGATCCTGCGCCACTGTTGAAGTAATCGTGACGCCGTTAATCGTTCTTCCTGCCGGATTCGGGAACATCATGCCTTGCGCCATCAGTTCTGCTTCCATTCCGTTATAGGCTGCGAAACCAACGATTTGCGCAGATTCGGCCGGCTCGCCACTGGCCAGAATATCAATAACCGCGATGGAGCCTACCGGATCGACAGTATAGTCATTACTGGGCTCACCTTCGTTGGCAACTAAAACTTTGCCGCCATCAGGTGTAAAAGTCACCATGTCCGGGAGAGCGCCAACTTCTACAGCATCCACGTACGCAGGCGCACCTGCATCCAATCCGTTGTAGAACAACACAAAACCGTTGTCAGTTTTGGTTGCGGCAGGTACTGCCACCGCCATCAAGTCGCCACTAACTGCTATACTCGTTAAACCGCCAAGCGCTGTGCCGTCGACGTTAGCAGGCAATGAAATGCTGGTTGCGGTCAGGTTAGTGGTGTTGATAGGGTCGGCCATCGCTTCTGTAGGTATTGTCGTTGCGGCAATCACTGCGATGGTGTTGTTAGCGCCATTGGTCGCATAAATGGTTTGCGTGCCAGCGTGAAACTGAACAATTTCAGCCGCACCTTGCGCTCCCAGAAAGCTACGCGCAACGATATCCATCGACACACCCAGTGATGCGTCCTGACCATCCGTGCCATCAGAACCATCCTCACCAGGTTCTCCCTGTTCGCCCTGCGGGCCGGCAGGTCCTTGCTCGCCTGCCGCGCCATCGTCACCATCAAGGCCACATCCGGTGAGTGCTGCTGAAATTAGTAGGGCGAGAAATCCATATTTAAACTTGTTGTGGGTGGCCATTTGCTTTCCTTTTTCAATTTTCGTTTTTCTATCATTACTTAACCACAGCAACGAATATTGACAGCGGTATAGTCAGCGAGAACACGTGATTCGAGGATCACGCTGAATTAATGTAGAGCCAGTTTATGACACAAATATTAAATTAGCAAAGGCCAAAACTTGTCCGATTTCTCATACTACGCAATAGCTTATCGACAAACGCAGAAACCCAGGAAAGCCGGGCTATCCAAATCGTCTGCTCATACTACAGATGGAACGACAATGGTCAGAATGTACTGCGATTTCTGTGCGTTTGTTTCTACAGTGACCCACCACGGCTCATTGTGAAGCTTCTGGCACATAATCATACAGATAGGGATCTTCGCACTCAGCGTGCGCTACGGGTGTGATGAAAACATCGCCGGCCACCCTGACCAATACGCAGTCCCCGGCAACCGCATCACTGTGTTCGACAATTGCCAGTACTCTGTCACCGTCAATCGCATTCAGTGAATACTCATAACCGGTTCTGTTACCTTCGACAGCGGCAGTGAAAATACCGGCAATAGCGCCGCCAATCAATGCGGCAACAAACATGTCGTTACTGTTGCCGTCTGCCGCTTCCAGAGCGCCGATCGCAGCACCACCCAGCGTTGCTTCTCCTACATAGGATTTAAACTCAACGTCTTTGACATACCCCACATAAGCGTAAAACTCCGTGACAAACTGGTTTTTCGCATGTTCAGGTAGCGCATCCTTGTTGGCACACCCGCTCAGTCCTGTCAGCAATATTACCGCTGAAGCTGCGCTCCATAAGGATTTTTTTAGTACCGTTTTCAATTTTCTTTCCTTCTTCCCTACTCTCTGTGGTCACTTTGCGCGGACAAAACTGAATGCAGGCTTAACTGCGCAAAAGAGCAAATCACTGAATAGGTTGTCTCCTGGCAATGTGCGTTAGCCTCTCATGCAAAATGAGTAGCTAACAAGATACCCTTTTGCTGCATTTCGTAGTGTAATGTAGGTCGCGCGAGGGGGAACTGACTGTGACACCGCCTCGCGAGCCTCTATCTCTGTGTGGGAAGCGAATCACCTTGCCAAACCAATGGGTGATCACTACTACAAAGATAGTGGTATAAGAACAAACCTGCTCAGCCAGGCAATAAGTAGCTCGACTGTGTTTACAGGCTACACTCAGAGACGACTTCAAGGAGAAGGATAATTACCATGAAATCCAGGATTACGGCCGCTATCGCCGCTGCTATCACGTTAACCATTACCGCTTGCGCTACGTCACCGACTGGCCGTAATCAGGTGCTGCTTTTTTCTGACCAACAACTCAATGAGATGGGCAATCAGGCATTTAGTGGCATGAAAGAAGAGCTGAAAATTTCCAATAAGCCGGTGCAAAACCGTTATGTTGAGTGCGTTGCGGATACATTGACGGCGCTGGTTCCTGCTAATGTTTATAATGGTCAATGGGAAGTCGTTGTATTTGATGATGAGCAGGTCAATGCCTTTGCGCTGCCTGGTGGCAAAATTGGCGTTTACACTGGATTACTGAATGTCGCAGAAAACCAGCATCAGCTTGCTGCAGTGATTGGCCATGAGATTGGCCATGTTATCGCCGAACACGGTAATGAGCGTATGTCTCAAAGTACACTGATTAATATGGGCACGCAGGCAGTGGGGCAGGTACTGGCCGCGAATGAAGTTTCACAAACGGGACCGATAATGGCAGCAATTGGCCTGGGCGTTCAGGTTGGCGTGCAACTCCCTTTCAGCAGAACCCACGAGTCCGAAGCCGATCTGATTGGTCTGGCATTGATGGCGCAGGCAGGCTTTGACCCCCGTCAGTCTGTCAACCTATGGCAAAACATGGATGCCGCCAGCGCCGGTCAGCGCCCGCCTGAATTACTGTCCACGCATCCGTCACCAGACTCGCGCATCGGTAACTTACAGGCCAACATGAATTCTGCACTGGCTGACTATCAGGCGACATCGCGTCGTCCGGATTGCCGTTAGTCACGGACGTAGTACCCACCAAGCCTGCTACAACGGGTTCACAATCTGAATACCCGAGTGGTAGGCACTGTTTCCCTGATATCCCGACACGTTGGCATCCGCCTGCGTAGACGGTGTTTTCGTTTATCACCCTGCCTGATTACACCCCATGCCCAGGTGTGTAGCACAAGCACCAGCACACATTGACGATAGTCAGACGCCTTTCATCAGACATAAAAAAAACGCCGCGATAATGCGGCGTTTTTTATACTCAGGAAATACTTGCGATTACTTACTTTCGCTTTGCTCCTCGTCTTTGTGCAAATGCACATCCATTTGAGGGAATGGAATGGTGATGTCTTCCTCATCGAAACGAAGCTTCACTTTTTCCGTGAAGTCCCATTTAACTGCGAAGAAGTCGGCGGCATTTACCCAAGGACGAACGGTAAAGTTCACGCTGCTATCGGCTAACTCAGAGACCGCCACAACCGGGGCTGGCTCATCCAGAATGCGCTCATCAGCTTCACACATCTCAACCAGGATTTGTTTTGCTTTCAACAGATCTGAGTCGTAGCCGATGCCTACTACCATGTCTACACGACGCGTTTCTTTGGCAGAATAGTTGGTAATATTATCGCTGTAGATTTTACCATTAGGGATAATGATTTCTTTATTATCCGGTGTGGTCATTGTGGTAGTAAAAATACCGATTTTCTGAACCGAGCCCGCCGTGCCAGCAGCTTCAACGAAGTTACCTGCTCTGAACGGCTTGAAGACCAGAAGCATGACACCTGCGGCAAAGTTTTTCAGTGAATCCTGCAGTGACAAACCAATGGCCAGACCCGCTGCACCCAGAATAGCCACTAACGACGTCGTATCTACGCCAAGTTCATCCAGCGAAGCGACAATAACGAACAGCATCAGCACCGCGCTGATAATTGACTCCAGAAAATCAATCAGCATCTGATCGTATTTTGATTTCGCCATCAGGCGACGAAAAACACTCAGCAGCAGTCCAACGACAATACGACCGACAATGAATATGATTAATGCCATGGCAATGTTTATTCCCCATGGGATGGCATATTCATTCACGTAGCGTTCTATATCTTCAGCAGAGAATAGCGAGAGGCTCTCTTCCATAACGGTTCCTTGAAGTTGTGAAAGGGGGGTAGAAGTAAAGTTAAAAATATCAGTAATTCATAGTGCAACCAATGACTTTTTGCAATTTTGAGGTCTTACCAATGCATCGCCATGCTTCACCAGTATAACTTTCATCCATCAATATGTAGTTATCTGCAAATATCAGCAGAGTCACTGTGGAAGATAACCGCTATTACCGGCGTTTCGCTCCGGTTAAACAAAAGTGGTTGAGACATGGGTACGCTAAAAAAGTCACAGTGTGTCAGCAAACTGTCGCAAAGTTGTCTCACTCCCGTCATGTCTTTGTCATGAAGCCCAGCTAGTCTCTATCCTGCCGGATATACCTGCCCGGCACAACGAAGCGCTTTCGAATGAGATAAGCTGGAAAAATTACCATTTTGCGCTATCATTATGCAGCGTCTTTTTACGACGTAGAGAAAACCATTATTATTTGGTCTTACTTCTACTTCAATTGTCGTCGTTGCTGCAGTGAAGCATGCATTTTGGCAGTTGTAATGGTCAAGATTTTTGCGGTTCCAGCTAATATTTTTAAAGGACTTGAAAATGTTATTTTTAACTGTGTTATTCGTTATCGTGCTGTTGCTTCTGGCATTCGCGCTAACGAAAGATAAGGGCCAGAATACGGTTTATGCCAGGGGTAAGGGTAAACCTGAAGCTACCCGACGCAAGCTACCGATAGCGAGTCTCACCGAAGACACTGATACCCTACAGGTAAACTAACCTTTTGGCAGCCCGGCTCTCCGGGTTGCCTCACTTTCATCAAAATCAACCAGATACACACGCTATAAGACGCGGCCCGGTAATGTCTGCCAGATCGTTGTTGCCATCTATACATCACGCTCCAACTTGGTATCATACGCGCACTTCGGAGCTATCTATACACCTTGTCATGCGCATTCCAAGAATCTACCACACCGGCAATATTCCGCTGGATGAAGAATTTCCGTTAGACGATGATGCCGCGCATCACGTTGCTAATGTTCTCAGGCTGAAAGCTAATCACCCTGTAGTACTGTTCAATGGTGACGGCAATGAATACAGTGCGCAGTTAATCAACGTCAGCCGCAAACAGGTTATTGTAGAAGCCGACGCCTCACTGGCTCTGAATAAAGAATCACCACTGCCGATTCATCTGGGACAAGGTATCTCCAAAGGTGACAGGATGGATGTGGTGCTGCAAAAAAGCGTTGAACTGGGTGTCACTGAAATTACGCCACTGTTAACCGAGCGCTGTGCAGTAAAACTGGATGAGAAGCGCTGGCAGAAGAAACATCTGCAATGGCAGAAAATCATAATCAGCGCCTGTGAGCAGTGTGGTCGCAATACATTACCTGTTCTGCACCCACCTACCCCGCTAACCAGCTGGATGGCGCTTTCTACCGATGCGGCCAGACTGGTACTCGCACCAGGCGCAGACAAACCGCTGGCAAGACACCCGTATCAGACGAAAGGCTTCCGGCTTTTAATTGGTCCTGAAGGCGGACTTTCCGAACAGGAAGTGCATCAGGCCAATGAAACAGGCTTTACCTCCGTCAGTCTGGGTCCAAGAGTGTTGCGAACAGAAACCGCGGCGCTCGCCAGTTTAAGTATATTGCAGGCGCAACACGGGGATATGTGACGTTTATGGCAATGCTCCGCTTTTCTGACGACAGCGAAGCAACCTCATCGCAGACATAAATGATCTCCTCACTTACGCCGCGATTTGTTGTCGCTAGTCTGCCGCGCACTAGACGTCGGCTAATCACCGGCAGGACGCCTCACTTTTTACGGTATCCCGTGGTGCAGCACAACGATATTTGCATTTCAGCAGGTTGATTTTCCAAAGAACAACGCCATAGTTTAGGGTATCAAGGTATTAATCAGTGACCACCTCGCAATCAACAGGTTATCCTGGTCTGATTTGCCTGGAAAAAACGAATTTCAATTCATTGACACCTGCGAGCAACTCCTGCCGCGGTAACGAGACTTTCAGTACAGAGAACAGTGACATGACGTATTCCGTAGGGATTGTGATGGATCCCATCGCAAATATTAAGCCACATAAGGACACCAGCTTTGCCATGATGCTGGAGGCGCAGCGCCGGGGATGCGAGCTGCTATATCTGGAAATGGGCGATTTGTTTCTGGATAGTGGCCGTCCAATGGCCCGGGTCAGAAGCGTATCGGTGGTGGATCAAAGTCACAATTTTTACGAGCTTGGTGAGCCGCAAATCAGACCGCTTGGCAGTATCAATGTATTGATGATGCGTAAAGATCCCCCCTTTGACAGCGAATTTTTATATGCCACGCACATGTTGTCACTGGCTCAGGGAGAAGGCGCATTGGTAGTCAATAACCCGCAGGCGCTTCGGGATTTCAACGAAAAGCTTTTTACATCCTGGTTTCCTGAGCAAATTCCTCACACGGTGGTAACCAGCAGTGCGGCGATAGTCCGCGACTTTCACGCGCAGCATCAGGACATCATCTGCAAGCCGCTTGACGGCATGGGTGGCGCCTCAATTTTCAGAATTAAGCCTGATGGCAATAATTTAGGTGTGGTCATAGAAACGCTTACCCAGCATGGCAAACGGTACATGATGGTTCAGGAGTATCTTCCGGAAATTAAGGACGGAGACAAACGCGTGTTAATTGTGGATGGTGAGGTAGTGCCTTACTGTCTAGCCAGATTGCCCGGAAAAGGCGAAACCCGTGGCAACCTCGCTGCCGGCGGCACCGGAAGACCGCAGCCAATCAGTGACAGCGACAAAGCGTTGGCTGAAACCATTGCGCCGATGCTGAAACAGAACAATATTCTGTTTGTCGGGCTGGATGTCATTGGCGAGCGGATCACAGAAATAAACATTACCAGCCCCACGTGCGTAAGAGAAATAGAAGGTCATTACGATATTAATATTATGGCCATGTTATTCGATGCCATTGAGCGCAAGCTTGCCGCCTGACCGGTAAGTGAAGGTATAAGGTGAAATATGACGGAACTAAAGAGTCTGCAAAACCATTTTCTGATTGCCACGCCATCATTGGATGACGCTTATTTCTCGCGTTCGCTGACGTACATCTGTGAGCACAACGAAGAAGGGGCTATGGGCCTGGTCATTAACCAACCCTCGAACATGACGTTGAAGCAATTGCTTGAGCAAACAGACAAAGACCTTATCGTCGCCGACGAGAATGCAGAAAAAATCATTCTGGCAGGCGGACCGGTGAATCAGGAGCGCGGCTTTGTGCTTCATACCGATCAGTCAGGTTGGTCTTCCAGTCTGGCGCTGGCTCCGGGGATCATGGTTACCACTTCCAAAGACATTCTGACAGCCATCGGTACACAGCAAGGCCCGGATGAGTCAATTATTGCACTGGGGTATGCGGGCTGGACCGCCGGACAGCTTGAAAAAGAGATGCAGGAAAATGCCTGGTTGACGATAGAGGCAGACGAAGACATTTTATTTAAGACGCCGATACACGAGAAATGGCAGGCAGCAGTTAATAAACTGGGTATTGACGTGTGGCAACTGGCACCGGGAGTCGGGCATGCCTGAGGCAGGTCAGCGTACAATTCTGACGTTTGATTTCGGCACGAAAAGTATTGGGGTCGCCGTAGGACAAGAAGTCACCGGAACAGCATCCCCCTTAGCAGCTCTTAAAGCGCGCGATGGCATTCCGGATTGGGATAAGGTTGAACAGCTCTATCAGGAATGGCTGCCCGACATCGTAGTAGTTGGCTTACCTTTAAATATGGATGGCACCGAGCAAGACATGACTCAACGTGCCCGCAAATTTGCCAATCGGCTTCACGGGCGCTATCGGGTTGTAGTTGAAACCTGTGATGAACGTTTGTCTACTGCCGACGCGAAAGCGATGTTATTTGAGTTAGGTGGATACAAAAAGCTCACCAAAGATAAAATAGACAGCGTATCGGCCTGCGTCATATTTAATGCGTGGGTTGAACAGCAATACGTTTAAGCCTTTCTAACGAGCTGACACTGCGTCTCTAACAGGGTTTCGCCAGCTCACGCTATTTGTATTTCCGAGAAAAGCCTTATTCGCATCTTCCCTGGTCCATCTCACCGTCTTTGCGAGGCTGTTCACACTGCCAGCACACCTCAAAGGCACCACCGTTGACTTCCCCGCACTGCGGGCACTGCCAGGGGTCAGCGCTTTGTGTTGACGCCAAAGGCTCTGGCATAGCGTCAACTACCGCCTGCGCTCTGGGAAACCAGTTATCGTCGACGATCCAGATTTCTTGCTGACTGTCTTGCCAGGGCAACTCACCGATAGCGCCACTGGCAAACTCATTTTTTACCAGATAGGGAATGTCTCTGACATCCAGTTCACTGCGAACAGACTGAAATAAGAAACGGTCCTCTGAGGCGTACAGCTTTCGCATACAGCGCAGTTTTAATCCATGTCGATAGAAACGTCAGATAACGTTCCCAGGCTTGAGCCTTCGTTAGTATCCAGTTTAATCATCAGGCGCAGATCATTAGGCGAGTCTGCATGATGCAACGCCTGATCCAGTTCGATTTTTCCGGCTTTGTAAAGGTCATACAGCGCCATATCAAAGCTCTGCATACCCATCTCTTTCCCTTTTTTCATCGCCTCTTTGAGGCTGCCAATTTCATTGCGCTGGATAAGATCTGTCACTAACGGTGAATTGAGTAGTATTTCAATAGCCGCAACCCGCCCCTTGCCATCGCGGGTAGGAACCAGTTGCTGCGCCACAATAGCACGAATGTTCAGGCTTAAATCGAAGCGCAATTTGTCGTGCTGATCTTTTGGTGCCAGGTGCATAATACGCTCAATTGCCTGGTTGGCGTTGTTCGCGTGCAGGGTTGCCACACAAAGGTGGCCCGTATCCGCAAACGACATGGCATACTCCATGGTTTCCATCGAGCGGATTTCCCCTATCAGGATGACATCCGGCGCCTGACGCAAAGAGCTTTTCAGCGCATCATCGAAGGTTTGCGTATCCAGCCCGACTTCACGCTGCGTGATAACACAGTTGCGGTGTTCGTGAACAAATTCAATCGGATCTTCAATGGTCAGAATATGCCCGTGGGAATTCTGGTTTCGATGCCCGATAAGCGCCGCCAGAGAGGTAGATTTACCGGTGCCGGTTCCCCCTACAAACAACACCAGACCACGTTTGGACATAATAATATCTTTCAGTACCGGCGGCAGTCCGAGGTCATCGACGCGGGGAATCTGCGTGACGATCCGACGAATAACCATGCCTGCCTGGTCGCGCTGCCAGAATGCTGAACAACGGAAACGCCCTACCCCATCGCGGGCTATCGCAAAGTTACACTCGCGGCTGTTATGGAACTCATTTTGTTGTTTCTCATTCATCGACTCATGAACCAGCGACAACGCTTCTTCTTCCGAGAGAGGCATATCTGTCAGAGGAGTCAGCTTACCGTTAATCTTGGCGCTGACAGGGAAGCCGGCAGTCACAAATAAATCAGACGCGGATTGCGACACCATCTGTTCTAAAAATGTATCTAGCATAGTGACTCCCTAGAAATTCGTTTTCTTATCGATAGCCTTTGCCGCTGCATCCTGCTGAGTAATCACGCCCATGGCAACAAGGCGCTGCAAACACTGATCCATGGTCTGCATACCGTGGGATTGTCCAGTTTGAATGACAGAGTACATTTGCGGGACTTTATCTTCACGAATAAGGTTTCGGATGGCCGGAATACCCACCATGATCTCGTGTGCTGCCACGCGCCCGCCACCAATTTTTTTAAGTAACGTTTGAGAAATTACCGCACGTAAGGATTCCGACAGCATAGAGCGCACCATCGACTTCTCTTCCGCGGGAAACACATCGATGATCCGGTCTATGGTTTTCGGCGCTGAGTTAGTGTGCAGGGTACCGAAAACCAGGTGGCCGGTTTCTGCCGCTGAGATTGCCAGTCGAATGGTTTCCAGGTCACGTAGCTCACCCACCAGGATCACGTCAGGATCTTCACGCAGTGCTGAACGCAGGGCATTAGAGAAGCTGTGTGTATCACGATGTACTTCACGCTGGTTAATAACACTGAGCTTGTTGTCATGTACGAATTCGATAGGATCTTCGATGGTCAGAATATGTTCGCGCTTATGCGTATTGATATGATCGACCATGGCAGCCAGCGTGGTACTTTTACCCGAACCGGTAGCCCCCGTCACCAGAACAATCCCGGTGGGCTGATTAATAATATCTTTGAAAATCTGCGGCGCGCCCAGTTCATCCAGCGTCAGTACATTGCTGGGGATGGTACGCAATACTGCCGCGGCACCGCGGTTTTGCAGGAAGGCATTCACACGGAAGCGGGAGAGATCTTTCACTTCAAAGGAAAAATCCACCTCAAGGTTTTCCTCGTATTCCTTGCGCTGCTTGTCGTTCATAATCTCATACACCAATGCGTGTACCTGTTTATGATCCAGCGCAGGAACGTTTAGCTTTCGCATTTCGCCATCAACCCTGATTATCGGCGGTAAGCCTGCTGTCAGGTGTAAGTCTGAGGCGTTATTTTTGACACTGAAAGCCAAAAGTTCGGTAATATCCACAACCACTTCTCCCACTCATTAGGTGAATAATGCAAACAATAGCAGAAAGACTGAAATCCGCCCACGCGCGAATTGAAAACGCCACTGCCAGCGCTCATCGTCCACCAAATTCAGTGAAATTACTAGCCGTATCAAAGACCAAACCGGTATCTGATATCAGGCAAGCGTATGATGCCGGACAACGTTTGTTTGGCGAAAATTACGTGCAGGAGGGGGTTGAGAAAATCAACGAACTCAAGGAACTTGAGGGTGTGGAGTGGCACTTGATAGGACCGCTGCAGTCTAATAAAACCCGGGTTGTCGCTGAGCACTTTGACTGGGTGCAATCGGTAGACCGTGAAAAAATCGCACGCCGATTACACGACCAGCGACCCGATGACTTGCCCCCGCTTAATGTTTGCATACAAGTTAACATTGATGACGAGGCAAGCAAATCCGGGATCCCGGCGAGCGAGCTGCCTGCGCTGGTAGAATCTGTAAGCCAGATGGACAGACTGGTATTGCGGGGGCTAATGGCCATTCCCCGCGCAGACGCAACCACCGAACAACAACACCAAACCCTGAGCCAGCTTCAGGAATTGTTCTCCCAATACCATACAAAGCTGACCAATTTTGATACCCTGTCCGTAGGAATGAGTGGTGATGCAGAAGCCGCTATCGAAAACGGCTCCACCATGGTCAGAATCGGTTCTGCCATCTTCGGTGCCCGCGAATAAGCGGCGTTCGTTTCATCATGTTGGTCTAAACGAGAAAATAGGGTATCCATGCAACAGAAAAAATTAGCATTTATCGGCGCAGGTAACATGAGTCGCAGTATCATCAGCGGCCTGATCCAGTCTGGCTACGACAAGGATCTGATCCTTGCCAGCAACCCGTCTACGCCAAAGCTGGATAAGCTAAAAGAAGAATTCGGTATCCGAACCACCCAATCCAATGACGAGGCATGTGAGTTCGCAGATGCCATTGTTCTTGCCGTAAAGCCGCAGATCATGGGCGATATGTGCGCCGAGCTGCAAAAGAATAACGCATTGTCTGACAAGCTGTTTCTGAGTATTGCCGCAGGTTTGCCGGTTAGCCGTCTGCAAGCCATGTTAGGCGGTGAATACCCGGTAGTGCGCATTATGCCAAATACACCAAGCTTACTGGGAAAAGGCATGTCAGGCTTGTATGCCGACGATACGGTCTCTGAAGAAAACCGCCAGTACGTGGATGACGTGATGGGCAGCGTTGGCGAAACCGTGTGGGTGGAAGAAGAGTCCGGTATTAACGGCGTGATTGCCGCTGCGGGCAGCAGCCCAGCCTATTTCTTCCTGTTCCTGCAGGCGATGCAGGAAGAAGCGATGAACATGGGCTTTGATAAGGCTTCCTCAAGAGCCATGGTACAGCAAGCCATGTTGGGCGCAGCTGAAATGGTTTGTCACAATCAGGATCTTGAATTAAGCGAACTTCGGGCCCAAGTTACTTCTAAAGGTGGAACCACTGCTGCAGCTGTCAACACACTGATTGACGAAGGACTGCAGGAAACGGTTTCCAAGGCAATGCGCGCGGCCGTAGCCCGGGCAGAAGAAATGGCTAAACAGCTTTAATCTTTCAGGAAGTAACAAGCATGAGCGCAACGGTATTTCTCGTCAGTACCTTATTTAATCTGTATTTAATGGTCGTGATACTGCGGCTGTGGCTGCAAGTGGTTCAGGCGGATTTTTATAACCCCCTGAGTCAGTTTGTCGTGAAAGCAACCCACCCTATCGTGGGGCCGTTGCGCCGGGTTATCCCCTCTATTGGTCGCTTCGATACCGCGACCTTTGTACTTGCACTGGTGGTAGCCGGCGCTAAAATTTTTACGCTGGCCATGATGATTGGCGGGGCAATCAACCCGCTTACCCTGGTTATCGTCGCCTTCTTTGATGTCATAAAAGAAACCTTATCCCTGATGTTCTGGGTATTGTTGTTGCGCGCGATTTTAAGCTGGGTGTCGCAAGGCCAATCACCGATTGATTATGTGTTACATCAGCTAACCGAGCCCTTTCTTGCGCCAATCCGTAAAGTTATCCCGCCTATTGGCGGACTTGATTTATCGGTGTTGGTTGCGATTATCGCACTTCAGTTTCTACAATTACTGATTCAGGACACGTTTGGTGTGTTCTAATTGTGTAACTACGAGGTAGCTATGAGATTACTGCGGTACCTGACGTGGCTGGGAGTGCTTCTGGCAACACCCCTGGCTCTCGCTGAACAAAAGGAGACACTCGGCGACTGGGACGTGCATTACATGGTAGTGAACACCACGTTTTTAACGCCCGAAGTGGCATCAACCTATGGCATTGTTCGCAGTAAGTATAATGCGCTGGTAAACCTTTCCGTGCTGGATAAAACCACGCATGAAGCGCAACGTCTTTCGGTGTCTGGGGAAGCAACAAACCTGTTAGGTAATACGCGGGATTTGTCTTTCAAGAAAGTAGAGGATGGCGACGCCATTTATTACCTTAGCGTGTTGCCATTTCGCGATCAGGAAACCTTTCGCTTTAATATTGAAATACGAAAAGGAAACGACAGCGAGACACTGCGGTTCAAACAACAGATGTACACTGACTAGCTTAACTGTCTACGATCCTCTCCACGCACGGTTTCGGTTACTCGGCGCTGTTCTCTTTTTGGGGCGCGCCGCAAACCGGGGACCAGTCAGTTCAATAACTCAAATATCTAGCCCACTAGAGCCATGCAGACTGCTCTCTGGTTTCAAGCTGCAGCTGTGCAATCGTTTGCTGAAGGTCGATAACGTCATCCAGCGATCGAACTTCACGTACTGACACAAAGGGTTTAGCTGCGCTGTAATCTTCTACTTTTTGTAAATGTAACCGCAGTACTTCTTCGGGAAACAGACCTTCTGCTACCGGGTTGACCAAGAGTGAGACACTGCCTCCGCTGTCATCAGATGCGCCGTCTGTTGTTGTGCATATTACGGTGCCATCTGACATCAACGACTCAAGTTCGGTTATTCGTATCGCGGATTCTGGCAACAAGGTGCCTTTTGCGACAGTTGAGGTTTGTGGATGCAACAGGTAGCGAGTGAAGGTGTGAAGATCGGTCTGCCCCGTCAATCTCTCTTCTTCCAGATCGGCGATATGCAAGAACCCCAGCGCTCTGAATTCCAACATTAACTCTTGATAAAACGTAGCATCCAGATGAGGAAATCGCGCGGGTGTTGTGACCCGAAACAACTGGTTGACCACGCTGTCGGCAACGTCGTGCTTCTGCTCAAGAATATGAAATTCATCACCGGAACTTGCCACCTCTGAAGCGACAAGTCTGCCACGATAAAGCAACACCTGCTCGACCAGCGTTTCACAAAACGCGGCGGTGTCGGTCATATCCGGAGTTAACAATCTGGCCATAGAACATAACCAGACCTGCGGCGACTGCTGCGTCACCTCGCTTTCACAATCGAGTTCAGCTGTCACTGGATCGTTGAGAAAATACCCTGCCTGATCCCGGCAGGGGAACTCGCAAAGAAACAAAAACATTGTGGCACAGCTTCCGCTCAGGCTTGCACTCTGGACGGTTTGCCTGATGTTTCGCATTAGTGCGTCTGGGGTGGTGAAGCCCAAATGCTGCTCGCTCATGGCCAAGTCCTCACATCTGTAGCTGCAAAGGCAATCCCTGACAGCATGTTGGCTACATAAACGATAGTAATACAGTATTTGGCAGGCTAAGGTATCACGGTCGACACATAGTAAGAAGAAACTATACCCGTCAGATAAAACGGAAAATCAGCGATGCTGACGTTCACCGAAACGACTAAAACTGGTCGAACATAATCTGGTTGCCGTCCGGATCTTTCAACACACAATGGCCCGGGCCACTGTCACCTTTTACCGGTACATCAATCTCTATGCCTTGCGCTTTTAGTGACGCTTCCACAGCACGAACATCAGGTGGATTAAAGGTAAGAATGTTTTCATCAAACATGCCTTCAAATAAGCCAATCATGACATCACCGTGTTTCATGATCAGCCACTTATCCTCTACCGACCCACATTCCGTCATGGCGCTGAACCCCAACGCCTCATAAAAGGATTTAGACTTTCGAATGTCTGTAACGGCCAGACTTAGTGAGAATTGACCGAGGGTCATAGTGGTTCCTTAATTGCAAAGAGAAAATATTACTCTAGCTCACCACGGACACTTCGCCAGTGCATGTCAGGTATTTCTTATCCGCAACGCACTCATGGTGTTACCACGACCTACATGGCGACGAGACAGCAACACTCAAATCTAATGAGGCATCCTCATTTTACCTTCGCGGCATTCTCGATAGCCGCATTATTGTGATAAAAAGCGGCGCAAAGCCCGGCCAAACCCTTCTGCGTCGCACCAGGGATCGCCATGTCCGCAATCTTTGTCCAGTTCAACCAACGTGGCACCGGTCAGCCCAGCCAGCGCTTTCGCCGGACCAGGGGTAACCACTCTGTCATCTTCACCAGTCACGATCAGCACAGAACCGATAATGCGTTCGGCAGCCTTCGCCATATCATCAGCTGTTTCCAGTGCAATATTGTGTGCCATCATCGCCTCAGCTTGTCTGATCTGATCCCAGGCTTTGCCCGGCGTGAGTGTCATTCCTTTGGCATCGGCCTCAATTTTGCTCAGCACCTCCTGCCTTGATACATCCTTTGCTAGCACGTCTGGCACGCTGCCAAGCATCCAGACGCCCGCAAGTGCTTTTCGCGGCTCCATACACTGACAATCCAGATACCATCGCAACAGTATGTTGCGGGTTGTCCAAAGGGTAATATCAAAAGACGGTAGCCGAGGTGTGCCGATTATTGCTGCATAGCGCGTTGTAGCTTGCGGATATTGCACTGCCCATTGCAAGGTTTGCATGCCTCCCATGGATAACCCTGCTATTGCATGAAGCCTGGTAATGCCGAGCGTCTCAGTTATTACACGGTGCTGCGTTGCGACCATATCGGCAATAGTAAAGCGGGGAAATTTTTCGAGAGGCTGTGTCTGACTGGTTGATGGTGAAACTGACACGCCGTTCCCGATAGCATCTACGATCACCACAAAGTATTTTGAGGGGTCAATATACATAGGATCTGCAAGATACGCATGCCCTTCGGAGTTTCCGCCATACCAGGTAGGTACCAGTACAGCATTGCTCTTCGCCTTATTCAAGGTACCATACGTACGGTACCCTATTTTACAGGGGGCAATCACTTCTGAATTTCTCAACTGGCAGGAAGTAAATTCGGCGAATTTCTGCTCACTCGCCTGCGACTGAAACGCTATCGTTAATAACGTCAGTATAATCAGCCATACCATTATATTTTGCCGGTTAATCATAGCGATTATCCTTATTGTGTTTTTCCATGAAGAGGCTTTCGGAATTACTGCCACGATTTACGCAATTTACATGGCCTTGGGTAAGTGGGAGGTTTCATTTTTCCAGGCCCTTTCATAAGCCGGACGGGACAACACACGTTTCGCGTAGTCAATAACGTTTTCCGCATCTACCGGCACAGCCGCACCTTTGGCCCATGCCAGAATATGACCAGCGACAATATCTGCAACCGTAAACACATCGCCATTAATGAACTCGTTATCGGCCAGTATATGGGAAAATGACGTTACGGCTTTTTCAAACTCCCAACGCGCCGTGTCCTGCATGGCCCGTATCCGGTGTGATTCTGGCAATGCAAAATCGTGCTTAGCCATGTTCCACAGCGGTTGCTCCAGCTCTGTGACTAAAAAGTGCATCATCTGCTCAAATCGTCCACGCTGGTAGGTGCCTGGCTTAGGAATAAATTCCTCCATACCGTGTTTTTCTGCGAGAAAGGTGACAATGGCGCCAGATTCAGCAAGGGGACCATCGTCTGTCATCAGCAGAGGGATCTTAGCCGCTGGGTTCAGTGCCCGAAACTCTGAAGAAAGGTGCTCGCCGGCACGCAAATTGACAAGATGATAATGATAATCCAGCTCGAGTTCTTCGAGCGCCCACGCTACACGCACTGATCGCGTTTTGGGAAAGCCATAAAGGGTATACATCGGTTGCTCCTTAGATTGATTTGGCAACCGATACTGTTCAACAAGAAAGGCTTCCGGCAATATTGCCCTGAGATCACGCTTTCCAACGCATTGGCGCGCTATCGCGCATCGGATGACGTCAGGAAGACGTCGTCTCGCGTCGTTGTAGACCTCAGCTTTCCTGATTCCTTAAAAAGACCAGTTCTGTTGCACTACTTTGCTCCTCGCTATAGTGATAGCCGTCAACATCAAACTGCTTGAGACCTGCGACGTCACTAACGCGATTTTCAATAATATAGCGTGCCATACTTCCGCGCGCCTTTTTGGCAAAAAAGCTGATGACCTTATATTGACCGTTTTTATAGTCTTTAAAGTGTGGCGTCACGATCATGCCATCAAGCTCACGCTTCTTCACTGACTTAAAATACTCGTTAGATGCCAGGTTCACCAGAACATTATCGCCTTGTTCTGCCAACGCGTCATTGAGCTTTTGTGTAATGTCGCTGCCCCAGAACGCGTAGAGATCTTTGCCTTTGGCGTTATCCAGTTTCGTGCCCATTTCAAGCCGGTAAGCCTGCATCAAGTCAAGTGGCCGGAGCACGCCATATAATCCAGAAAGAATACGAAGATGTGATTGAGCGTACTGAACGTCATCTGCAGACAACGAATAAGCGTCCAGTCCGGTGTAAACGTCGCCGTTAAATGCGTACATAGCCTGACGGGCATTAGTATCCGTAAATGGCGTTGTAAATTCCGTAAACCGGTTAGCGTTGAGTGTTGCCAGCTTATCACTGATACTCATCAGCGAGCCCAGTTCTGCAGGAGATAACTCCCGGCAACGCGATACCAATGCTTCAGCCTGAGTAAGCATTTCTGGCTGAGAATACTCTTTAACCGGAACGTCGGTTTCAAAATCGAGGTTTTTCGCTGGTGAAACAACAACTAGCATTATGACTCCTTATTCGTTACTGGCGCAGAGTATACCATCGACGACGACACAGATAAGTGTGAACTTACGCGGTTTTGTAGATTGAGCAGTTCGCTCTGCCCGATTACGCATCAACGCACGACGATACTGTAATTTCCGGTGGGGGTTTGATATAACTAAGGTAATAAAAACGCTGACAGTTAAACTGCTGCCACAGCACCCCCTACAGACACAAATACGATAAAACTTTCCCTCGGTTTGCCCGTATGCAGTCAGCAAACCTGAGCAACTAATATAGATTTAAATCCAGAGTTAGAGAGAACTATGAGCAATCAGTTAGCAGCATTACGTGAAATCACAACCGTCGTGGCCGACACCGGCGATATTGAAGCGATAAAAAAATATGAACCGGTAGATGCTACCACTAACCCGTCTCTGCTGCTTAAAGCAGCCAGCCTTCCTCAGTACAGCGTACTGATTGACGATGCAGTGGCATGGGCAAAATTACAGTCTAAAGACGCCGAACAACAACTGACAGATGCATCCGATAAACTGGCAGTCGCCATTGGCAAGGAAATCTCAGACCTTATTCCGGGCCGTATTTCCACAGAAGTCGATGCACGTTTGTCATTTGATAAAAACGCGACCATTGAAAAGGCAGAACGCCTGGTTCAGCTTTATGAAGATGAAGGTGTTGATAAGTCACGAATTCTTATCAAAATGGCGTCTACGTGGGAAGGGATCCAGGCAGCAGAAGAGCTGGAACAAAAAGGCATTAACTGTAACCTTACACTGCTGTTCAGTTTTGCACAGGCACGCGCGTGTGCCGAAGCAGGCGTTTACCTAATCTCTCCGTTTGTAGGCCGAATTCTTGACTGGTATAAGAAAAGTACGGGCAAAGAAGACTACACCTCTGAGGACGACCCGGGCGTGGTATCAGTTACCAATATTTATAACTACTATAAAGAACACGGTTACGACACCGTCGTAATGGGCGCAAGTTTCCGCAATATCGGCGAGATCCAGGCGCTGGCTGGCTGCGATCGTCTTACTATCAGCCCCCAGTTACTGGAAGAGCTGGCCAACACCGATACCCCACTGGAAGCGAAACTGACAGATAACGGCGCGTCGAAAACCCCCGGTGATCGCATGACAGAAACCGAATTCCGCTGGGAAATGAACGAAGATGCAATGGCCACCGAAAAACTGGCTGAAGGTATTCGCAACTTCGCCGCGGATCAGAAGAAACTCGAAACTATGTTGAAAGAAAAGCTGGGTATATAATAATACAATATTAACAATAAAGCTTTCTGACATATTGGAGTACTGACATGAGTAGATTGACCAGCCAACCTGCCTGGCAACGTCTTTCACAACTTGCCGCAACGGTAAGAGACACACATATGCGCGATTGGTTTGCCGACGATCCTTCGCGGGCATCAGCAATGCAAACTGAAGCGTGCGGCCTGTTTCTCGATTATTCGAAGAACCGCGTGACCGCAGAGGTGATGGATGCACTGATGACGCTGGCTGAAGCGCAAGGAGTTGACGCGCAGCGCAAAGCCATGTTCGACGGTAAGCACATTAACAGCACTGAAGATCGCGCAGTATTACACACCGCACTGAGAAATTTCTCAGGCGAGCCTGTGTATGTAGATGGCGAAGACGTCATGCCGGAAGTTTTGGCAACTCTCGATAAAATCGAGCGCTTCACCGATGCTGTCCACAGCGGTAACCACAAAGGCTACACCGGCAAAGCCATTAAGCACATTGTTGCCATAGGTATCGGTGGCTCTTTCCTCGGCCCTAAAATCATGACCGAGGCGTTAAAACCCTATACCTCTGATGCGGTACACGTCCACTTTGTTGCGAACGTCGATGGCTGCCACATTCATGATGTTTTGAGTTCGCTTGATCATGAAGAAACCCTGGTGGTGATGTCCTCAAAGTCGTTCTCTACTCAGGAAACATTGCAAAATACACTTTCCGCTAAAGACTGGTTCTTAAAGGCTGGCGGTAAGCAAGAAGACATTGCCAAGCATTTTGTGGCGGTATCATCTAACGTCAAAGCAGCGACTGAGTTTGGCATTGCTGAAGAGAATATCTTTCCCATGTGGGATTGGGTTGGAGGCCGTTATTCGCTCTGGTCGGCGATTGGCTTGCCAATTTCTCTGGCACTGGGCTTTGATAATTTTAAAGGCCTGCTGGAGGGTGCACACGAAATGGACAATCATTTCAAAAATGCACCATTTAGAAGCAACATGCCCATGTTGCTGGCCATGTTAGGCGTGTGGTACCGAAATTTCTTTGAGGCCCAGTCTCATGTCATGCTCCCGTATTACCATTATCTTCGTGGGCTCCCTGCCTATGTGCAACAGTTGGATATGGAAAGTAACGGCAAACAGGTCACACAGGCCGGCACGCCAGTAGACTACCCTACCGGGCCTATTATATGGGGCAGCGAGGGAACTAACGGCCAACACAGCTTCCACCAGTTGATTCACCAGGGCTCAGGTATTATACCCGCAGACTTTATCATGCCGCTGACGGTGCCTAATCAGGACGATACCCATCACGCGATGCTGGCATCAAACTGCTTTGGCCAAACCCAGGCGCTGATGCAGGGGAAGACCTTTGAAGAATGCTATGCAGACCTTGACGGTAAAGGCTTAGATGATGAAGAGCGTACGCGCTTAGCGCATCACAAGACCATGCCGGGAAACAAACCCAGCAACACAATTTTGTTCGAAAAACTGGATCCGTTCACACTTGGCGCGCTGGTTGCTATGTATGAACATAAGGTTTTCGTTCAGGGTGTAGTCTGGGAGCTGAACTCGTTTGACCAATGGGGCGTAGAGTTAGGAAAAGTCCTTGGTAATCAAGTTCTTGCGGGTATTCAGGGCGAAAAAGACAGCAGCGAATTCGATACATCAACGCAGCAGTTAATAGATCGCTTCAGACACACCAATGCACCAAAATAAGGATAGTTAAGCTCAAGGGCTTCAAGGTGCACGCTGACACGGCCGTAAGGCGGCCGTTCTGCGCTGGATGACGACCACTGTAATCATAATGTCACGAAGTGTTAATAAAAAGTAAACTTACTTGTTTTAATTTCATCGTGGCTATGATACAAAATTGTACAGAAGGATTAGATAAAACCCCTGTACTGTTGTTAGTGGTAATAAAAAGGAGATCCTCGTGGATAAGTCAGATCTATTTGCCATGCTTGATATTGAAACCAGTTCAGCTAAAACGAAAAGTAAAAAGCGTAAATGGAGAGAAATTGAAGCCCTGCAAGATCGCTTCGCTCTGGAAAAGGAATTATCAGAGTTAGATTGCGGATTTGAATACGAGTTAGAGACTCTGGAAAGATAAACGAAAAGGCCGCCTGAATCATCAGGTGGCCTTTTTACTTTTCAGGCGGCGTTTACGCTTGTCGGATCGGTCCGGTTTGTCCAGTTACCCCTGCTGGGGTAAGCAGACACGCCAGGCGCTTCGTCTTGCTTATAGCCTGTGCTACTCATAAATATGCATGTTATCTGTGTGGTGAAGCCAATTTGCCATTGCGGGCTTACCTATTCAGCGCTGTCAAACGCGTATGTTTGTGGCTCAGGTCATCAGATTTAGCGTAGTGCATGCCGTCAAGGTCATATCGAGATACGCTAGAGCGCGAGTTGCCAATGTCTGTGGTATTGAAAATCGCGGGCTTCAGTCTTGCCGTTAGAAGTAGCGACGACCGGGTTGGTGTTATGGCGCGTTAGTAAACCTGCCAGTCTATCGGTTGCTTACCGTGTTGCTGCAAATAGGCATTTGCCTGGCTGAAATGCTGGCAGCCGAAAAAACCTCTGTGTGCAGACAATGGCGAGGGATGTGGCGCTTCTAATACCAGATGCCGTTCACGGTCCAACGTGCGTCCTTTTTTCTGCGCATGGCTTCCCCACAGCATAAACACGACAGTATCATTGGTTGTGTTTACCGCCTCAATAACCGCGTCGGTGAAGGTTTCCCATCCGAATTTCGCATGGCTGTGTGCTTTGCCCTGCTCCACCGTCAACACCGTATTGAGTAACAGAACTCCTTGCTTCGCCCAGGACGTCAAATTACCGTGTTCCGGTACGGTAAATCCCGGAATATCCGTCGACAGCTCTTTGTAAATGTTCCTCAGCGACGGTGGGATTTTCACTCCTGGCTGCACCGAAAAGCTCAGTCCATGGGCCTGATCAGGGCCGTGATACGGGTCCTGCCCCAGGATAACGACCTTTACCTGCTCCAGCGGTGTGGCTTTCAGTGCACTGAACACTTCTTCCTGCGCCGGGTAGATCGTCTTGCCCGCGGCGCGCTCAGCGTCGACTTTCTGTATCAGAGCCTGAAAATATGGTTTTTGTTTTTCAGGCCCCAGTACATCGTGCCAGCTATGGCTCATTTCAACACATCAAACATGTGCTTCTTAAGCTCTTCATACGAAGAGGGAAGCGTAACCGCCAGACTGTCTTTACCGGCAACGTCAGCCAGCTCTTTTGGTAGGTGCAATGGAGAGCCGAGGACATTTTCCACCGTTTCCCGGAATTTCGCAGGGTGCGCGGTTCCAAGAAATAGCCCGGTTTCGCCAGGTTCAAGATCATGACTGACGGCACGATAAGCAATGGCTGCGTGCGGCTCACTGGTATAGCCTGCTTGCGCTAGCTGGCGCATTGCCAGTTGGGTGTATTCTTCGTCAACCGACTCACCTTTCAGACACGCTTTGTCGATGTAGCCTTGCTCCACCAGCGCTTCTATACGTGGCCAGTTGTTTGGCTGGCTTACGTCCATCGCGTTGGACATGGTTGCGACGGTCGATTTCGGCTTCCATTCACCGGTTTTCAGATAGCGGGGAACCGTATCGTTCACGTTGGTCGCTGCAATAAAGCGCTTAACAGGAAGTCCCATCGCTTTGGCAATCATACCGGCCGTCAGGTTACCGAAGTTACCACTGGGAACCGACACCACTAATTCTTTACGCGCCGCTTCAGGGAGCTGACTTACCGCTTCAAAGTAATAACACACCTGTGCCAGTAATCGACTGATATTAATCGAATTTGCCGAATTAAGATGCAGCCCTTCACGCACATCCGGATCATCAAAGGCCGTTTTCACCAGCGACTGGCAGGCATCAAAGTCAGACTCTATCGCCACCGTATGAATGTTGTCCCCCAGTGTGGTGAATAGTTTCTCCTGTAGTGCACTGATTTTGCCTTTGGGGAAAAGGATCACCACATTGATGTTCTCAATACCGTGAAAAGCGTGAGCTACGGCAGCGCCGGTATCGCCCGAGGTTGCTGTGAGAATGGTGACAGGCTTACCTTCACTGATACGCGACAGGGTTTGCGCCATAAAGCGGCCACCAAAGTCTTTAAACGCCAGCGTCGGACCGTGGAATAGCTCCAGCGTGTAGATATTGTCTTTAATCTGAGTGACCGGTGCGGGGAACGTAAAAGCGGTGTTGATGATCTCTTCAAGTTCACCACCACCCAACTCATCCCCAATCAGCGCTCGCAGAATACGAATGCTGCGCTCGGCAAACGGAAGCGTGAGCAAGCTATCAACGTCATCCAGTGACGGAATGTGTGTAGGAAAGTACAGTCCCTGATTTTTACCCAGGCCGCGTTGTACTGCTTCTGAAAACGATGCGGTGTCCTGCGCATCTTTTAAATTGACCAATTCCACAATGTCACCTTTCGTAATGTATCTTTATAAAGGTAACGGCCTGCCCGGCTTTTCTGCATGAAAGCAGTTGGCACGAGGCATCATGAGCCGCTACTTAGCCACTGCACCTTGTGCAGGAATTCGACATACATGGCTAAAGCCGTCGTCGTTTTGTATATAATTTGCATCTAACCACTGGGCAATCTGGTGTGCCTGGGCCTCATCATTGCATACGGCAAAAACGGTCGGGCCGGAACCAGAAATTCCGAAAGCCAGTGCGCCGTTTTCCATGCTGAATGTGCGGGCCTCATCGAACCCGGGAAGCAGAGATTTGCGATAGGGCTCTGCAATCACATCCTGCATGACAGAGGCCGCCATGTCGGCGTCACCGGCATGAAGCGCATGCACAAACACACCAAGCTGACGTCCGAAAGTTAATGCGGTTGCCACAGGTATCTCTTTTGGCAAAATTTCTCTGGCAGCCGCAGTGGAAACGCTGATCCCCGAGTAACAGGCTACCCAGAACCAGTCTTTAATTACTGGCAGCTTCACTGTGATCGGCGACGTTGCCCCCGTCATCAGCGTCATCCCGCCCTGATAGCACGGCGCGACATTGTCGTAGTGGATGCTGCCACTGATCTGTCCTTCGAGCTCCCCCATCATAGCTAACAGCGTATCTTCATCAAACACGTTATCTGAATAGGCATTTAACGCGTGAAACGCGGCCACGATAGAGCTGGCACTTGACCCCAAACCACTGCCAATCGGCAGTTTTTTGTTCAGCGTCATCGCCACTACAGGTACTTTTTTCCCATTAAGGGCTAACGCGTCACAAAAGTAATGGTAGCAACGGGTGACGATGTTGGAATCAGGGTCCGCTGGCAATTTATGCGCAAACGGGCCGGAAACGGTCAGAGAGAAGGACGTTGCCTGCTCGACAATAACTTCATCTCCCAGCGACGTGCCATCTATCGGCTCCAGCGCAGCGCCCAGTACATCAAAGCCCAGACTCACATTGCCAATTGAGGCCGGTGCATACGCACTCACTTTTTTCATTACTGCTTCCTCAACGGTTTAGTGGGCCATTTGTTTCCACGGCATGGTTCGCAAGACATCAGCAAACACCCCTGCTGCGGTAACAGTGCCACCGGCACCATAGCCACGAATGACGTAAGGGATAGGCTGATAGTAGTCTGAACTGATCGCCAGTGCATTCTCGCCATCTTTCACCGCAGACAGCGGGTTATCCGCGGCCACGGCCTGGATCGTCACTTTACACTTTTCCCCTTCAATCGAGCCAATGTAGCGTAATACCTTTCCTTCGGCTTTCGCGGCTTCCACCCGCTCGTTGAACGCGCTGTCGAGGTCAGGCAATTGCTTCATGAATTCATCAATACTGCAGTCTTCAGCAAATCCTTCAGGCAATACAGATTCAATCTCTATGTCTGATAACTCAAGCTCCAGATCAGCCTCTCGCGCCATGATAAGTAATTTTCTGGCCACGTCCATGCCACTTAAATCGTCTCGCGGATCGGGCTCAGTAAAGCCGTTTTGCTTCGCCGATTCGGTGGCTTCAGACAGCGTCATTCCCTCTTCCAGCTTACCGAAAACATAAGAAAGGCTGCCTGATAAAATTCCCTCGAAACGATGCAGCACATCACCGGCACTGAACAACTTCTGCAGGTTATCAATGACCGGCAACCCCGCACCGACGGTGGTTTCGTACAGATACTGCCGGTTGGTACGCAACGCAGTTTTCTTAAGCTGGCGATAGTATCCCAGCGAGCCGGTGTTGGCTTTCTTATTTGGCGTCACTACGTGGAAACCGTTTTCCATCATCTCTACGTATTGCGTTGCTACCGCCTCATGACTGGTGCAATCCACAATAACCGGATTCACCAGGCTGTTGTCGTTAACAAAGTTAGCCACAGCTTCAATCGAAAATGAGCCGCTGGCTTCCTCCAGTTTGCCCTTCCAATCGTTGCTGACGTCAATACCGTGTTTATCCAGCAGTAGTTTTCTGCTGTTTGCGATACCGTAGACCCGCAACTGAATATTGCGTTTTAACAAAGCCGGTTGCTGCTTGGCTATCTGGCTTAGCAACTCTGTGCCTACATTGCCACACCCTACCAGAAACACGTCAATGGTATGGCGATCGCTGAAAAAATTCTGATGAATCACGCGTACTGCTTTTTTCGCGCGCTTACTTTCAATCACGGTAGAAATAGACCGCTCTGATGACCCCTGCGCTATGGCGACATTATTCACCCTTGCCTGCGCCAGTGAGTTGAAGAAACGAGCAGCCAGCCCTTTGGTCTGCCGCATGCCGTCACCCACCAGTGTGACAATTGACAAGTCGTGACGCACTTCAATCGGATCCAGCAACTGATTCTGTAGCTCCAGTGCAAAGGCATCTTCCAGCAGGTTTTGCGCGCGTACGGCGTCTTTACTCTGAATACAAAAGCTGATGCTGTATTCAGACGATGACTGCGTGATAAGACTGATCGAGATATTGGCGTTTGACATCACCTCAAACACGCGGCTTGCCATGCCTACCATGCCTTTTAAGCCAGGCCCGGCAACGTTAAACATGGTCACATCATCAAGCTGTGAAATGCCCTTCACAGAAGTCCACACCGAGCTGGCTTCATTGCTGATGAGGGTGCCTGGCGCGGCAGGGTTTAAGGTATTTCGGATCAGACAGGGAATATGGTGTTGGGCGATGGGGCCGATGGTTTTGGGATGCAGCACTTTCGCGCCGAAGTAAGACAGCTCCATCGCTTCCTGGTACGTCAGCTTATCCAGCAGCACGGCACCTTCTACCTGATTCGGGTCGGCGTTATACACACCATCCACATCGGTCCAGATTTCACAGCAGGATGCTTCGATACACGCTGCCAACACCGCTGCAGAATAATCAGAGCCGTTTCGACCCAGAGTGACCTTCTCACCCGCGTCGTTTGCGGCAACAAACCCTGGCATTACCAGCAGCTCAGAACCATCCGCAGGCACATCAGCAAAGCGGGCTTTGCTTAAGGCTACATCGGCAATACTGTCAAGATAATCGCCTTCAGCGAGTACATAATTCACCGGATCGATAATACGATTTGCAATCCCTTTGCTCGCCAGGATTGCACTAAACAAGGTAACACTGATGTATTCGCCGATACTTAAAATGCCAGCGCTCACCGCGTCAGGGGCTACACCTAACAGTTTAATGCCCTCAAGGTGCTGGGTTAGTGTTGCCAGATGGCCATCAATGTAGTCGCTGACACGGCTGTGCTCGTAACCGGAAAGTTGCTGATTGAGCTCATCGTTTATGCCTTTCACCGTAGTCGCCAGCTTCTCTAGCAAGGGCAGATAATCCTGATTACCCGCAGCCTGCTCACACAGCAATGACAGCGCGTTAGTAACGCCTTTGGGAGCGGAGAGCACAACCGCAGCACCGTCGGTTTGGTGTGTGGTCGTGCTAATCTCTGTCACACGCAGGTAACGTGTTGCATCGGCAAGAGACGATCCACCAAACTTTAAGACTTTCATTTGTTGCTCCTTCAATTTACGCCTGTCAATTCTTACAGCGATTTAGGTAAAAAAAAACCCGCTCTCTCTGAGGGCGGGCTTTCGTTGTCTGTTGCTATTGCGCACTAGCCAGCGACCGCCCTCCTTGAGGTGGTAATAATCATGCCGGTGGTGCGAATCATTGTTCTCGTTTTCATGTGCTCAATTTGCCGTATAGACGTCTATCTGTCAACCGTAAGGCCAAGAAAAAACCGGTTTTTCTGACTTTTTTCTTGGCCAATCTGCATTTATGTAACCTAAAAAGGTAAATTCAGGACCACACTTAGAATAACAACCCAAATTACAGCCGCAACATTAGGATATTTATGCCATTTTCTCTATTTAGCCATCTACACCGCTAAATTTATTGTTTTAATGCCTGCTTGGAGAATCCTGACGAGGAAGTGATCTGACCTGAAGCGAACAGGGAATGCACTTTATATGTAAAGTAACGTGTCCAATCAGGAGAAATTCATGGAGCAAAAAATTATTCTTATCACCGGTGCGTCGAGCGGCATTGGCGCAGCGACCGCCAGACGACTGGTAGCAGATGGTCATAAAGTGGCGCTAACCGCGCGCAGCGAAGACAAACTGAATGCACTGGTGGAAGAGCTGGGCAGCAACAACGCGCTGGCTGTTCCTGCTGATGCCACTGATTTCTCGGCCACAAAAGCGGTAACCGAGAAAACCGTCGGCCATTATGGTCGCCTTGACGCCGTTTTTGCTAACGCGGGAACCGGTGTCTCCACACCCGGCACGCAGGATGGCGACCCGGATGAGTGGGGTAAAATGATAGACATAAATATCAAAGCACTGCTCTGGTCAGCAAAAGCCGCCATGCCACACCTCAAAAAAACCACCGGTCACTTTATTCTGACCAGTTCCGCGGCGGGGCGCATGAGTATTAAGGGGTCTATTTATGGCGCTACAAAGTGGTTTGCGTATGGTTTCGGA
Organism: Alteromonas sp. H39; assembly: GCF_047556435.1. Classification (GTDB taxonomy): domain Bacteria; phylum Pseudomonadota; class Gammaproteobacteria; order Enterobacterales; family Alteromonadaceae; genus Alteromonas. The sequence goes on from NZ_CP180210.1 coordinate 3,306,267, forward strand.
CGTAACCTGGCTGAAGAAATGGCAGAGTGGCAGGGTCGCTGCACAACAATCTGTCCAGGCATGGTGAATACGCCATTCTTTGATGAACCCAAAGAGGATAAGCTTCAGCCAGAAGATGTTGCTGAGGCGGTCTCTTATGCCATTAACGCTGACAGCAGAAATAATGTAAGGGAAGTATTTTTAATGCCCTCGAAGATGGGCTAGCCAGCGAACAGGTTTACCCCGCGAGCGCTTCGGTAAGAATAAAGCCGTAGCGCTCAAGCACTTTTTGTAACGCTGCCTGCGATACCGGTTTTGGCAGAAAATCCAGCGCACCAAGCTGAAGCACTTTTTCCCGCATTTGCGGTTGAATATCGCCGGACACCACAATGACAAATACCTCAATCCCCTTTTCTTTAATGGCTTCCAGTACTGCCACACCGTCCATCTCGGGCATTGTCAGGTCCAGCAACATCAAATCCATACGGGTTTGCATCAACACTTCCATGCCTTCGGCACCGTTGGTTGCCTGAAACACATTTTCAGCAAACCCGGCAGGAAGACTTTTTACCGCCATTTTTCTTGCCAGAGAAGAGTCGTCACAAACTAATACATTGAAGCTCACAATGGTGTCCTTTTCGGCTTTCTGTGGTTACCTGAGCAGAAAAAACCAACCGGTTTTCATCACGTAACGTGCACTTACCGTAACCAAAAACCGTCAATTAGGAAAGTAAAATTCAACTTTAGTATCAAGTCGGTTCGCCAGAGCCGTATTGTGGTACGCTAAATTCGAATTACCGGAGGAATGCCAATGAGCGACCTGGGCCTGCCAAGAAAGGTAGCATATCTGATTATCAGCAGCTTCGATAAAAGCTACCGCTGGTTTACCCGTATAACCCGGGGAGCACAGCAACGCTTCGAAGCCGCCCAATGGAAAGAGACGCAAAGTGCGTCTCGCGAGCGGATCACGATTTATGAGCAAAGCCTGGCTGATGCGGTGGCTGAAATTTATCATCTCATTGAAGTGCATCAGAAAGACGATGCTTTCTGGCAGCAGATGAAGAAAAATTACGCAAGACTGCTTGAGGGACATCCCCAGTTTGAGCTGGCAGAAACTTTCTACAACTCAGTTATCGGGCGTATCTTCAAGCATCGCAAAATCGATGACGACGTCATGTTTATGCTGCCCAGCCGATGCTTCCTGCCAGGCCAGGACCGCGACAAAATCATCAACAGTTTTGATACCACCACCACAGTGAAAGAAATGTATGTGTCGATTTTTAAAACCTATCGATTCAACATTCCGTTTGAGGATTACGAGCGCGACCTGCAGCACCTCGAAACGGCCCTGCGGGAAAGACTCAATCGCGAACAACTCGCCAGTGTGGTTGCTGTAGAGCTACTAAAGCCGGTGTTTTACCGGGGGAAAGCCGCCTACATGATTGGACGCATTTGCATGCCTGAGGAAACCCTGCCCTTTGTTATTGCACTACAAAATAATGAGTCACCCGCGCTTTTTGTGGATGCGTTGCTGACTGACCGCAAAGATCTTTCCGTCATTTTTGGCTTTGCCAGAAGCTATTTTATGACAGACACCCAATACCCTGCGGAAACTGTCGCATTTCTGCAGGAACTGCTGCCTAATAAAAAGCACTTTGAGCTTTACATGGCACTGGGCCACTTTAAACACGGAAAAACGGTGTTTTACCGAAACTTTTTGCACCATCTGGACAACAGTGATGATCACTTCGAAGCGGCTCCGGGGATCCGTGGCCTCGTTATGATGGTGTTTCACCTCCCCTCCTATGGCGTGGTGTTTAAAATCATTAAAGATGAATTTGCTGAAAGCAAAAAAATTACGCGGGAGCACGTAAAGGACTGTTATCGGCTGGTAAAAATGACAGACCGGGTGGGCCGCATGGCAGACACTCATGAGTATGTGAACTTTCGTTTTCCGCTAAACCGCATCTCGCCCGAATTGCTGAAAGAACTTCAGGACACCTGCGCTTCCAGCCTGGAAATCTGCGGTGAAGAGCTGGTCATCAAGCACATGTATGCAGAACGCAAAATGACGCCGCTCAACCTGTACCTGCAGCAGGAAACGGATCCAGATAAAATTCACAATGCCATTGACGAACTGGGTCTGTGTATTAAACAGATAGCGCTGGCGAATATTTTTCCCGGCGACATGCTGCACAAAAATTTTGGCATCACGCGTCATGGAAGAGTGATATTTTACGATTATGATGAAATTTGTCTGATGAGCGAGCGAAATTTTCGGGAACTGCCAAAGTCAGACGACCCTTATGTACTTGATACCCTGTCAGTCGCCCCTAACGACGTTTTCCCCGAACAATTTGAGCACTTTATCGTGGGTAAGAAGCAGTTCAAGGATATACTGAAGGAGCTACACGGTGATCTGATGACACCAGCGTACTGGCGCGAGGTCCAGGCAATAACCGCAAAAGGAGAAGTGCAGAACTTCACTCCCTATAATCCCCAGATCCGATTTGCACGCAATCCGACTTGATCTGTGGTGCTAAAAGTGATCGGAACACTGAACGGCAAGGTAATACCCAATAGGAAATGGGAACCCCTTCTGGGATGGATTCAGACTATGTATACGGCAAAGTACAATGAAAGCGTTAGTAATTGAAGATGATGTAACCGTTGCAGAAAACATTGGGCAGGGAATGCGTGCTGCTGGGCACCTTTGCGACATATGCTACGATGGAGAACAGGGGTTGTACCAGGCGATGGCCCAGGAACATGATCTGATTGTATTAGATATCATGCTGCCCTCTATTGATGGTCTGAGTATTCTCGATGCGCTTCGCAAAGAAGAGATATCTACTCCGGTTTTGCTATTAAGCGCAAAAAGCAACGTCGATGATAAGGTCAAAGGTCTGCGTAGTGGCGCCAATGATTACCTGACCAAACCATTCGCTTTTGAAGAGTTACTTGCCCGTGCAGAAGGTCTCGCAGGCCGTAAAGCTGACGCAGATGATGCCACTCAGGTTAAGGTAGGCGATCTCACACTGGATCGTCTTAATCGCAAAGTCACCCGCGGTGATACTGAAATTGAACTGCAATCGAAAGAGTTCCAACTGTTAGAATGCTTGTTACGCCACCGCGGAAAAGTGGTTACCCGCAGCATGCTGCTGGAACATGTATGGAATTACCATTTCGACCCCCAGACAAACGTTATCGATGTTCACATCAGCAGGTTACGTCAAAAGGTCGACAAAACCTTTAATGTGCCGTTAATCGAAACTGTCAGAGGCACAGGTTACCGGATATCGGAAGACCTGCAGTGATCGCAATCGGCACGTTCACCCGAAGCTCCAGCTTCCGGGTGGGGGTGATTCTTGCCAGTCTCTCGATTGCCGCCATTCTATTTGTTGTTTATACCTGGAAAGTATCCAGCGGTGACAGCTTGCTGCGCGAAGCCGAGTCAGCGCTTAATGCAGACACGCTTCTGTTACGTACACTACACAAACATATTCCCAAATCGGAATTGCAGGCAAAAATCACCGAGGCCTTCTCAAGTGATCCTGCCCCGCCACTTTATGCAATCATAACCGCAGACACTGCACTACTCGCAGGCAATGTTTCCCGGTGGCCATTTGAAACAACGCCTGCGCAGCGCAAAGGGACAATGCCTATTTCGCCTGACGGCAGCGACGAAACGCAAATTGATACGCTTTATCAGATAGTGGAACTGTCAGACGGCAGCTTGCTGTTTACCGGCAGAAACATTGACGAACTCAATACCGCACAATGGGTTGCGCAGACTTTTGGCTGGTTTGTGGTCGCCTTACTGAGCATTGTTTGTGTACTGAGCTTCTCGGTGGCACTTTATGTAGTAAACCGTATCAATCGTATGTCCGCAACTGCAGATAATATTATTCGTACCGGCAGCCTCAGAGAGCGGCTGGAAATCGACAGCAACTGGGACGACCTCAGTCAGCTGGCCGTTATGTTCAACGGCATGCTGGACAAAATTGAGGCATCTGTAGACAACATAAAAAGTGTTACCGATGCCATCGCTCACGATCTCAGAACCCCGCTTTCCCGGTTGCGTGGCACGCTTGAAAATATTGATGACCCATCGCTGCGCGAGCGGGCCACATCCGAAGCAGACACCATCCTGAATATGTTCAACAGCTTATTACGCATCAGCGATATTGAGTCGAAACGGCAGCGCCAGGGTTTTACCGAGGTATCACTGCACACCATCGTTGCTGATGTCATTGAGCTCTACCAGCCGGTGATGGAAAATCAGGAAATGCCGTTATCCACAGACATCGGTGATGTAACGATGACCGGTGACCCCAATTTGTTGTTTCAGGCAGTGGCAAATGCCATAGACAATGCCATCAAGTACGCCGGTATGGGCAAGCGTATTGATGTGTCACTTCGCCAGACATCAAGGCGATATATTCTGGCAATCAGCGACAACGGTCCGGGTATTGAAGGTAGCGAGTTCCGTCACCTGGAGAGACGTTTTTATAGAGCCTCCGCCAGCCGGACTTCTCACGGTAACGGACTCGGACTCTCGTTGGTATCTGCCATCGTCGCGTTACACAATGGCGAGGTATGGTTTGTCGATGATCCGCTCTGTGAAGGCGCTGGCTTTGGCATTGTGTTCAGCTTCCCTAAATGAAGACTCCAGGATTAACGAACATCACGCCGTGCGCTGGCTGGTTGTCTTTACCTCGTCTTTTTGCGTTCTCCACCTAAAAATCATACAAAAGTACAAGTTCCTGCTGTGGCGTTTTGCTTTAGAGTAACTCCAGGAGGCATGTTTCCAAATGACTTCGGCGCCTGACATCGACATTGTGCAGGGCCCTCACGCCCCTGCGCTTTTACTTCAGATGCCAGTGGTCATTATGCGCTTGTGTGATTTTGAAAGTACGTTTTGTCGACTTTTTTGCTGCAGGCCTTCAGGTGATCCGACACATGATGGCATAACATTGGGTCACTGATGATACCATCGCGCGCAGCCATGAGATTTGACGTGTTCGTGCTCTGCTACCGGAGAAAAGCCATGGCGTTTTGTCAAAAAGCTGTGAGGGTAAACAATCCCGATGCTGTAATGCCTGTTCTAAAGGCACTGGCCAAGTCAGTATTCCATTGCTCCCGGCCCGTTCCGCTGCAATACGGGTACTACGCGATTGACGGGAAGGCCAATAACGTAAGAGCACTGGTTATGGGAGAGCGTGCCACCGCGATACGATTTTGTTGTCGCTATCAGCACGATGTCCCCGTGGTTGAGAATATGGTGGTGGCGTTTGTCAAAAGTCACGGTGAAGTTTGTGAATTAACAGACTGGATTGACCGCGACTGCCAATAAGGCAGAAACGAATTCTTTAATAATAAGCAATACTACAATACGAGCCCCCGGCCTAAGTGGCGTCGCGCGTTAAGCCGGGCACAGTTGGCAATTTAGACTTTTCAAAATATCCGCTGCGTGAGAATCTGTCGTTTGCGTTATTGACGCTGCATGAAAATGGTTACTTCCGCCATCACCAGCCCGAACTTCCTAATATATGATCGGTTCATCATCGTGGTGTCGTCAAAGGCCCAGAACCAGTCGTCAAAAGTGACACGGTAAGTGGTGTCGTCAACCGGCAAATCCATCTCGTAATGAAAGTTAAATGCATTGCCGTACGCGGTTCCATCAGCCGGGCCCGCGATATCTCCGGCGTTTCCTACAAAGCTATTCTCGCCGGTTTGCTCTATCCGCCACGTTCTGTTTTTAACGCCATCACCCACACCATAATCAAAAGACTCATCGAGAATAAGTACGTCGTTCTCAATGCGTCCGTTAATGTCTACAATAAAGCGCTGGACTACCTTCCCCGAGCGATTCTGGACAATACCCCAGGCTTTCACGTCACCATCGAAAAACGCTTTAATTTCGAAGTCAGGAGACACATTGGTGTAATCCTTTCCGTCAACCGACACAGAACAACCACTTAACGGTAAAATCAACGTCATTAATGCCAGTATTCCTGCTTTTACTTTCATCACTACTCTCCGTTTATTAATTTATCTCTGAAATCCGGTTCAGACGTTTTCTCGCCTACCCAGATATTGAAAAACCAGCGTGTAAACTCCGGATCATCCACTTCTCCCAACAGGGTATCCTGTTGATAAAAAAGTGCTTCGCCGCTGTCTCCAACTACCCCCAGCAGATGTTCATCTTCATTAATGTCGGGAAATATTTCATTCATAGCCTTTAGCCATGACGATATTTTCTCGTCATCGTCTAGTCCCTGTGATTTCATTTCCTTTATGGAACGTTCTGCTATCTCTTTGCCTTCAAAATCGCGCAAGTAGGTAAGACGCAACGCAAAGCGCTCTGCCGGCCACTTGCCCTGCGGGGCGTAAAGCACCGCATCGTAGACGTCCCAAAAGTAGTAAGTGAAGCGGGCCTCGCCCACCACTGAAGCATCAGGTATGCGCTCCTGCACCGGTGCAGGTATTGCAGCCTGACTGCTGTACGTCACGACAAAGAATAGAAAACAAAGTGTTCGCAGCATAATCGGGTGTCCTTACATAACAGATAACGCTTATACAGCAGCAGCATGAAGGATGATCATCCATTACACAGCCTTAATAAACGCCTGACATTGACAACGCACAAGTACATGGCAATCTGTGAGATATGCTGTTCCAGTCTGTTAGCAACGAATCGCCACTATCATGGACCCTCAACTTCCTTCCCCGCTGATGCAAATTCGACCGGCCTGGCCCGGCGCTGATGCGCTTTCCATTTTTGTGAAGCGTGATGATCTGATTCATCCCGTTATATCAGGTAACAAATGGCGAAAATTGCGCCCATTACTGTCGTCGGGGGGCCAGCACATTGCTGGCATAGTGAGCTTTGGCGGTGGTTTTTCCAATCATTTACATGCGTTGGGATACTTGTGTGCACTGCGTCATATTCCGTTTATCGCTATCGTCCGCGGTGATTACCGGAAAAATCCCACTCCCATGCTGAGCAATCTGACTGACTGGGGAGCCTCGATTCATTATGTAACAAAGAAGGAGTATCGTGAACGCAACGAGGCTGCTTATCTTCACGCGCTCAGCTCCAGATACCCTGAGTACATGGTTATTCCTGAAGGGGGAAGTCAGCGAGAGGCATTGAGCGGTATCACAGCACTAACTGATGAGCTACCGTGCAATTTCGACGTGATAGTTTCACCGGTTGCCAGTGGCGCAACGCTGGCGGGTTTGAGTATGGCGATGCAGCATCATCAGCAGGCAATTGGCATTGCGGTGCTTAAAGGCGAGGGATATCTCGAGTCACTGGTATCTTCATTACTGCCACAGCCCAATTCTTCCTGGACGATAGCACACCAGTATCATCACGGGGGTTACGCAAAAACCAGCGCACCTTTGTTATCGTTCTGCCAGACATTTGAGAACGACACGCAGATCCCGGTCGAGCCGGTCTATTCCGGAAAACTTTTCTTCGCGCTCAAGGACATGATTGGAAAAGGAATGTTTGCTGCCGGACAAACAATTATCGCGCTGCATACTGGCGGGTTACAAGGGGCGAGGAAATAAGCCGTTAAAAGAGGCATACACGGGAAGTTTGCTATGGTCACAAGCGTCTCGCACTGATCTTAAAGACAGCTCCAAGCATATGCAAAGTTTACTATTCTTTGGTGATCTTATACTCAACATTACACGTTTTTAATGTTGCATCATTTAGAGATAGCATACAGTTTCTATACGGTGTTATTTTTCTGACAACACGGAGAACACTTGTGATCCACGGTCCTAAAACACTGCCAAAACCCGTTCAAATGCTGGTGACCCGGTCACTCGGCCTTTGTGAAGCGATGCTCCCCCACTGCAGCGCTTTTTACCCTTTTGCTGCAATATATGAAGATGGCAAAGTGGGCTGTCTGTTTACCGATGAAAACGACCAGTTTGGTGGCGACAGTCATCTTATAGAGAAGCTTCAGTGGCGTATTATTGATACCACTACCGACGCTGAAAGTTACAGCGTGCTGGTATATGCCGCAAAGGTCAAAACAGACCGCAAAGATGATATGGATGCAATTGCAATCACAACAACACAGCCCTCAGGCGAAGAGTCTATGCTGTTATACCCCTATTTCAGAGTGGGAAGTCGCATTGTTTTATCGCCGCCAATTCATGGGTAAGTTATCATCCCTCATAGTCTTCGCTTTCACGCCGCGCGCAGGCAGAACATAACGTTTCTGCGGCGCGTTACGTTATTGTGAAAGCGCTTAGCGATAGCCGGAGTCAGGCGACATTTATATGTCGCCTTATTTTTACAGGTGAACAACACACTTTGCTTGCCAATTCAGTGTTGTCTGCTAGCATTCAGCGCAAATTAAAACAGCTACATTGGGAATAATTGATTATGTCTCGCGTGTTAATAATCGGAGCCGGTGGCGTCGCTGCCGTTACAGTTAAGAAATGTGCCCGTCTGCCGGAACATTTCGATGAAATTTATCTTGCCAGCCGCACCGTTTCCAAATGCGAAGCGTTGCAAAAAGAGGTGGGTGAAGATCGGGTAAAAGCCGTCTTTGCCGTAGATGCTGACGATGCCAAAGCCGTTGAAGCTCTGATTAACGACGTCAAACCAGACCTGGTAATTAACCTGGCGCTGCCATATCAGGACTTGCCAATCATGGACGCCTGTCTGGCAACTAAAACCGATTATCTGGATACGGCTAATTATGAGCCCAAAGACAAAGCCGAGTTTGAATATTCCTGGCAGTGGGCTTATCAGGAGCGTTTCAAAGAAGCCGGTATTATGGCTCTTCTGGGCAGTGGCTTTGATCCAGGCGTGACCAACGTATTTACCGCCTATGCCGCCAAGCACTATTTTGATGAAATCCATTATCTGGATATTGTCGATTGTAATGGTGGTGATCACGGTCAGGCGTTTGCTACCAACTTCAACCCCGAAATTAATATTCGTGAAATAACCCAACGTGGTAAATATTTTGAAGACGGTGAGTGGAAAGATACCGATCCACTAAGCGTACGCGAGGATCTCGATTATCAAAATATTGGTGTGCGCGCCTCGTACCTGATGTTCCATGAAGAGCTGGAATCCATTGTTAAGCACTTCCCGACGCTGAAACGCGCACGTTTCTGGATGACATTTGGCGATGCCTATCTGAATCACCTGCGTGTATTAGAAGGTATTGGCATGACCAGCATTGAGCCGGTGGAATTCCAGGGCCAGAAGATTGTTCCGCTGGAGTTCCTAAAAGCAGTACTGCCTAATCCCGGTTCGCTGGCTGAAGGTTATACCGGCATGACCTGCATTGGCACGTACATTACCGGTATCAAAGATGGCAAAGAGAAAACCATCTTTATCTACAACAACTGTGAGCACGCGAAGTGCAATGAAGAAGTGGGCGCGCAGGCGGTATCTTACACCACAGGTGTGCCAGCTATGATTGGCTCCATGTTGATGCTTAACGGCACCTGGAAGCAACCTGGTGTATGGAATATGGAGCAGTTCGATCCAGACCCGTTCATGGAGCAACTGAATCAACACGGTCTGCCGTGGCACGTCCTTGAATGTGACGACAGTCCGTTTGCGAAATAGGCCGGAGAGATAACGTTGACCGATTTGACACAGCGTAACGATATTCCATCTCCATGCTATGTATTGGAGGAAGAAAAGCTAGTCCGCAATCTGGAGTTGATGAAGCGAGTTCAGGACAGCTCCGGCGCTCGGATTATCCTGGCACTGAAAGGCTTTTCCATGTGGTCAAGCTTCGACATCATCAAACCCTATCTGCATGGCGCAACAGCCAGCTCGGTATGGGAAGCAAAACTGGCTGCGGAAATGGGCAAAGAAGTTCACGCTTATGCGCCTGCTTATAAAGCCAGTGACATCGAACAGCTAAAGTCATTGGTCAACCATTTGTCTTTCAACAGCCTGACACAATGGCAACGTTATAAAGACAGCCTGCCTGACGTGTCTCTGGGCTTGCGTATCAACCCGGAACATCAGGAAGCGGAAACACCCCTGTACGATCCGGCAGCACCGGGCTCGCGTCTGGGTATCCGGGCTTCGCAACTGGAAGGTGTTGACTTAACCGGTATCGATGGATTCCACTGCCACAACTTGTGTGAGTGCGATTCGTTTGCTACTGAGCGCACGCTGAAGGCCATCGAAGCGCGCTTCGAAAAATGGCTACCGCAACTCAAATGGCTGAACCTGGGCGGAGGGCATTTAATGACCCGTCAGGGTTATGATGTAGATCACTTAATTGCCACGCTGAAAGCGTTTAAAACGAAATATCCGCACCTGGATGTTATCCTTGAGCCGGGCTCGGCAGTGGCCTGGCAAACGGGTCCGCTAATCGCGGAAGTGGTAGACGTGGTGGACAATGAAGGCCCTATCGCTATTCTCGATATCTCCGCCACTGCGCACATGCCGGACGTTCTTGAAATGCCGTACCGGCCGACCGTCCGACGTGCCGGTATGCCAGGTGATAAGGCTTATGATGTGAAGCTGGGAGGGAATTCCTGCCTGGCCGGAGACGTGATTGATATCTATTCCTTTGATGAACCTCTACAACCAGGCGACCGCGTGCAGTTCGAAGATATGATGCATTACACCATGGTTAAAACGACGTTTTTCAATGGCGTAGAACATCCTGCTATCGCGATACTGCGTACCGACGGCACGCTGGATATTGTTCGCCAGTTCAGTTATGCGGACTTCAAAGCCAGATTGTCTTAAATATCGATACTTGCCAATAAAAAAGCGCGCTTCAAGGCGCGCTTTTGTTTTGTAAAACGTCCACAACACTCAACGTTGCTGCCCGTCAGTCAATAGCATGAGCTGTGAATTGTTCGTTTATGCCAACCCGGACTTCAGATCAAGCCCTGCCTGATACAACGCGTTCTTTTTAAGATTGTAATGAGTCGCCACTACCGCCGCGGCCTTTTTTAGGGGTAAATGCTCACTCAATGTAGTCAGCAGTGTCATCGCTTCCGGTGGTATCGCCGAGACATCGACAACAGCAGGAGATACCATCACGACAAATTCCCCCTTTTGTCGTACCGCTTCAGCTTCCAGCCAGTCTCCCACTTCTTGCGGCGTGCCACTGATATACGTCTCAAACGCTTTAGAAATCTCTTTTGCCACGACAATCTGGCGTTCCTTCAACACACGCTGCATATCGCGAACCGTATCTACAATGCGCCTCGGCGCTTCGTAAAAGACCGATGTGCAGGTACGCTCAGCCAGAGAGCTCAACATATTGCTTCTGGCCTGGCTTTTCACCGGCAAAAAACCCTCGAAAATAAACCGGTCGGTCGGTAAACCTGACGCACTCAATGCGGTGATAGCTGCACAGGGGCCGGGCAACGCGATCACCGGGATCCCCTCTTCGCGACACCGCCTTACCAGCACAAATCCCGGATCGCTTATCAACGGTGTACCCGCATCGCTGATGAGGGCAACATCGTCTCCGCTTAACAGGCGGTGACAAAGCATCGCAGCACGCTTATCCTCATTATGTTCATGCAGGCTGAGCGTGCGCGTGGAAATAGAAAAGTGTTGCAGCAATCGGGCACTGTGGCGGGTGTCTTCGGCTGCTATCCAGGCGACGCTGGCCAGCGTATCCAATGCACGGGGAGAGATATCCTCCAGGTTACCGATAGGCGTGGGAACAATGTAAAGGGTAGCTGGCTCTGACATAAACGAATGCGATGAAAGTGATAATGCATAAAGTGTATCATGCCGTTGGAACAGTTTATCGCCTTAGACGTAGATTTTCGCGTGTGTTCAGATAAACTTGGCTTCGAACTCACAAAGAAGGAATCCGACGTGCGTCATGGTTTTTCTCTGCGCTATATACTGTTAAGTGCCTGCCTGGGGACGGTATTTTTTCTCAACGGCTGTAGCTCACCTGCCCCACGTACGACCAAACCGGTAGCGAAAGTCGAGCCGTTACCGGCCGAACCTGTCGATACCAATGCAACGCCAGCATCACTGATAGCCGACGCGCAAACTGCGTGGGAAGAGCATCGCGATGCGCTGCAGCGGAATAATTTCCTGCTGCAGGCTGTACAACTGCTTTTAGAGAACGATGATATCGCCCGCGCTCAGCAAATCCTGTTGCAACTTCAGCAAGAAGGCGTCGATGACAGGCTTCAGACACGCATGAACGTGTTAAGCGCACTTGCCTGGGCTGATGCCGAAGATGCCGATACTGAATCATTGCTGGCTCTGCTTGATAAGCCGGTTGATGACGATGCCTTGCGTTATAAGCAGTTGGATTTACTAACCGCACTTTATTTGCGTAAAGGTGACTTACTGTCGGCCGCCAACAGCTATGAACAAGCTATGCCGCCATCGGAAGACAGCGTCCGCCAGGTGTGGGAATGGGTGAATGAAGCCCGGTATCAGCTACCCGAAAATGCACAATCAAAGTACCCGGCGCTACGTCCCTATCTGGCGCTGCTTGCACTCGTGCAGGACAATGGATTATCGCCGCAGTCTCTTGCCGATGCGACACAGCAATTTAAACAGGTATATCGAGGTCACCGGCTCGTTACCCACTGGCCTGAAGAGGTGACGAAAGCCAGTGAACTGCGCCCCGCCACGATCCCGCAAATTCTGGTCATGCTGCCACTTAGCGGCCGTCTTGAAAATACTGGCATGGCGATAAAAGAAGGCATTTTGTCAGCTTACTATCAGGCATTACAGAACGCGACAGACACCCGTGACGTTCCCCAACTTGAATTTGTCGATACGGTGGGCAAAACCCCAGAAAAACTGGCTGCATCAGTAGGTCAGCATCGCTGGGTGATTGGTCCGCTACTAAAGGAAACCATTGAAGAGGTAGTTCCGCTTATCCCGCATACGGTGAACGTACTGGCACTCAATCGCGCCGATCTAAATGCCGAGCCCCTACCAACCGGAATGCTTGACCCGGAAACATTACCGGTACAGGAGGCCCGCGTTCAGACTGAGCCGGGGTTTTTCTCTCTGGCACCGGAAGATGAGGCATATCAGCTGGCCGATCATATCTTCAACAGTGGTTACCGGGCACCGATTGTTGTGGCTGCACAGTCCAGCATTTATCAACGTATGAACGAGGCTTTCGCACAGCGCTGGCAAACACTTAATACCCGTCACGCTTCCAGAGATAAGGTGAACCTGACAACCATTGATTTTTCAGACAGCACAACACTGCGGGAAGGCATTACCCAGGCATTGGATGTTGCGCAAAGTAAAGACAGAATTAACCAGATCCGCTACATGGTAAATGAAGAGCTGTATAATGTGCCACGCAGCCGGGGCGACATTGACGCCATTGTGGTGTTTGCGTCACCGGAGCAAACCGAACTGCTTAACCCGATGGTTGAGGCCAGTCTGAGTCCGTTTGACGGCAAGGTAGTACCGGTTTATGCCACTTCCCGCTCAATGGAATATGACAGCAGCAAGAACCAGTGGCGCGATTTGCAAAATGTCCGTTTTCTGGACATGCCGTGGATGATGCCTGACAACCAGTGGCAGGCATTACAGTCGCAAAGCGAGGCATTATGGCCACATCGCAGCACGCAGCTTAATCGCTTATTTGCATTTGGTGTTGATGCCTATAATTTATTGCCGTCTCTACACACTATGGGACTGTTGCCTCAAGTGGAAGTTGCTGGCCTCACCGGCACATTGTCAAGGAATGATGACCATCAGATAGAGCGTCGGCTTCCACAGGCTAAGATAGACAACGAGCGGGTAATCCCGTTATCAAACGAAAAATAAGGTAATTCCGGTGAACGACGGATCCGTTCAGTAGTAATACCGGCGCATTGCTAAAACAACCAGGGAAGGGTCAACGATGTCGACAAGACAGGGAACAAACGCAGAAAAAGACGCTGTTGGTTTTCTTGAAACTCACGGACTTGAGTTAATAGAAACTAATTACCGTACACGCTTTGGAGAGTTAGATTTACTGATGTGGGATGGTCTGATACTGGTCTGCATCGAGGTGAAATACCGACGTCACAGCCGCTTTGGACAGGCCGCTGAATTTGTAACGGCCAAAAAACTCCAGCGAATGCGTACTGCGTTTGAACAATATTTATTAGACAATGGTCATAGTCCTGTATCCACGCCGGTCCGTATTGATGTCATAGCGATTGACGGTGACGACTTCCAATGGGTCAAAAACGTGGTATGACGTGACCAGACACTTAAAGATGAGAAGTATGATTGAAAATATAAAAGCCAATTTCACCGAAAGTATTCAGACCAAAATTGCAGCATCAGAAATCCTCCCGGAGTCTATTGAAAAAGCGGCGATGATGATGGTCGAAGCACTAATTCGCGGGAATAAAATATTAAGCTGTGGCAACGGTGGTTCAGCAGGTGACGCTCAGCACTTTTCCTCTGAAATGCTGAATCGTTATGAAAGGGATCGCCCGAGCCTTCCGGCTATCGCCCTGAGCACAGACACGTCTACACTTACGTCTATTGCTAACGACTACAGCTACGATGAAATATTTGCGAAGCAGGTGCGGGCATTAGGTCAGCCAGGCGATATTTTGCTGGCCATCTCCACCAGTGGCAATTCGCGCAATGTAATTGCTGCCATGGAGGCCGCACTGTCCCGCGATATGACTATTGTTGCCCTTAGTGGCAAGGACGGCGGTGAAATGGCGGGCTTTTTAAGTGAGCACGATGTGGAGATCCGCGTGCCGTCGAATCGCACCGCGCGGATCCAGGAAGTCCATTTGCTGGTGATTCACAATCTATGTGAATGCATCGATGACAGCCTGTTTCCAGCAGATCATGGTGATGAATAAATGACTACACACACAAAGCTGATAGCTGCATTGATCCTGTCGCTGGGCGTTACCCAGTTGCAGGGGTGTGCAGTGGCTGTGGTTGGTGCGGGCGCCGCAGCAGCCAAAGTCGCGAACGACCGACGCACCGTCGGTACCCAGCTTGATGACCAGAATGCCGAAAGTGCTATTGCCTTCCAATGGTCAAAAAGCGAAGCGCTTAAAGCCGAAGCGAACTTGCAGGCTGATGTTTACAATGGCGTGGCACTGATTACCGGCCAGGTACCTTCCGAACAATTGCGGGAAGATGCCATTGCGCGGGTGCAGAACGTGGAGTACGTGAAAAAGATCCACAACCAGCTGCGCGTGGGTGAACCGATAGGTGCTTCCCAACAGGCCACAGATATCTGGCTGGCATCAAAAGTGAAAACCAAACTGGTGGCCGATGAGCGCGTTCCTGCACTGCAGGTTCGGGTGGTAGTGCAAAACGCCGAGGTCTTTTTGATGGGCCGGGTGTCAAATCTGGAGGCCACCGCGGCAGTAGATATCGCTCGTCACGTCGGCGGTGTCCAGCGCGTTGTTCGCGCATTTGAAATTATGTAAACACGCAATCAGGGCAGCTGCAGTTGCGGGCTGCCTTTTAACACCTTCACTCCGCCGTTTATTACTTTTTCACACTTACAAATTGCCTTAGGCTTACCGTATTGAAGTTGGAGTCGCCGGTTTGTTGCCAGCTATTGTCCTTGCAAACGGAAGCTCCCATGCACAACCGTACCGCTACGGGTAGACGCAGAACTTAAGCTTGCCGTCTTCTTTAAGAGCTTGGAGACACGTCGTTATCATCCGAAGTCATGTAACGACTGTATTCATATTTTCAGGTTGGTGGCGGTAGTATGGGATGATAAATCGCGCAGTGCGGAAGGCATCACAGCCTCAGGCACGCAATACAGCACGTACAGAAAAATCATCGGGGTGGCAGAATAGGCGACATATGCGCGTCTTATTCCAACGTACAAACGTATCGGCTACAGCACCTGCTTTTTTACCGCGCATTCCTTTTTGCAGGTTTGCGCCTGCGAACGCTAATAACTAACTCAGAGCTTGCATGTATACACTTGATCGACGCGTCGCGACAGCCTTGCTGGTTGCCGGGGCGTTATTTATGGAAATTCTGGATGCCACCGTTATCACCACGGCACTTCCCATTATTGCCCGGGATTTCAATGTTCCGGCAGCCCACCTTTCTGTCGGTGTATCTTCTTATCTGGTTGCCGTAACCATATTTATTCCCATCAGTGGCTATGTTGCGGACAGGTTTGGCGCCAGACGTATTTTTATGCTGGCAATTAGCCTTTTTGTGATTGCGTCAGTGCTTTGCGCCGTCAGCTATGACGTACTGACATTCACCGCTTCCCGGGTGCTGCAAGGGATAGGAGGCGCACTTATGGTGCCGGTTGGCAGGCTTGTGGTGTTGCGCGATCTTCCAAAGGAGCGCCTGGTGAATGCCATCGCCATTATTACCTGGCCCGCACTCGGCGCCCCGTTACTGGGTCCGGTTATTGGTGGCTGGATAGCCACACACTGGGGATGGCCATGGATTTTTCTGATGAATGTTCCGCTGGGGATCATCGCGCTTATCGCATCGGCCTATTTGCTGGAAAACTATAAAGGTGACCCCACCCGGTTTGACTGGACTGGATTCCTGTTATGTGGGGCAGGTTTCGGCGTGCTGATGGCCGGACTTGAGATGCTTAGTAGCCTTCAGGGTAACTGGGTATTGCCGGTAGCCCTGATAGGTAGTGGTATCGCATTGCTGACACTGGCTGTTATTTACATGCTTCAAGCCCCCTTCCCGCTGCTTACATTCAGCGCCCTGAAAAGCCGCACGTTTCGACTCACTATCACCGGCGGCTCCATTGTGAGGATTGCCCTGTCAAGCACACCATTTCTGATCCCCCTCATGCTTCAGCTGGGCTTCGGCTATTCAGCGGTTGAGGCGGGCGCGCTGTTACTCTGGTTATTTGCCGGCAACCTGGCTATTAAACCGGCGACAACCTGGTTGATGAACACATTTGGTTTTAAGCACCTGCTAATCGTAAATGGCGTGGCTATTGCCGCAGGCTTTTTCTGGCTTGGCCAGCTTGATGCTGACACACCCTACTGGTTTCTCGCCCTGGTATTGTTCATATCGGGAATAAACCGCTCTATCCACCTAACGGTGCTTAATACGATTAACTTCGCCGACATTCCAAACCATCAGATGCGCGACGCCAATACGTTAAGTGCAGTGCTGATGCAAATGAATCGCGGCCTGGGGATTACCGCTGGCGCACTCTCTCTGGCGCTTGCCAGTTTTCTTCTCGGCGGTTCCAATGCCGAACCCGTATCCGCGCATTTTCAACTGGCCATGAATTTTATGGGCGTGCTGGCCCTTCTGAGTATTATCGACAGTATTACGCTACCCCGTAATGCGGGCCAGACCATACTGAAAAAGCAAAAAGCCTGATTGTTTTACTTTGTAAAAGACACAAACCAGGCGTATAGGAATTTCATATCCAAAGCCGGCTTTGTGTGCAGAAAAAGCTATAAGCCATTGATATATAAGGCTGGCATTAGCGTTGCTTCAACCATTGTGAACCCTTATTTAAGGAAGGAGGTCACAATGAAATTTGCCAAAACACTTATGTATTCAGCAGTTGCAGGTGCCCTTATTTCAACATCGGTAGCTGCCAGTGAAGCGACAACGTCTGAGCTGTCCAACTGGGATGAGAATGCCTGGGTCACCCTAAGCGGTGAAATTCAGAAGGTAAATCCCGGTTCGTTTGTCCTGAAGACCGGTGATAACGATGTTACTGTAGAATTTGACGACGGTGATTACGACGCTGATGCCCTGATATTTAAACAAGGTGATCGTGTATCCGTTTCAGGTAAAGTGGATAAAAACCTGATGACAGAAACCACGCTCGAAGCATCCAGTGTGTTCGTACATCAGTTAAGTACCACCTTTATCGCCGACGCCACTGATGAAGAATCAGAAGGCTGGCTGATGGCTTCAGCTACCGTGCCAACAAATATCGACGATATGACACTCATTGGTACAGTCAACGAGGTGAATGAGGACGTCATAGAGTTAGATACTGCCGGTATGACGGTGAGTGTCGATACCAGCGAACTGCCCGGCGAACCTTTTAAACAGGACGGTCTGCTGTACATCGAGGAAGGTGACAGAATTAAGGTCGATGCCTCAATGGATGGAGACTTCTTTGACGAGTCCTTAATCGTAGCCGACGTTATCGTTCGCATGAACAATGCAGAGAGCGACGAGTACTAAGGGCACTATCGCCACCATATCGCCCTAACGGCCCGGTCTGACCGGGCCGTTTTATATGTGCCGACATTGTTTTACAGGTACGGTCTAAGACCAAGGTAGCATCCTCATTTCCCTATAGGCTAACACCTTGAAAATCTCCTGAAAAATGCCCTATGCATTCCCGAACCCTGCGCTGTTACCCTAGACGTTGTCGACAATGAGGCCGCTTTTAGGTTGACGATCTGCCATTACATGGCTATATTGTCGACACTTTAGAATCCACTGGCGAGGTTTCCACTTTCATGTCGTTAGCCATTGAACAACCTGTTACCAATGCCGACAGAACGTTTTTTCGATTACGAAAGGACATCGTGGAAGGCCTGATCCCCGCGGGCTCGAAACTCAGTGAGACAGAATTGTCGACAAAGTACGCAGTCAGCCGGGCAGTGATCCGTGAAGCGATCAACCGTCTTATGAGCTGCCATCTGGTAGAGCGCCGTGCAAACGTAGGCGCTCGGGTTGTCGCCCTCACGCCAGAAGGACTGGTAGAGCTCTATCAGGTTCGCGAGTCGCTGGAAGGTATGGCTGCGCGTCTGGCGGCTAAAAATATGACCGATCAGGAAATTGAAGATTTACAGGCACTGCTGGCCAATCACTTCGATAAGGTCAAAACCGGCGAGTCTTATTATCAGGAAGCCGGTGATGTCGATTTCCACTATCGCATCATTCTGGGCAGTAAAAACCAGCACCTGATTGCGGTGCTGGTTGACGGTCTTTATCACCTGGTCCGCATGTACCGGGTGCAGCTGGGCATGGCTGGCCCACGTGTAACCACCGCGTATGACGAACACAAACACATCGTACAGGCCATTGCGAACCGGGACGAAGAGCTGGCCGAAATACTCATGCGCCGGCACATTCTTTATTCAAAAAATAATATTGAAAACAAGCTTACCTCTCACCCTAACAAATAAGAGATTGATTATGAGTGCAGGAAAAAAATTCAGACAAGCGCTTGCCGACAACAAGCCATTACAAATCGTCGGAACTATTAACGCCTATAGTGCAATGATGGCAAAAGCCATCGGTCATAAAGCCATCTATCTCTCAGGTGGCGGTGTCGCGAACGCGTCTTACGGGCTTCCTGACCTGGGTATGACGTCACTAAACGATGTGATTGTTGATGTTCAGCGTATTACCTCAGCCTGCGACCTGCCCCTGCTGGTAGACATCGATACCGGTTGGGGTGGCGCCTTTAATATCGCGAAAACCATCCGTGATATGGAAAAAGCCGGGGCCGCGGCTGTACATATGGAAGATCAGGTCGCGCAGAAACGCTGTGGCCACCGTCCTAACAAAGAAATTGTGTCTACCGCTGAGATGGTCGACCGTATCAAAGCGGCAGTAGATGCCCGCACTGATCCGGATTTCTTCATTATGGCACGCACTGACTCCTTTGCTCAGGAAGGTCTTGACGCCGCCATAGAACGCGCAAAAGCCTATGTAGAAGCGGGGGCTGACGGCATCTTCGCTGAAGCCGTTCAGACCGAAGCGCATTATCGCGCCTTCGCGGAAGCGCTGGATGTGCCTATTCTGGCCAACATTACAGAGTTCGGGAAAACCGAACTGTGGAACAAAGAAGAGCTGGGCGAATGGGGTGCTGACATGGTGCTGTATCCGTTAAGTGCATTCCGGGCGATGAACAAAGCGGCCGAAACCGTCTACCGTTCCATCCTTGATAATGGCGACCAAAAAGCCGTTGTCGATATGATGCAAACCCGAATGGATTTATACGATTACCTTGGCTATCACGAGTACGAGAAAAAGCTTGATGAGCTATTTGCCCAGGGCAAAAACAAATAAATAGCAGTGAATAACAACGCAGCGGGCACTGATATGTGCCCGCTGCCATACAAGACTCTACAACAAATTTATTATCAGGAGATACATCCATGGCAAAACAACTCAGTGGCGCCGGCCTTCGCGGCCAGGTAGCAGGAAAAACAGCACTGTCTACCGTTGGACAAACCGGTTCAGGCCTTACCTACCGTGGTTATGATGTAAAAGATTTAGCCAACCACTGCCAGTTCGAAGAAGTGGCTTACCTTATCCTGAAAGGTAAACTGCCTACGCAGAATGAACTGGATGCCTACAAAGAAAAGCTGCGGGGCCTTCGCGGTCTTCCACAAGCATTAAAAGATGTGCTTGAGCGTATTCCTAAAAGCGCACATCCGATGGACGTGTTACGTACCGGTTGCTCCATGCTGGGGAACCTGGAAACAGAAGAAAGCTTTGAGCAACAGCAGGATGTGACTGACCGCATGCTGGCGTGCTTCCCAAGCATCATCTGCTACTGGTATCGCTTCAGCCATGACGGCGTGGAAATTGACGTTGAGACTGACGATGATTCAATCGGCTCCCACTTCCTGCACCTGCTTCACGGCGAAAAGCCAAAAGCACTGCACGAGCAGGTTATGCACGTATCATTGATCCTTTACGCAGAACACGAATTTAACGCATCAACCTTCACGGCGCGCGTTTGTGCATCTACGCTTTCTGACATGCACTCGTGTGTTACGGGTGCCATTGGCTCTCTGCGCGGTCCTCTTCACGGTGGCGCAAATGAAGCGGCCATGGAAATGATTGAGGGCTTTACGTCACCAGAGCATGCTGAAAAAGAAATGATGGGCAAACTGGAACGCAAAGAAAAAATCATGGGCTTTGGCCATGCGATCTACTCAGAGTCTGATCCGCGTAATGAAATTATCAAAGGCTGGTCTGAAAAACTGTCAAAAGATGTGGGTGATGACGTGCTTTACCCGGTTTCAGTTCGCTGTGAAGAAGTCATGTGGCGCGAGAAAAAGCTATTCTGTAACGCCGATTTCTTTCACGCTTCGGCCTATAACTTCATGGGTATTCCAACCAAGCTGTTCACGCCCATTTTTGTGATGTCGCGCCTGACAGGCTGGGCGGCGCATGTGATGGAGCAGCGCGCAGACAACCGGATTATTCGTCCTTCAGCAGAATATACCGGCGAAGATTTACGCTCGGTTACCCCTATCGCTGAACGTCAATAATGTCTCACATGGCGTCACTTTCTACAGGCGAAGCTGGCGCCAGAACACTTACAAGGGACAACTATGAATACTGATTACCGCAAACCGTTACCCGGCAGTAAGCTGGATTATTTTGACACCCGCGAGGCAGTCAATGCCATTGAGCCGGGTGCCTATGAAAAGCTCCCCTATACCTCTCGTGTATTTGCAGAGAACCTGGTCAGACGCTGTGACCCGGATGTATTAACCGACTCGCTAAAGCAACTTATTTATCGCAAGCGCGATCTCGATTTCCCCTGGTTCCCTGCCCGAGTGGTTTGTCATGATATTCTGGGTCAGACAGCCCTGGTGGATTTGGCAGGTCTTCGTGATGCTATCGCAGAAAAAGGCGGCGATCCGGCGAAAGTCAATCCGGTGGTACCGACACAACTTATCGTCGATCACTCTCTGGCCGTTGAACACGCGGGCTTTGAAAAAGACGCGTTTGAAAAAAACCGCGCCATTGAAGACCGACGGAACGATGACCGCTTTCACTTTATTAACTGGACCAAAACCGCGTTTAAAAACGTAGATGTGATCCCCCCTGGCAACGGCATCATGCACCAGATTAACCTGGAAAAAATGTCACCGGTTATTCAGGCCCGTGATGGTGTGGCGTTCCCTGACACGCTGGTAGGTACTGACAGTCATACACCTCACGTTGATGCACTGGGTGTTATCGCGCTGGGAGTGGGTGGTCTGGAAGCTGAAAGTGTGATGTTAGGTCGTGCGTCGTATCTGCGTCTGCCTGACATTGTGGGTGTTGAGTTAACCGGTAAACCGCAGCCGGGCATTACCGCCACCGATATTGTGTTGGCGTTAACAGAGTTCCTGCGTAAAGAACGTGTGGTGTCAGCTTATCTGGAGTTCTACGGTGAAGGCGCCAGCCACCTTACCTTGGGTGACCGGGCAACGATATCTAACATGACGCCGGAATACGGTGCATCTGCCGCCATGTTCTACATTGATGAACAAACCATTGATTATCTAAAACTGACTGGCCGTGAAGACGATCAGGTCGAACTGGTAGAGAACTACGCCAAGCATACCGGTCTGTGGGCTGACTCGCTGGAGACCGCGGAATATGAGCGCGTGCTGAAGTTCGATTTATCCAGCGTTGGCAGAAACATGGCCGGGCCATCAAACCCGCACGCGCGTCTGCCAACCAGCGACTTATCCGCACGTGGAATTGCCAAGCACATCGAAAACCCCGAAGACGGTAAGATGCCAGACGGGGCGGTGATTATCGCGGCTATCACCAGTTGCACCAACACCAGCAACCCGCGCAACGTCATCGCGGCTGGTCTGCTGGCGCGCAATGCCAATAAACGTGGCCTGACCCGCAAGCCGTGGGTAAAGACCTCGCTGGCACCGGGCTCGAAAGCCGTGCAACTGTACCTGGAAGAAGCCAACCTGCTACCTGAGCTGGAATCTCTGGGCTTTGGCGTGGTCGCCTTTGCCTGTACTACCTGTAACGGGATGAGCGGCGCGCTTGACCCGGCCATCCAGCAGGAAATTATCGACCGGGATTTATATTCCACGGCGGTACTGTCCGGCAACCGTAACTTCGATGGCCGTATTCACCCTTATGCGAAACAGGCGTTTTTGGCCTCCCCACCGTTGGTAGTGGCTTATGCGATTGCCGGAACCGTGCGTTTTGACATCGAAAAAGACGTACTGGGCATCGACCCGGACGGCAATCCGGTTACGCTGAAAGACTTATGGCCCACCGATGAAGAAATTGATGCTATTGTCGCAGAATATGTAAAGCCGGAGCATTTCCGTAAAGTGTATGAGCCCATGTTCGATTTGAAAGTCGACTACGGCAAAGACATCAACCCGCTATACAACTGGCGCGAGCAAAGTACCTACATCCGCCGCCCCCCATACTGGGAAGGCGCAATGGATGCGGAGCGCACCATGACCGGAATGCGACCGCTGGCAATACTGGGTGACAACATCACCACAGATCATTTATCGCCATCAAACGCCATTCTGCCAACCAGCGCAGCAGGCGAATACCTGGCGAAAATGGGGCTGCCGGAAGAAGACTTTAACTCTTACGCAACGCACCGTGGAGACCACCTTACCGCGCAGCGCGCCACGCTGGCGAACCCCAAAGTGTTCAACGAAATGGTAGTTGAAAACGGCGAGGTAAAGCAGGGCTCACTGGCGCGCATAGAGCCTGAAGGCAAAGTCGTGCGCATGTGGGAAGCCATTGAGACCTATATGCAGCGTAAGCAGCCACTGATTATTGTGGCCGGTGCCGACTATGGTCAGGGTTCCTCCCGCGACTGGGCAGCCAAGGGTGTGCGTCTGGCTGGTGTGGAAGTGATTGTTGCTGAGGGCTTCGAGCGTATTCACCGTACTAATTTGATTGGTATGGGGGTACTGCCACTTGAGTTTAAAGCTGGAACAACCCGCAAAACGCTGGGGCTGGACGGCACGGAAACCTACGATGTAAAAGGTACGCCTTCAGCAGGGGCCACACTAACACTGGTTATTCATCCCAAAGAGGGAGACACCATGGAAGTGCCGGTAACCTGCCGACTGGACACCGGCGAAGAGGTGTCTATTTATGAGGCTGGCGGCGTATTGCAGCGCTTCGCGAAAGACTTCCTGGAAGCCGAGGAAGCAGTCAGCTAAGCGTGACGCTCCCCCATCCTGCGTAAACAAAAGCAGCGCCGGCAAAAATGTATTAATGCGATTTTGCCGGCGTTTTTGTAGACCTGCAGAGCTTTCAGGCTCTGCAATAAGTTAAGGAGATCCCTGCATGACGGCACATCCTCCACAAACCAAAATTCCAGCCACCTACATGCGTGGTGGCACCAGTAAAGGCGTATTTTTTAATCTGGCAGATTTGCCGGAACGGGCACAACAGCCAGGGCCAGCCCGCGATGCCATGTTGCTTCGTGTCATTGGCAGCCCGGATCCGTATCAGAAACACACTGACGGCATGGGCGGTGCCACGTCTAGCACCAGTAAAACGGTCATCCTAAGCAAAAGTGATAAAACCGGTTACGATGTTGATTACCTGTTTGGTCAGGTCGCCATCGACAAACCGTTTGTTGACTGGAGTGGTAACTGCGGCAACCTGACCGCCGCGGTCGGTGCTTTTGCGATTAGCAATGGCCTGGTAGATGCCTCACGTATTCCACAAAACGGTATCGCGGTTGTGCGTATCTGGCAGGTGAATATCGAAAAAGCCATTATTGCGCATGTGCCAATCACCAACGGTGAAGTGCAGGAAACCGGCGACTTCGAACTGGATGGCGTCACCTTCCCTGCTGCCGAAGTACAAATTGAGTTTATGGACCCTGCAGACGGTGACGGCGCCCTGTTCCCTACCGGTCGTCTGGTAGATAAGCTGGATGTTCCCGGGGTTGGCACTTTTGAAGCCACCATGATCAATGCTGGTATCCCTACTATTTTCGTCAATGCCCAGGACATTGGCTATACCGGTACCGAGCTTCAGGGGGATATCAATGAGAACCCGGATGCGTTGGCAACCTTTGAGGCGATACGCGCTCATGGGGCTGTAAAAATGGGGCTTATCAGCGATGTTGGGGAAGCGGCGTCTCGCCAGCACACCCCAAAGGTTGCCATGGTGGCGCCACCGCGCGACTACAAAGCGTCCAGTGGCAAAGATGTGCTTGGCAATGAGATTGACTTGCTGGTGCGCGCGATGTCGATGGGTAAGCTGCATCATGCCATGATGGGTACCGCCGCAGTCGCCATTGGTACCGCGGCAGCCATCTCAGGCACGCTGGTGAACCGCGCTGCAGGTGGTGGCGAACGGGATGCGGTGGTGTTTGGTCACCCCAGTGGCACACTGCGCGTAGGCGCAGAAGCAAAAAATGTCGACGACCAGTGGCAGGTCACCAAAGCAGTGATGAGCCGGTCAGCCCGCGTGCTGATGGAAGGATGGGTACGCATTCCACAAAACAGCTTCTGAGCTTAAGGATAAAAGGTCAGTGCATTACGTGATGCGCTGGCCGCTGCCCTCTGAGAATCACATCCACGACCGCCGGCTTTTCTCTGCCACATAAAGCAACTCATTTGCCAGTGTCCAGGCGTCTTGCTCGGGAAGATAAGGAATACTGATATTGCCGCTGGCCAGCAATACATTCAGCGTAGCCACCTTTCGCTTTTTCATTAGTATGCTCTGGCTTACTTTCACTTGCTGCACTTTGTATTTCTCAAAACACTGGTAGTCCAGCCCTATGCGGCCACTTCTTACATATACATAGTCATTATCCGCGGCATATCCCCAGCGCCACCAGCGCAATACCAGTATCAGCGAAAGCGCTATCGCCAGGAACCCGGTACCTATTGCCAGCTCCCACACCTGATTATAAAGATAGATCCCAATAATAATGATGGTGGGTGGCCATACCCAAACGCCAAGCCAATGCCAAAGATAGCGCAATGACACCGGTTGATACGGGATCTGATACAACTGACTGCCTGGCATCGCCTCTTTCACCAATGCTTCGGTTTCGGCGATGGTCACAGAGGGCACCAGCAACTTGTTCGGCGACATTAATTCAGCCTGTTGCTGTTGCGTGCCCGACGTGTTTTGCTCGAAATACAGGTTAACTCGCCCCAGGATCTTATCCAGCCAATCCTGCTTTGCCGTAATCATCTGAATGCGTGATTGTCGCATGCTGACTTCCTGCTTATTAAGCAGGCCACTTCGCCGGATATAACGATCGCCATGCCGGCTGAGGGTATAATCGTAAAAGGTCAGCAACGCACCGCCCACCGATAACAACGCCAGCAAGGCCATGATGATCATCAGCAGCGTTACCGTGTATAACCCGATTTGCCACCAGGCTGCCGTTTGTTCACCTATCAGTTGATCTAGGTTGAGGCCGCGGGCATTCAGCCAATTAAATGCAAAGTCTGAAATCGAATCATAAAACGGTGCCGCCGCACCCAGAATAATCCACACTCGGTTATTGGTTATCCCGTGAATAATTAAATCGCGGATATTACGCCGGTTCAGCACCTCTTCGTCGTCTTCTGCTTTCTCCTGCTCGATGTTATCCGCTGCGCTGGAGCTCACGCTGGGGTCACCGGTGTGGTATGCCAGGATCTGCTTTCTTAACGCCTGAGCATAGGTCAGTGGCACTGCCACGATTTTCGCTTCTTCTTTTGCGCTCCCGGCCGTGTCCAGTACTACCAATGCAAATTGCATCGGACGGTAATAGATTGGCTGCTCGATTTTCACATTCTGAATACGCCAGAATGGCAGGTTCATATGCCGGCGGTTAAAAACACCATCTTTTACCTCTACATGCTGGTCGCAAACACGGAAATGATAAAAGAAATAGCTGACAATACCGCTGACGGACAACGAAATTAGCAGTGCCAGGCCTACCGGTATGGCATAGGGCGACTCACCTAAATCTACCACGTTCGCGGTAACGGCAACGGCGGGTATCACATAAATAAGAAACTGCGCCAGCTTTTTAATATTACTGGCGGTAAAGTAGAGAATAGAAATCGGCGATAGACGCTGCCAATCTTGTCCGGTGTCGATAGCATTTGCTGTTACTGACGCCTTGTCAGAAACCGTATCCATGGCAGGCTTACTCATCGCGCATCAAGATCTTTGTGATCAAGAATAAACTGACGCAATTGACGTGCACGCGCTTCCGGTAACCCCGGAATTTCGAATGTGTGTGCACTGCCACCCGCTGAATAGACCTGCAGTTTCGCCATTTTGGCCATCCGGTCCAGCGGCCCGCGCTTCAGCTCAATATGCTGAACACGTAATATAGGCTGGCATACTGTGGCGCGGAAAAATAATCCATTTTGCAGAATAAGATCCTGCTCGCGCACAGCGTAACGGATGAGTGGATCAGCAAACACATGATAGAGAAACGACAGGATCCCAAGCGCAGCCAGAATAACGAGGACAAAGGGATACGCTTTGACCAGCCCTTCTGCAACCGGCACAAACTGCTGAAACCGCACCACACTTACGCCTATCAATAGCAGCGCAAATACCACCGTAACAATAGCCAGATTCAGCGTACGGTAATGTGGCGACAGGGGGAGCGTTTCCAGCGCTCTGGCGTCCGGTAATGCCTCCGGGGTCACCAGCGAATTGGAAAATGCCGGGGTGTCTTGCTGCATATCAGTCACTTAGTCATCCACCATTTGCTCGTTCAGCCAGCCGTGCAGCGCTTTCATGTCGTGCGCTACTGCCATTTGCAGCTCTTCAACCCAGTCATGCACGTTTTGCCACCAGGCGGGGTGATCGCCCTGCTGGATTTGGTTCGCGATGCGTTGCACCCGCG
The DNA here is from genome assembly GCF_047556435.1 of Alteromonas sp. H39. Taxonomy (GTDB): domain Bacteria; phylum Pseudomonadota; class Gammaproteobacteria; order Enterobacterales; family Alteromonadaceae; genus Alteromonas. Next base: position 3,333,773 of record NZ_CP180210.1, read on the forward strand.
CCAGCCCCACAGAGCCAGCAGCACCTTTTATTTTATGAGCCTGAGAACACACCTCAGATTTCTCATCAGCGCTCAGGGCAAGCTGCAGTATTTCCATATATTCCGGCATTTTATCCTGGAACACTTTCACTGACGCACGCACCATATCTTCACCAATGGTATCAACCAGCATCTGCAGTAAATCCATATCCAGAATGTTGGTCAGCGTTTTGGCAGGCTCGGGCTTTCTGGTTTCCTGCGCTTCCGTCTCAATGGGTTCAGAGGGTGCACTGAAGAGTTCGTTAAACACTTCGATAACCCGACTCTTTTTCACCGGCTTGGCAATGACATCGTCCATGCCGTTTTGCAGATATTCTTCGCGCTTCTTTATCACGTTCGCGGTCAGCGCCACTATTGGCGTTCCCATCACCAACTCTTCTTCATGTAGCGTATTGGCGACGTCAAAACCCGTCATATCCGGCAACTGAATATCCAGTAAAATCAGGTCATAATGATTCTCACGGGCTTTATCAATGGCTTCCTGACCGGTCATGGCAACATCTACGTGCTGCCCCAGCTTTTCAAGCAGGGCTTTGGCAACCATAACATTCAGTTCAATGTCTTCTACCAGTAATATATTGAGGTCCGTCACCTGCAGTTGCGCCACCTGCATGGGACGCTTTGAAATCTGTAACGGCAGTTCGATTTCAAAGCGGGTGCCTTTACCCACTGTACTGGTAACGCGGATATCGCCTTTCATCAAATCCACCATCTGCTTACAAATGGCAAGACCGATACCGGTACCGGTTGCAGACTGATGATCAGGATGATCAACCTGATAGTACATGGCGAAAATCTTATCAATCTCTTCTTCAGGGATCCCCACACCGGTGTCCTCAATTACGTAGGTCACCACACTGATATCATTCGTCGGCCGGGTTGCTAACACTGTCAGACTGACATGTCCCTTCTGTGTGAACTTCACTGCGTTAAACAGAATATTCCACAGGATCTGACGTAATCGGGTTCCGTCCACTTCAACCAACTGAGGCAGGGGCTCGTTGATGGTGGTGATCAGTTCCAGCGATTTATCCTGCGCAAGCAGGCGGATAATACTGCTGAGCTCTTCGGTGAAATCGCGCAGCGAAACGGTTTTTAAGCTCAGCTCAAGCTTGTCCCGGTCCAGCTTATCGAGATCGATAATGTCATTAAAAATATTCCCCAACGTGATTGCACTGGCGTAAATGGTACTGACCCAGTTGAACTGCTCTTCATTCAGTTCGGTGTCACGCAGCATGCGGCTTAACCCAACAATGCCGTTCAGCGGCGTACGCAGTTCGTGGCTGATCGTCGCGATAAAACGGGTTTTGTCCGTACTGGCTTTCGCGGCGGCGTTTTCTGCCTGTTTGCGCTCGGTCATATCACGGCCAAATGCCAGCAGCCCAAGGCGGTTACCGTCATGATCAAAGAACGGCACCTTGCGCATTTCGAAATAGCGGCGGCGCCCGTCGGCGAATCGCAACCAAAGCTCTTCGGTGATGCTGGCATTGGTTTCGAGGACTTCATGATCGCTGGCGACCACCTGGCGGGCCAGGTCTTCTTCATACACATCATGTGGCGTCAGCCCCAGCAGCTCTTCCTGGGTTTTGCCTGTCATCATTTCTGCTACCCGGTTACACCCGGCAAACCGACCTTCTTCATTACGGTAGTAAATGAGGTCCGGAGACGCATCGATGATTGAGCGCAGTAGCGTAGACAAACGCCTCGCCTGCTCTTCCTGCTGCGACTTATCCTGAATTTCTTTCTCGAGATCTTTAAATACGGCTTCGCGCTCTTCCTGCGCATGTTTGCGCTGTTCGATTTCATGGTTGAGCTGGCGAATGTTGCTTTGGAGTTCGCGATTGAGAAATACATCTTCCTCGCGTAAACGTTCCAGTTGGCTTACCACTTCTTTCAGATTTGCCCTTGAATTTTCCAGTTGCTTAACCAGTTCGCTGAAGAAATAGAGTACCCAGGGGGCACTCAACATAGTTAGTACTACTGCGCTGATAAAGTCGTCAGGGTCAACCTGACTGCCCATTGATACCCGGATGACATAGGAGCCTCCCAACGTAAACAATAACGTAAGTACAACAAATAATACGCTGAGCTTGATGGTGCCAAACCGTTGGACAAATTGCGCAAAGCGAATTGCCCAGGAATCATTAGGGGAATCTGAGTGCATAGAGATGACTGCCTGTAAAACTTGCGTTTATCCTAGCAGGCTTTGCTATTCAGGCAAACGACTGAAATGATGAGGAATCAGGTAAAGGATAATCGCGCTTGGACAATTATCACGTTTCTGCGATTAATCCACTACGCACCATTTCCGGCAACGCGCAAAAAAAGCGCGAAATAAGCATAGTATGTAGTGACGGCCGTCCTCTTTTGCATCAACAACCTTAGGCGAAGCGCCGTGGTATGGGCACAGGAAATCCTGATTACGAGTATCGCACAACATGTGCCGTACCCTTTCTCTGTCTGGCTTCCCGCACGTTGAGAAAACAATATGTAGCGCAAAAAACCAAGCCGATTCATCGCGAGTCATTCATACTTATACCGAGAATTAATCTAACTTTTGCAGATAGCGAGTACTTACCCAACCGGTGGTTTCAAACCGCACCTGCGCCCAGCCGTTACGTTGCTTCACTACGGTGACGGGTGTGCCCTTGGTTAGTGGCTCAGCCACTTTCTCGTGATGTGTGCCAGGACCGGCTCGCACATTGAGACTGGTTGAAGTTACTATTGCTTCTGTGGCAATGGCTGGCGTTTGCACCTCCGCAACAGGAAGCGATACCGGATCGATACCCAGTAACCGGTGACGCAATTTGTCGAGCGGGAAAGCCGGACCCGGATCGATTTTTCGTCCCGGTGCTATCTCTTCGTGTCCGACAATGGTGTTTATCGGGTAATGCTGGCAGAGAACCTGACACAGCGAGAACGTCGCCTGTATCTGCGCTTCAGTATACGCATGCCAGTAGGATGTTGAATGCTGATTACGATGCACTCCCCGAAATACATCATCGCCGCTGTAGGCGTTGTTGAACCAGCTCAGATAGGCGCCATTGCCATTAGGCGTGAGCTCACCGGCGTTATCCAGTTCAATTCCTATCGAGAAGCGATTGAGTTGCTCGCGTCCCTGCCACTCACTTCGCCCTGCATGCCAGGCAATATGGTTGAAAGGAACCATTTGCACCACTTCCCCTTGCCGGCCAATACAAATATGAGCAGAGACTTTATTTGCAGGATTGGTCATTACACTGACTGACGATGACAAGCTACTGCCAGCGGTAAAGTGGATAACGATGGTATCCGGTGCACCGCTGGGAAATTCACCGGAATGGTTTGGCGAGGGCTCAAACGTAACAGACTCGCCCTGTAACCGGTTTGCCTTAATGTCAAAACTGAACACCTGAATTCTCCTTATCGGACTCATGCAAAGCGCTGCAGCTCTGACACGACGCGCCACGCGCCCTAGAGCGAGTCAGCCTGAGAAAATATCACGCGTTCGCCCCGTGACATCTAACTCATGTTCAATTATTATACAGTTTCGGCTTTGATCAAATTGTTATACCAATCCGCATAGTTGTTTTATTGCATTGCCTGCGTATCTAAGCTGACGTGTTACGCGGTATGTGTCGCTATCCATGGAAGACGGTAACGGCGTGCTCAACAACATAAACATGCTGTCTTACCCCTAGGGCGTTGGTGGCCCGGTGTTTCAGGAAAGCGTAATCCACTATGCAGAATGGTATTCATGCCAGTCAGAATGACTACCAACGTCATCACTCGATAACAGAGCACCTAATAAGGACGCGGTTATAATGAATACTTATTCAATATAACAGAACCAGTGATTTACAAACTTTAGTATAAACATACTAATTACTGGGAAAAACGCAGTTTTAGAGCAAATTTCGAGCACCAACAAAAACACAGTAAGCTCATGAATATAGTGCAGTTATAAGTTGTTAACATTAATGCAACATTGTACGTCGTGATTAGCGTTTGATTTTATTTTGCAATGTGGGTATTTTGGACGACCCGCAACGCAATAATGCATAAAAATGCGGTACACGACTGGAATCCTCTAATAATAATTAACGACAAAAAAAGACGCTGGATGCCGGATTACCCTGCCTCGAAATAAGACGTCTGACAATGTTGTGATGAACATCCTTATGTTCATCAAAACGCAACACGTACCTTGCCCAGTCTAAGGTTGAAGGAGTTAAGAGATGAGTTTATATAATCCCAATGATTCCCGGGATAACTGTGGGTTCGGCCTGATAGCCCATACTCATGGCGAAGCCAGTCACCAGTTGGTAAAAACCGCGATACACGGTCTGGACCGTATGGAACACCGTGGAGGTATTGCAGCTGACGGAAAAACCGGTGACGGTTGCGGCCTGTTGCTGCAAAAACCAGATGCATTTTTCCGTGCTATTGCCGAAGAAAATGGCTGGAAACTCAGCAAAAAATACGGTGTAGGCATGATTTTCCTGAGCCAGGAGGACACCCTGGCACAGGCGGCACGTGACGTGCTGAACGAAGAGCTGGAAAAGGAAACCCTTGGCGTAGTTGGCTGGCGCAAAGTGCCGGTAGATAACAGCGTCCTGGGTGAACTGGCGTTGACCGGCGTGCCGCAAATCGAACAGGTATTTGTAAACGCACCTGCCGGATGGCGTAAGCGTGATTTAGAACGCCGCCTTTATATGGTTCGCCGCCGGGCAGAAAAACGCCTGGAAAAAGATCCCGACTTTTATGTTGCCTGTTTGTCCGGGCTGGTCACTATTTATAAAGGGCTGGTCATGCCTAAAGACCTGCCCGCGTTTTATGCCGATTTGGCTGACGAACGTATGAAAAGTGCAATTTGTGTATTCCACCAGCGCTTTTCCACCAATACCCTCCCCCGCTGGCCTCTGGCCCAGCCGTTTCGCTTCTTAGCGCATAACGGGGAAATCAACACCATTAAAGGTAACCGCGACTGGTCGATGGCAAGAACCTCGAAGTTCTCCACGCCGCTGATCCCGGACTTAAAAGATGCCGCGCCATTCGTGAATACCGAAGGCTCTGACTCTTCTTCGCTGGACAATATGCTCGAACTGTTCCTGGCCGGTGGGATGGACTTATTCCGTGCGATGCGTCTGCTGGTACCCCCTGCGTATCAGAATAACAAAACCATGGACGAAGACTTACGCGCGTTCTACGAATTTAACTCCATGCACATGGAGCCATGGGACGGCCCGGCGGGCATCGTGCTGACTAATGGTCGTCATGTGGCCTGTAACCTTGACCGTAATGGTTTGCGCCCGGCTCGTTATGTTATTACCAAAAACGGGTTTATTACTCTGGCGTCCGAAATCGGGATCTGGGATTACAAACCCGAAGATGTGCTGGAAAAAGGCCGTGTAGGTCCGGGTGAAATGCTCGCCGTAGATACCTATACCGGTAAGATCTGGCGCTCTAATGAAATTGATGAAGAGCTGAAAACCCGTCACCCTTATCGTGAGTGGCTGGATAAACACATTCGTCGCTTAACGCCAATTGAAAAACTCGACGCGTCGCTGATTGGTCAGCGTGTATTTGACGACGACACCATGGCGGTATATCACAAGCTGTTTAATTACAGCTATGAAGAGATACAGCAAATTGTCAAAGTTCTGGCCAAAGACGGTCAGGAAGCCGTTGGCTCGATGGGTGATGATACCCCCATGGCAGTAATGTCATCGCGCCAGCGCACGATTTACGATTACTTCCGCCAGCAGTTTGCTCAGGTAACCAATCCGCCTATCGATCCATTGCGTGAAAATCACGTGATGTCACTGGCTACCTGTATTGGCCGTGAGCAGAACGTATTCAGTGAAACCTCCGGCTATGCGGACCGCGTGCTGTTTGAAAGCCCGATCCTGATGTACACGGATTTAAAACAACTGCGTGAGTTCAATCCGGATAACTACTATTCGGAAGTGGTCGAACTGCAGTATGCGCAGGAAGAGGGCCTCAAAAAGGCCATCGAGCGTATCTGTAACGAAGTGGAATATCTGGTTAAGCAGAAGCGCGCAGCGTTTGTGATCCTGTCAGACCGCAACATTAAGCAAAACCGTTTGCCAATCCCGGCGGCGATGGCCGTTGGCGCAGTTCAGCGTCGGTTAATCGACAAAGCTTTGCGCTGTGACGCGAACGTCGTGGTTGAGACAGCATCAGCACGCGATCCACATCATTTTGCCGTGCTAATCGGTTTAGGTGCTACGGCGGTGTATCCGTTCCTGGCGTATGAAACTATCGAGCAGCTTTGCGATAAAGGTGAGCTGGATATCAGCGTGATGCAGGCCACCCTGAACTATCGTAAGGGCATTAATAAAGGCCTTTATAAAATCATGTCCAAAATGGGCATCAGCACGGTGGCCAGTTACCGCAGTGCCAAGCTGTTTGAAGCGGTGGGCATCAATTCAGATGTGATGGAGCTGTGCTTTAAAGGCATTACGTCGCGTATTCAGGGTGCCGGTTTTGACGACTTTGAGCAGGATACGATTAACCTGAACCGCATCGCGTGGCTGAAGCGCAAATCGTTACAACACGGCGGTCTTCTGAAGTATGTGCATGACGGCGAGTACCATGCGTACAACCCGGACGTAGTGACCTCACTGCAAAAAGCCGTGGTTTCGGGTGAATATGATGACTATCAGATCTTTGCCAAACTGGTAAATGAACGTTCACCCGCGCACCTGCGCGACTTGCTGGGTCTGAATCCGAAAAACGAGCCCATTGATATCAGTGAAGTCGAGCCGGAAGAAAACCTCTTCCCACGCTTTGATACAGCGGCGATGTCTATTGGAGCCTTGAGTCCAGAGGCGCACGAGGCGCTGGCAATTGCCATGAACCGCTTGGGTGGACAATCCAACTCTGGTGAGGGCGGTGAACATCCCTCGCGCTTTGGCACAGAGAAAAACTCCAAGATTAAACAGGTGGCTTCTGGGCGCTTTGGCGTGACGCCACACTACCTGGTTAACGCCAATGTCATTCAGATTAAAGTAGCACAGGGCGCTAAGCCTGGTGAAGGGGGTCAGCTACCGGGCGACAAAGTGAATAAATACATTGCCCAGTTACGTTTCTCAGTACCTGGCGTAACCCTGATTTCACCACCGCCGCACCACGACATCTATTCCATTGAAGATTTGGCGCAGCTGATATTTGACTTAAAACAGGTTAACCCCACGGCGCTGATTTCCGTGAAGCTGGTATCAGAACCGGGTGTAGGCACCATCGCTACAGGTGTAGCGAAAGCCTATGCGGACCTTATCACCATTTCAGGCTACGACGGCGGTACTGGTGCAAGCCCGTTAACCTCGGTGAAATACGCAGGCAGCCCTTTTGAACTGGGACTGGCAGAGACACAACAGGCACTGATTGAAAACGGGCTTCGTCATAAAGTCCGGGTGCAAACCGACGGTGGTCTGAAAACCGGTCTGGACGTTGTGAAAGCCGCGCTGTTAGGTGCTGAAAGCTTTGGCTTTGGTACCGGCCCGATGGTGGCGCTCGGCTGTAAGTACCTGAGAATTTGTCACCTGAATAACTGTGCTACCGGTGTGGCAACGCAGGATCAGAAACTGCGTGACGACTACTTTATCGGTTTACCAGAAATGGTAATGAACTACTTTAAGTTCATTGCCCGCGAAGTACGTGAAATCATGGCCGCCATGGGCGTGCGTAAGTTTGATGAACTGGTGGGTCGTACCGAACTGTTAAAAGTGCTCGAAGGTATCACGGCGAAACAGAATCGTCTGGATCTGACACCCCTGCTGGCTACGCCAAAGGAAGGTGAGCACACAAGACTGTTCTGTTCACAAACCACTAACGCACCAATGGATAAAGGTGAACTGAACGCGCGCATGCTGGAAGATGCCCGTGAAGCCGTTCGTGCCGCTAGCGGTAAACACCTGGCCTATGACATCCGTAATACGGACCGCTCAGTAGGTGCGTTGCTGTCTGGCGAGATTGCCAAACATCATGGCAACCTCGACATGGAAGAAAATCCGATTGTGGTGCATCTGACTGGAACCGCCGGACAGAGCTTCGGTGTCTGGAATGCCGGTGGCCTGCACATGCACCTGATGGGCGATGCCAACGATTATGTCGGCAAAGGCATGACCGGCGGTAAGCTGGTTATCCATCCGCATCAGAACATCAACTTCAATGCCCACGAAAGTGCCATCATGGGTAACACCTGCCTTTACGGTGCCACTGGCGGCAAGCTGTTTGCAGCAGGCCGGGCTGGTGAACGTTTCGCAGTACGTAACTCAGGGGCAATTGCCGTGGTGGAAGGCATCGGTGATAACGGCTGTGAATACATGACCGGCGGAATAGTAGCCGTTCTGGGCGAAGTAGGCGTTAACTTTGGTGCCGGTATGACCGGGGGCTTTGCTTACCTGCTGGATGACAGAAACGATCTGGCAGACCGCGTAAACGAAGAGCTGGTAGAAGTGCTGGCCATTGACGATAAAGTCATTCTGGCTGAACACCTTCGTGGCCTGATTAACCAACATTATGAAGAAACCGGCAGTGAGCAGTCGCTGTCGCTACTGACCGATTTTGCGTCGTCGCTGACACGCTTTAAGTTAATCAAACCGAAAACCAGTGATGTCAAAAATCTGTTGGGCCACATCAGTCGTTCCAGCGCAGAGTTGCGCATTCAGGCTCAATAGGAGGGGTGTAAGTTTATGGCAAAGAATGTTTATCAATTTGTCGACGTTGAACGTATTGATCCGCCCAAAAAGCCGATTATTGTTCGTAAGTCGGAATTTGCTGAAATCTATCAGCCTCTGAGCCAGTCACAGACAGAAGGTCAGGCTGACCGCTGTCTGGACTGTGGTAACCCATACTGTGAGTGGAAGTGCCCGGTGCACAACTACATTCCGCAGTGGCTCAATCTGGCCAATGAGGGCCGTATCATTGAGGCGGCGGAGCTGTCTCACAAGACTAACAGCCTGCCAGAAGTATGCGGCCGGGTGTGTCCACAGGACCGTCTGTGTGAAGGGGCCTGTACCCTGAATGACGATTTTGGTGCGGTCACCATCGGCAGTATTGAAAAATACATTACCGATACCGCGTTCAAAATGGGCTGGCGTCCGGATATGTCAGACGTTGTCTGGACAGACAAAAAAGTCGCTATCGTGGGTGCCGGACCTGCCGGACTTGCCTGTGCAGATATTCTGGTACGCAATGGGGTAAAACCCATCGTCTATGATAAGTACGAAGAGATTGGCGGCCTGCTGACATTCGGTATTCCTTCATTCAAACTGGAAAAAGACGTCATTAAACTGCGTCGCGAGATCTTCACTGAAATGGGCGTTGAGTTCGTACTTAACACCGAAATCGGCAAAGATATCGAGTTTGAAACGCTTATCGACAAGCATGATGCGGTATTTCTGGGTATGGGTACGTACAAATCCATGCAAGGTGGTTTTGAACACGAGCATGTGAAAGGCGTTTATGAAGCCCTTCCCTTTTTGGTAGCCAATACCAACCGCACCATGGGTCTGGAAAAAGATCCTGCAGATTTTATCGATATGAAAGGAAAACGGGTTGTCGTTCTGGGTGGTGGTGATACCACGATGGACTGCGTTCGAACCTCTATTCGTCAAGGTGCCAAAGAAGTCACCTGCGCCTATCGTCGGGACGAACAAAGTATGCCCGGTTCCCGCAAGGAAGTGGTCAATGCCCGGGAAGAAGGCGTCGAGTTTAAATTTAACTTGCAGCCTCTGGATATCGCCATCGATGAAAACGGCAATGCCTGTGGCGTAAAGCTGGTTCGCACTGAAATGGGTCCTCCAGACGTTAACGGCCGTCGCCGTCCGGTAGAGGTGGAAGGCTCTGAGCATGTTCTGGAAGCGGACGCGGTTATTATCGCGTTTGGTTTTCAGCCAAGTCCGGCAAGATGGTTTGCCGACTACGGTATCGTCCTCGACGATAAAGGTCGCGTCATTGCGCCATCAAAAGGGAAGTTTGCGTATCAAACCGCCAATCCGAAAATTTTTGCCGGCGGCGATATGGTGCGCGGCAGTGACCTGGTAGTAACAGCCATTGATGAAGGCCGTAAAGCCGCAGAAGGCATTATGGATTACATTGGCGTGTAACCACGGCCTGTGAATAGAAAAGGGAAGCTTTTGCTTCCCTTTTTTGTGCCTGCAACACTGGTCTGGTCCCGTCCTGAAAGCCAAGACATTGATTCAACTGAGCATTACAACAGTTAAAAGACATTAACTTTCACACCACAAACCTTTTAATTTTCATTTATAGCGGTTATTATCCTTCGCCATCGAGAATCATTATCATTTTCATGCGTGTTTGCATACGTAACAGGAGGTCTTTTGAAAAAGCGTATTTCTTCGGTAGCCGCTGCGGTATCACTGGTGTTATTCGGTGGGGCAGCACACGCTCAGGAAACACAGGCAGATGTCCCCGACGTCGAACGTATTACCGTTCGTGGTGCTTTTTTTGGTCAACAGGTGGCTGACGCCGTAAAAACGCCAACTCTGCTGGTTGATGTACCGCAGTCGGTTTCAGTGGTAAGTGCAGAGCAAATCAGTGAGCAGGCATTATTCAGTGTGGCTGATGTAATGCAATATACGCCTGGCGTGAGCGTTGGACTGGGCGAAGATCACCGTGATCAAATCACAATTCGTGGACAAAACACCACGGCAGACTTCTTCGTCGATGGCCTTCGCGATGACGTACAGTACTTCCGTCCGCTTTATAACCTGGAGCGCGTTGAGATCCTGCGTGGTGCCAATGCCTTATTGTTTGGCCGCGGTGGCGGTGGTGGTGTCGTAAACCGTGTTACGAAAGTGGCGGAAACCAGCGAAGACTTTACCACCTTGTCAGCTGGCATTGATACGTTTTCAGCGGCATCGGTAAGCGTTGATACCAATAAGGTTATCGACAGCAATAATGCGTTTCGCTTCAACGGTGTTTTTGACACCATCGACAATCACCGTGACTTTAAAGACGGTGAGCGCTATGCAGTTAACCCCACTTACACCTGGCAGGCCTCAGAAGACACCACCGTTCGCGCTTCCTACGAGTATGTAAACGATGATCGTATGGTTGATCGCGGCGTACCGGCATTAGGTGGCGAGCCTCTTACAGGTTACGATGACACCTACTTTGGCGATCCGAATTTCAACAACACTACGCTGGAAGCCCATATCGCCCGTATCCGTGCTGAGCACGCGCTTAACGACAGCTGGAATGCCAATGCGACGGTCCAGTTCGCCGATTACGACAAAGTATATCAAAACCTGTACCCCGTTAACTTTGATGCGGCTGCAGGAACGGTCACGCTTGATGGCTACCGTGACACCACGGCCCGTGAAAACCTGTTATTCCAGTTCAATCTGGTGGGTCAGTTTGACACCGGGGCATTCTCTCACACCATGCTGATGGGCGCAGAATACGGTAACCAGGACACTGAAAATGCGCGCCGCGATGCCTACTTCACCGACAGCCAGGACGACCAGATTACCTTTATGTTCTCCGATCCATTAGTGATCCCTGAACGTTCGCTTACTGCGCCGGTGCGGGATCGCGCTTCTGACGTGACCTTCACGTCAGCTTTCATCCAGGATGAAATTGGTATTGGTGAGAACTGGATTGTGGTAGCCGGCCTGCGTTACGACAACTTTGATATCGATGTTAACGACATGATTGAAATGGCAAACGGCAGCGATGACGGCAATGATGGCCTGCTCAGCAGCTCAGACACCGAAGTGTCACCGCGTTTTGGTCTTATCTACAAACCAATGAAAAATGTGTCGGTTTACGCCAGCTACAGCAAGTCATTCCTGCCACGTTCAGGCGATCAGTTCCTGTCACTGTCGCTGTCATCGCAAGCGTTGGACGCGGAAGAATTCGAGAATAAAGAAATCGGTCTTAAGTGGAATCTGAGCGATGCCTTAAGCCTGACTGCTGCGGCATTTGAAGTAGAGCGCGAAAACGGTACCGCACAGGATCCGTCAAACCCGGAACGTTCAATTCTGACCGGCACAGAAACCAAAGGCTTTGAAATTCAGCTGGTAGGTCAGTTGACCGATGCCTGGACTCTGAATGCTGGCTACAGCAACCTTGACGGCGAAGAAATGGGCCGCGTGGTGGATGGTAATTTGGCAAACCGCGAACTTGCACAACTTCCTGAGCACATGCTGACGCTGTGGAATCAGTATCAGGTTGCACAAGACTGGAAAGTGGCACTGGGCGTAATCTATCAGTCCGAGCAATATGCCTCATTAAGCAACGCCATTGAGCTGCCAGATTACTGGCGTGTTGATGCGGCGGTTTACTACGATTACAGTGACGACCTGAGCTTGCAACTGAACGTGGAAAACCTGTTTGACGAGGATTACTTCCCGTCAGCGCACAATGATAACAACATTGCTACAGGCGAACCGCTGAACGCCCGCATCAGCATGCAATATCGCTTCTGATTGTGGAGCGGCGCTACGCCAATGCGTAGGCCCAAAGCAACTCGATGTCAAAAGGGTGCCAGTCGGCACCCTTTTTGTTACCCGGCTGCGCGTGCTGGCGCAGCGCATCATTGGCCCTGCAACATACGGTATACCGATACCGCTAACTAATACCCTTTCATCTGCTGCAATACCTAACCGGCGCCCATTCTGATTGCGTTTGTTGTGTGCCCTATCTACTATAATTAACCAAAGGGCAGCGGCTTAACGCTTTACCAGCCCGCAGAAAAGGTAGTAATGACAATGACAACAATACTCACACGTACTATAAAGCTGGGTGTATTCAGCCTGCTTCTTACAGGTGCTGCCAGTGCAGATACTCTGACCGTCGAGACAACGTCAACAGGACCGGCTGCAGCAGCATGTCCGGTAGAGTTTCACAGCATTGTTATTCCCGACTCAGCCAAGCAATGTCAGTTATTCGACACTGCAATGGATGATGACGTCATTCCCGCCAGCATGGTTCACTTTATGGCTGACAGCAAAGACCAGGTGATTAGTTTTTATCAGCAAGCCATCCCTGGGCTGACAGTGCATAGCACGTTTAATGAACGCACACTTCTGGTTGCCAATGACAATGCGATCCGCGTGGTGGTTTCTCCTGACGGCAGCGGAACTCAGGTGGATATTCTGGTAACTGCCAAAGGCTAAACGTTCCTACATCCAAAACCTTTCAGCGCCGTTTTGCAAAGTTCAGTGAGTACCCAGCGTGCTCGCTTTTTTGACACTTCCCCTTGCGCCCAAAAGCACTCTTTCTAACCGATAAAACGCCGCTGCAGGCGCAGGTGGCTTGCTCTTTTCAGGAATTAGCAGAACCTAATCGTATTGGCACTCCCCTTGCAAAATCATTGATGAAATCACAGTGACAGACGTTTTGTGTCATTTTTCTGACGCCTGTGACTGACAATAACGGTTTGTGAGGATCATTATGGAACTGGCATTAATTTTATTGATGTTGCTAATTGTGGTAGCCCTGGGTGCAATGAAGTTGTCTGATAACGGTGTGGCCTTTCCGTTCAGGCGAAAGACGTCGCTGTTTACGCCAGCAGAGCAAACATTTTTAAACTTAATCGAGCAGGCTGTAGGTAACGAATTCCGGATTGTCTGTCGGGTAAAGTTGAGTGATTTACTTCAGGTACGTCAGGCCACCAATAAGAAACAGGCCAGCGCGGCGTTATCGAGAGCTTCATCCCGCCAACTGGATTTCGTACTGTGTGACAAACAGGACATGTCGCCGATTATGGCGATTGACCTTGTGCACAATCAGGGCAAAGACGGTTACAAAACCCAGCGCGACTGGTTTGTCTCAGGCGCGTTAGATGCCGCGGGTATGCCGCTGGCAAGAATAAAGGTTAAATCAGGATACAGTGTGGACGACATCCGTGAATGTATCGAACATAAATTGTTGCCTTACCGACGAATGCAACAACGCGTGGCTCAGACGCCCACACTCAATCCGGCAAAACCAAACCGCCCTACCCGCCCATTGCGTTCAAGCAAAGCGGCAGCGTAACACCGGTATCCGATTCGTTTCTAACGTGCGGAACGACGCCCCCTGTCTTCCGCACGGTTTTCACCTTCCTGTTCGCTCTCCCTGTCAGTTTGCCACTTTTGCCAGTACAATATCCCTTATCTTTTCGGCGGTTTATCCGCGATTTAATATGCTGTCAGCAGTAATAACAGGAAACAGACATGATCAAGATTGGTATTCTGGGCGCGATGGACGAAGAAGTGGCCCTGCTTAAGTCGTCGTTGAGTAACGTGCGTGAAACGCGGTGGTCTCACCTGACTTTCTTTGAAGGCAACTTGCACGGTGTCTCGGTCATTCTGGTTAAGTGCGGCATAGGTAAAGTCGCGGCGGCGTTAGCCACCACCGCGCTGATTGAGCGATTTTCACCGGATTATGTAGTGAATACTGGCTCTGCGGGTGGTTTTGATACCAACCTGACCATCGGCGATCTGGTCATCGGTAGTGAAGTGAAACACCACGATGTGGACCTGACACATTTCGGCTATAAGTTAGGCCAGCCTGCAGGCGGTCTGCCTGAAGCCTTTACATCAGATAAGTCGCTGGTAGAAGCTGCAGAAGGCGCCGCTGAGACACTTACCGATCTGCAACACGTTCGTGGCCTGATTTGTACCGGCGATGCCTTCATTGGATCTGACGATGCCGTTGCCGAACTGCGCCGCAAATTTCCCGATATGCGTGCAGTAGAGATGGAAGGTGCCGCAATTGCGCAAACCTGCCATATGCTGGATGTGCCGTTTCTGGTGATTCGCTCGTTATCCGATATCGCAGGCAAAACCTCATCGGTATCGTTCAAAGAATATTTAGAGACAGCAGCCAAACACTCTGCTCAGCTGGTCATGGAGATGATCCGCAGACTGGCTCAAAAAGCTGCCTGAATTTAACTTCCCATGGAGGCCATACTTACCCAATCCGTGCTTTCCTCGCTAGCGATATTGCTTGTTGCCGTACTGCTTGATGCCGTGTGGCGATGGCCGCTGTCATATCATCCGCTGACATTGATGCGCTTACTTGCCAGGGGCATGGGTAAGAAGGTGCTACCGTCGCGGCAGGATGCCCCTAGCCAGCACTATATTTCGGGCACGCTGGGGGCGGTGGTGCTTATCGTGCCACTGGTGACACTTACCGCGTTACTGGTTTACCTGGCTGAGTACCCGGTTTTTTTTGATGCCATTATTCTGATTGCCATGCTCGACTTCAGTCATGAACGTTATCGCTATCGCCAGGTTGTGAACACCGTCGGCAAGAATAAGAAAGCTCTGAGTCGCGAACTGGTATCGGCAATGGTGCTTCGCGAATGCGACAAGCTGACCGATATTGGCATTGCCAAAGCCGCGATTGAGTCTCTGGTTCTGAAGTTTTACTACTTGTATGGTGCAGTCATCTTCTGGTTCCTGGTAGCCGGCCCGATTGCGGCATTAACCTACAGACTGCTACTTTTACTCTCCTGGGAGTGGCACCCACGGCGCGGTGGCTACCGCTATTTTGGTATGCCGGTAAGAAAATGTGTGCGCCTGTTGAACTGGGCCCCGAGCGTCCTGATGGCCGCTATTATGTTGTTAGTAACTGACACGGTAGGGGCAGTAAAAGCCCTTAAGCGCGCCGCGGCAAGAGATCGTACATCTCTGCTGTTGGCAGCATTTGGTGGTGGCAATGGCATTCGACTGGGCGGTCCTGCTTATTATCAGGGCCAAAAATACCGCTATCAACGCGTCGGCGGCTCCCGCGAGGTCAGGTACTCCGATATGATTTACTGCAGACGCGCAATCACCCGGGCAGCCATACTCTACGTCAGCCTGATCAGTCTAACGCTGATAGTGACGGGTGTGCTGGCAAACCAGGTGACCTTGCCATGAGATTGTTATCGGCTGTTTTGTTCGCTGTGTGGCTACTGGCAGTCAGCCATGCTGTTGCTGCCCAGCGTATCGTAACGCTGGCTCCCCATCTTACCGAATGGGCCTATAGCCTCGACATGGGCGACACGCTGGTAGGCGTGAGTGCGTACAGTGATTATCCAGAAGCGGCAAAAGCGCTACCTCAGGTTGCCGATTATAATGGCGTTAACTTCCGAGCCCTGATGGCGCTCTCGCCTGATCTCGTACTGGCCTGGGAAGGCGGCAACAAACCACAGGATATCTCGCGCCTGAAACAATTAGGTTTTAGTGTGTTTTTGTCTTCTGTCCGCACGCCCGATGATATTGCAGATGAACTGGAGGCACTGGGCCAGCTAGTCAATAAGGAGCGTCGTGCCGCTTTACTCGCATCCGAGTTCAGAGAACAGCTTGCGGACTTGCGAGAAAAATACCATCGCGCTACTACAACTCCGGTATTTTATTACTCATGGACATCGCCACTTATGACGGTGGGGAAAGATGCCTGGGCGAACCAGTTGCTGGCGGTTTGCGGAGCCCGCACGATATTTACTGATGCGCCAAACGATTACCCGCAGGTGAGCATTCAGGAAGTACTGAGGCGTCAGCCTGCGCTGCTAATTGCAGCCACCCGCTCTTCCGCACAGCAGGCCAGTGTGTTCTGGGAGCCGCACAGAAACATTTTAGATGCGCCATTAATAACGGTTGATCCGGATGTCACCAGTCGCTTCACGTTGCGCCTGTTGCCCGCACTCAGCAGGCTCTGTGGATCCGTATCCTCGATTAGGCAGTCGCAAACAGCATCGGGAAAACATTGAATTTACGCTACCAAAAGCGTTACATTATCACTATCTTTTGATGCCATTTGACGTACAGCGTCATCTTTACGGTTTTCTATGCGTTTATTGGTCGTAGTTATTCTTTTTGTACTGATTGTTGCCGGTGCCTTTAGCTTACAGTGCAATGCAGTGGCAAAGCCGCCAGTTAGTGTTGAGGCTTCCCCCTATCTCATAGAACGAGTGAAAAATGAGGAGTGGCTGCTTATTGATGTACGCTCCAAAGAAGAATACAACCAGGGACATATTCCCGGTGCGGTTAATATGCCGCATGACCAGATTCAGTCTTACCTCGATGAGCTTGATGGCTGGCAGGATAAGCCTGTCATTGTCTACTGTCGCTCAGGGCGCCGTGCCCAGCTGGCAATGAAGGTGCTTGAAGATCTAAAGTTTACCTCTTTGCGTTCTCTGGAAGGTGACATGCTGGGGTGGAGCGAATCCGGCCTGCCCGTCAGTCAGATGTAACACCGTTAGTCTGCCCGTTACGTTAATCTGCCCGCTATATAACGGGTATCAGGTTATTCCTTTCTCTATTTTCCTCCCGACAACAATGACTCTACCAGGATGCGCGCCAGAGGTTGCCAGGGCCGTCGTCGGAATACTCAGCCTGTTCCGAAATACGCCCCCACCCAACCTGAGCATTTACATGTAATCATCACTGCCGCCTCGAAATGCATTTTTACTCAGGTATTTATATTCATTTGCGCTAATCCAAATTCGACCTGCTCAGCGTATAGGTGCTTATGTGTTGAGAAAAAAATATAAACGTGGATTATGTGGAAATCACGCTGGTTGTGCTGCGTGGTGTGGTAACCCGGCCCCCTTTTTCAGACAAATGCTGAAAGATTGCAGTTACCGCTGACATCAATCTGACAGAAGGAGTGCTCCCGCCCGGTCATTCCCGTTTATATTCTCTTCTTGCCCAACGCTGGTTAAGGCGCCGCCAACACTCATTTTTTGCAGTAACGGTATTGAGTGCTCAATCACATGGATTGGCTGCGGCGCGTTGAATGCAGAAAACCTGAATACGTATCAGAATAAAGTGAGGATATTGTGATGTCGGAAAAGAGTAAGCAGGAACGTGGCGGGGAAGACGAAAAAGTCCGCGTCAACCCGATTCCGTTTTACGGTGCGGTGATCGGGATCACATTTTTTGCCCTGTGGGCAATTCTATTTACCGAAGCAGCCAGTAGCGCAATAGGGGCAGCGTTGTCCTGGATTTCATCTACTTTTGGCTGGTTCTATTTTATTGTTGTGGTTGCCTACCTGGTCTTTGTTATTGTGATCGCGCTTTCCCCGTGGGGGAAAATACGGCTGGGGCAGGATCATACCCGACCGGAGTTTCCACTGCTTACCTGGGCCGCCATGCTGTTTGCAGCGGGTATAGGTATTGATCTTATATTCTTCTGTATTGTTGAGCCAATCACACAGTTTTTAGCGCCGCCTGTTGGTGCCGGAGAAGGTGCTGAGGCAGCGCGTAATGCTATCAAGCTAACGCTTTTCCACTGGGGCGTTTCCGGCTGGGGGGTGTATACGCTTGTGGGTATGACACTGGCTTATTTCAGCTATCGGTTGGGCTTACCGCTGGCCATCCGCTCGGCACTGTACCCGCTAATTGGTAAACGTATCTACGGCCCTATCGGCCACACGGTCGATATCGCCGCCGTGTTGGGTACGGTTTTCGGACTGGCCACCAGCCTTGGTATCGGACTCATTCAGTTAAACTATGGTCTGAATCACGTTTTCGGCATTCCAGAAGGGTTGATGACACAAGTCATTCTGGCATTGGTAGTGATTGTGTTTGCCGCCATTTCAGCGGTGACTGGTGTTGATAAAGGCATCCGTCGGCTCTCCGAATTCAATATGTTATTAGCATTACTGCTGATGCTGTTTGTGCTGTTTGTTGGCGACACCCGATTCCTGTTAAACGCACTGGTAACCAATATTGGCGACTACGTGTCCGGCTTCGTTGCATTATCCTTTGAGACTTATGCGTTTGACCAACCTACCGACTGGCTGAATGCCTGGACACTGTTCTTCTGGGCCTGGTGGATTGCCTGGGGGCCGTTTGTGGGTCTGTTCCTGGCGCGTATTTCACGTGGCCGGACCATTGCAGAGTTTGTCGCCGGTACGCTTATTCTGCCACTAACCTTTATGGTGGTATGGATGTCTATCATGGGCAACAGCGCCATAGACATGGTCATGAATGGCGCTGAAGAGTTCGGCCAGCAGGCCATGAATAATCCCGGCTCTGCAATCTACCTGTTCCTGGAGGAAATTCCCTGGGCAGGCGTAACGACCATTGCTGTGAGTATTCTCGCGTTCATATTCTTCATCACATCAGGTGACTCCGGCTCGCTGGTCTTGTCTAACCTGACGTCGATTCTGAAAGACCCTTACAGTGATGCGCCTTCCTGGATGCGGATAATGTGGGCTACGATCATTGGTTTACTGACCATTGCGCTGATGATGGCCGATGGATTAACGGCGCTGCAAAGTGCGGTGGTGGTCACCGGCTTGCCGTTTGCCATTGTGCTGTGTGTGATGATGGTAGGACTGGTGAAAGCACTGCGTCTTGAAGGGCTTAAACAACGCAGTATTGATGCTAACCTGCCAACCTACCCGCATACTGGCGAGGGTTCGAAAAGCTGGACGGAACGTTTGCAACGTGCCATGAGCTTCCCGAATGAAAAGCAGTGTCAGGATTTCCTCGATAATGTTGCCAAGCCAGCAATGGAAGCCGTGAAGAAGGAACTTGAGGCCCGTGAACTCAAGGTAGACTTGATTGACCGTAATCACGAGAAAGAAGAATACCTGGCATTAAAAGCCGACCTTCAGGGCGCACAGGACTTCTATTACGAACTTCGACCAAGTAAGCACCTGATGCCATCGTTCGCGCGAGGTTCGGTGAAAGGTGTTGAACGCTATTACCGGGTGGAAGTGATGCTGGTAGAAGGCGGCCAGGGTTATGACCTGATGGGATACAACAAAGATCAGGTTATTGCCGATATCCTTGAGCACTTTGAACGCCACATGCACTTTTTGCACGCCCAGCGCTCGCAGCCGGGAGCCAATGTGGAATTGTTTAAACCACAAAACGAGTAATATTCCAGTGAGTTACATCTGGAAATGACGCACTACGTAAAACGCCGCGTCCGGCCTCCGGACGCGGCGTTTCATTATTAACAAGCGCAATGAGGCGTCAGTGATAACACAACAGTTTGCCTGCAAATCGCCCCACAGGCTCTGACCAGGGTTTTGCAAGCACTGATGATGCAGTTGTAGGTAAGAATACGTGAGACCTTTTTCGTTTCTGACACACGTTGTCAACGTCAACGCTTCTTTACGAGGGCGATGATAGTTTGAGACGTTGCCAAGTTTACGCGTTGAGCAAAAGCGCTGAATGTCCGCGCGTTGGTCTGCGACAGATTCGCTAAGCAACACTGACGTACTGAGTCACAAAGCGCCGCGAAAGCATTTTTGGATTGATTGCGGACGACAGACATCAATAACTGATAATATACGTGCCAATTCTGCCGGCTGACATGCCCGCCAGCGTCTGTGTTGCCGCACCGTTACTATTCAGGATCACCATGGCACTTAAAGCAACCATATTTAAAGCCGACATATCGATAACCGATATGGACCGCAACTATTATAACGATCACAATCTGACTATTGCTCGACACCCTTCAGAAAACGACGCACGTATGATGCTTCGCCTTATCGCGTTTATCGTTAATGCCCATGAGCGGCTACAGTTTACTAAAGGCTTATCTGATGATGACGTACCTGATATCTGGCAGAAAAACTTCAGTGATGACATAGAGCTGTGGATTGAATTAGGCCAGCCTTCTGAGCAGCGCATAAAAAAAGGCTGCAATCAAAGTCAGCAAATGTTGATTTACGCTTATGCCGACAACAGCTTCGATGCCTGGTGGAAAAAAGAGAAGTCAAAGCTACAAGTCAGAAAAAATTTATCGGTATTCACGCTGCCGGAGGCACTGGCTACTACGCTGGCCAACGCCGTCCAGCGTTCCATGCAAATCCAGGTAACCATACAAGACGGACAAATGTGGCTGACCATTGAAGGGGCACAAATAACTGAAAGCGTTGAAATTGCCATAGAGAAACACCTGTAATGAAGACATTGTCCGCTGTACAGCAAAAGCAACAGGCAATTGTGTTCAGCGTTGCCAACAGGCTGGAAGAACAGGGCCGGGAAGAACTTGATGGTTTGGTGCAATGCTGGTTCGACGTGCAATACCATCAGTTTCCAGGTTCGCTGTTGCTGCGCTTTCAGTTTAACAATGACGATTCGCTGGCTACCGCAAAACCTGAATTAAAAAAGTGGCAAAGACGCCTGAGCGCCGCATTGCTCAAAAAAGGTGTCGTATTGAAAGATATGCGCAGACATCTGATTTTCACTCTTGAAGGGCCCGAGAACGAAGTGTCAGGGTAAGTGGGAAATAAGAAGGTGGTTTGTTTACTTCACCAGCAACTGAATGCCCACAGTGAAAACAACACTTTGCGCAAAGGCGACAAACGGTTACTCTTTTTTATCAGGGAAGATACGAACAAGTCAGGGTTCGTTCAGGCATATAGCCAGGTGACTAATCAGGAGTATTGAGACGACTTAATGTGTATAGAGGCTGCTTAACGTGTATAGAGACTGCTCATGATCATTGATATTGCTACGCCGGCGATGTTATTCCCCGCGATATCCCTGTTGTTGCTGGCATACACCAACCGTTTCCTGACGCTGGCGACGATTATCCGCAACTTTGCCAAAGAAGAACGGGACGAAAATACTCAGGCTCAGCTGAAGAATCTGCGCACCCGTATACAGCTTATTAAGCGTATGCAGATAGCCGGTGTCTCCAGCTTCTTTCTGTGTGTGGTATCCATGCTGGCCATTTACCTTACCTACCAGAATGTGGGTAACTGGGTTTTTGCCGCCAGCCTGGTCGCATTGTTGTATTCGTTATGGATGTCGGTACGCGAGATCCTCATCTCGGTAGAGGCACTGGACGTGCACTTAGACGGAGTGAAAAGCGATGACAACTGATATCAATCCCGGCGATATCCTTTATCAGGAACTCGCCCCTGAACATTTTGATGGCGTCATTACCCTTGGCAATGAGGTGCAGGGCGACGGCTACCTGAACGAAGACAGTCTGAAAGACATGTACGACAAAAGCTTCCACGGAGGAGTCAATGCCAGTTGGGTAGCGCTCTATCACGGTAAAGTAGTGGGATTCCGGCTTACATATGCACACTCTAAGTGGCAGGAAGATAAATGGTGCACACCGGATGACTGGCCGGTTGATGCCACCAGGGTGTGTTATTTTAAGTGCAATACTGTTGACCCTGCCATGCAGGGAGCCGGTATCGGCAGCACCATGCTAAAGCTGTCTGTTGAGCAGGCTAAAAAGCAGGGGGCGCAAGCCGGGCTTGCTCATATCTGGCTGGCAAGCCCCGGCAACAGTGCCTATCGCTATTTCAGCAAAAATGGCGGTGTGCTTATTAAAAAGCATGCTGACAAATGGCGCTACGAGTCTATCTACGAAGGGTATGAGTGTCCGGTCTGCCCTGCGCACTGCGAGTGCGAAGGCGCGGAAATGTTACTGGAATTTTAGGTGCCGTACGATCCTCTTAAAAGCGCGGGTGTCACCCCCGATTTGCCCCGGCCAGACAGTTACTGGGCATCCATGCACACCCCCGCATCTTATGCCCCACTCGATGCCAACATCCACACCCGCTTCGCCGTAATCGGCGCCGGCTACACCGGCCTGTCGGCGGCACTTGAACTGGCTGAGGCCGGACAGGAAGTCACCGTTATTGATGCGCATGAAATTGGCTTTGGATGTGCCGGTCGCAATGGTGGCTTTGTCCTCAAGGGCACGGGTCGTTACACCCTGAATGCCATCGCCAACAAGTGGGGTGAGCAAATCGCTCTTGGCATGCGCGATGAATTTAACGATGCCGTCAGCTTGCTGACGTCGCGCATTCAACGCTACGGTATTGATTGTGATTTGCAGCCAGGGCCATACCTTAAAATTGCCCACAATCAGAAGAGCGCGATTGCGCTCCAGGCAGCTCAGGAAATTAACCGCAGCAAATTTGCCAGCGATGAGACTTTCGTTAGCGCGAGTGCCCTTCAGGAACATATCAACATTCAGCATGCCTTTGGTGGCGTGATTCAACCCGGACTAGCCTTAAATCCTCTGAAGCTGGTCGATGGTTATGCAAAAGCCTGCCACCGCCTGGGCGTGCGTATCGTCACGAATACGCCAGTTACCAACATAGCCAACACCGGTAGTGGATTTGAATTGCATACAAACTCTTATAAGGTTTGTGCAGAAAGACTCGTCATCGCGTCAAATGCCTACACTCCGAAAATGTTTCATCCTTGCGTCGACAAACGCCAGTTTCCGGTACAGTCCAGCATCATCGTTACCGCACCGTTAAGCAAGGCGCAGCGCAATGCTACAGGGCTGACGCGGCCAATGATGATGATGGACACGCGCATGATGAAGTATTATTACCGCATGCTGCCTGATGGACGCCTTCTGTTTGGCGGTCGAGGCTCGGTAAGCGCTGGTGTTCGGGGAGATGCGTCATCGCGTCGCCGGTTGGAACAGGCAATGGTCGCTAGCTTCCCTGCCCTCAGAGACATAAAAACAGATTATTTCTGGAACGGATGGGTAAGTGTTTCGCTGGATAATTTGCCGCGTATTATGACCGACAGCAATCATAAAACCGGCTATGCCATGGGCTATTGTGGTTCGGGTGTGTCGTTTGCGGCACTGGCAGGAAAGCGTCTGGCGCAGAGAATGCTGGGGGAATCAGTGGATACCCGGTTGCCGCTTTATCAGGATGGTCTGCCAATTTACCCCTTCGCCGGCATGCGCCGCATGGCCCTGCGAGCTCTTTACGCATGGGCGAAATTAGCAGAATAAACGCCGTTCATCTTTATTCCCACAGAAAACAGGCCCTGTGAATATCAAAAAAGGCGCTTTACTACAGCGCCTTTTGTCGTTCTGAACCGCTTCACAACAGTGTTGAATCTGCTTGTGAAATACAGCCTTTACCCTACTTTAACGTAACGCGAGCAAACTTCCGCTTGCCTACCTGATACACATTATTACCTGGTTCAGTAAGCACCAGACGGGTGTCTTCTACCTTCTCACCATCAATTTTCACCGCCCCCTGCTTAATCATACGCATTGCATCAGAGGTAGACGCTACCAGTGACGCTTCTTTCAGCAGATTCCCAATAGCAATACCCTCTTCACCCAACGCAATGTCGAGTTCCGGCATATCGTCCGGGATCGCATTTTTCTGGAAGCGCTGAATAAAGTCCTGATGGGCTTTTTCCGCGTCGTCATCATCGTGGAAGCGCGCGATAATTTCTTTTGCCAGCAGGATCTTAATATCACGCGGGTTTTCGCCACCCTCAACGCGCGCTTTCAATGCGGCAATTTCGTCTAATGGCAGAAAGCTTACCAAATCATAATAACGCCACATTAGCTCATCAGAAATCGACATAACTTTACCGAACATCTCGTTAGGCGTATCGGTAATCCCAATGTAGTTATTCAGCGATTTCGACATCTTCTGAACACCATCAAGGCCTTCCAGCAACGGCACCATGACAATAGCCTGCTGAGATTGTCCCTGCTCTTTTTGGAGTTCACGCCCCATCAGCAGGTTGAAGCGCTGGTCGGTACCGCCAAGCTCTACATCAGACTCCAGTGCGACCGAATCCCACCCTTGCACCAGGGGATACAAGAACTCGTGGATGGCGATGGGCTGGCCCGTGGTGTAGCGCTTTTTGAAATCATCTCGTTCCAGCATGCGGGCCACGGTCTGACTGGCTGCCAGCTTGATCATGCCATCCGCACCCAGCTTGTCCATCCACTCAGAATTAAAGCGGATTTGGGTCTTTTCAGGATCCAGAATTTTGAACACCTGCTCCTGATACGTTTTAGCGTTTTCTAATACCTGATCTTTGCTTAAAGGCTTGCGTGTGACGTTTTTCCCTGTAGGATCGCCAATAAGGCCGGTGAAATCACCAATCAGAAAAACAACATTGTGGCCTAACTGCTGGAATGTCCGCAGTTTATTTATAAGTACAGTGTGACCGAGGTGAAGATCGGGCGCTGTGGGGTCAAAACCGGCTTTTACGGTTAGTGGTTTACCTGATTTGAGTTTTTCAATTAGCTCGTCTTCAGGCAGGATTTCATCCGTACCCCGTTTAATTTCAGCTAAAGCAGTTTGCCAGTCACTCATGTTTTATTCTGCACTCATTCGTGTTCGCGTTAAATTCCAGGTCGGGCATTTTACGCATCAGAATGAACCAATGAAAGACCTGACTGTCAAAAAGCGGATTTCCAGTTGGAAAGCGCATTTCTAATAAGAATGGATAAAATGTTGCTTTTTTGAGCAATCCATGTAGAAAGACGCGGTTGAACGCGATATTCTCAGGTTAGGTAGTTATATGAGAATGATTTTGAAGAATTCTGCGGTTGTAAAAAACCTCAAACATTTACCCAAGCCCCATCGTACCGGTTTAGCGATCGCGTCTGCGTTTCTGGGCGCATTGATTTTATTGCCATCAGATCCGGTTGAGGCCAGCCGTCATCAGGAAGCATTCACCTTAGACGCGGGTGTGCGTTATCCCGTTGAGTTGTCGATCAATGACTCTCCGGACATTGTGCTTACAGAAGATGACAGCAATTGGGATCGCTACGAGGTTCGCAGCGGTGACACGCTGGCAAAAATATTCAAACGCGCTGGCTTAAGTGCCCGTGACGTTTACAACGTGACTCAGGCAGGCGAGCTTGCGAAAACGCTGGTTACCCTATTGCCTGGTGACGAACTTTTTCTGAGATCATCTGACCAGGGCGGCTTTGGTGAACTCAAGTATCGCCTCTCAGCCACAGAAACCCTGTTAATCCAGCCAGACAAAAGCGGTGACAAACTGGTAGCAGATCTTGAGAAAAAAGATGTCGATATCCGTTATAACTTCGCTCAGGGCGAAATTGACTCCAGTTTCTGGAATGCAGGTGTCGATGCCGGTTTAAGCAATAATCAAATCATGCACTTGGCCGGAATCTTTGGCTGGGATATTGATTTTGCCATGGAAATTCGCCGCGGCGATACCTTCAACGTGGTGTATGAAGAACATTATATCGACGGTGAGTTCGTCGGTTACGGCGATATTGTTGCCGCGGAGTTTTTCAATCGCGGTGAGCGCTTTGCTGCCATTCAGCATACTGACGGCAACTATTATACGCCGGAAGGCCGCAGCATGCGGAAAAGCTTTTTAAAAGCGCCGGTGAACTTCAAATACGTCAGTTCAAATTTCACCAAGGCACGCTTTCACCCGGTACAAAAACGCTGGAAAGCACACCGGGGCACCGACTACGTCGCGGCTGTAGGTACGCCGGTAATGGCTACTGGCGACGGTAAGGTCGTTAAGTCCAGCTATGATAAGTACAACGGCCACCATGTGTTCGTCCAGCACGGCGAGAAGTACACCACTAAGTACCTTCACTTTACCAAGCGTGCAGTAAAAGTCGGAGAAACGGTAAAACAAGGGCAGACCATCGGCTATCTGGGTAGCACCGGGCTGGCCTCAGGCCCACATGTTCATTACGAATTTCTGGTTGATGGTGTTCACCGTAACCCACGTACCGTCGAATTACCGAAAGCGCGTCCTATTGCATCGGAAGAGCGGGAAGAGTTTATGCAAATTGCAGAAAGCCGTCTCGCACAACTCGATACTACAAAGCGCATTATGCTAGCGATGAAGTAAGCCCGTGGCCTACTTCATCGGGCTGATGTCAGGAACAAGCATGGACGGCGTTGACGCCGTCCTTTGTGACATTACCGAGAGTAACGTTAACACCCTCGATTGTGTGTCTTACCCTTACCCTACGCCACTGCTAACCATTCTGCATACGCTATGCTCACCCGGCAGCGAAGAAATCAATTTAATGGGAAGTGCGGATCGCGCCGTTGCCGATACTTTTGCCCGCGCCGTAAACCTGCTGCTTGAGAAAAACAATCTCAGCCCTAAGGATATTGTGGCACTTGGCTCTCATGGCCAAACAGTCAGGCACCATCCTGGCGGTGTAGCCTTGCACCGCGGTGCGTCAACCTTCGGCTTTACCCTGCAAATCGGCGACCCGAATACCCTTGCCACCCTGACCGGCATTGATGTTATCTCTGACTTCAGGCGTAAAGATATTGCGCTTGGTGGGGAAGGCGCGCCGCTGGTACCAGCGTTTCATCAGGCTGTATTTGCCCGCGAGCAGGCATCACGAACCATAGTGAACATCGGTGGCATTGCCAACATCAGCGTACTGGCACCTAAGCATAGCTTACAGGGTGTTACCGGGTTTGATACCGGGCCCGGCAATACATTGATGGACGCCTGGTGTAGACAACACACTGGCCGCCCTTATGATGAAAAAGGCCAGTGGGCCGCAGGCGGAACAGCTGACACCCGCTTACTCAGGAGAATGCTGGACGACCCGTATTTTCACCGCAACGGCCCAAAATCTACCGGCAGAGAATACTTCAACCTTACCTGGCTTCAGGATGTTATAACGCCTCTGGTTATCGCGCCCCAGGACGTTCAGGCCACGCTGCTTGCACTGACAGCGTCAAGTATCAGTGATGCTATCCGTAGTCAGCCATCTCCCAAAGATATCATTGTCTGTGGTGGCGGGGCATTTAATCACGCGTTGATGGACGCATTATCCCGGGCATTACCTGATTGCCAGATATCCTCAAGTGAAACCGTAGGTATCCATCCGCAGTGGGTAGAAGGCGCGGCTTTTGCCTGGCTGGCGTATGCATTTACAAAGAAAATTCCTGGCAATGTTCCTGCCGTCACCGGGGCAAGTCGCCCTGCCGTATTAGGCACACTCACCCCAGCCCTATAACAATCTCACAGCCCCAATGGTTTGCTGCTCGCGATATCCGTAGCAATCCAATGTGCGGGTTTTTATGTATTCATTGTCGGTGCCTGTATTGCAGTACTGCGCAATCATTTGTGGCAAAGCGTTTTCCACCGGCGTATTTAAGCCGGAAAACTCACTTTTTTGATGAAATGAAAGCGCACATTATTACAGTAATCCACTCCCGTTATTACCAGAGAATCTGTGGATACCAGGCAAAACAATATTGTTGCTGAGCAAACTCGGCAGAATTAACAAGGATAAGGTGTATGTCGAACTCTCCTTTATTTCAGCCTGTAAAATGGGCTGACTTCACACTAAAAAACAGAATGGTGCTTGCCCCTATGACTCGGGGTCGTGCAGGTCCTGACCGTGTCCCCAATAAAATAATGGGCGACTACTACGTTCAGCGCGCTGGCGGCGGACTGATAATCACTGAAGCAACATCGATATCAGAGGAAGCACTTGGCTGGGTGGATTCACCCGGGATTTGGACAGAAGAAATGGTTGAAGGCTGGAAATCGGTAACTGACCGCGTTCATGTTGCTGACAGCCGGATCGTGCTGCAACTCTGGCATTGCGGCCGTGCATCGCACAGCGACTTTCATAATGGTGATTTACCGCTGTCTGCTTCAGCGGTAAAACTGGAAGGTGATCAAATTCACACGCCCAAAGGCAAAAAAGAATACGAAGTGCCTCAACCGATGACGCATGAAGATATTCGTCGCACTGTTGAAGACTTTAAACAGGCAGCCATTAACGCCAAAGCGGCTGGCTTTGACGGTATAGAAGTGCACGCTGCAAATGGGTATCTAATCAACCAGTTTCTGGATGCCCGCAGCAATCAGCGAGACGATGAGTATGGTGGCAGTATCGAAAATCGCTTCCGTTTCTTAGCGGAAGTGATGAACGCGGTGCTTGAAATCTTTCCCGCAGCGCAGGTTGGTGTAAGATTATCGCCAAATGGTGTGTTTAATGACATGGGACATGATGGATATCGCGAGACATTCACTTATGTCGCACAACAGTTAAATAAGTTGAAAATTGGCTACCTGCATGTGATGGATGGCCTGGCATTTGGCTTTCACGAACGCGGCGAGCCGATGTCGCTGGGTGAGTTTCGTGCGCTGTTCGATGGCCTGTTAATCGGTAACTGCGGATACGACAAAGAAACCGCTGAAAAGCGTATTGCTGACGGAGATGGGGACATGATCGCCTTCGGTCGTCCCTGGATCACTAACCCGGATTTACCTTACCGCTATGAACATGACGTTGAGCTGCATGCGTACGATGATCCGTCACAATGGTACGGTGGTGGTGCTGAAGGCTATTCTGATTATGACGCGTTTCGTGAGGAAAGCGGAAAAGAAGAGCTCGAAAAACTAAGCGAGTAACGCCGGCTCATCGCTCAAACCTTGTGAAGACAACGCCCCTGTGGTGGGCGTTGTCAAAACCGCTTTAACGAGGCGGTGTTACGCTGAAACCCGTGTACTGTTTCGGGCACACAACAAGGACTTTTTGCACAACGTTCAGTGTACGCTGGACAGCTTGAGCCCGATAATACCGCTGATAATTAGCAGCACACTCACCAGTTTTATCAAGCCGATGGATTCATTAAATACCACGATACCCACAATCACGGCGCCAATCATTCCCACGCCCACCCACACAGAGTAGGCAACGCCCAGTGGCAATTCTTTCATTGCCAGACTCAGGAAATAGAAACTTGCCCCCATCGCGGCGAGAGTGATCACTGAGGGCAGCGGTTTACTGAACCCATCGGTAAATTTAAGGCCAACAGCCCAGACAACTTCGAGTATGCCTGCAAGAAATAGTATCAACCAGCTCATGACAGCTCCGTATTGGGGTCGTCCCCGCCAGTGAAAGAACAGCACAGAGGTCGTCCTCTTTGCGTTGGCTGGATAATAGCAAGCCGGTATACCGGGTCAAGTTTTGGTGCCTGACACTGTAACGCTATACCTTGATGGTGGCACTGTGCCCCTTTGCGAAGCGTGAAAAATTCGCACCGTCTCTTGCCGTTCTAAGCGTTCTTTTGCGCTGCAGCGGCAAATGTCGGTACGCGCTGGGAAATAAACAGACGATATCGCACTCTTTACTCAAGTGACTGTTGAATGCCCGCCAGTTTTTCAAAACAGGCCATCCAGCCCTGTTGATGCTGGTCGCGCTCCTGCTCATTTACGAACCCTGAGTGCACCAGAGTAAGTTGCGTGGTGCTATCATCCTGCGATTCAAACTCGATATCCACCGTGGTAATGATTGATTCTTCCTCATTGTCTTCCCACGCCCAGGACATCACCAGCTTTTCATTTGCCAGAATTCTTGTGTACTCACCGGTAAGTGTATATTGCTGTCCGGTCGGCTCCATCATCTGAATACGGTACCGGCCGCCCTCGGTAAAGTTCGACATGATTTGCGATACCTGCACACTTCCCGGCGCAAACCACTGAATTAATAGCTCAGGCTTATGAAAGGCATCGAAGATGTGCGTTGGAGACGCGTGAAAAGTGACGTTGAGGGTGAAATGATACATGCCGATACCCGGTAGAAAATGCGAAATGTCAGTCTACAGGGTATCGTCGTCTTGTGCTATTCCTGAAGCAGCTCAGCGGTCTTCGGCACGCTGGAATAATACTGCTCACACACTTCCATGCTAATCCGCTGATAGAGGCTATCCACATCTTCCGGCGACATAAACTTGGCCGAAAAACCCGGAGCATGTGGGTCAATAAAGTGACGAGCAGCCAGCATAAAGTGCGCGATTAGTTGTTTCACGTTGTCTGTGCCCATGGCTATGCGCATGGTTGTCAGTTCAATACCGGCTTTTTTCTGCTCCTCAGGGCTCAGTTCAGAGTGCGATGTGAGTGCCGGACACAAAATTATGGTATTGGTTTGTCCGATGCTGACCTGGTGACTGAACGCCGGTTCCAGTGCATCAAAGAAACGTACAAATACTTCGCGCTCCAGCTCTGCTGGTGCCATATCTACGGTAAACAGCGCGCATGGCCAGCCGTGTGTATGTTGCTTTTCACACAGCCCGGCATTGTCATGGGTTACCACAGCGTGACTGTTCACGCGTAATTGAGGGTGAGCATTCAGAAATGCCGTAAACACTTTTGTATTGATAACTTTGCTCTTGATGCGCTGTTCCAGCGTTTTCATCCCGTTTAATACATCAAACGCTTTTTCCGAATCGAGGAACGCGCCTTTGATGTAATACACATCCCAGAACAGGGTCTTTGACCAGTCATAACCGTTCATGCAGGCGCCTTTGGGCTGGAACATCCGGTAGTTTTCCCCGATCACGACACCGGCGGTGGTCGCGCCGCTACCACAAATGTCCTTGGTGTAACTATGAACAATATAATCCGGTCTTGCCGCCTTGTTTTTGTGCTGCAACGGCTGATGCAGTACCGGCGTTGCCAGCGTTGAGTCCAGCATTACCAGTGAATTGTTGGCGTGAGCGACTTCTGATATCCCCGGAACATCCAGTACATAGCCATGTGGATTGCATGGAGACTCCAGATACACATGCAGGCTCGCCCCATTGTTCAGTTTGTCCTCGTAAGTATGCCGGGTTTCTTCATAGAACGCCTCAAACGCCTCTTTGGTATAACCATCAAACCAGGCCAACTGGATATTCATCCGGTTTTCACGGGCAAAATAATCGTGGAGTAGCTGATACACGCCGCCATAGACATTGCGCGAGACAATCAGTATGTCACCATGCGACAGTACGTTAGAGAGCAAGCCGTCAATTGCAGCCATTCCCGAGTTAAAATTCCAGGCCAGGTAATCTGCCGAATACGGACCCGCCTCCATATCGACAATGGCATTGGCCAGTGAAATATTGGTTGGGTTAAGCAACCGTGAATAAATCTGGTGCGTAAATTCTTTACCCTGGAAGGCATCATCAACCCATTCGGTACAGGCATACACGTAGGTTGCCGTGCGCACAATTACCGGCGTGGCAGAAAACAGTGCGGTAACGTTATCAAACAGTGGGTAATGCCCCTGCGAGCCGTTACCGCCAGATAAACTCTGATATGTTGCCCGGAAAGGGTTTTGCAACGTATCTAAAATTTTCGCTATCTGGAACGACAGGAATTTCTTGGCATTGAAATACGCCAGACGGTCTTCTTTATTTAATGATTTCAGTGAGTTGCTGGTAATATCCCACAACCTCATCACATCAGATTGCGCCTGATATAAATTTGTCGCGGTGCTGCTCAGTGCTTTACCATACTCAGAATCACTGCTGATACCGAAATGTTCCAGCTGCTCGCTTACCAGTTCTTCCACTGAGCTTGCAGCCGTTGTGTTACGACGCGGCGACAGACATTTCGCGTGATCCAGATTGCTTGTCATGTAGGTGTTCTCTCGTAGTTATTTTTACGAGAATGTAATTTGTTGATAACAATTTATAAACACACTGCGTGTTAACAGCTGATGATGGCGAGGAAAGATATCTTTACTAACGGAGCAGGCATGCCAGATAGAAACGCCGAATTAACGATCCTCAGTCGGGACGCAGACTTGCTGGAAAAAGAAATTATTGCGATGAACATTAACGGGTTACGCATCGTTCAGTGTGCTACACAAGATAACGATATTGATACCAGCAAGGTTCACATTCTGCTGGCAGATCCGGATCTCGCTGTAAAGGTGGTAGAACAGTGCCGTCATCTGCAATGGTGCCAGTCGACCTGGGCAGGTAACAAACCACTACTGCAACTGGCAAAGCGGGATTACACCTTAACTGGCGTAAGGGGGATCTTCGGCGAAAAAATGCGTGAATATGTGTTTGCCTATCTGCTTCACTTCAGCCGGGATGTTGATACTTTCCGGGCACTGGAACACGCGCCGCAAGAACATCGCTGGATGCAGCCTGCACCGGGTACGCTAAACGGTTCCACACTTGGCATCCTGGGAGCAGGCTCTATTGCTTCAGCGCTGCTGCCCGTGGCGAATGCGTTTGGCATGCGCGTCGTTGGCCTTAACAGTAAAGGGGAAACCCAACCGGGCTATGATGCAATGTTTGCATCCGCCGACAAACAAGCGTTCGCTGCACAGTGCCAGGCCGTTGTGAACCTGTTGCCCGATACCAGCGCGACGGCTAATTTTATTGATGAGCACGTTTTCAGTGCGCTGCCTGAGGGTGCGGTGTTCATTAATGCAGGACGTGGCAGCGCGGTAGACGACGCCGCGTTACTCGACGCATTGGACAACGGCACCTTGCGTGCAGCCGTGCTTGACGTTTTCAGGCAGGAGCCCTTACCGGCATCCCATCCATTCTGGTCACATCCTAAAATTTGGGTAAGCCAGCATACCGCGGCCATCTCCGCCGCCGATGATGTCGCGCGTGTATTCGCAGAGAACTTACAACGGTTTCTCAATGCCGAGCCACTTCACTATCAACTGGATTTTGAACGCGGCTATTAGGACAGCGGCGAGCACAGCTTTGGGCACAGAGCGAGAACTGCAGCTTGCCGTAATCAGCGCTACTGGCGAGGATCGGTCGCGGTTAACTCAATCCGATCCTTATGCGCTTCGCGAAAGGCCCGTAACCGTGGATAGTCTGACAGATCATGTAACTCTCTGAACTCAACCCAGTCAACCAGGGTGTACAGACAAATTTCAGGATAAGTCCATTTGCTGAACAGCCCCGCATTCAGTTGCGCTTCCAGTGACGTGAATACAGCCTCAATACGCTCTTTTTGCAGCCGGAAGTGAAGCGCATCGCCGCTGGTATCTATGTCAGAACGCGCTAGCAATAACAGCTGCACAAATGAATCGTTGGCCGCATCAATCAGTGTCAGCATGTTCTCCTCGTCCCAGGTGAGCGGAGCGAAGCCAAATTTTTCAGACAGATAGCTGTAGATGACTCTGGAATCGAGGATCACGCGCCCATCGTCTTCCAGACAGGGTACTTTGAGGGCAGGATTACGGGAAGCCAGCAGTTCACGGTCTTCGCCGGAGAAAATCTGTAAATCGACAAACTCGTGTTCGGTTTGAGCTAACACCACACGGATACGACGAACATACGGTGATGTAGTAGAGCCATATAGTTTCATGTTGCGTTCCCTTTATCACGCCGGGTAATGGAAGTTAGCGCTATGTGCATCCCTGATATGGAAATCATTGCGGTTGAGGATCACATGTCCCATGCAGTTCATCGCGATAGGCGATGTTACACGTTTTACCATAGACGAGAAAAAAGCAGATTGGCAAGCGCGAAGCCATGAACTGGCTTCGCAGTCAGATAATCAGACGCTGAACGATGCGCCGCAACCACAGGTGGTGGTGGCATTGGGGTTCTCAACTAAAAAGCGGGAGCCGTCGAGGCCTTCCTTATAATCGACCACACCGCCAACCAGATATTGCAGGCTCATAGGGTCGACCACCAGCGTGACATCGTCTTTCTCGATAGTCATATCGCCTTCATTCACTTTTTCATCGAACGTAAAGCCATACTGAAACCCGGAACATCCGCCACCCGTAACGTAAACGCGAAGCTTAAGTTCAGGATTTTCTTCCTCGGTAACAAGGGCTTTTACTTTTCGTGCTGCCGCATCTGAAAACTCGATTGGCAACGCGGTTTCTACAGTCATATCTACCTCAGAATGTGGTAAGTGCCAGTGCACTTAAAGCTGGGGGTGATTATCTAATACTTGAGTAGTTCTATCAACTATTCTCAGGAAATAGTCCCGGCTTCGTATACTGTGGGTATGTCTCCACGAAATTCAACCTGATGGTACACGAATGAAGCCGCCCGTCTCTATGTCAACGCCGCAGCCACAATAAACAGACTACCGACTACCATCCGGGCAGCCCGTCCCGCCATACCGGCTGTAAGCCCGCTCTGCGTATTGCCGCAGCAACGTCCGTCGTCGCCCGGGTATCGTCAATAGCAAACTGCTCAAGCTCGGCGTTATCCTGCGCGTACCCACCCGGCTGGGTACTGGACTCCGCGCTCACCGACGTCACGCCCAGTGTAAACAAACCGTCGCGCATGGCCGCCTGCTCACGGGTAGACAGGCTCATCTCCACATCATGAAAACGTAACCGGTAGGCGCAAATCAGCTGCACCAGTTCTTTATCAGAAATTGGCGAAACCGGCTCGACGCCACCGGTGCAGGGACGCAGACGGGGAAATGATAAAGAATACCGGCTTCGCCAGTATCGTGTACGCAAATACTCAAGATGTAAGGCGGTAAACGCACTATCCACCCGCCAGTCTGCAAGCCCTATTAAACTGCCCAGGCCGATTTTATCAATACCTGCCTTTCCCAGCCTGTCCGGCGCTTCAAGCCGCCAGCGCATATCCGCTTTCTTACCCCGCAAATGGTGGGTTGCGTAAGCGCGTGAGTGATAGGTTTCCTGATAGACCATCACGCCATCCAGTCCGGCCTCCCTAAGCTGTGCGTATTCAGACTCTGCGAGAGGCTGCACCTCAAACATCACGTAGCTGAAATACTGTCTGATGATTGACAGCGCAGTGAGGAAGTACGTCATTCCCACTTTGGTTTCGTGCTCGCCTGTGACCACCAGCACGGTGTCGTAGCCTTTGGCTTTTATTGCCTCGCACTCGCGCCGGATCTCTTTCTCGCTGAGGGTTTTGCGCTTGATGCGGTTGCTCATCGAAAAACCACAATAGGAACA
This sequence comes from Alteromonas sp. H39, assembly GCF_047556435.1. Lineage (GTDB taxonomy): Bacteria > Pseudomonadota > Gammaproteobacteria > Enterobacterales > Alteromonadaceae > Alteromonas. Next base: position 3,369,200 of record NZ_CP180210.1, read on the forward strand.
CTCGTTCGCGCACAGATTGGAAAGATAAAGCGGTATGAACATGCCTAGTGTGTTTCCGAAGCGTTGCCGGGTGAGTTGATGCGACTTTACGGCCATCGCTTCCAGATAAGGTTGCGCAGCAGGCGACAGCAAGGCGAGAAAATCGTCGTGCTCCACTTTCTTTGCAGCTAGCGCATGCTCTACATCGGTCGCACCCTTGCTGTAAAGCGCCAGCTGAATATCGTCCCAGCTTGTCTGCTCCCACTTCTGGTAAAAGCTCATAATGTATCCAGAAACGATGTCATCGGACTGGATGCGCTGGCCTGCCCTACTGACACTGCGCCAAGTCCAGCGTTAAAGGCCCGTCTCCCGCAAATTACTGCCTCGCGAAACGCTCTGGCCATTTTTGCAGGGTGTCGCGCCGTGGCAATAGCAGTATTCACCAGCACCGCATCTGCGCCCATTTCCATTGCCTCAGCCGCATGACTGGGAGCACCAATACCCGCATCGACGATCACGGGGACGCTGGCTTGTTCAATGATAATGCGCAGAAAATCACGACTTTTCAGCCCCATGTTTGACCCTATCGGCGCCCCAAGCGGCATTACCGCTGCGCAGCCAACCTCTGTGAGACGCTGACATAACACCGGGTCAGCGCCGCAGTATGGGAGCACCGTAAAGCCCTCTTTTACCAGTTGCTCAGCGGCTTTCAGAGTTTCAATCGGATCAGGAAGCAGATAGTTAGGATCAGGATGAATTTCAAGTTTAAGCCAGCTGGTTCTCAGCGCCTCTTTCGCGAGACGGGCGGCAAAAATGGCTTCTTCCGCTGTTTTTGCTCCTGAGGTATTGGGTAGCACCTTTAACCCCAGATTCACTACCGGAGTGAGAATGTCATCTTGCGCGCTGTCAGGCGCTACCCGTTTAAGCGCCAGGGTAACCAGCTCACTTCCCGACGCGGCCAGTGCGCTCTCCATGATGTCGGCACTGGCGAACTTGCCGCTGCCGGTAAGCAGACGCGAACGAAAAGAATGTCCCGCTATTGTCAGCATCATTATCCTCCTGCTACGACCGTGACGACAACCACGCTGTCATCATTATGAAACTGATAGTCCGCCCAGTTTTCGCGGTGAATAATGTGTTGGTTCACCGCGACGGCAATGGCGTGCCTGTTGATGTTTTGCTGACGAACAAGCGCGGCAACCGTTGTGCCGTCATCAACCTGCATAATCTGATTGTTCACCGAGATTTTCATACTCCCTCCTGACAATGTGAGCAGTAAGCCGAAGCCGGAAGATAAAATTGTGACCAGTTCATGCTGGCACCGTCGAACGTATGTAACATGCCCCAGTCTGTAAACTCACCGGCTACAACCCGGATAGCCTGAAATGCCTGGGCGGCACCAATGATGCCCACCAGCGGCCCCATGACTCCGGCGCGTTCACACGCCGGGCTTTCCTCTGTGCCCGGCGGATATAAGCAGGCGTAACAACCGTGCGGCTGGCTGGGGCTGAGACTGAGTAGCTGGCCTTGCCAGCCCTCGGCAGCACCACTGATAAGCGGAATTCCAGCCTGATAACAGGCCTTATTGATAATCCATCTGCTGGCCAGATTGTCAGTACAATCCAGTACCACATCGCTTCCCGCAATCAGCGAGTAAGCATTGTGTTCATCAACCCGTATTGCCTTCGCTTCAATGCTGATGTCATCGTTTAATTGCCTTAGCGATTGCACGGCGTTTTGTGCCTTTAGTGTTCCCACCTGACCGGTGGTGTAAAGTACCTGACGCTGAAGATTACTTAGCTGTACAGTGTCATCATCTACCAGTACCAGTGTGCCGGCGCCGGCTGCAGCAAGATATTGACTGGCTGCGCATCCCAGCCCACCCAATCCAATTACCGTTACCCGGGCTCTCTTTAACGTAAGCTGCCCGTGTTCACCAAAAGCCTCCAGACACATCGATGCGCCATAGCGCAAGTACTCCTGATCAGTCAGCACCCGAGGTTTCCTTATTTCCCTCTAGGCGTCCCTTCGCGCCCAGTCTTTGATTAAGCGCGGTTACCGCCGCGCGAGCGTCATTAGAGTGAGTGATGGCGGTGACTACAGCAATGCCATCCGGATTAGTCTGCACCACATCATCAACATTACTGAGCCCTATTCCGCCAATTGCCACCGTCGGTATGCCGGTGGGCTTAAGTAACTTCACGTAGCGCGCCAGCCGCGTCAGGCCCTGAGGCTGCGATGGCATCGATTTGGTCTGTGTGGGAAAAATGTGTCCAAGTGCGATGTAAGAGGGGCAATATTTCAGGGCGATCAGTATTTCAGAATAGCTATGCGTAGAAATACCCAGCCGCAGACCGGCTTTTTCTATAGCCATAAGATCCGCTTCGGCCAAATCTTCCTGCCCCAGGTGCACACCAAACGCACCGTGTTTGATTGCCAGGGCCCAGTGGTCATTGATAAACACCTGCGCATTAAAGCGCTTTCCCAGTGCGACTGCCTCACAAATCGCCATTTCAACGTTCAGTGATGGCGGTGATTTTATGCGTAGCTGGAGAGTGTTAACCCCCATCTTCAGAAGCCGTTGCAGCCAGTCTACGGAATCGACTACCGGGTAAAGTCCGGGCGGGTCAGGTAGCGGCGCAAAACGGGGAGTGACGTCAGGCAACCCGTCAAGCCGGATGTCAGGGAAGGCAGACAGTACATCAGGCCACCCAGTGTGCGCAACCGGTCCGGGTCCCTGCCCCAGCGCGGATGCCTGTTGAAGCCCCCGATTCACATACGCACTGGCTAACACCAGACAGTCTGTAAGCGGATAGTCATGGGCGGCAAACGCGGCTATGGCTGAGGACAATGTGCAGCCCGTGCCGTGATCATGTGACGTTTTTACCTCCCGCTGTTCAAGCGTAAAGGTTGCGCTATCGCAGAACAGATAATCACGTCGCCCGGTACTGTCGTTAGTGACGACGCCGGTGACAAGCACGGCTTTCACACCCAACTCACGCAGGGTGTCGGCAGCCTGAGGTAACACCACGTCAGCGTGATCGCGGTGACCAGACAGTACAGCAAGTTCAGCCATATTCGGGGTGATCAGATCAACCTCAGGCAACAGTTCAGCAATATCCGCGCGTGTAAGCGTTGAAAGCACATCGTTCTGTGTGGAAACCAGAACCGGATCCCATATCACCAGCGGCCTTCTGATATCGTCAGGCCAGTTTTTCAGGAACCGCGCAATCATTTTCAGTTGATCTGGGTTACTGATGATGCCCAGCTTGATGGCTACCGGAGGTAAATCCTCCAGTAAACAGGAAAGCTGACTGAGCACCTGCGCTGCCGGCAACGGAAACAGCGCCGTGGTGGTTACAGAATTTTGCGCGGTCACGGTCGTGATCACCGTACATCCATGCACACCCAGCGCGTGCATAGTGTGCAGGTCTGCCTGAATGCCAGCTCCGCCGCCGCTATCAGAGCCGGCAATGCTCCAGACGATGGGACGTGTCATGCGCGCTGTTCCGTTGCAGTGGCATCGAGCACTTCAACGTCAATGCGATGACCGGAATACTGACGCACCTCGTGTGAAATCTTCATCGAACAAAATTTAGGCCCACACATTGAACAAAACTGTGCAGTTTTATTGGATTCCTGAGGCAGCGTTTCGTCGTGATAGGCCTTAGCCGTCACCGGATCCAGTGCCAGATTAAACTGATCCTCCCAACGAAACTCGAAGCGCGCTTTGGACATGGCATCATCACGAGCCTGTGCGCCCGGGTGTCCTTTCGCGAGATCCGCAGCATGCGCGGCAATTTTGTAGGCGATAAGCCCCTGCTTCACGTCATCTTTGTTGGGAAGGCCGAGATGCTCTTTGGGCGTAACATAGCAAAGCATGGCACACCCAAAAGCGCCAATCATTGCCGCACCAATTCCCGAGGTAATATGATCATAACCGGGAGCGATATCCGTAGTTAGCGGTCCCAAGGTGTAAAACGGGGCTTCATGGCAGTGCTTAAGCTGCTCATCCATATTCTCTTTGATTTTATGCATCGGCACATGACCAGGGCCTTCGATCATCACCTGCACATCGTATTCCCACGCAATTTGCGTCAGTTCGCCCAGCACTCTAAGCTCAGCAAACTGCGCCTCGTCGTTGGCATCTGCAATAGAGCCTGGACGCAAACCATCGCCAAGTGACAGAGAAATATCATATCTGGCGCAAAGCTCACATATCTCACGGAAGTGCCGATACAAAAAGCTCTCTGACTTATGTGCCATACACCACTTTGCCATGATGGACCCGCCACGTGAGACAATGCCGGTAACCCGGTTTGCGGTAAGCGAGATGAAGTCGTGGAGTACCCCTGCGTGAATGGTAAAGTAGTCGACACCCTGCTCTGCCTGCTCTTGGAGTACCTGTCGGAAGGTTGGCCAATTCAGATCTTCGGCAATACCGCCCACACGCTCCAGTGCCTGATAGATAGGTACGGTTCCTACTGGCACTGGGCTGTTACGTAATATCCATTCGCGGGTCTGATGAATATTCCGGCCGGTAGATAAATCCATGATCGTATCGGCGCCCCAGCGCGTTGCCCACACCAGCTTTTCCACCTCTTCCTCAATGGATGACGTCACCGAGGAATTGCCGATATTGGCATTCACTTTCACCAGGAAATTGCGACCGATGATCATGGGTTCGGATTCCGGGTGATTGTGATTCACCGGAATGATAGCGCGGCCTTTGGCGACCTCGTCGCGCACGAATTCAGGCGTAACCGGATTGGGCAAATCCTCGCGGCCGAGGTTTTCGCGCAACGCCACAAATTCCATTTCAGGGGTAATGATACCGCGTCTGGCGCTGGCTAACTGCGTGAGTCCCAGTTCGGGTTGTTGCTTTCGCGCGGCAATCCAGTTTGCTCTCCGCTTAGGTAGCCCCTGACGCACGTCCACTTTTGAGCCAGGCTCGCCGTAAACACTTGACGTGTCATAAACGTCCACCGGCGGGTTTGGTGGCAATGTGCGTCCGGGTGTTGGCTGGTGCAGGGTTTCGCTCAAATGGATGCGCCGAAAAGGCACACTGATATCGTCTTCTGAGCCTCGAATAAATTCCCGGGTAGACTGCGGAAAATAATCGCCTGACAGGGTATTTAAAAAAGATTCCGCCTGCTGGCGATTCTGACGTTGTGTGGTTGACATAGCATACTCTCATGTAAAAGTTCGAGTTGCTTGTCAGGAGTGTTGAACAGAGTAGCCACCGGTTCTGATATACAGATCCCGGCGACAACTCTCTTGTTCCCTTCGCAGGTATTAGCCTGATCAGGTTCAACGGATCCCGCAACTGCGGTCTCAGCCTGCTTCGAAAAAAGCGAGGCACTCCGACAAGATTCTTTTTTCAGTCAAACAAAAATATTCCTGTTGCGCAAGAGGATTTTTGAGAGCGGTTAGAAACAACAAGTAATGCGCGAACAGGACTATAGACACTCATCGAGCCCTGAACTGAAGCATGTCGTAAGCAGGCAGGTTTTGCAGAAAGTGGCTACAGTCGTTGATATGCGGTAGAGCACATCGTTGATGCAGTTCTTTTCCTGCGCTAAAACACCTCGTTGATGTGTGGGGGAAGGACCGCTAAAAACATACATTTTATTGTTTTAAACTAACGTATAAAATTGCGTAATTCTTCGCGTTAGTAAAAATAATAACTCACCATAAAAAGCGCTAATAAAAATAAAAAGACAAAATATGATAGACACCACGAAAAATAGTAAGTACTATGATCTGGCTTTAGATAATTAAAGCTTTTTCTACTACTGCACTGTTTTTTCTTCACACTCCTTTTCCCAAAAAGTCGTTTAAAGATACTCACCTGCTTTATTAGGCAAGTCATATCTAACGCTTGATGGCGAGTAAAAAATTATTTCGCCGCTCATTTTTTAAAAAAGGTTTCTATTATGTCTAATTCTGTGAACGGTACAGTTAAGTGGTTTAACGAAGATAAAGGTTTTGGTTTTCTGACTCAGGACAACGGTGGCAAGGACGTTTTCGTTCATTTCCGCTCGATTGTTTCTGAAGGGTTCAAAACCTTATCTGACGGTCAGGCTGTGAAGTTTGACGTAGAAAATGGCCAAAAAGGTCTGCAGGCGAACAACGTAGTTGTTCTGTAAATCCCTGTAATATTCTGAGCCGGAGTCTTCCGGCTCTTTTATCTGCTTCCTGCCGAAATAACATCCCCCTACTAAGATACAAAAGTGAGAATTCCTATTAATAAAAACAGCCTTAATGAAGGCGAAATAAAAACATTTCCGCCTGTAAAAAATATATCTGTAAATAAATATCATGTGGCATTTACTGACACTAAAAGTAAAAAAATGATCCAGTTTTCAAATAGTCAGCAAACAAAAAGTTTTATAAAAGTACTACTGGCATTGTCAGAGAATAATGAGACGCTAGCGAACTAGTTTTACACCAGTGTACGCCCCACACTGACACTCTCTTTTCTTTTTATACACTTCTCTCAGCTTCCTCTTTCCCCGTATTTTTTAACATCAGACTTTTTTGTCTTGTCTGGCGTTAACGCAGCAAGATTCAATCAGGTGAAACAAACCAGGAAAAGTCTGCTCGACTCAATAAGTCTGCGTGTCTATTTCTGTCACCTTCGCTGATGGATTCGTTGACATTTACACCAACACATACGAAAATTCACATATGTTTTATTTCGCATGTGTTGGTTATGGATCCTTGCCAGTTCTACAAATGCCTTGCTGATGACACCCGGCTGCAATCGATGCTGCTTATTCAGCATGTCGGAGAAGCCTGTGTGTGCGACCTGATGATCGCACTACAGCTCGACCAGCCTAAAACGTCCAGACATCTGGCGTCGTTACGAAAGTGCGGCCTGGTGCAGGATGAGCGTCGCGGAAAATGGGTGTACTACCGTTTGCACCCTGATTTACCAGAGTGGGCACGAGACGTGATTTCGCTTACGTCTGACAACACCCCCGGTTATTACAACGATGCGCTGAAAAGACTGCAACACAGTCAGAACAGTAGGATCTGTTGCTAAGGGCTATTCATTTTTGGTGTGCAAATTTTGGTCTGAACGGAAGCCTTTAGGTCGCGAAGTCGTTCTGCAAGCCTGGTGGGCTAAGTTAAAGACTGTGACTAAGGGTAAAAGGCTTCCATGACGCCCTACTCGGGCAGTGCCTGTGTACAGCCTAACTGCTTCGAATGTTTTCGATTCAGGCCACCAGCACTTCGAACACCCGTATAGTCGGGGCGACACACACTGCGGTGAATGTGCACAGCAAAAATCAACAGTCCATAAGGAGAAAACTGTAGTGAAAATTCTGTATATCTGTACCCATAACCGGTGCAGAAGTATTTTGTCTGAGGCCATCACCAACCAGCTCGCTGACGGTGCAATAGAAGCCCGCAGCGCCGGAAGTCAGCCGGCAGGGGAAGTGCACCCGCTTAGCTTACGATTTCTGCAGGAGAAAGGGTATCCAACCAACGATCTTACCAGTCAGTCGTGGGACGATTTTGAAGACTTCGAGCCTGATGTAGTCATTACTGTCTGTGACTCCGCAGCCGGTGAGTCCTGTCCGGTGTATTTCGGCAAAAGTTGTAAAGTGCACTGGGGGTTGGCCGACCCATCTAAAGTTGAAGGCAGTGACGACGTTATCTCACGGGCCTTCGATGAATGTATTGATGAAATAGAAAACCGAGTTAGCAAACTGGTTACGATAGCCCGACGTTGTAAAAGTAAAAAGTCGTTGCTGGCCGAACTTTGCCAGGCAGGAGCGCAAGCATGACCCTACAGCATGATGCCCTTCCGAACATAGAACCGGACTGCTTTGAAACACCGTCGGCTGCGAACTTTGTTAGCACATTCTCTACTCACAAGCCCAGAATTCTGCTGCTGTACGGCTCATTACGGCCGCGCGCATTCAGTCGTCTGGTTGTAGAGGAAAGCGCCCGGATCCTGAATCAATTTGGTGCTGAAACCCGCATTTTTAATCCGGACGGGCTACCGCAGACAGATACTGAAGATGCCTCTCACCCCAAGGTACAGGAATTGCGCGACCTGATGATGTGGTCAGAAGGACAGGTATGGTGTTCGCCAGAACGCCATGGTTCGATGACCAGCATTTTCAAAAGTCAGATAGACTGGGTTCCGCTAAATATGGGGGGCGTTCGCCCTACGCAGGGAAAAACGCTGGCAGTCATGCAGGTATGCGGCGGCTCGCAGTCTTTCAACACCGTGAACCAGCTCAGAATACTGGGCCGTTGGATGCGAATGGTCACCATCCCCAATCAGTCTTCAGTTCCCAAGGCCTTTATGGAGTTCGATGAAAACGACAGGATGAAACCATCGCCCTACTACAACCGCATCGTCGATGTGATGGAAGAGCTGATGAAGTTTACGCTGCTGTTACGCGACAACAAAACGCATTTTGTCGACCGTTACTCAGAGCGGGTAGAAACTGCAGAACAAGTGAGTCAACGCGTTAATCAGCGCAGCATTTAGGAGCGATACATGGGACTTTTTGAACGATACCTGAGCGTTTGGGTGGGGCTGGCGATTATTGTCGGTATATCAGCTGGCACATTGGCGCCCGGCTTTTTTGAGGCCGTTGCCGGCATTGAATATGCGCATGTTAACCTGGTGATAGCCATACTCATCTGGCTGATGATTTTCCCGATGATGGTGCAAATTGATTTTGCTTCCATTAAGGACGTGGGTAAGAAGCCCAAGGGCCTTATTCTGACCCTTGTCATAAACTGGCTTATCAAGCCTTTTACGATGGCGCTGCTTGGCTGGCTGTTTTTCAAAGGCTTATTTGCCGACTGGGTGGACCCACAAACGGCCAGCGAATATATCGCGGGAATGATTCTGCTTGGTGTTGCGCCTTGCACCGCGATGGTATTTGTATGGAGCCAACTCACCCGTGGCGATGCCAACTACACTCTGGTGCAGGTATCGATCAATGACGTGATCATGATTTTCGCCTTCGCACCTATCGCCGGCTTACTGCTGGGCGTGACCGACATTACGGTGCCATGGGACACCTTGCTGCTTTCCGTTGTGCTTTATGTGGTAGTACCGCTGCTGGCTGGTGCCTTTGTTCGCAAAGGCCTGGACAAGGGCAATGATCACAGTCGAATAGATAGCTTCCTTGCCACCATGAAGCCCTGGTCAGTTATCGGGCTGCTGGCTACCGTTACCCTGCTTTTTGGCTTTCAATCTGAAACGATTCTGTCACGACCTGAAGCCATTGTACTGATAGCCATTCCGCTGCTTATCCAAACCTACGGCATCTTTGCGCTTGCGTACTGGCTGGCAAAGTGGCTGAAGCTGCCGCATAACGTCGCCGCGCCTGCCTGTATGATTGGCACCTCGAATTTTTTTGAATTAGCCGTTGCCGTAGCCATTTCCGTGTTCGGGCTGCAGTCAGGCGCGGCACTGGCAACGGTCGTAGGGGTACTCGTAGAGGTGCCTGTTATGCTATCGCTGGTGTGGTTTGCCAACCGCACCCGCCACTGGTTTGCATAAACGCAAAGCGTGACCTCACGCCAGCATTCATGGCATCGCCACTGTGAAGGTAAAATATAAACAGTGGCGATGCTGAAATACTGTGAAGGAGCTCGTCAACTAGCTCCCCTCTTCCCTCTGGCTTTGGTTATCCAAGCTGATTTGCATTGACGTCTCTGATGACATATTTTCCTGCGTAGCGCTGTCGCGCCAGGAGATAGTCCGCTGGTAGTTACCACGTAAGGTCGTATACTGGTAAACGTTTGTTTCAAAATGCAGGAATTCAGGTTCAAACCCTTCTGGCAAGCTGAAATTCACATTTACGGTTTGAAAGAATTTAAAACGATAGTGAATAGTACCTTCCGGCAAAAAGTCTGCCGAGCCTGCTTCTAAAGTCACCCGTTCATTATTCAGGTTACCGGTAATACTGATTGCCAGATCGCCTTTTACAATGGCGCGATTGTCGCGCTGCTGCAGAAGGACAAAACGCAACTGGTATAAATAAGGTGTATTGGTAGCAAATATCTGGACGCCATCAATATAAAACCCCTCCTGCGTTGTCTCTGGTGCCATGACATTCTCATAAAAATCCAGGCGCGATCGCAAATTGTGGATTTCATCCTGTAACGTCGATTGAATATCACGTTCATTGCGGGTCTCCTGCAGGGCCAGCTGAAGCGCAACTTCAAGTTGATTGACGCGGGTATTCAGCGCGGTATTTTGTTCTTCCAGCAGCGCTTTGGTCTCAGCCATTGCCTCACGTTGCTTGTTGTCGGTATCCTGCAGGTAACCTGCAAGCTGGTAACCGAAAAATGCCATCGCCATCATTGCCAGCAGCACCAGTAAAGAGAGTCTGAATGTGCCGTAGCGCGCTTTTAACTGCTCGGGGGTCATTGTCATGTGTCTGTTTTATCTACCATAAGATGATGATTACCAAGCAGTTGTGATAACATGCCTGGAATGTAACGGATTCACTGTACCACACCATGCGCCTGTCGGCTTTAAGACAAGAACTTGCTCATCCAAGAACCTCTGTTCAGTTGTGTATTCTGGGCATCATTGCCGGTGTGAGTGCGGCAATGCTGATCATTCTGTTCCGGCTTTGTGTTGAGTGGGTAGAGACCTCTGCATTCGGTACCCTGGGTAGCTGGTTTGATAACCAGTGGCCGGTATATTTCCTGATGCCGCTCATCAGTGTGCTGCTCATTTTGAGCATTGCTTTTATTACCGGCTTCAAACACTACCGAATGGGCATTCCGTTCATCATTCATCGGGTGAAGTATTACTATGGGCATGTGCCCTTCCGGACAACTATCAACCAGTTTTTTGGCGGTATGCTGGCCTTAGCCGGCGGTTTTGTCGTGGGTAGAGAAGGTCCGTCTGTTCACCTTGGAGCGGCGGGCAGCAGCTTTCTCGGCCAATGGCTCAGACTTCCTTATAACAGTATCCGGATCCTTGCTGGATGCGGCATTGCAGCTGGTATTTCTGCGTCGTTTAATACTCCGTTTGCCGCAGTCATCTTCGTGATGGAGGTGGTACTACGGGAATACAAAATCCATATGTTCGTTCCTGTCATGCTGGCTGCTGCCTGCGGTTCTGTGCTCACCCGGATGGTCTTTGGAGAAGTTAATGAGTTGTCTTTTCTCTCTTTTGCCGTATTCAGCGAGTGGATGTATTTATATTTGATTATACTGGGCATTGTCCTGGGTATGCTGGCAACGCTTTTTAACAACCAGCTTATGCGAATTATGACCTTATTTCGTCCGGTCAGTATGATCTGGCGTCTTATTCTTGCAGCGCTTATTACCGGTGCTGTCGGCGTGGTATTACCCGAAGCGCTTGGTGCAAGCTTCATTGATGTAGAAAACTTATTTGAGTCGCAGCCCGGCACACTGATCCTCAGCGCAGTGCTGGTTGCCAAATTTGTTCTCGCAGTATGCGCGATTGGTCTTGGTGTTCCCGGCGGGATCATGGGACCGGTGATGGTTATCGGGATGCTGGCAGGTGCGGTGCTACTGCTTCCCCTATCGTCAGTGATTAACGTGCAGGAATACACCAGCAGCTTTGCATTACTGGGTGTGGCCGGCATGCTGACAGCAGTGCTTCACGCGCCTTTAGCCGCGCTTTCGGCAGTCATGGAGTTATCTTATTCACCGCAGATAATATTGCCTGCCATGCTGGTGATAGTGCCGGCATATGTCACAGCAACACAATTTTTCGGTAACCGCTCAGTATTCATTCGCCAGCTTGACTACCAGAATTTACCTTACGCTATCTCATCGATTCGCGAGGCACTGGAGAAAACCGGTGTGCTGGCGGCCATGACCACAGAGTACAAACTTTTCATCGATGCACCGGAAAAAGCGATATCAGATTATCTGGAAAAGAATCCGACGGACATTGTGGTACAGCAATCACGATTTGAAATTGATGTGCATTACCAGCTGGTACAATACAATGTGAGCCTGGAACACGACGCGCAGGCATTAACCTACCATGATATGGAAGGCCTTAGCGGTCAGATGACGCTGCATGAAGTGTACGAAAAACTGAAAAATTCACGCTCTGGTGCAGTATTCATTTACGATAACGAACCAGCAGAAATCCAGGGAGTAATCACCTGGAATATACTGCAAAGCTTCCTGCAAAAAGCACGATACTAACGCCTCCGTGGTATTGGATTTATGTCTGTTAGCGGGTCAGGAGTGACCATGACATCAGCTGCACAGAAGCGCTGCCGCTGCAGATTCCGGGCGTTAAGACCGTGCAGAGAGGAACAACTTGAACGGGTTATCTGCCAGTTCACAACATAGCCGGCCTCGCCGGTGATCACAGATAAGAGAAGTCAGTCATGTTTATTTTATGGTTAAAAGCCCTCCATATCTTTTTTATGATTGCATGGATGGCGGGGATTTTTTATTTGCCCCGACTGTTTGTCTATCATGCCAGCGCCACTTCTCAGGAAGTCAAAGATCAGTTCATCATAATGGAACGCAGACTGTGGTTTTTCGTCACTCCATTTGCCTTTCTGACGCTTTTTTTCGGTGTTTGGCTGATAGCAAGTTATGGCATGGACTGGTTTCGTGTATCGGCCTGGCTCCACGTAAAAATTGCGCTTTTGTTTGCAGTTTACGGCTATCACTTCTATCTGTTTAAACTATGGAAGCAATTTGCACGTAATGAAAATTGTCACTCGTCGACGTTTTATCGCTTTCTGAACGAAGCGCCCGTTTTAATCTTACTCGCAATTGTTATTCTGGCAGTGGTAAAACCGTTCTAAATCGCGACGTCAACGATAGAGGTGAGTACTCCAACAACGATTGATGTTGTGAGAGTCACGTATTTATCTAATCGCTAGCACCGACCTACAGGCAGTAGTCGGTCAAACATCAGGAAACATCATGGACGTGAGCAATAAGCACCTTAAGTACCTGTTGGAACGAACAGATATCGCCTTCAATGCGCTTCGCCAACAACCCGAATCTGCGGAACTGAGTACGGCGTATGAACAGGCCAGAATGGAGCTGGATACCTATGTGGCTACACTGCGCAATACGCTAAGCCAGAGGCAACATCAGCGCTAAAGCCAACTCTCAGCGAACGTGAGTGAGCGTCCGAACAGTGTGTTTTCCTGCGCGCTGTTGAGCATGATTAATATCCGCCACTTTTCAAGGGCAAAAAAGGCCGGCATTGAAAGGTTGCCTCTACACGGATTGCTCACCTTAATGCTGCTCAGGCATTCGGGATTTTGGTAAACATCTCAAACTGATTGGGCAGCGCCTGCGCAAGATCCCCAGACAATGTTACATACTCCTGAAGCATTGCAGGCAACTGTCGCCATAATACGGGAAGATTGTCACGTAGCTTGTCGGCATTTTCACCTGAGCGCTGCGATAAAGCTAATTTATGTCGGGCCAGTGTGGAAAAAAGCTTGAGACAGCGCGCCAGACGCGTTGCAGGATCTTCTTCATCGGCTGATAAAGTCTCACTTTTCGCCTTTCTTTCCCACGCATTTCGCCATATTGACTCAAGCAGTTGATGCCCTTTTAAGACGCCACCAAGCCAATGCTCAAGCGACTCAGGAATTGTCGCCCCCTCCTGCCATCGGCACGCCAGCGGCAAATAATTATCCTGCGTGCGCATCGCGCTAAGGTGATCACGCAGTGTTTCCATCAAACATTCAGCCAGTTCATCCACATCTTCGCTGACCATGGTGCTACCCGACTGCTGAATTAACCAGGGCATCCAGGTTTCCGGCATGGGTATTTCGGGCGACGCTGCAACAGCAAATATCAGCCCGTCCATCTCGTAGTAGGATGGCAGGATGGCGCTGAACTTTGGCAGAGCACTTAACTCCTGAAGCGTTTTCACGCAAAGATTCCTTCAATAAAATAAACTGATGTCCGGCTCACTTGCAGTAATTCCGCTAAAACCGGTATCCTGCTGGTAAAGGTTAGCACAAGTTTGTTGTCTCTCTTTGAGTCCTGAATAACGCATGGTTAATTTCGCAAAACATGGTCATTGCTCTTGATGCGGGACTTACCGTCGAAAAAGCGTGTTTATGGGCTGCCCTTTGGTACTTACAACCAGGCCGGTTGTCTTTTGACTTCACCGGTCTGGCCTGCAAAGACCGTATTGATTCGCAACCTGGCTATAGACCCAAGCGACCATAGACCTATGCTAACCTTCCCTGATAGCCGCACAATAACAAGCCCTTACAACAATAACTAGAATCACGTGAGTATTATATGGCAAAAGATAAATCCGGTTTTATCATCGCTGCAGCCTTTATCGGCCCAGGCACAATCACTACAGCCAGTCTGGCGGGGGCAAACTACGGCTTCCACCTGGTATGGGCACTGCTGTTTTCCATTATTGCCACCATTGTTTTGCAGGACATGGCAGCTCGATTGGGGATCGCCACAGGACAGGGGCTGTCTTCGGGAATGAAAGACATGATACGCCATCCCTGGTTGCGAGGGGTGTGCATTGCACTAATTGTCAGCGCAATTGGTATTGGAAATGCGGCTTATGAATCCGGAAACCTCACTGGGGCAGCCATTGGCTTAAATGCTTTTTACGACATGGGGACGGCGGGCTGGGCGTTGCTACTGGGCGCGCTTGCGGCGTTGTTATTATGGACAGGTCAGCATCAATGGATTGAATCGGTGTTGGTTGCGCTGGTATTTATCATGGCAGGCGTCTTTTTTCTGACCCTGCTGGTTGCCTCTCCTGACTGGCAAGCCATGCTCTCACAATTTGCCCGCCCAACCCTGGATGTAGGGGCCATTACCACGATTTTGGCCCTGATCGGCACCACCATCGTGCCTTACAACCTGTTTCTTCACGCCAGCCTTGTGGCTAAGAATACCCGGGGGCTGGATAAAGCCAGTGCAATTCATGCTTGTCGCAAACAATCTGCTACCGCCATTTCCATGGGCGGCCTGATAACTCTGGTTGTTGTGGCCACGGCAATGACCGCGTTTTACCAGCAGGCTGCAACACTGGATGCGGGGAACATCGGCGAGCAGTTAAAGCCTGTTCTGGGTGACTGGGCACAGGCCTTTTTTGCATTAGGGCTATTCTCCGCCGGGCTTACCAGTGCTATCACTGCACCACTGGCTGCTGCGTTTGCAGTTTGCGGTGCACTTTCTCTGTCTGATGACATGAAAAGTCCGGCCTTCAGGCTGGTCTGGGGGCTGGTTATTGCGTGTGGTGTTGCCGTTGCCAGCCTTAACTTCAAGCCACTTTCGGCCATCCTGTTTGCTCAGGCGGCGAATGGCCTTCTGTTACCCATTATTGCCATCTTTCTGTTGGTTGTTATGAATAAAAGTAAAGCCTTGGGGGAATTTAAAAACGGTGCCTGGAGCAATCTGCTGGGAATAGTTGTTGTTTCCGTTGTCGTAGGTCTGGGGGGATACAAGCTGTTTAGCCTGTTTACATAACCGATATCACACGGCGTTCTCGCAGCCCAACTCCATGCCTGTAATAGGTCAGAACGCGAGAGGGCAAGCGCAGTGAAGAGCAATGGGGCCAGTGATTTTAAGCCAGCCCCTTCTGCCCGGCGCTTAAGCTATGAGGCCAGTCGCGCGAGGATGTCCTGCAGCATCGATTTCGAGCAGCCGAAATTGATACGAAAATGGTTTTTTTGGTTAAAGTCTGCCCCCGGGGATGGCCCCACACCTTTGGACTCTGCCCACTTCTGAACGTTTTCTACTCCGAGGCCGCTGGCATCCACCCAGGCCAGGAAAGTCGCTTCATTCACATGCACAGACAGTCCCTCAATGGCATTTATCGCTGCTACTACCATCTCCCGGTTTTCGCGCAAATATGCAAGCTGGGCCTGATGCCACTCATCACAGCGGGTAAAGGCAGCCTCGGTAGCCACCAACCCCATCAAGCTTACCCAGGGCACAATTCCGGCTGCCGCTTGCGTAAACTGCATGCGTAACTTGCGATTAGGAATAATGGCAAAGGCTGCGCCAAGACCAGCAATATTGAAGGTTTTGCTGGCCGCCATCAGCGTCACACTGCTATCTTTCAACGCCTCTTCCCGTCCGGCCGGTATATGCTGGCAACCTGGCTCTAAAATTAAATCGCAATGGATTTCATCGGAACATAACGTTACGTTGTGACGATGGCAGATGTCCGCTACCCGATCCATCTCGCTTTGTGTCAGCACCGAGCCCACCGGATTCATAGGATTACAGAGAATAAATAATTTACAGTCAGGATCGGCGGCATTGGCTTCCAGTGCATCAAAGTCCAGTGTCGGGCGGCCATTCTCCATAACCGTACCGATGTCCACACGTTCAAGCCCGTTCAGCTTAGGCGCTGCCAGTAATGGCGGGTAGTTAGGTGTTTGCACCATGACTTTGTCACCTGGCTCGCAGTACGCCTTACAAGCCACATTAAATGCTGGTACGACACCAGGCGCCCAGACAATCCAGTCAGTATCGATATCCCAGTTATGCTTTTCTTTCAGCCAACGCTGAATGGCCTTCAGACCTGGCTCGAACTGACCCGGCAATACATAACCTAAGTTTCCGTGCCCGGTTTGCGAGGAAATCGCGTCAAGGATGGGCTGCGCACAGCGAAATTCTGTGTCGGCAACCCAGGCCGGGATAATGTCCTGACCTTTATACTTTTCCCACTTAAAAGAATAGCGCGATGTTCTGTCTGGTGTTTGATCAAAAAGCGGATTCACTCGGATTTCCTGATGCTGATTTTCCATATCATCAGTGTAAAGGCTGGACGCAGAGGAAACTAGCGCCTTTTTAGCTCATCTCTTTATTACTTAAGCGAAAATTGACATGCCTCAGACATGCATCGCCAACAGAAAAGGTTAACTTCCGGCGGTAATTTCCAGCACTTTATTGGCAAGCTCTGCCATGTTTACCGGTTTTGCCAGAAAACCGGAAGCGCCGAGCTTTTTCGCTGAAATCACCATGTCCCTGCTGGCTTCGGACGTAACGAGCAAAAAAGGGACATTCAATGATGACGCAATGCAGGTTTTTAATAATGTCAGCCCATCGTATTCAGGCATATGATGGTCACTGATCACCAGGTCAATTGACGCTTCTGTCTGTTGTAAAAGAAAGTCCCGGGCCGCTTTACTATTATCAAACGCAAATACTGTCGCCCCAAGACGGTTCTCTAACGCCGTGGTAATCATTTCCAGTGTAATGGCGTCATCTTCAACAACCGCTATCGATAATGCGGACATAAACCACCTTTCCTGTTTGCCTCCTCTCAGCATATCGGTATTGTCGGGTTTCGCAAGCGGGAACCTCATGCAATGTAAAGGAAAAAGCTGCACGTATAGTGCTGTGCGTGCTTTTTATCGTCGCGCGTGTCGAAGAGGCGAAAAAACAAAAAAAGGCAGTGCATCACTGCACTGCCTTTTGTGTTACCTGCGCTGCCGGACAGCGCGATAACTCTTAGTCTTTTTTCTCACGAGAGGCGCGTTTACGCTCGTTCTCAGTCAGAAGTTTCTTACGAATACGAATGCTCTTAGGGGTAACTTCGACAAGCTCATCGTCATCAATAAACTCAAGCGCCTGTTCCAGTGACATCACGATAGGTGGTACCAGGGTCTGCGCTTCGTCCGTACCAGAAGCACGAACGTTTGTCAGCTGCTTACCTTTCAGAGCGTTTACTGTGAGGTCGTTATCGCGGCTGTGAATGCCGATAACCATACCTTCGTAAACTTCTACACCGTGACCGATAAACAGACGACCACGCTCCTGTAAGTTAAACAGGGCGTTTGTCAGTGCTTTGCCTGGTGCGTTTGCGATCAGTACGCCGTTCTTACGCTGACCAATCTTGCCACCTTTATGCGGGCCGTAGTGATCGAACGTGTGATACAGCAGACCCGATCCTGAAGTCAGGGTCATAAATTCGGTCTGGAAGCCAATCAGGCCCCGGCTTGGAATGATAAAGTCTATGCGAACACGGCCTTTACCATCTGGCGTCATATTGGTCAGCTCAGCTTTACGGTAGCCCAGCTGTTCCATGACGGAACCCTGATCTTCGTCTTCACAATCGATTGTCAGGGTTTCAAACGGCTCTTCGATGTTGCCGTTCTCATCTTTTTTCAGAATAACTTCCGGACGCGACACTGCCAGCTCGTAGCCTTCACGACGCATATTCTCAATCAGGATACCCAGGTGTAGTTCACCACGACCTGACACACGGAATTTATCCGGGTTCTCGGTTTCTTCAACACGCAGTGCAACGTTGTGCACCAGTTCGTCATTCAGGCGATCAAGGATATTACGTGAAGTCACGTATTTACCTTCTTTACCAGAGAATGGCGAAGTGTTTACCTGGAATGTCATGGTCACCGTAGGCTCATCAACCGTAAGTGGAGGCATCGCTTCTACCGCATTCACATCACAAACGGTATCAGAGATTTTCAGTTCGCCCAGACCAGTGATAGCAATGATGTCGCCTGCGCTGGCCACATCAACTTCGTGTCGATCCAAACCAAGATAGCCCAGTACCTGACCTACTTTCCCGTTGCGGGTTTTGCCGTCAGCTGTCGCTACAGTTACCTGCTGGTTAACTTTCACTTTACCGCGCTTGATACGGCCAACACCAATAACGCCTACGTAGGAGTTATAGTCCAGCTGCGAGATTTGCATTTGGAATGGGCCGTCTAAATCAACGTTTGGCTCAGCCACTTTATCGATAATCGTCTCGAAAAGCGGTGTCATATCGGTGCCGGTTTCATCAGAGCTGTGCGACGCCCAACCATTTAGCGCGGACGCGTAGACCACTTCAAAGTCCAGCTGTTCGTCAGTCGCGCCCAGGTTGTCGAACAGGTCAAACACCTGATCCATTACCCAGTCAGGACGTGCGCCAGGCTTGTCAATTTTGTTAATAACCACAATCGGCTTCAACCCCTGCGCAAACGCTTTTTGCGTCACGAAACGGGTTTGCGGCATCGGGCCTTCCTGCGCATCTACCAGCAGCAAAACCGAGTCAGCCATCGACATAACACGCTCTACTTCACCACCGAAATCGGCGTGTCCAGGAGTGTCAACGATGTTTATGCGGTAGCCATTCCAGTTGATGGCGGTGTTTTTCGCCAGGATGGTAATACCACGCTCTTTTTCGATGTCATTGGAGTCCATCACACGTTCTTGTGCTTCGCCGCGGCTTTCCAGTGTGCCGGACTGCTGTAGCAGTTTATCTACCAGAGTAGTCTTACCGTGGTCAACGTGCGCGATGATGGCGATATTCCTTAACTTACTAATATCGTTAAGGTGTGGAGTAGACGTCATGTATAAATCTCAATTCAAAGACCTGTGGGACCGAAGTGGCTTCCGTGGCGCTGCGAAGATCCGCATAGGTGGGGTAAAAATTGGGCGCGATTATATAGGCTATTGGCAGTAAATAACAGGCGCGAATACGTTGTATCCAAAAATTAATCTGTGCAAAAGCTGTTCAGATTGGTGGAAAGCTATTCAGATAACACCGGATTGCTCGTTAAAGTAAAGTCGATACAAGGTGTTAGCTGAACAATTCTCTGACACCTAGCGCCAATTCCGGGTTTTTGGCTGCTTTTAGATAAATGTGTCTGTGTGTTGTGGTTGCCTGCTTTGCCAAAATAATAACCTGTCAGAGCGCCGCTACTGACCAATTCTTGCTATGGGTTTATTTTTCCGAGCCTGCGCTGCAACGATAATTTTCACATCTCGTTTAGCAAAGCGGCCAAAGTTAGCGTAAAGTCAATCGGGCAATGTCTACATAAGCGATGAAAACATTGCACGCATTTGGAGCGAGCAAGCACCAATATGGTGCACTGGTTTGCATTTTTCCTGTTGTGGCGGGCTGCTATCCCCGATAACTTCGCCCTGAGATAGCTGGCATGAATATCGCTTCCGTTTTTCTATCTTGTTGAGGCGAGACTGATCGCTTCGCATTTTTACATACCAAACCTGGAGGACACGATGTCAGTTGAAAAGGCATTAGAGCTAATTAAAGAGAGTGAAGCGAAATTTGTTGATATGCGCTTCACCGATACAAAAGGTAAAGAACAGCACGTATCTATCCCTGTTAGTCAGGTTGATGAAGAGTTCTTTGAAGAAGGAAAGATGTTCGACGGCTCTTCAATCTCTGGCTGGAAAGGAATCAACGAGTCAGACATGATCCTGATGCCGGATGCCAGCACTGTCGTGGTAGACCCGTTTGCAGAAGAAGCTCAGGTAAACGTAACGTGTGACATTCTTGAGCCATCAACAATGGAAGGTTACGAGCGTGATCCGCGTTCTGTTGCCCGCCGCGCTGAAGAGTATCTGAAATCAACTGGCATTGGCGACACGGTATTTTTTGGTCCAGAGCCAGAGTTTTTCATGTTTGACGACGTGAAATTCCACACTGATATGGCCGGTTCTTTTTACAAAATCGACTCTTCAGAAGCCAAATGGAATTCAGGCGCGGAGTTTGAAGGCGGTAACTTAGCTCACCGCCCTGGTGTTAAAGGCGGTTACTTCCCGGTACCACCGGTAGACTCAGCGCATGATATCCGTACAGCTATGTGTATGGTAATGGAAGAAATGGGTCTGGTTATCGAAGCGCACCACCATGAAGTTGCTACCGCTGGCCAGAACGAAATTGCCTGCCAATTCAATACACTGGTTAAGAAAGCTGACGAAATTCAGATTTACAAGTATGTTGTTCACAACGTAGCACATGCTTACGGTCATACTGCTACCTTTATGCCTAAGCCTCTGGTGGGCGACAACGGTTCAGGTATGCACTGCCACCAGTCTATCTCTAAGGATGGTAAGAACATTTTTGCGGGTGACAAGTACGCAGGTTTGTCTGATGAAGCGCTTTACTACATCGGCGGTATCATCAAGCACGCACGCGCAATTAATGCGTTTTCTAACGCATCGACTAACTCGTATAAGCGTCTGGTCCCAGGCTTTGAAGCACCGGTTATGCTGGCATACTCAGCGCGTAACCGTTCAGCGTCTATCCGTATTCCTTACGTAACCAGCGACAAAGCTCGTCGTATCGAAGTTCGTTTCCCTGACCCAACAGCTAACCCTTACCTGGCGTTTACTGCCATGATGATGGCTGGCCTGGACGGGATTAAGAACAAGATCCACCCTGGCGACTCTATGGATAAAGATCTTTATGACCTGCCGCCAGAAGAAGCCGCTGAAATCCCAACCGTTGCCAGCTCACTGGAAATGGCACTGGAAGCGCTGGATAACGATCGTGACTTCCTGAAAGCCGGTGGCGTTATGACTGACGACATGATTGATGCCTACATCGATCTTAAGATGGAAGAAGTGACCAAACTTGCTATGACAACTCACCCTGTTGAGTTTGACATGTACTACAGCGTATAACCACACGCTGAAAGAAATACGAAAGCCCGCTGATGCGGGCTTTTTTTATGTCTGACAGTTGTCTAGTATAAGTAGCAGTATCACTGTATACCTACACTAGGAAAGGAGAAGCATTCTGCCAGGCAGAGTGCGAAACCCGGTAGGAAAACGCGAACAGCGGAATTTTCCTGTTGCCAGCCTGTCTTACCGATATGTCTTTTGCTTGTAACCGAGGCCTTATGAAATTAATCACTGCACCATTACTTTTGCTTACTGTGATAACCAGCCCGGTAGTGGCTCAGGATGTATATAAGGTGGTGAAAGAAGACGGTACAGTGTTGTATACCGATACCCCTGTGAAAGGCAGTGAGTCGGTTTCCATGCCCCCTTCTACCGAAAATGTCTCGGAATCGATTGCTGATCCGGCTATCGTTAAGCGCGCCGCCGCGAGTAACAATGCCGCAAAAGAAAAGATCGAATACAGCGTTAACATCACGACGCCGCAACCCGAAGCCACTATCCGCAATAATCTTGGCAACTTCACGATCACCAGTACTGCTACGCCAGCCAGCGCCGGTGGCCGCTTCCAGCTTTGGTTTGACGGCAGCGTTGTCGAAACCAATGCTACCGGTATGTTCCACCTCAGCGGAATAAACCGTGGCGCGCACGACTACTACATTGAATGGATTGACAATAAGGGCAAGACTCTTGCATCTACAGAGAAACAAACGCTGTATTTGCATCAGGCATCAGCGTTAATTAATAACAATTAGCGGTCAATCATAGCGCAGCCCCCGCACCATTGCGGTTCATACGGAAAAGCAAGAAATAGTTTAATTCACGCTAATCTGGCAGAGCGCGCTACAATGCACCATTATCGTGCAACAGGAGACTTGCTCGGCATGCAAGCCACCGAGTTTGAAACAAAACAGCTGCTAAACAGCCTTAATACCGCGCTTGTCATGATCGACAGGCAGCTGAATATTACCTATGTCAATCATGCTGGCGAAGCGTTGTTTGAAACAGGCAGCAAGCAGTTATCAGGACATCCCCTATCCGAATGTTTTATGCCGGAGAGCATTGATACATCACGATTGCGGGCAGCCTTTCGGCGCGGCGAAGACTTTACCGAAAACGAAGTCAAACTGTGCTTTAAAGATAACCGCTTTGTGCTGGCAGATCTAACCGTAACTAATTTGCATATTGACGATCAGCCGCACCTGTTGTTCGAAGTCAAAAAAATCGATCAGCAACGCAAAATATCCCGAGAAAATCTGCAACATGCTCAGCACTATGCGGCCAGAGAATTGGTTCGTGGGTTGGCACATGAGATAAAGAATCCGCTGGGTGGCATTCGGGGGGCCGCGCAGCTGCTGGAAAAAGAGCTTCCGGAAGAACACAAAGAATTCACGCAGATGATCATCGAGCAGTCTGACCGCCTGCGTAATCTGGTAGACCGGCTGCTTGGGCCAAACTCTCTGCCACGCCTGCAGTGGAGTAACCTGCATCAGGCACTGGAGAAAGTCCGTAGCCTTATGAACGTAGATGCCAGTAATGCCATTACCATCATTCGGGATTACGACCCCAGTATTCCGGACATTCATATTGACCAGGACATGATTCAGCAGGCCGTACTGAATATCATAAGAAACAGCGTACAGGCGCTCACCGAAAACCGCACGCCGGATCCGCAAATTACCATCGTCACCCGCATAGAGCGACAAATGACCATTCAGGGAAAACGCCACCCGCTGGTCGCTAAAATAAAAATCGTCGACAACGGGCCGGGCATCCCCGCCGCGATTAAAGACACACTGTTTTATCCCATGGTAAGCAGTAAACAAAACGGCAGCGGGCTTGGACTATCCATTGCGCAAACGCTGATTAATCACCATGGTGGAAAAATTGATGTAGACAGCCACCCTGGCCACACCGAATTTGTACTCTACCTCCCTATCGACAGAAAGGAGCCAACGAATGAATAGCGAATCCGTATGGATCGTTGATGATGACAGCTCAATTCGCTGGGTCATTCAAAAAGCGCTGCAGGCCGCAGATATTGCCTGTCACTGTTTTGAAAACCCACAGGATCTGTTACTTCAGCTACAAAGCGGACAGTCGCCTGAGGTTATCATCTCGGATATCCGTATGCCTCAGATGGACGGCATGACACTGCTTCAGGAAGTGCATGCAATCAATCCAATGATCCCGGTTATTATCATGACCGCCCACTCTGATTTAGACAGTGCAGTGAATGCCTATCAAAGTGGTGCGTTCGAATATCTGCCAAAACCTTTTGATATTGATGAGGCGGTTACGCTCACCCAGCGGGCACTGGCACATGCACGGGAACAGACGCATCAGAACCAGGTTCCGCAAGATGAAGCGGTTACCGAGATCATCGGTGAAGCTCCGGCAATGCAGGAGGTGTTTCGCGCCATTGGCCGTTTGTCGCGCTCCTCTATCAGCGTATTAATTAACGGGCAGTCTGGTACGGGTAAGGAACTGGTAGCCCATGCGCTACACCGTCACAGCCCGCGCGCGGCCAATCCGTTTATTGCATTGAATATGGCGGCAATCCCTGCCGATCTGGTCGAGTCTGAACTTTTCGGACACGAAAAAGGTGCCTTTACAGGCGCGCAGAATGCGCGCCAGGGACGTTTTGAGCAGGCCAACGGCGGCACGCTGTTTCTGGATGAAATTGGTGATATGCCACTGGATGTGCAAACGCGATTACTGCGGGTACTTGCCGACGGTCAGTTTTATCGCGTGGGTGGTCACCAATCGGTATCTGTGGATGTCCGCATTATTGCGGCCACGCATCAGAATCTTGAAAAACGCGTGATGGAAGGTAAATTCCGGGAAGATTTATTTCACCGCCTGAACGTGATCCGCATCCACATTCCGTCGCTGTCTGAACGCCGGGAAGATATTCCGTTGCTGGCCCGCCATTTCCTTCGCAGGGCCGCCAAAGAGCTAAACGTGGAAACCAAATCGTTAAGCAAAGAAGCCGATAAGCTGATGATGCAACTGCCGTGGCCGGGTAACGTACGTCAGCTTGAAAACGTGTGTCGCTGGTTGACCGTCATGGCGAGTGGACAGGAAGTCTTACCCAGTGACTTGCCACCGGAAATTCATTCTGAAGGTACCGCCGAGAAAGGGAATGCGCAAAGTGGAGACTGGCCGGAACTACTTGCACGGTGGACGGATAAACAGCTTCGAGACGGGCATTTCAATATTCTCAACGATGCGATGCTGACATTTGAAAAAATCATGCTGGAACGTGCATTGCAGCATACGCACGGTCACAAACAGGAAGCTGCGAAACGGTTGGGTTGGGGACGAAATACGCTGACGCGAAAACTAAAAGAGTTGGATGTAAAGGCCTGAAGACCAGCTTCGCTTTAGTGGTACTTGCCACTAACCACCTTACAAAAAGCAGGACGTCATGTTCCTGCTTTGTTGTTGGCAGAATATGTTGTAGCAACGTGAGTATCACCGCTGGCCATGATGATTGCGGCGACGCCCTGAATTGCAATTTGCCTTGAGAGGCCGCAAGGTCTTGTGTCACCATCAGCCCTGAACGTAGTGCCCCCAATCAGATTAACTATGAATGGCCTTTCGTGAGAAGTCCCGTCATCGCCTGATTGAACAATCGCACCCACTTCATGCTGAACTGCCCTTTAGCAGACCGGTTAATCTGAATTACCGCCTGCTTTTTAGACAGCTGATTTTCCTTGTTGTGTGCTCTTGAGTGAGTCATCGCATCATAGGTATCTAAAATCGCCAGCAGTTTGGCACCATCACAAATATCGTCCTCTTTCAGACCCAGCGGATAGCCCGTGCCATCAGCTCGCTCATGGTGCTGCATCACAATTTTACGTGCCAGATCCCACTGGTCCAGATGTTCCAGCAAACGTGAACTTTTGTACACATGAGAGCGCATGAGATTAAACTCGATATCAGTCAGTGCTCCTGATTTATGCAGCAGCTTCAGCGGCATGAATGCCATGCCAAAATCGTGGACGTAACAGGCAACAGCCAGCTGGTCTTCCTCTATCGGACTTCCGGCAATCTCGTTAATATGAAGTGCCAGCTTGGCAATTCGATCACCACGCCCGGCCCAGTAGTTCGAGCGATGTTCAATGGTCTGCATGAGGTCGCGAAAAAACAAAATGTCCAGCTTCTTTTCCGAGCTCATGTCTTTTGGCAGCGCGGTGGTAGCGAGTGTCGGCGGCTTTATCACCTCAGTCTCACCCGCCTCATTCTCTCTGACATCCAGCTCGGGGTTCAGAAGCAATACAGCGTCGGTAAGCAGTCGCTCATGCTCTTTGTGATTATCCGGTTTAACCCTGTCGATGGCCATGACCAGTTGTTCGTGCAGCCTGGCGTCATATTCCGCTTTTCCGTTTGCCATCACTGATTCAACAAATGCTTTTACGCGATCCATCGTCAGCAGTACCAGATCGCTCATGGTACTGGTGTACTCCACCTGCCCTTTACGAAGAAAGTCGAGCAAATCCTCTACGTGCTGCAGCAAAGGAATGAGCGGAGAAAAATTTACCAGTCCTAAATCCCCTTTGATGGTGTGTATTGAGCGAAACAAGGCCCGCAGAAGTTCATTATCTTCAGGCCGCAGCTCCAGCTCGATCAGCGTTTGCTCGCTGGCCTCATAGAGCTCATTTATTTCCTCCATCAAATCTGTGAGGATATCGTCTTCAAGTTCTTCAGGAACAAAGATCTGCATGGTGCTTTACCGCTTAAAAGAGAATAGAACGCTGGTGAAGTTTATATCATTTTACTATCGGTACCGCGAATTCCAGCATTAACTTTTTCGACCTCAGCATGCGGGAAAAAGTAACATCTCGACTCATCGGACATGTGAAGGGCACGGTTTCCCTTATACTGCGCCGCAAATCTGAAAAAGGAGACCCCGTGCTCGCACTAATCCGCATTATTGTTCTGTTTGCAGCCTTTCTCATCATTAATCTGGTTGTACTGTTGGTTTGCATTGCCCGCCCTTTCCATAAAGACAATGTTAACTTTGCTGGCCGCGCCTACTCGACGATGGCGCGCATTGTTGGTCTTAACATCGTGATAGAAAAATCAGACAAGCTTAAAGCTGATGAGCCTTATGTCTACATCGCTAACCATCAGAACAGCTTCGATATCATCACCATCAGTAAAGCCGCCCAGCCGGGAGTTGTCACGGTAGGTAAGAAAAGCCTGAAGTGGATCCCGGTTTTTGGCCAGATTTACTGGCTGTCCGGCAATATCATGATAGATCGCAAAAATTCTGGTAAAGCACGCGGTACACTGGATATCGCAGCCAGAAAGATAAGGAAGAAGCGCACATCGGTATGGCTGTTTCCGGAAGGCACACGAAGCAACGGGCGTGGCCTGCTGCCGTTTAAACAAGGCGCGTTCAGGCTGGCAAAAACCACGCAGGAACGTGTGGTGATGGTTACCGCCAGCAATCTGCACCAAAAAGTAAAATGGAACAGGTGGAATAACGGCACTGTGCTCATCAGCATTGATGAACCGATAGAAATGACTGACGACAAAACGATTAAGGAATGGATGCAGTTTTTCCATGACCGCATGAAAGAAAAGCAAGCCGAGCTCGATGCACGTGTCGCTGAAATGGATAAAACCAGTTAAACTTGGCGCAGAATTTCATAACGAATAGTGACAATGAGCCAATTTGACGAAAGAGAAGAGTGGTACGAATTTAATCAGGAAACCATTGACGCTTTACTGGAAGACGGCAGTGAGGCAGATGCTGACTACTCGATTGAACACCATCTAGCCTCGAATGATTTTGACGTGCTGGAAAAAGCCGCCGTTGATGCGTTTAAGGCCGGCTTTGAAGTGACAGATGCCGAAGAGCTTATGCTTGACGATGGCGGCACGATTTTTTGCTTTGACGCGATTGTCGAGCGCAAACTCTCCCGCGAAACGCTGGATAAAGACACTGACGCGCTTTTAAAAATTGCGGACAAGCATGGCGTGCACTACGACGGCTGGGGCACCTACTTCATGCCCCGCGGCGACGATGAAATGGATGACGAAGGCGATTTCGAGTAATTCTGAATCCTTATAAAGGGCGACACGGATTCACCCGTGTCGCCACACCTGCCTCTGACCACGCAAACTCCCTCTGACACGTTTATCTACAGCGCCTGACTGCATTTGACAACCATTGTCGTGCCACTATTGGACTGTGTTTTTCGTACCCTTTCCCGCCATTCCGAATCAGACATTTCAATGGTCGCTTCGTACTGATAGCGGAAGGTAAGTCGTTGAAAACACTCAAAGGCTATTATTTATAATAACGGACGCTCGTCAGCTCTCGATTTTTTAAGCTCAAAAATCTATTGCTCCTTGAAATTGTTTCCTTTTAGCGTTTCTTCTCTCATTTTGTTTCACTGCCTCTGTAAATACGATGATATTCGGTTCAACGTAGCAGCGGGATTGTCATACTTACTTACAACTCTTATGTACAAAATATTTAACTTCAGGTATAAGATTTATTCCATACAGTTAAATTTAATAAACATAGGTATCCGTTGATGATCGCGTTCAGAGAGAAAAGCTTATGGGTGTCGTTACTGATTACTCTGGTAATTGCCGCTATTTATGGCGACAACATTTATTATTTTTTAAGAGCAGGGCAAGAGACAGATTCACAAGCTGTAGCGGCTTTGATAACACGTGTTGTCATCGCCTTTATCGTCTTGGAGATTGTGTTGCACATCGCGCTGGCAATGGGCGAGCAAGAGGGAGCGAATCTTCCCGAGGATGAACGTGAACGCAACTACCGATTGCTTGCCAATGACGTTGGTTACTGGGTTCTTTCAATTGGTGTAATAGGATGTATTCTGCAACAAATGGCGAATAGTTATATTGATGTACAAGGGTCTTATCCGGCCTTTTTGTCATCACCTATCGAACTGAAGCTTATCGTAGTATTTTGGGTTTCCGAAGCGGTGAGATTTGCCACAGAGATTTATTATTATCGCAAGGAGAGTTGATGTCTGCGCAGTATCACATCACTAACACAATTAAGACGCTACGCTTCTTTGCCAACGAAATGACACAACAAGAGCTTGCGGCCAAAGTTGGCGTAACACGCCAAACCATTATGGCGATTGAAAAGGGAAAATATTCCCCTTCACTTGAAGTGGCATTTAAAATTGCACTTGTATTTGGCCGACCTTTTGATGAGGTGTTTGCATACGAGAAGATCACCAAGTAGTGAAGTTGCCGGGCGTTTTATTCGGTTTATGTGTTCTTTGTACTCATGCAAAACGCACTCAGATTGGTACCGTTGCAAGCGCGAACAGATTCTGCGTAAAAAACCATGCTCTTACCTACCGCTGGGCAAATAACCTGAAACCGAAGCTTTAAAAAATCGCAAGACGTCTGGTCCTCATCTATTCCGTTGGGTGATATTGGCTATGAAAGCAAACAGGCAGATTTACGCCCCGTATGTACTACGTTAAGTAGCCTGGAATTTCTGCCTGGGGAACAATGTTTACATCAATTCAGACCCAGCGCCTCTTGGGTATTAATTGAGCTAACGCCGAGTTGTTCGGCTTTTATCACATCGACTGAATCGAATTGGATTTTACAGCCCGCGTCGATCATATCGAGCCAGGCCTTACGCAATGCATCCGGGCGCTTGCCTGTCCAAAACGATTCGGTTTTTTTGATATACGCGACCACCGGTTCGATGTAGCCATCGCGGTAGAGTTGACGAACAAGATCAAAGTCTGGGCCGAACGTGTCCAGAAGTGCTGAGTCGACATCATCTATTGCGTCGTGAAGTGCTTCCGATACACGATCGAAGTCGCCTTCGCGATAGGCAATCCATGCCCTTGCAATAGCAATATAATGATTTTCAGTACTAAACCCATCGTAAACCTCGCCAGCTATTTGTTGCTCCCGGCTCATCTCTCTGGCGTGCGAAAATGCGCGGTCAATTTTCAATTTAACCGTTTCAACCGGCTCAAATTGCGCGCTGTATTTTATGTGTCGACTTAAGTTAGTGATCACCTGATACACGCTACCATTGGTTGACAGACTCAATTGATAGTCTCGCAGTGTATCGTTCAATAACCGCCGGTTTCTCGATTCGAAATACTCAAAGCGCTGCTCGATATATTGGTGATATTCAGGATCTTCACACCCTTGCAAATACGCTGCATGACCTTTGAAACTCAACGTAATACCGATGGAAAAAAAGATAAAAAGTATCTTCTTCAAAGCGGTCTCAGGCTGCATTGAAGTTACCCTTCGTACTTCGAAGTCATTGGGATTGCTCGTAAGTGAGACTTCACTACCTGCCAATATCCATTAAGCCTACTTTGCGACCGGCGTACCGTCATCATTAAACTTTGCAATATCAGCCCCTGACGCTTCCCACTCCTCGCGCTCTTCCTTAGTGGCTTTGGGCGAGAACCAGCCCACGTAGGCGTAAAATATTCCTATCAGCGGGGCCGTCCAACATGCAAATGCCAGAGGGATATACAGTAGGTTTTCCAAATTATCACCGGAAATGCCCAGCCCCAGAGCAGAAATAACGAAAGCACCACCGGCATTCCAGGGGATCAGGGGCGACATTAGCGTACCGCCTTCCTCGATGCCCCGTGACAAATTCAGCGTAGAATACCCCATGCCCCGATAAACAGGAGAAAACATCCGCCCTGGCAACGCCACCGACAAATAGGGGTCGCCCGCTACCAGATTGGTTGAAAACGCCGTTCCGACAGCGGCAACCTGTGTACCAGCAAACGTTTTCGCTTTGCTTTTTATCGAATTAATAATACTTCGCAGACAGCCCGTGGTTTCTAACGCGCCACCAAACGCAAGCGCAATTAGCACCAACGATATATAGTCCACATCATAGACTGAACCCCACCACGATTAAGCAGGCTGTCTATTTCGCTTATATTCGTTTGAATAGCATAGCCGTTGTTTGCATAGTCAAACACAGCCTGCAGGCTCTGTCCTTGCATTATCATGGCAAACGCACCACCTACCACTACACCCGCAAATAACGCAGGCAGAGGCGGGATTTTTTTCATAGCCAGCCCCATTACCACAAGAGCGGGTAACAGTGCCCAGCCAGAAATAGTGAAGTTATTTTCTAACGCGTTGGTTATCCCTTCTATTTTTTCAAACGACACACTTTGTGTATCAATCACAAAAAAACCGACGCCGATATAAATCAGAAACGCGATTAACATGGCAGGAATGGTGGTGGCCATCATATTTTGAATGTGAGAAAACACGTCGGTTCCGGTCACTGCGGGTGCAAGATTCGTTGTATCAGACAGCGGTGATACTTTGTCACCGAAAAACGCACCAGACACCACCGCACCGGCCGTCCAGTACATGGGGATATCAAACCCTTCGCCAATGCCCATCAAGGCGAGACCAACCGTACCAACACTTCCCCAGCTTGTGCCTAAAGACACTGACACCACTGCACAAATGATCATTCCCGCGGCTAAGAAAATTTCAGGAGATAAGGTTTTTAGCCCATAGTAAATAATGGTGGGTACGGTTCCGCTCGCAATCCATATACCAATAATCATACCCACAACGATGAGCACACTGACTGACGGTAACGCCACATGGATAACCTTGAAAATGCCGGCTCGCACCTCCTCCCACGTAAGGCCAAGGTAAATACCCACAAAACTCGCCAGCGCTACCCCAATAGCAAGCGGAATATGGGGCTCAAATACGCCGAAGTAAAATATCTGTGTACCCAGTATAATAAGCGTTAATACAACAGGCGTTAGTGCAAGTAACAGGTTTGGCGTAGCGCGCTGTTGTTCGGTCATATATCTGCCTTTTATTTGAAACTGGTGACATAAGCGATCTTCTGGCTGCATAAAGCACGGGAAGAACCGCTGTCATCAAGCCGGTGATTGTTTGAGATAATTTATTGATTACGGGGCGACTCACGTAATAGTTCGGAAAAGCGCGACAAACAAGTCGTGAAGGCTTATTACCTCATGGAAATAACAGCAGAGGCGCCGTGTAACACTTCGAACCTCAAGGCTGCAGCGCGTAATAGACTTTTAAATGAAGCCCGATGTATCAGCTCGGCCTGAAAGCATGTAAAACATATGATATTATTTATTAATTCCTGCCTCTAAGAGGAATTCACATAGTGAAGACGTTTGAGTATGAAACACATATTGTTGGGGGCTTTTTCAAACTTAGAGACGTTAAGGCCCGCAATGTCCAAACCCTTTGCAATGCAAAAGGAGAAGCTGGCTGGGAGTTGACAGCAATGACCTACGACTGGTTTTTTGTGTCTTATACTCTAGTGTTTAAAAGGGAAAAGTAATCCGTACATTACCTAACACCATGATCAGCGTTAGCTCGGTATAACATACACCTCAAACTCATCCCTTCGTGTTTCTGCAAACGGCTTGACATATAAGACGGATGCTTGCGGTGTAGCAGCACTTCACTTCATGGCAGGGTTGATACCAGCTACTACATTCATCACATCGTCTAACCCTGCTCATTTTTTGATAAAAACAATCTAACCCAAAAGACTGGCGCACGGCCTACACTCAGTCTCCCCACATCGATTGAACAATAAATCATGACTAACTCTATAACGCAGTTCTCAATTCCTGTCGTTCTTTGTACGGCGATTTTTGCCGGGTCAGTACTGGCTGATACCGCCGGTGAAATTACCCAACTCATCAAAGATGACAATGCCTATATATTGAAAAACCTCAAATCACCTCGCGGCGGTATACCAAAAGCTGGCTCCCACCAGTTCTGGTCCAGTGGCGGTTTACTCCATCATATTCCTGCCGATGTACCGGATGCCGAGTTTGAATCGTTCGGGTTACAGCCCAAGCACATAGAAGTCATTACACTGGAAGAAGGCAAGTACGCGGTTGCCATGTACTACTCCGAAGGGAGTTTTCACCCCAAGGGCAGTGATAAGGTATCCCATTACTTCACGCGGGTTACTGAGGTCTATATAAAAGAAGACGGTAACTGGAAAGTCAGAGCATCACATTATTCTCCAGTCACCGGCGGAGCAGGTACCAGCCAAACCAGTGTGGATTAAATCGCGCTCGCTGCTGATACGCCGTCTCCCGGTTGTTCAGCAGCTCCTCCTTCTCGCTTCGCGGGCTACCGGTCTACAGCCATACCGGGATTAAACTGCTGCGGGGTACCAACGTGCAGCCCTGATAACGCGTGATCTGGTTTCGGCGGCTACACAATGCCATGAGGTTCACTACGAACTGCTGTTTAGTGCGCCAGCCTGTTACTGTCATCTTCCTGTTACCGGTGTGGTGGTCTCACTGTCATCTGCGCCCCTCCATTGTCATCGCTGAAAAGACGAGTTTGCCCCCGGCCACCTGACAACGTATGAATCTAACGATCCACATTGGCGTGCCGCTTTCAGAAAATTAAGTTTCGTTTCAGTTTTCGTTCATGTTGTTAGCGTCACAATTTGTCATAACGTCACCCGAAAGGGACTTTCCGAAGAGGAACGAGTTATGAGAAATGCAATGTTTACAAAGTTACTTATTGCTGCCGGTTTGCTTGCGTTGACAGGCCCCACTGCTGTGCTTGCTGAAGAACGTAAAGTCACGACCAAAGAATACCAGTTTAAAGAACCGGTAGAAGCCGCGGGGCAATCTACCGCAAACACTTCGTCTAAAAAGAAGGGACTGGAAACGTTAAAAGGCAAGTCCAGAGAGAGTATTCAATCGCTTAATGATACCGAGTTCTGGATATACGACAGCTGGGTAACCGTGCAGAACGATTACGATTATGACGGTTACTACACCACGCTGAATATTGAGTTTGATGCTGACACCGTGTTTTCTCAGGTTCCTGTCTATGCCGTCATCTACTTAGGTAAAAATGATGTGTTCGACTCGATACATGTCACATCGGTATTCAATATTTATGGCGACGACAGCAACGACGCGTTCATAGTTGAAAGCGACCTGGTATCCGGCTTTCCTCCTCGCGATTACGAAATCCTTATTGAACTGTATGACGCCGATCACGATGTGCTGGTAGCTGCATCTGACGGATACTGGGATGCGGACCTGGCCTACGTTAGTCTGGAAAGCGAAAATTATGATGTGGTAGAAGAAACCGTCGTGGTGGTAGAGGAGCATGGTGGCACATTATTTATCCCTGCCCTGCTGGCACTCTTTGGTATCGCGCTATATCGCAGAACAAAACAGTGAAAATGGGTGTCGCACCATTTATTTGACCTCACACTACTGACAAGTAATACGGCGCCCGCGGGCGCCTTCTTTCATGACTGTCGTAACAAATAGATTGCTAGTGGCTATGCGATATCTTCGATGCGTCACTCGCTTTTGTCGTCCGTATCGTTTTCCTGTAATTCAATCTCAGTGATCACTTTCTCAGTAAGCTTTATCCGCTTATGTTTTAATAAGGCATCACGCAGCACGTACTCGATTTGTGCGTTTACGCTGCGTAATTCGTCATCCGCCCACCGCTGCATCGCAGCAAGGACTTTTTCGTTAATACGAAGTGGATACGCCTTTTTCTTATCCGCCATGATTTCCCCGATGTGGCTGCATTTCGTCAGCCTTACCTGACGCCGTGTGTACAAGTGGCCAGGCAGCAGCTGTATTTGATAGCGACAGAGGCGTAAAAAGTCCGGTGCGTGGCGTATCTGAAGACCCCCTCAGCAGTACGTCAGTGGTTTCCCCGGTTTTCACGCCGACGCTTCGTGTGTCTAGTACAAACTGCCTGAATTCACTACTGGCTGAGGCGCTTTATCACCGCACAATACAACCAATAAGTTACTCACCATATGCGCTTTGCGCTCGTCATCCAGGTCAACAATTTCCTCTGCAGACAGTTTGTTCAGCGCCATCTGAACCATACCCACCGCACCATCGACGATTTGTGATCGAGCCGCAATAATGGCGGCAGCCTGTTGACGTTGCAACATGGCGCTGGCAATTTCCTGTGCGTACGCAAGGTGACTGATGCGTGCCTCATGCACAGTAATGCCGGCCTTAGCCAGTCGTGCCTGAATCTCTTTTTGCAGGCTGTCAGAAATCTCAGATGGATGACTGCGTAGCGCAACCTCAGCCTGTTCATCGTCACGAGGATCGTAAGGAAAGCTGCTGGCCATATGGCGGATCGCCGACTCACTCTGTATGGTCACGAAGCTTTCATAATCATCAACTTCAAACACAGCTTCAGCCGTATCGGTAACCGACCACACTATGATGGCTGCAATTTCGATAGGGTTTCCCTGATTATCGTTCACTTTGATTTTCGCACTTTCGAAATTTCGTATGCGTAGCGACACCGTACGGCGCAGAAATAGCGGGATCGTCCAGCGCAACCCGTCACGCCTTTCGGTACCAACATAACTTCCAAACAGCGTTAATACCTTGCCCTGATTGGGCTGAACCATAAAAAAGCCGGGCCAGAGTACGGCAACCAGAATCATGGCGACCATTGGTAGTATTCCCGCCTGTTGAATAAACCAATACACGCTAAGCAATTGACAGATAGGCAGTACAATCAGCGCCATCACATACCCGTTAACTGAAAATCCTTGTTTTTCGTTCATCATACACCTAATAAGTGATATCATTTTGATATCATATTAATCACCTTAAAAAATAAAGCAATAAAAATGAATACAATTACACCCGACTAAGGAGAATTATCAGACCAGACCAAACACCAACGTGAAATACTTGTTATAACAGGTGAATATTTTGGAAACCTTAGCAAATCAGTGCCAAACTACTCTCACTTGTACTCTTTCTACTTGCAGGTTTTGATGAGTCGCCCAACAGCCTTACCTGGTAA
Organism: Alteromonas sp. H39; assembly: GCF_047556435.1. GTDB lineage: Bacteria > Pseudomonadota > Gammaproteobacteria > Enterobacterales > Alteromonadaceae > Alteromonas. Next base: position 3,404,411 of record NZ_CP180210.1, read on the forward strand.
CAGCATTAACCGCCGTCGTCGCACACTATTGAAGGGTGGCATACTGTGCCTGGCTGCTGGTAGCGTGCCCTTCGCAATTGGAAAGCCTAAACCAACGGTCAGGGTGATGGGCACGCATGTGACCCTTCAGGAAACATTGCGTCAACGTGCGATGGAAGATCTTGGCATCAACCTGCAGTTTGAGCCAAAAGGCAGTGCAGCAGTACTTCAGAAAGCGTCTATGAATCCCGGCAGCTTTGATCTTTATGAACAATGGTCAAACAGTATCAATGTATTGTGGCGCTCAAGGGCCATCCAGCCTATCGAGAAAAAGCGTCTGCGTTACTGGGAGGAGATCAACCCACTGAGTAAAACCGGGAAAATTGTCGAGAACGCCAGAATGGGCGCCGGCGATGCGCCACACAAAATTCTTCATATTCAGGATGATGGTACGCTGGGCACGACACATACCGATACCATCAGTTTTCTCCCTTACGTCCATAATGTCGATTCATTCGGTTACGATACAAGCCGCACCCCCGAAGAGGTAGATATCAATAATGAAAGCTGGGGATGGATGCTGGAGAGCCGTTTTTCAGGTCAGGTGGGTGTAGTTAATGATCCTACGATAGGCTTGTTCGATCTCGCTCTGGCCGCACAAGCCAAAGGATTCATTCAATTTGAAGACATTGGGGCGATGACCGAATCAGAGCTTGACGAACTTTTTACCATTCTCATTGAGTTGAAGCAGTTACAGCATTTCAGCGGTTTCTGGACCTCGGTACCTGAGTCAGTTCAGTTTATGAAAAGTAAACGGGTGCTAATTGAAAGCATGTTTTCCCCTGCGGTCTCTGCATTAAACGGACAAAATATACCAGTTCGGTTTGCCGCCCCCAAAGAGGGGTATAGAGGGTGGCATGGTGTGATGTGCCTGTCTGCTGCAACAGAGGGAAGAAGTAAAGATGCTGCTTATGAATATATGAACTGGTGGCTTTCCGGCTGGCCCGGCGCATTTATCGCGCGGCAAGGCTACTATATTTCGAATCCACAGCGCTCAGCACAATACCTCAGCCAGGCAGAATGGGACTACTGGTACCAGGGCAAGCCTGCTACAGAAACCTTATTGGGAACAGATGGGAAGCCTTCTGTGAACAAAGGGGAACAACGCAGCGGCGGAAGTTATGAAAGCCGGTTTAGTAATGTCGCTGTATGGAATACAGTGATGCCCACCTATGAATACAGCCTGCAAAAGTGGTATGAATTCATTACATCGTAAACAGGAAAGCGCGTAATGTCGTCAATTCGCACACAACTTATAATTGTGCTGGTAGCGCTGGTTTCACTGCTGTTGATTCAGGGTATGCTTGCCCGTCAAAACCAACAGGTGTTAAACGACGGGCTTGAGGTCACCCGACAGGCAGTAAATGATGTCAGCCTGGTTAAGGAACTTGAGCGGGACATACTGGATTTGCAGCGTAATGTGCTGATTTTCAAAGAAACGGCGAGTCAGTCTGCGGTAAACCGCTTCGAGCGCCTGATGCTGTCGATTGAAAACAAACTGCAACAGCTCAGCGAATCTGCGGGCTCTTTGGCAGGAGGCCTCTCTGATGAAAATGTACTAGAGCGTATGCGCTCACATCTGGAGGACTACCAGGAAAACTTTATTGAAGTCATCGACGCGCGGGCAAGACGTGACGATTTGGTCCGCTCAGGCTCGTTAACTGACATTCTGGAACTGCGTCAGACGCTGAAATCTCTGGCCGCGACTGCAAGCGCACCAACGTCCTATATCAATGAGTTGAGCCTGAAGCTGGATGCAGCAGAAAGCGCTTCACTGCAATACCTGATATCACCCAGTCTGAAACAAATTACCGCATTTAACTCAGCCATGCAGTCAATGCAGGTTCAGCTAGATGAAGGCGCGCCTTTTCCGGTAGAGGCGATGATTGCGCAGATAGAAAACGCCAAAGCCAGATTCTTTAAGCTAACTCAAATTACCCAGGGCAACCTCTTCTTAGTAAATGTCGTCATGGCAGGTTCGGCGAACGAGTTTCTCTATCTCAGCGGTGAGCTGGCACAGCAGGTAGCCGCCTATTCAGATCAGATCCGCAAGCAAACCCAGCAACAAGCAGATGCAGCCCGATTAAACGGTGAACTGTATTCACTGGTTGCAATTTTGCTGGCGCTCGCTGCTGCGATATTCGCCATCGTCAGAATTTTAGGTCCAATTCGCTCCATTACAGAAGTTTTTAATCGCTTGTCAGAAGGGGAAAATCTGAAAACCATACCCGGTATCAACCGCAACGATGAAATTGGGGAACTGGCGAAAGCCGCCTACGTATTCAGTGATAAAAACCGTGAAACCGGGCAGCTATTGGAAGCGGCAAGAGAATCCAATATCCAAATGGAGGCTCTGAATAAAGAACTGGTTGAATCGAAACTCCGGGCCGAGCAGGCCACCGCGTCAAAGAGTATTTTCCTGGCCAACATGAGTCATGAAATCCGCACCCCCATGAACGGCATTATCGGACTTATCGAGCTGGCACAGCAGCAACCCATGTCGTCAATGATGCGCAGTTATCTGGACAAAGCGGCTTACTCAAGCCAGATACTGATGACAGTAATAAATGATATTCTGGACTTCTCTAAAATCGAGGCAGGTAAATTAGAAATTGAAGAAGTGAGCTTTTCACTGCATTCACTCTTCGACAACCTGATTGGCGTTATCGCCCTGCGCGCACAGGAAAAGAACCTGTCCGTAAAGCTGTACGTAGAGCCCACGCTGCCGCCTCAGGTGATAGGCGACCCCCTCCGGTTAGCTCAGGTGCTAATGAACCTTGGCACCAATGCTGTCAAATTTACCGAGCAAGGCGAAATTAATATCCTTTTCCGTGGTCAGCGTAATGACACCGGAAATCAGCTTAATCTGACCATTGAAGTACAGGACTCAGGTATCGGAATGTCTGACAAGCAATTAGCGCGGATATTTCAACCTTTTACTCAGGCTGATGGTTCGACCAACAGGCGCTATGGTGGCACTGGGCTAGGCCTTACTATTGTGAAGCAGCTTACAGAGTTGATGAAAGGCCGTCTTGAAGTAGAATCAACGCCTGGTAAGGGCAGCCTGTTCAGAGTGCTTATTCCGTTGCGTATCTTTCAGACCCAGCCCGGGATCCTTGAGGGTATCCCTACCGTTCCTGCGGGTACACAATATTTCAGCGACATGCCCCTATTGTCACGTAGTTACTTAAAGTTAATTGGTATTCGCGAGCCTGGTTTGCCACTGGCTACCTTGCAGCAGCTCTCTGATCCAGCACCTTGCGTATTAATTGATATCAATCATCCGGGCGATCTCAAGTCCAATGTAGATACTTTATTCTCTTTGCAGGCACAGGACGTGCGCGTGGGCCTGATACTGGCAACCCAGGTTGGTGCGATACAGGAAAAACTGCTGTCGGGATGGAAAGGCTCGGTTCTGGTGCACCCCTTCTCCCCGATCCAGTTTGAGCGCTTCATTAAGGAGCTGAATAAGATTGAGTCGGAGGTCGTAGTTTACGACAACCAGACAGAACACCTTGAGCTTGAAGGTCATATTCTGTTGGTAGAGGACAATAATATCAATCAGGTAGTCACTGGTGAGTTGTTGAGCAGCCTTGGCCTGACTTACGATATCGCTGAAGATGGGTTGCAGGCTATCAGAAAAGTGATGAATTCGCCGGTGTACGATCTCATCCTGATGGATGTGCAAATGCCTGTGAAAGATGGCTACGAAGCTACCCGCGAACTCAGAGAAAAAGGATTCACTGAGTTGCCTATCATCGGGTTATCGGCAAACGCGATGAAAGAAGATCAACAGCAGGCACACAAAGCTGGCATGAACGATTACCTCACTAAACCGGTAAAACGAGAAGCACTTAGCAAAGTCCTTAAGTTGCATTTAAGTGCGTAAGCCTGTTGCTGTTATACGCTATGAGAAGCTGGACTAATGTCTCCTTCATGCGTTGGGAAAGACGAATTCAGTGAGCATGCGTAACAATTCTCTCATACCAGTATGGCTAAGCAGTTTGGCGTGATACAACGCATCGAAGTGCTGGCAGAAAGCCCCTTTTTCTTTGTGAATTGCTATTGGTGCACCTGACAGGCCACAGAGTTAGGCATCGCTGGTAGGTGCTAAGGGCGCGTACTCAGCTGCGATTAGTGATTGCATCCATTGCAGCAATATGTCATGAATCTAGCCAACGACACCTTTTTCAGGCGATCGCATGTAAGTAAAAAATGACATCGCGATTATCAAGTAAAAATTTTTCACGCTTGTGGCCTTCATCTGATTCCGAGAACACGTGTAACACAAAACGATATGAAGAACATGCAAATAGCTTACTTTAAATCAGCAAAAAAATTAATCACCGGCAACGGGGCTGTGAACACGCTTAGAGACGAGCTTTCTCGACTTGGCGTGACAAAGCCTGCCGTTATTACTGATAAAGGAGTAAGCCAGTCCGGAGGACTGTCTCTTGTTACGAACCAGCTTCAGGCTGGAAGTTTTGTAGTTTACGATGATATCCCGCCTGAACCGGAAATTTCTGTTATAGAGAAATGTGTTGCAGAACTTCGAGACAAAGATGTGGATGGCATAATTGCCGTTGGTGGCGGCAGTGCCATCGATAGCGCAAAAGTACTGGCAGTTACCATGGGACATGAGGGGAAAATTTCAGCACTTTTTGGCGAAGATAACGTTGCCTCCAGAGACATTCCACTCATCGCTATTCCTACAACAGCCGGAACTGGCTCTGAAGTTACCAACATTGCTATTTTGTCAGACCCGGAAGATCAGCTTAAAAAGGGTATAGTGAGTGAATACCTGCTACCAGATGTTGCAATTGTTTCTGCAGAGATGACTGTTAGCTGCCCCGCAGGCGTTACTGCCGCGAGCGGCATTGATGCGCTGGTGCATGCAATCGAAGCCTATCTCTCGGTTAACGCCAGTGCGATTACCGATGCGCTCGCGTTAAAAGCGATTACATTACTTTATCCTGCACTACCGAAAGCGTTTGCCAATGGCAGCGATCTGGCAGCCCGTAATGATATGGCAACCGGCAGTTTGCTTGCCGGCCTGGCTTTTGGAAATGCAGGTGTCGGTGCGGTTCATGCTTTGGCCTACCCGCTGGGAGGCCGGTACCACCTGTCTCACGGCATGAGCAATGCGGTAATGTTACCCCATGTAATGAAAGCAAATGCAGTGGCATGCCAGGAACGTATAGTTGATATTGGTAACGCAATGCAGCTACAAACTCAGGGGCTTTCCACATCAGGCAGCGTTGCTCTTGTTCTGGATGCAATAGTAAAGATCTGTCGCGACGTAGAAATACCCGCCACGCTAAGGCACTTTGGTATTCCGGAAGAGGACATTCCGGCTCTGGCAGTAGATGCCAGCAACGTCACGCGCTTGCTGCGCAACAACCCCAGAACATTGACAGTGGATGACATAGAAACTATTTACCGTCAGGCGTTTTAATTCCAACACAGACAACGAACAGGAAAAAGCAAAAGCGTGCCCTCCAATTGCCAGGGTCTGTGCAATTTCCGGCTGACGAATAACGCGATATACCGCCTGTGTTCGAAGCCTGATTATGTCAGCGGCACGTCTTAGGTAATTGTCACCGCAGTAGCTTTCCAGGTGGAAATTGCTAACCTCTTGCCAGCGGCCGCCTCTTTCAGTCAAATGGTTGGCGAAACGTAATTGCTGTCGTCTTCTGGCAGCGAGAGTCTGACGGCCCTACCCCAGATGCTGCAGCTGCAGCCTGGCGCTGATGCTAAGTGCAAATTGCTGCAGCTTCGCAAAGTGTGTTGCCTTTGCTCTTGCTCCTTGGGTAACCCCGCTTATGTTTCGTTGCTGCGCCGCCACGAGAATAAAAAAACGGCCGCAAATGCGACCGCTTTCCATGCTGCATACTATTGCTTTTTAATCACTACAGCGACTGAATGGTTTCCACCTGCGCATTGAGCTTATCAAGCTGCTTCTGACCGTCTTCCAGCTTCGCACGCTCTTTGGCAATAACCTCATCGGGTGCGTTACTCACGAACTTCTCGTTGGACAGTTTTCCTTCAGTGCGACTGAGGTCCTTCTGCACTTTATCAATGGCTTTATGCAAACGTGCCAGCTCGGCTTCTTTGTCGATAAGACCTGCCATGGGAATAAGGATCTCCATATCCCCTACCAGTGCCGTGGCACTTGGTGGCGCTGACTCTCCTGCTTTCAGGATTGTCACGGTTTCCAGTTTTGAAAGCTTATCCAAAAACGCTTTCGCGGCATCCAGTCGACGGGCGTCTTCGTCGCTCACATTTTTCAGCAGCGCATTCAGCGGTTTATTCGGGGAGATATCCATTTCACCACGGATATTTCGAATACCCACAATAAACTTCTTCACCCACTCAATATCGCTAAGTACCTGCGCATCCTGCAAGGACGTATCCTGCGCCGGGAATGGCTGCACCATAATGCTTTGAGTATCCCCTTTCACGTCGGATAAGGGCGCGACGCGCTGCCAGATTTCCTCGGTAATAAAGGGCATAAACGGATGCAGTAAACGTAGCGTGTGCTCAAGCACATTGATAAGTGTATGACGCGTACCACGTTTCTCTGCTTCTGTACTGGCATCGTTATTCAACACCGGCTTCGTCAGCTCAAGATACCAGTCACACAGTTGGTTCCAGGTGAATTCGTAAATGGTTTGTGCGGCAATATCGAAGCGATAATCAGCCAGCGCAGACTCAAAGTCTTTCAGCGTTTGCTGGAACTTCGCCCAAATCCAGCGATCGGCGAGGCTCAGTGTCATCTCGCCACCCTCACGGCCGGTATCGTGCTCTTCGGTATTCATCAACACGAAGCGCGAGGCATTCCAAATCTTGTTACAGAAGTTACGATAACCTTCCACCCGGCCCATATCGAAATTGATATCACGGCTGGTAGATGCCATAGCAGCAAACGTAAAGCGCAGCGCATCCGTACCATAGGCCTGAATACCTTCCGGGAACTGCTTACGGGTGTTCTTCTCAATCTTCTTGGCAAGCTGCGGCTGCATCATGCCAGAGGTGCGTTTACTTACCAGTGACTCCAGATCGATACCGTCGATAAGATCGATAGGGTCCAGTACATTGCCTTTCGACTTCGACATCTTATCGCCGTTCTCATCACGAATAAGGCCGGTGATATAGATGTCTTTAAACGGGATTTTGCCGGTAAACTTCTTGGTCATCATGATCATTCTGGCTACCCAGAAGAAAATGATATCGAAGCCGGTAACCAGCACAGAAGAGGGAACGAACTCTTCCAGTTCCGGTGTTTGCTCCGGCCAGCCCATAGTGGCAAATGGCCACAATGCGGAGGAGAACCAGGTATCCAGCACATCATCGTCCTGGCTTAAGGTTACGTCACTGCCCAGGCTATGCTTCTCACGGACTTCGTCTTCGGTTCTGCCAACATACACGTTGCCGTCATTATCATACCAAGCAGGAATACGGTGTCCCCACCACAGTTGGCGTGAAATACACCAGTCCTGGATATTGTGCATCCACTGGTAGTACGTTTTGTTCCAGTTCTCAGGGATAAAGCGAATTTCACCGCTTTCAACTGCTTCGATGGCAGGTTTTGCCAGCGACTCAACGGCCACGTACCATTGGTCCGTCAGGTAAGGTTCGATAACCGCACCGGTGCGATCACCGCGCGGGACTTTCAGCTTGTGCTTGTCGATTTTTACGAGGTTACCGCTGGCATCCAAATCTTCCACAATTTGTTTGCGGGCATCAAACCTGTCCATCCCACGATAGGCTTCCGGTGCTTCATCATTAATTTTAGCATCGGCAGTCAGGATGTTTATCATCGGCAGGCTGTGACGCTTGCCCATGTCATAGTCGTTAAAGTCGTGCGCTGGCGTGATCTTCACGCAGCCGGTGCCGAACTCCGGATCAACGTAGTCATCGGCGATAATAGGAATAAGACGGCCGGTGATTGGCAGTGTAATCTCTTTGCCGATAAAGTTCTGATAGCGCTCATCATCAGGGTGAACGGCAACGGCGGTATCGCCCAGCATAGTTTCAGGGCGTGTGGTGGCAACCACCAGCTCTCCGCTGCCATCGGCAAGCGGATAGCGCATGTGCCACATGTGGCCGTCTTCTTCTTCGTTCAGTACTTCTAAATCGGATACCGCTGTGTGCAGAACCGGGTCCCAGTTAACCAGACGCTTACCACGGTAAATCAGGCCTTCTTCGTGAAGCTTAACAAAGACTTCGGTCACGGCTTTGGACAGGTTCTCGTCCATGGTGAACACTTCGCGATCCCAGTCTGGTGACGTGCCTAAACGGCGCATCTGGCTGGTGATAGTGCCACCACTTTGCTCTTTCCATTCCCAGATTTTGTCGATAAAGGCTTCACGGCCTAAATCGTGACGGGTTTTGCCATCAGCGTTTAACTGACGTTCAACCACCATCTGGGTAGCAATACCGGCGTGGTCGGTGCCGACCTGCCATAGGGTATTGTCGCCTTTCATACGATGGTAGCGGGTTAACGCATCCATAATGGTTTGCTGAAAACCGTGCCCCATGTGCAGGCTACCGGTTACGTTTGGAGGTGGCAGCAGAATGCAATAAGGCTGCCCTTCCCCAGAAGCTTTAAACAGACCCGCTTCTTCCCACTGCTGATAGCATTGCTTTTCAATGGACTGCGGTTCGAAGGTCTTTTCCATACTTTCTCTCAATCTTCAGCGGCTGTGAACTGCATGTTACAGCCCGCTTGTTGATATTTTTTATAACGCACCCGCGCTGCCTGTTTTTCGGCGTCATCGGCAGGTACAAAATCGATTATGCGTTGATATTGCTGTGGATTGGACAACATGGTGTCGCCCAGATTCACCACCAGAGGGCGGCGGACAAGCTGGGATTCCTCCCAGCAGATGACGACCGGCGTTCCCGATGGCGGCCCCTCACCATGCAGGTTATGGGGCACAAATCGCTTCGCCGGTAATTGCCAAAGTAGTTCATCAACGTCTTCTGCCAGTGACTGCGTCTCACACATCACTGCCACTTTCTGCTTGTTTGCGTAAGCGTCAGCCACCAGTTCGCACGCGCGCTCGGCAGCACTCTTCGCGTTGGCGGCCAGTTGATAGAACATCACCTGAGGCATACTGTCTTAGTCCTCTTGCTTCGTACCAGCGCGGTTCATCAGAAACTGTGACAGCATAGGAACCGGACGGCCGGTTGCGCCCTTGTTCTTACCGCTGCGCCATGCCGTACCGGCAATATCCAGGTGCGCCCAGTTGTACTTTTTGGTAAACCGCGACAAGAAGCACGCGGCAGTAATACTGCCTGCAGGACGGCCACCCAGATTGGTCATATCGGCAAACGGGCTTTCCAGTTGCTCCTGATACTCATCCCAGATAGGTAAACGCCATGCGCGATCGGAGCTTTGCTCTGACGCGTTCATCAGCTCATGTGCCAGCGGGTTGTGTGTGCTCATCAGGCCGGTAGCGTGATGACCCAGTGCAATAATCGCAGCACCGGTAAGGGTTGCCACATCAACCACCAACTCAGGCTCGTAGCGCTCAACGTAGGTCAGCGCATCACACAACACAAGACGGCCTTCAGCATCCGTGTTCAATACTTCAACGGTTTGTCCTGACATGGTAGTCAGGATATCGCCAGGGCGATACGCTTTACCGTCAGGCATGTTTTCACAGCCTGCCAGCACGCCAATCACGTTAATTGGCAAATTCAGCGCGGCTACTGTGTGCATGGTACCCAGCACACCGGCTGCACCGCCCATGTCGTACTTCATTTCATCCATGGCTTCGCCTGGCTTTAATGAAATACCGCCGGCATCAAATGTCAGGCCTTTCCCCACTAGCACAATAGGAGGCTGATCAGCCGGACCACCACGGTGATGCATAATACTCATCATGGATTCGTTGTCTGAGCCGCGACCTACCGCGAGATACGCCTGCATACCCAGTTCAGCCATTTGCGCTTCGTTGACCACTTCAGCGGTAACCGAATCGTATTCGCTGGCCAGTGCTTGCGCCTGCTCCCACAAATACGCCGGATTACAGATATTTGGCGGCATATTTGCCACATCACGGGTGACTTTGGCCCCTTTAGAAATCGCCAGACCGTGCTCGACGGCACGCTCACCGACTGTCAGCTCTCGTCGGGTAGGTACATTGAATACAATTTTACGCAGTGGACGGCGTGGCTCGCCTTTTTTGGTTTTCAGTTGCAGGAAGGTGTACAGAGAGTCCTGTGTGGCTTCTACAGCCTGGCGAACCTTCCAATAAGTATCGCGACCTTTTACGTGAAGCTCAGTCAGAAAACATACGGCTTCCATCGAACCGGTTTCGTTCAGGGTTTTGATGGTTTTGGCAATGATTTGCTTGTACTGGCGCTCATCTAACTCGCGCTCTTTACCGCAGCCTACCAGCAATACACGCTCGCTCAGCACGTTAGGAACATGGTGAAGCAACAACATCTGACCGGCTTTGCCTTCCAGGTCGCCGCGACGTAAAAGGTTACTGATGTAGCCTTCACTAATTTCATCCAGTTGCTCAGCCACCGCAGTTAAGCGTCGTGGCTCGAAAACGCCTACGACGATACACGCACTGCGCTGCTTCTCAGGACTGCCACTTTTTACACTAAACTCCACGATAACACCTCGCTTTTTTCCTGTCGGGTTTGCATGGTAACGAAATTCACATAACGTTTTGCACTGCTTTATGTTTTAATACGCAGCCATAGTTGCATGCAGGCTACGAATGACGCAATGTAGGGTATCGGATGATACGCAGACGCTCCGGCGCCGTATGACCATGCAAACGGTTTATTGAATGCAGGCAAAACTTGTAAAAACACTAAGTTTACTCAAAATTGTGGTTTCTTTCACTAAAATTCCTAATTTTCCTGAAGGCGTGACATGCTGATATTCCGCTATTTACTTAAGGAAACGGTAAAGTCGCAGCTGGCAATTTTTCTCATTCTGATGGCGATTTTTGTCACTCTGCGTTTTGTCCGTGTTCTTGGCGATGCGTCGGATGGCGATATTCCCGCCGGCCTTGTGCTTGGCTTCCTTGCTTTGTATGCGCCTATCCTCGCTTCACTGGTGCTGCCTATCAGTGCCTATCTTGGCATTATGCTGGCGCATGGTCGCCTGTACGTAGACAGTGAAATGACCGTCATGCGGGCCTGTGGTATCAGCGAATGGTACATCACCCGGGTGATGTTGTTCTTATCCGTGCTGATTATGATAGTGACCGGTGTGATCACCTTGTATCTGGCGCCGATGGCTGCTGAGAACGAATATCAGTTAAGAGAAAAAGCCCGCTCAGAGGCCGGTTTTTCCGCGATTATTCCCGGCCGATTCCAACAAACCGGCAACGGGAAGGCAGTGATTTTTGTTCATGATACCGATGCCGAAGATGACAGCTTGCGTCGGGTGTTTCTGTCTCAGCAGCAAAGTGACAGTGCCAGCTCACGGGTACGTGTGGTGTATGCTCAGCAAGGTCAGATTTCGAACAATGAAGACGGCACCCGAAGCCTGGTGTTAAATGACGGCACCCAGTACGAAGGTGAGCAGGCACAAAAGAGCTTCCGTAAAGTGGCGTTTGATGAATACCAGATTCAGATTAACGACAAGCCTGCAGAACAGGACCGCCGCAAGGTCAGTGTACTGCCAACAACCGAACTCTGGGATGATGACTCCATTGAGGCGCGCGCTGAGCTTCAGTGGCGTATTGCGATTCCGTTGTCGATTCCGTTTCTCATTCTGATAGCGGTGCCGTTAAGTGCCGTCGATCCGCGCCAGGGCCGGTTCGGTAAAATGTTCCCGGCTATTTTGCTGTATCTGGGCTATTTTTTGTTACTGCTGGCAAGTAGGCGCGTGCTGGAAGACGGTAAAATGCCACCTCAACTTGGGTTGTGGTGGGTGCATGCCATCATGCTGATCATTGGTGTAGGCCTTATTGCCCGTGACCGGAAAACCGGTACGCAGTTCCGTGCCTGGATTCTGGGTAAGAAATAATGTTTAAGATCCTCGATTTATACATCGCACGCACCCTGCTTGGCACCATTACCGTTACACTGTCAGTACTAATTGGTTTAAGTGCCCTGATCAAATTTGTCGAACAACTTCGCAAGCTGGGCGAAGGTGACTATGACATGGTTGTGGCCGCTATATACGTAGTGCTCAGCCTGCCACGAGACCTCGAACAGTTCTTCCCTATGGCAACCCTTCTCGGAGGCCTTATCGGAATGGGTCTGTTAGCGAGCAACTCCGAGCTGGTTGTTATGCAGGCTTCGGGCTTAAGCCGATGGAATATTATTGGCTCGGCGATGAAATCTGCCGTACTTATGATCCTTTTTGTCATGGCGATTGGTGAATGGGTGACACCGTTCAGCGAGTCTAAAGCTAAGGAGATCCGCACCGAGGCGATATCCGGCGGAAGCCTGTTCTCGTCCGATCAACTGGTTTGGGCGAAGGATGGAGACCATTTTGTCAGCATCGGTCAAGTCGTATCCCGGGAAAGTTTGCGTGAAATCAGCATCTATGATTTTAACGATGATCTTACGCTTAATAGCATCACTTACGCTCAGGAAGGCGTTTTTGACGGCGACGGATGGTGGCTGGAGGAAGTGACTACAACGCAGTTTACCGATGAAAAAGTTACGCGCGAGCCTACCGACAGAATGCGCTGGGATTCGGGCTTAACCCCTGACAAGCTCGGCATTGTTGCGGTGAAGCCTGAAGCGTTGTCGATTCAGGGATTGAACGATTATATTCAGTACCTGGATAGTAATGACCAGGATGCCAGCCGTTATGAACTGGCATTGTGGCGCAAAATTCTTCAGCCAGTGTCGGTCGGCGTCATGCTATTAATGGCGCTGTCGTTTATTTTCGGCCCGCTGCGCAGCGTTACCATGGGTGCCCGCGTCATCATGGGCGTGTTAACCGGCTTTGGTTTCTTTATCACTAACGAAGTGTTCGGGCCGCTTAGTCTGGTATATCAGCTCCCGCCCTTCCTTGGCGCACTGCTTCCCAGTGCAATGTTCGCTGCTGTAGCAGCGTTTTTGTTGCGGAAGTAGGTCTCGATTTCCTATTTCGTGTCAGGCACGAAACCCACAAATAGAAATGAGGCCCAGCCTGAACGGCCTCCCCCCTCACGTCAAGCCAGCCTCAAACGAAAACCGACTACCATGACGCGATAACTTAAAACACGGCTAAAGTACAGTCGTAAACCTTTCTTGCGCCTTATACGCTAAGCCTGTCTCTGCAGAGATTTTCTAGTTCGATTTCGAAGAAGTTATCATGTTGAATGAATTAACAAAGAAAGAGCAGGAAGCCGTTTCAGGTGGGTATATATAAGCAATTGTGGCTGGCTTCGCATTGGCAGAGGCCGGTTTCGGCCTCTGCTTAGGGGATGGTATGGAAAAATTAATCAAAACAGGATTCACCGTTGCTGCCAGCATCTATGTCGCTCAGGCAGTCTACGCGCTTTTCATTCAGGAAAATAAGGAGATCTACCTGAGTTATCTGCAAACAGGGTTACTTTTCATTGCGTTGGGTTATCTTGAAAGACTTAGAGTTGAGCGCAGGCGTTAAACCCAAAAGCACCTAGAGTGATGACGTTGTGCTCACTCCATTTGAGCAGAAAAGCGGTTCGCGTGCTAAGTAATTTAACGGCAGGCTGGTTGCAACATGCAGCGACGTCACAAATGGATTGCTTTTTACCAAACCCATACACTTACCAACTTTTATGATCGTTCGCCTCTTTAGACAACTTTAACACTTCCGTTTTCGCCAGGCGATCTTGCAGCGACTGTTTGTTTTTTACGTCAAAAACCACCAGCAACGTTCCTAGTCCGCCTAGTGAAGCAACTAACCGCAGCAACAAACGCGGCCATGTTACCGGCTCTTCTACAGTACTGTAGATACGAAGACGCCAGGCGCGCATTCCCAACGTCTGACCGCCGCGCTTCCAGAACCACAGAAAGAAGCCCGCTATCCAGGCGCCCACCCAAAGCTGAATGATGGTTTTGTAAAGTAGTGAACTCTGAATAAGATCTGCAGGCTCGGCGTAGCCACGTAAATCCAGCACGCCGTTTTTAAGCAGCACCACAAGCGTAACGATAAGCACCATTGCCGCGCACATTCCCACCGCAATCGCGACAAGGCTGTCGTAAACCATTGCCAGTAAGCGACGGAAAAAACCAGCTCGTTGATACGCTGGCTCTGTCGGTTGCTGGGCAGTTTCTACCGTCTGGTGGGAAGGCTTTGATGGTTGATTCGAATTAGGTTTAGATCGACGGGTCACGGCGTTTACTCTGCGTCTTTAAGGCTCGCATAGTGTGCCATAGCTACCGCATTACTCAATGCCAACACGGAAATTTCACGTGAGCCTTTTATTTACGGTAGTGTCGGGGGTTAAATAAGGGGAAGGTGTAAACCTACTGGGGGAAAGTAGATGTAGCCACACTGGCTATTTCCTTAGCTTTTTCTGCAGTCAGAATTGCAGTTAGTCGCTGCCAGACACTGTTATCTGGCAGCCTAAACCGAGGACCACAGAATTACGATTTTTTTTGTTCGCTCCCTTTTTCCAGTGCATCACTAAAGTTGAAATCTTCGTTAAGAGAAATAACCCGGGTTTTGCTGATGCGATGCCGGTAGATATGACGTAAATAACGAATGGTGTCTTTCACATTATCGAGATTCAGACGAATGTCGTTAATTGACGTAAAGCTCTTCTCATCACGTATTATTTCACGGTATTTTTTCTCATACATGGGCTTAATTGCGTGCCAGTTAGTGTCGAGAATTTTAGCCGGATCTTCGTGCTGAAGCAGCATACTTTCCAGCTTCTCTTCATCAAATTCCGGTGCCTGAATAAACTCCACAATAGCCTTATCAATGGTGTCGTCATAGCCAACCTCATTGCGGGCAAAGCAGCGTTTAATGTACGACACAATCAAGGTAAGGAAATCATCGCTCAGGCACGGGCTTTTGGCTATCAGCGTTGTCAGAGACAGGTTAGCTGAAGCACCAATAACCAGAGCATATCGTTTAAGCGTTGTGTTAGGGAACAGAGAATTCAGGTGTGCCTTCAGGCGATTAAGCGCAATGTAAGACAGTTTGTAGTCTTTGGGCAACGACACAATAGAAACCACCGATGAACAATTCTGGAAGAAATGAAGTTTTCTCAAATTGGTGGGATTGTAGTTCGACTCGCGATACTGCTGCAGCGCCTTGCGGTACTTATCTGACTCTACCGGCAACAGGCTAATGCCCTCGATAGCCTGGGTTTTCAGGTTAAAGTGCGGTAAGTCAATTGAGCGGAAGAATAGATCGTCGATATCCAGTTCGCCATGACTATTGTTCGATGGCATATCGGTCACGGACTCTGCATAAGCAATCGCAACCGGGCCTGCCAGACTCATGAACAAATCATTGGCATCCATTCGAATGGTTTCACCGATATCGATTCCCGCTCTTCTGAAATAATTTTCATCGTAATCGGTGGTGACTGCCTGGGCGGTCAGGATGTTGAAGATTTGCTGACTGATGTATTGGTTGGCATACCGCTCCATTGAATTAACATCAATATTCTGAATGCTGGCATCGGCATCATTTTGCTCCGCATAGCGCATAATATCGTTCGATATCAACATCATGGCATTCCAGGGACGAATGCGGGCCAACACATCCTTAGAATGATTTTCAATTTCCTGGTCAGAGTTATACGAGAAGTTCCACTCCTCAGACAGGTATTTACATAACAACCGTCCAGCGTTGATATGCAAGGCTTCCGACATTTCAGCGTGGCGGTCAGAAATATTCGGTAAAATACATATACCACTGGTAAAAATGGGCTCGAATACGAACGACTGCTTTTTACTTTGTACTTCGCGTTCGCTGCGTACCTCAAACGTTTTGCTCATGTAAGAGTATTGTTGCGCTAGTCCGAACTCAGAGGCCATACCTGAGCCTGTACCGCCACCAGCGCTGAAAATGTAGAAATACAGCCGCGACTGGTTCGCCTTTATTCCGCAGGAATCAATAAGATAGGAGTGAATAAACTTCCACTGTTTGTTACTGAAGTGATCAGTTTCTTTTTTCAGGATAATTTTTGCCAGATACTGTCCCAGTATGGGTGCATTACCTGCGCCGCCTGCATGTACCTCGGATAGGTCCATGATTTTCAGCTTGTTGTAATCGGTGAGAAAGTCACCGCTGGAGTTCTTGGATGAAAATCTAATGCGCCCTTCAATGTCTTTATCGAGATCGCCTAGCACCACCAACGGTTCGATCAGAAAGACAGGCTTTATCACCTCTTTTGAAGCCAGATTCAGATTTCGCTGGATCCAGCGAACCGGCATGCTTTCTTTTTCATGCGCCCGATTTTGTTCGTCACGAAACTCATCCAGATAATACTTGCGCGCGTTATAGACAAGTGAGGACACATCCAAAGCAATGTTAGATCCGCAACGCCCCAGGCCAATCAGGCACACTGAGGGAAAATGCGGATCAGAGGCTGATGTTCTGGTTTCGCTTGTGTCGGCGGGATAAACATCTGTACGCAACGCGTCAAGATTAGACAATATCTGTGCGATATCTGACTCGGTGTAATAACGGTCAGGCTGAGGGCTAGATTTAGAAACCTGCTTTGATCGTTCCTTTACCAGTACGTCACTGTCCAGAGTTACGTCGTTTTCTGTATGACCGTTATCGGTCTTTTTATTAGTCTGAGTACTCAGTCCTGAGGGCTTATTTGGCATGCTTTTTCCTTACTACGCTTAAAATCCCGCTACATAAATATAGGTCAGATTCCCGGTATCGCGAGGAAGTCGTTTGAAAAGCATTAAACGACGGCAACCAAAACGCGGAAACGCATCACACTGTATTCATAACCTATACTGACTAATTCTTCATCAGTCATCAAGGTATGAAAGATAAAAAGCTTGCATGCACCGATGCGATAACTATAATCAGCGCACTGATTTGGTTTCCAATTCCCAAATCGGGGTTGCAACATAATGCTCTGTGCCAGAGTGGCGGAATTGGTAGACGCAGCGGATTCAAAAATGAATGCGCCTAGCGAACCACAACGGCAAAGTCATTGAATGGTAAGCACCTTTTGACTCAAACAAGCAAAAATACGCTTGCAAAGATTTGCAAAGTTTTTAAACTACGCAAATAGTAAAGTTAGATGCCAGTGTGATGGAATTGGTAGACATGACGGATTCAAAATCCGTTGCCTTCGGGCGTGGCGGTTCGAGTCCGCCCACTGGTACCATTCTTTGCAAAATTATTTAGTAACTAAACCGACTTTTGAGTTGGGTTTTAAAAATACGTGCCTAAATGTATTCATTACAATCCATTTATCAGTATTGGATTTAAGACTGCCCCGCATTTCGAGACAACCTTCCCTTAAATTGATAAGCAATTACCATCAATATCTTAATCATCGTTCGATGTACTTATCCAACACAGCGTAGAATGGCTTTTTTTCATCGGTCAAATTGATAAAATCAGCACTTACATATGGCAACATAGGAGCCCCCCCGTCAATATCATGGTGAGGTTTAAATAAAGTTTTACGAGAGATATTGTCCCAAGATTTTGCAAGTCCAAACATAATACTAACCAACCGGGTTTTAGATTCCAGGCCATTATCAGTTAGAGCTTTGAGATGCACACCATACTTGTAATATAGATTCAGCATTAGTTTTCGCTCATCTCTTATATTTGTATCTTTGTGACTTATTTCTCCCCCCATTTTTGTTGGCCTTGAAAACTTGGTGTCTAGAACAATAAAGTAATAATCATTCGAAGCTTTGTTTATTACTTTGATTGTGAAGTCTGGTCTCACAAAGTTATTACGGTCATCAGTCCTAACCAAGTTATGGATTTGACGACTATGAACTCGAGGTTGATAAGAATAGAAGTTCTTTTCGTAGACTAGTTCATAAAGGTAATCATCCTTCTCAAAAATAAACCTATTAGCCAAAACATTGATTGCCCCATTACTTTCGGATTGCCAACCGTATTCGTTAAAATGGTTAGCATTCACAGTAAGGACTTGTGCAGAAAACTGCCTAAAATAATTAACTAGATAGTATAAACCGGCTAATTCAAATAATTGTGATAAATTACGCAAGCCAAGTAAAAACTGAGTCTTGCTTCTATTGGCTGTTTTAGCTTTGTAGAAGCTTTTAATGTACTCAAACATTTGTCGATAATGTACATGCCTCAGAGTAAAACTATTTTGTATTGGCATACTAGGCACATTCTTTTTTATCGGTATATAAATATGGAAAAACTGCTGCATGGCTCTTAGCCGCTTTTCCACTTTATGCAACTGATTAAGCTGTTTACTGTATATATTGCGAATATAGTCGCTGGCAACATTATCAAAACTTATATAGTCGCCACTTATGTCGCTGCGAGATTTTATCTTGTCAACTTGTTGTCTATACTGATTTATTTCTCGCTGTACGTAATCTAAAGACATATAACAAAAGTGATGCAAAACTCGATTTTCAAATAAGTCTGTATCTTGAGTTTTTACTGCATTAGGCAGTTGAGTGCTAAAGTATCTGTTGCCTACTTTAACTAAGTGATTTGTCCGAGGGCACTGACTCAACTCGCTAACATTTTCGGTTAACCATTGCGCAACTGTATCGTCAATGTTAACCGGACGGTTTGAATTAAACTCCAAGGAGTTATGAAGATTCATCCGTTTTGCATGAATAAAGCGGCTTTTCATTTGGTCAAATAGTGACAATATGTCCTCTATAGCCACAAGTTTTACTTTTGACTGCTCTTCTCCTTCTACATAATTATAGCCCGTCTGAGAGCGAGAAAAGCATGACTGGACTATGTCATCCACGTTATTTGACAAATAATCCATAATGCTTTTTGCAATATCAGCTTTATAGCTTAGAACATTTACTTTTATCGTAAATAATTGAGGCCTCCTATGCCCTGCACTATCTAAAGTTATTTGAGACTCCCCAAAATAATTAAGAAGAAATGCTTGTTTGAAAAAATCTGCTGATGAGGGTGTCTTGTACAATATAAGGTCACCGCTTCTACAGACTTCAGGCAAGTCAATTTCAAAATCTCCAATGCTTAATTCAGGTTGTCTATCTTTTGCTTCACATTCGACTATAAATTGATATGCATGATCATCGGGGACTTCGATGACTTTATTTTCATCTAGTACCCAACGTTGACTATCAGTCAGATCAATTAGAGATAATTTCATAACAATTACCCCATTGAAAACTGGTAATAACCGAAGTTTTCTCTACCTATGTCAAGTAATGACTGAACCTCCCTTGAAAACCCTTCCAAAGAAAAGTTCTCAGCATGCTCTTGCAACTTAACTAGCATTGATTCGAACTGCTCTCCTTTACCGGATAACAGCGGCAAAATAAAGATGCGCATTGCGTTATCTAATATACGATTCTGATCATGTACTTCATTATTCATGACTCTACAAAACGAAATTAATTGATTGTATTTACGTGGCGTAATATTAACCCGCCCATTCGGGCCATTCTCAATCCCGCGAAGCGTTTTTATAAGTGTTGTAATGTAGCTTTCCATTTCCTTTGGCATCAAATCAGTTGCTGTTGGTGTGAATAGCTCTATGAGATCCTCACCTGGTAAAATAGGTGGTAAATCTTCAAAATATTGCAGTTGTTCTTGAGTATTTTCTAGTTCAGGCAAATCATCAAAGGCAATAAATGCGCAGCGGCTAATCATTCTAGGAGTTAGGCTTTGTACGGTATCATCATTATTAGCTGTACAAATAAACCTACTAGTTGAAGGAATAGAAACACTATGATCAAAACCTAAGTCAATAACCCTATTATTTCCTTCATCCGCCAACAGTGTTAATGGTGACATGTAATATTCTGGTTGAGACAGGTTAAACTCATCCAATATTAAAAATGAATTAGTAGTAGTAGAAATGTCTGCATCACCAAGCGAGTCATAAAACGCTTTAAATTTTGTATTACCTGACTCGAACCTTTTACTTATTGGATTAAAGTATCCCATAAGGTCCCTAGGCCTTGTCCACTCTTTCGCGATAGGAACCAACAGTGTTGATTTAGCTGCGCCAAGAACATAAGACAACTGCCTCGCAAATGAAGTTTTTCCAGTACCGGGAACTCCCATGAATACTGTAAACTGATTTTGCAGAATAGAGATCAATGTTGCCTCAAGGAAAACATCTGTAGGGAAACGTTTTGATTTATTTAGTCTTGACTTAATCTCTGATAATACAGCCTTTCTGTCACTATTCCGCCTACCAGACCAGAAAGCACCCTCGCGTGAAGCTGGCGTTACATAAGTTATCTGATCAACATTTTCTTCTGCCTTAGATTTTTTAAGATATTTATCAAAGTCATAACCCACAATATCACTAATAACAGAACTTTCGATAAACTTTACCGCGTATTCTTGAGTTTTCTGGCCCAGTGATTGCTCGAGACCGTCAATTGTATTTTTCAATTCACGAACATCATCATCCAGAACACTTTTACGACTCTTAAGCATCTCAATTTTGCTGTTAAGTGCAACATGGTCATCATACTGACCATACATTTCAGTCGCGTCTTTCAATTTCTGTTGTATGGAAGCAAGTTCCGCATCCTGACGCTGCAACTCTTCCTGATATTGCTTCGATTCTCTTACGTTTTGAAGCTCTTTTGTTATAAGTCTGTCAAGCTCTTCTTGTTTAGTTTCTTTTTCGGCTATGACCTCATCCAATTCTTCTTTTTTCTCTTCCAACAGCTCCATTACGCTATTAGTTTGAGAAGTAATTTCTTCTATTCTTTGTCGAGTTTGACGACGAACTTCTTCAACTTCTGTGTCGGACTGCTCATGAATTTTTTGGAGGTAAATTTCAGCATTATCAAGCGCGATTTGTTTTAGAAAATTTTCTGCCTTCGGGGAATTAAGAATATTTTTATAAATTTCCTCAATGTTTTCTACTTCGTCTTCAAATGCTAATAGCATGCTGACTACGGTTTTCTTTCGATCATCTGTAAGCGCAATCTTCCGATCTTTAATCCAACCCTTGACCTTATTTTTGGGCTGCGGTTTGATGTTTTCTAACTTATCTGCACTATCATAGAACTGATTTAGCAAAACATTATTTGGCACCATGTCAATATTCTGAAATGCTTCATTTCGAGGCTTCCCGCTATCTGACAGTAAGAGTCTTTCCAAATTAATAATGAAACGCCGAAGTTCACCATCCCTATTCAATGTAACTATATGCTTATCTTCATACCCTGATATGTTTATCAAAAATGCTTGATATTCATTACGGTTTCTTCTCCAGAACGGAAGTCGTACTTCAACAGCAGGTCCAGAGAAAATGTCCTTTTCTCCATGAACCTGATATAGAGGACCTAGCAACTCAGAACTATCTTGATTAAGTTGAAATAAAAATGGTGAATCAAAATGAATTTGTTCATTGTTAACAATTCGATAATTAAATGCATGGGGTACCAGATCCTCCTGCTTTTCAAACCGCTGGTCGGCTATTTCTCCCAAATAGCCCATATCAGTTTTTAAGGGAGTATGTGTCTTTTTGTGTTGTGTCGCATAGCAAACATATTTGCAATGTCTTCCTTCTATATCTTCTTCAGATCTAGATGCTTTTATTATAAATAGTTTGTTATTGTATTGTTTTTCAAGATATTGATATCCTGAAGTTATAAAAATTTCGGGTAAATCTGGATTTTTAGAAAACTCGGAATTATCAACTTTGGTCAAACCTGATTCTGTAATTTCAAAATAGATCGAGGCATAACCTATATTATCTAGCGATTTTGCTAACTTTATTACTAAAAGCCTATCGTCTTGTTCTGGCTTTAATAGATGTTTCAAGTTAATAAATTGTTCTGAATAAAAATCAGTCATAAAGTAGAGTCCTTTTCTATTGAAACTGTTTGAGGGTATCCCCTCTCGAAAATTTTGTTAGTAATAAAGCCATTTCGCTATCTGGCCAAATGTAATCTTTCTGACCCTTTACGCTGCAGGGCCTATGGCTTAAATCTGCGCTGTATCGGTACGGGCTTATATCCGCTACCGATATGTTCTGGTAATACAATCCATAATCAATTTCCTGAGCTACCTGATTCATCGTACCTTGTACCGAACGGTTGCAGTTTGAATCGAACGTAAGTGGTTGGTAGTTCGTCGCAGCGACATTAGCGAGCTCAGGCGGCATATCACTTTTCAACAAGGTGTTAATAAACACATCGTTAAAATGCCAATCGAGGTTTGCGAAATCTTTCTTGGTTAAGCATGGAATGAACAGCGTAAAACGTGTCGCATCATGCACCGCGATGACACATTGCCTACGCTGAATAGTGATGAGATTTGCATGCCAGTTTAGCCACTGTGCCTGAATACCTATAACAGTCGCAGGTTGCTCTGTGACTTTCACTTTTTCAGGTAGCTTGGCGTAAAGCTTCTTGGTGCAATGGAGGATCAATTACCACCTCCGCTTCCGTGATCTTTAGCTTCATACCCCGGTGCAATCGCCAAGTTTTGCACGTTGTTTAGCGTAAACCGATTTTGCAACCAAAGTTGGTATTCCGCACCTTTCAAAGTGCCGCGCTCGGTACAGTCAACATTCCATCGTCTTAACAGATAACCCGCCATCGCCGCTCGCACTTCGATAAGCAGTTGCTTATTTTCCATACCGTAGTCCATTTCTATGGCGGTAGGATGCTCAACGTTCTTTGGATGTGGCACTAGCTGAAGTGGAATAAGACGCTGCCATTCGGCATCTGCTTGGGCGCCTTCTTCGTGATTAGGAACGTCTTTAATCGTTACTTTGCTGATACGCGTTAATACAAAATCTCGGAAACTCTGACTCTTGCGATCAAAGGCGCGAACGTGCCAGCGTAGGCCATTGTCGACTATGGAGTGTGGTACAAGTTCTCTGGCATTCGAACCGCTAGAAAGTGACGTGTAGATAACGCTAACCGCTTTATTATTCAGAATCGCCTGTACGAGACGCGCAACAATAAAGATGTCGGGCACATTCAGGCTGGACGGTGCTTCAACTGGGAAATGGATATCACCTATTGCATCAAACCCATCAGAGATATCGTTTGCAAGTTTGGTTAAGGTGCGCCTTGCGTCATGTTCGAAGACAGGTTTGAACTGAGGTGTCTGGAAGTACCGTTTCTCTCGCGAATCATAAGACAGGTTATCCGGTGCAAGCTCTTTGTAAATGCTAAAATCGCGTGAACCTGCCGACAAACCGACCTGAAAACGATTAATTAAATCCTGACGGTAAATCGCTCCTTTGAACAACAGGCAAAAGTCGATATAGGCGAGGCGTTGTTTCTGAGCAAAGCTGATAGAGTCGAGCATCGTCCGTGTTTACGTTTCTATACTTTAGTCCAGTGTGGTTTATTTTGAGACGGTTGTAAAGAAGATACATATTTAACTGCTCATAAATCGGCGCTTAAATTCTTTCTTTCTTGCTTCAAGTTCGACCTCTGTTAGTCCGTTGCAGCGATGCGCTGCATGCGCATCCCACCCAAACGGCCATCGTTTAAATTCATGTTGATGACAGGCAGGACAAGAACGCTTATGACCTACATTGGAAACAGGCTGCTTTTTCTTTTTTGTGGGTTTAGGCTTTGTCGGTTGTTTTGCCGGTGGACTATTTATCGGATCTACTTTTGGTATCCAAATAGCATCGCCTTTGTCTGGGTCACCAAAACAGATTCGCTCCTGTTCAGGCAAGCTTGCTACCCATGCGGCGCTATAGGCGTCCACTCTGTCGTGCATTGGCCCAAGGCACATATTGCCTACCTGTGCCCAGTCATCATCTGTTCTAGGCCAACTGGTGTAATGCGACATAGCAGACAGTTGCAATTCTGCCTGATTACCTTTGCTTTTATGGATATTTGCGACACCTAAATGTTTCACCGTCGCGTGAGGATATACTTCTATGCATTCGGCTACTTTGCTTAGCCGCTCGTTCAATGCAAAACCTAATAGCATGAATATTTGGTGGGCATGTGGCAGGTTTGGTATTGGCTTATCTGCATGTAGGTGAGCAATAGCCTTTGCCTTAATGGCTTCGAAATCGTCTATTGATGGAGTGGTGTAAGAGCTTATACCCGCCTTATCGAGCGCCTGCTCTGCAACTCTGCGTTTAAGACTATTATCTCTTGGCCGAAGCGGTGAATCGATACCTATTCGGATTGGGTTTAAATGAAATGATTCACATACCGTTTCTATGTAATTCGCAACATCGTTTGCAAATGCCTGATTCAGCTTGTCATGCAATGTTAATGCGTTGCCTAATCCTCTCGGTGGTTTTATTGGGTAACTGGCTAACGGAAACGGTAATAATCGCCCATTTTCTTTACTGCAAATAACCAAAGGCAGATACTTGCCTTTGGCACACGCGACATCGATACCAATAAACACGTCCATGTTTATCTCACCTTATACTCTAGAGTTAAAAATCGAACTTTAAGACAATACTACACGATTGGAATTAATACCCAATCTAGGCATTGCCCGAGTTACTATATCGAGATTACTCACCAAGGATGTTTGATTATGCCAAGGAAAAATACTTCTTTTGCTGACCTTCTATTGCTAGCGCCTTGGTGGGTTTCCGTTGTAACTGCAGTAATCACCTATTTTTTGATGGGCCGTTTACTACCCTCTATCGAAACCGAAAACCAGATTATCAACATGGTTTTTAAGGCTCTTGCTGTTCCTGCTCCATTTTTCGCATTTTTCATATTACTCATCGCGCCTTTTTCGTTTTTCAATTCACGACGCAAGGCTAAGCAACTAGATACTCAAAAGAGCATTGAGACCATTCGACAACTGCACTGGCGCAATTTTGAAGAGTTAGTCGCAGAAGCGTATCGCAGACAAGGTTATCGAGTGTCAGAAGGCGAGTTTGGTGCAGACGGTGGTATCGACCTGGAATTGAGAAAAAGCGATGAATGGGTGCTTGTACAATGTAAACAGTGGAAAGCCCAAAAAGTCGGCGTGAGAGTGATACGTGAGATGTTCGGTGTGCTCTCGGCAAGTAATGCAGATAAGGTAATTGTTCTTAGTTCGGGTAGGTTTACCCCACAGGCAATCGATTTCGCATCTGACAAGCCAATCGTACTCGTTGACGGCAACGAACTACTTTCCTTTATCCATGATGTGCAAACGGAACCCAAAGTAGAAACGACAAAACAGACCGATTGTCCGAGATGCGGTAGTGAGCTTGTAGAGCGGCAAGCGAAGCGTGGTCCCAATGCGGGCAATATTTTTCTGGGCTGTTCCGGATTCCCAAAGTGCTGTTACACCGAATAGCTCCGAGCCGAATAGGCTACGTAAGTCGAGAGTCTTAGTTACTGAGAGCATTGATGAAGTATCAATCTGAGTTAGCTCAGATGTACTAGCTCAGCTCAGAACTGATCTTGCTCTTCGTTGAGTTTATTTTCAAAATCAATATCAATTTTTAAACCTCCGAGTATAAAATCATTCTTTGGACGAGTTCTAGCAACATGTTTATTCTTGATGAATTTATTAAGTACATTTTTATTTATCCGAAAACCTCTGAGTTGCTCAACATGTATTCGCTTGATAGTTGTTATAACGTTCTGGAGACTAGGATTTTGGCCTTTCTTTAGAAGAATGTCCAAGGTCGTATGAATAAGATCATCATCTTTCAATTGGTCAAAGAGTTCTAAAACTCGGAAATCATCAAGAAAAGCAGTTTTTGCTAGCTTACGCCGTAACTTTGCCAATCTCCTCAGTTTATCTGTGGTTGCAGTTGGAAGATCAATTCTCTCTAAAAAGAGTTGTGAGATAGAATCTAACTGCAATGCTTGTGCATGATTTTCCTCTAAATCTTCGAGAGCGTCCATGATCTTTGCGGCAGCTTTGTTAATCTTTCTGACTTTTCGGCTAGCTTGCTCTACTAGCTGTTCATCATCTGAAAAACGCATTATTTTATTGCTAAGTCTTTCTGGACGCCGTTTAAAGCTCCTTACATCTCTCATTTTTTCTCGCACTAACTCCTGTTCAAGCTGCTTGTCGCTATCCCTGTAACCCATTTCTAAAATTCTCTCATTAAACTAAAAAAGGGGCTCTGTGCCCTTACATGACATTTTACTAATCAGACTCTGATACTATTGTTTCGAAGGGATTGAGCGCAACCAGATAATGCAGAAAATTACCTTCCCATATCCGGTAGATATCGTAGCCAGTCTCGATTGGGAATATACCGTGCAGATTTTGAAATACCCCACTCTGAAAGTCGAAGTCCAACTCTTTAACGAGCTCAGCAAACGGCCCAATACCGATATAGGCAAAGTCAGTGATGTAGATGATGTCAAATGCATCACCTCTCCTTTCCAGTCGGATTTCGACTGGATGAAAGCCGCCTGTTTCGGCCGAGTAACTTGGATCGCGGAAGTTAAGTGTGACTGCTGACGTAGAGACTGACACATTGCCTAGCTCTTCAGTCAGAGCCGCAGTGAAACGCTGGGATACTGGCAGCGCCAAGTCCTTATAGTTAATATCCATAAATACACCTTTGAAATTTTGAAATAAAACGCCCTAACAGCGTGGCTTACTAATTTAAATAAACACTGCTGAAAGGGCGGACTGAGGGAGTTGTGTTTTAGCTTTTAGGTTTGGCAGATTGTTTCTGGTTGGCGGACTTTTTCGTGCCTTTGGCCGGTGCGAGCAGATACGTATCAAGCTCACCTTTTTCAACCGCCTGAATCACTGTTGCGATTGTCTCAGGGATCTTACTGGCTTCACCGACATCAATTGCGGGCTTCCCGGTATCAAACTCTACCGGTTTGTTGTTGACCTTAACTTCTAAGTAAAAGTGACCATCACTGTCGTAGTACCAAGGCCGAACCGTGATTTGACGGCGCTCTTTTTTGCGCTCACCAGTTTCTGGGTCTTTGACCACTTTCTCGCGATAGGCTTCGAAAGGCCGTCTTTCGATCATGCATGTTGCCATCTCCTGCTGCTGCTCCAGCTTCTCGATTAGCTTCATGCGTTTGCCGATGACGGGCGGCTTGGACTCAAGTTTTGGACGAGCGGTGACCTTGAGCGAACTCAATATTGATGTAGTCATGTTGTTTACCTCGTTGGGTTAGTTAGGGCGAATAAAGCCCATTTGGGGTTTGGTTTGCTTGCGCTGGTTTTCTTCTGCCAACAGGGTGATAGCAGAAAGTCTGTGATTTTGTTTGGTTCTAAACTGTTTGCGTCTTGCCAGAATGGCAAAGTCGCCTGGCGTGAGTTGGGTTAGCTCAGCCAGAGCCTGTTGCTCAGCTCTCTCAACCGTTTTGATACCGAGCGATTGCTTGTACAACTGAAGCATTTGATCGAACGTTAGATACGTACATTGGAGTTTGAAGTCGAAGCGCCTGAGCACAGCGTGGTCAAGTCGGCTTTCAAGGTTGGTCGCTGCGAAAAGCGGTTGTGAGCACGATTCAATCTGAGTAAGCAGCTCGTTCACCAATTGCAGCTCATGATGAGCAGTTAACGACTCACGATTAGTGAGTAAGCTATCTACCTCGTCTAAAAGGATCATCTTTTCGTCGGTGTGCGCTGCTTCAAATATGGCGGCAATGTTTTGCTCACTCTCGCCCACCCATTTGCTAAGCACATCAGAGGCTTTTACGTGAATAAGCTCACGGTGATGTTGTTCTGCTAGATGATGGACGAACGCTGTTTTGCCAGTACCCGGTGGCCCTGATAGCAACACACGTACTGAAGAATCATTATCTAGCGCTTGCTGGATGTCATTAAGGTAGCTTCTGGACTGCTTGATGTTAAATAGTGAAAAGTCGAACTTCAGTGCATGCTGATACTGAGGTTTGCTTTCCCACTGTCCGGCTGCACGCAACGTTGCCTCAACCGTTTCGTATATAACGTTCTCCGCTTCGGTGTGCGCTGTATAGAGGGTTTTAGCTACATGTGCAGCATTTGCTATAACGGCAGGCGAAACGTTGTTCAAGCGCGTTACCGTTCGTTTAAAGTCCGAGGACAACGACAAGCCTTTGAAGTGTGGCTTACAAATGGCCGCGATATCTTCCGGTGTTGGTCGTGGTACTTCAGTGACAAGTTTGAAACGCCGAATAAAGCTGGGCTCCAGATAATCAATGTGATTGGTTATCCAGATACACGGAATATCATTATCTTCTATCAATCGCTGGAGGTGCTCCTTGCTGTACTGGTAGCTGGCTTGTTCAAAAATAGTTTCGCATTCATCAACCAGTAGCAGTGATCTTGAGCTGCTTGATAGCAAGTTACTGATCATCGATAGGTAGCGTAAACGCTCCTTATCTGGATACTTAGTCTCGAAATCATCGGTACTTTTCGTCTCATTCAGTGCCGTCGACCTAACCTCGTAAAGTACATGACCAAGCTCTTTGGCCAGCGTACGGGCAAGCTCCGTTTTGCCGGTACCGGATTCACCGTAAAGCAATACATTGGTGCCTTTGAGCGCTTGTTTCACGGCCGATTTGAGATAGCCTCTTATGCGAATCCCATCAACTTGTGGAAACGCGCTTAAGCTAAATTGCGCAGTTTGGCTTCTATGCAGTAACGGGGCGATGAGCTGCTGTTTGTTTTCAACTTTCTGCATGAGCAGACTATGTAACAGGTAGTCCGGTAGCTCATCACCAAACAGTACATTCAGATTGGGCTTTCGTAATATGCCAGCTCGGGTAAGTTGCTTCAGCGTGCGCTCGTAATCATCCTGTGTAAGCTTGCATATATCCTGTAGTAAGGTACTCACCTGCGCATAATGTAACTGCCCGACCAACAGGTCTGAGAACTGTAGAAAAGCAGGATTGGCGTGCGCGACAACAATATACTCAATAATAAGAGCAGCGTTCTTCGCTAATGCCAGCTCTCTCTCAATAAACTGGCAATTGGTAACACAAAGCTGTGTGGTTGCTGGGCGCTTGTCACTGATAGAAAAGAAGTTAATCGCACTGCGTTTTGAGTTTACTTTTAGCTGATCACCGACTAATTGACGTTGTCCGGCTATAGCGCAAAGAATGTTAGCATCCAGCAGATCGCTGTCGGGCTTATCTATATAGCCAAGAAGTCTTTTTGCCCATGAGCACGCGAGATAATTGAGCTTATACCGTTCTCGAAACCTATTCATATTTATCACCTTCGCTATTGTAAGCAAGGTTGGCCGCAGCAGTCTTCATCACTTTCTCATGGCGTTTGTCGTACACGACGGTAGTGGATACATCAGCGTGGCCTGCCATCTGACGTGCGGTGTTTAAATCAACATTTTGCTCAAGAAGGCGGGTAATGAAGGTACGGCGCAAGTCATGAGGAGATACGCCTTCTACACCAATAGAAGCCAGTGTCTTTCGTACCAGTGAGTAGATGAAACTCGCTGAAAGCGGGCTTTCTAATTGAACGTGACCGCCTCTGGCGATACGAACAAATAATGGCCCCCGCCCAGTACCTCTGATTAAGAGCCATTGACTGACATCCCGTTTCACCCAGTCTGGCAAATATACAATTCGGCTTTTATTGCCTTTGCCCTGTCGGACGAATAGCGTCTTGTTCTCTGGTGAATAGTCGGCATACGCGAGTGCAACCAGCTCACTACGCCTTAGTCCCGTGCCCAGTAACACCGAGAAAATGGTACTGTCACGAATGCCA
This sequence comes from Alteromonas sp. H39, assembly GCF_047556435.1. GTDB lineage: Bacteria > Pseudomonadota > Gammaproteobacteria > Enterobacterales > Alteromonadaceae > Alteromonas. The sequence goes on from NZ_CP180210.1 coordinate 3,434,139, forward strand.
ATAAGTGATTCATTTCTACTCAATGTATCGAATAGCTTTTCGACCTGTATGACGGATAATGGCGTGCCACGGTGACTACCATGTTTCACCTTTGATATTGTCTGGAGTTGTAAAGCCTGCATTTCAGGTGCTTTACCAGACATAACCGCTATTTTTACGATATTGCGTATCGCTGCCATGGCTCTGTTGATTGAGCGTGCAGACCAGCCTTTCTTAAGCAATAACGCTTGAATGTGGCTGGCCTGTTGGTAATCGATAGCAGCAAATAGCTGTGCCCTACGCTGTTCAGGCCAATTAAGAAGTTCTGCAATGCTATTTAGCTGTGATGCGATGGAGCGCTGACTATTGGGCGCAAGTCGCCCTAAGTACAGCGTGTAAGGACATGCTGTATCCATGTGTTTGTTCCGATTATGACGTTATATGAATGATGGGCTTGGGTTGCTTTAATAAGCAAAAGACAGAATAGCAGTGGGTATTAGGCAGATATACGGTGATTTTGTACCGCTTTGGGTGAGATAAAAAGGAGTATATAGCTTTAAGGTTAACGATCAGTTTAGCGTCAATATTTATACTTACTTTAAGCTTCTTTCCATTTCTTAGTAAGATCGAACTTACTAAACCTTCCATTCAACCGGATATGGACGATTTGCGAGTCATCTGATAACAAAACTTCATTAGCATTGTAATCAAAATTTTGCCTGTTATTTGCGGAATTAAGCTCACAGATCTCGGTACAAGTTATATAAAAAAAACTATGCAATCGATTCAATGCCTGTATGAGGCCTTTTGTATCGATATCTAAATTTACTTTCTTTGATATCTCTAGCAAACTTTCCTTTTCTAAATACTCTACTCCACTAGGAACCTGCCTTCTATCATGTAGAAACAGCATCCCGCCGTCACCCACGCTAGACATTCTGTATTTTGATTTTTCGACTAACAGAAAGACTGGCTCAAAGTACTGATTTTCAAGCAGGTCATAGACCAAATAAGCTAGTCTTAATTCTTGAGCTGTCAATCGAGGATTATGCATCAAGTTATGCAAATAAAGATTTGAAGGCAGTTTCGACATTTTCATTCGACTTAAGGTAGTCACAATCCCATCATCCTCAATGCCAATTCCCGTGGCGTCTTCGAAAAGCAGCCTCCTATTAATATCTGGCACAAGTTTAAGTGGGTTATTGCTTGTTCCTATTTTATTCATCTATTAACTCCGAACTTTTCAAAAAAACAAAATTAAGATTATCTCAACAAAAACATATGGTTACAACAAAACTGTTGGCTAAAAAGATGCATAACGCGAAAACTTAACTTCCTCACGCACCAAAATCAACTGTAACCCATTGTATTTAATGGATTTATTAGCATTTTATCTGCATCGATACTTTGTACTGTTAGGCAGAACTCATTCCTTCAAATTTCTAATACTATCGGTGTGTGCATTGGGCACTAAGCTTATCGGTACAGGAGAAGATGATGAGTATAAAAAATCTTAAAAAGCAAAAAAAGAAGAGCTTAAAGAAGGTTAATGCTGCTAAAAAAGCTTCGACTACGAAGTCTTCAAAGATGAAGTCGACTATCAAGCCTAAGAAAAAGCGAAGCTCTGAAGAGGTATCAAATGATTTGGAGATAATGCCAACTTCAGCTGGGGTCACGAAACTTGGTCATTCTATAGAAAATGTCCATGAGGAATGGTGGGAAGAACTAAGCGATTATATCGATGCTTCAAAAACCTTTGATCGTGAAATATGGGAAAATATAAGAAGTACAATCACTGCAGGCAAACTAACGCTTGAGCGTTTAGTTGCTAAGTGCGTCAGAGATCAGCTTCCAAAACGTTACAAAATGACACAGGGAGAGTTTTTTGGAGAGTTTTTCGGACTAAAGGACTACCAAGTCAGCAAAATGGTAAGCAGGGACAGGATACGGGCTTTGATTACTGACACTTTGATGGACGGCGATTACATAAAGGATGCCTTAGTGGATAAGATTTCGGCATTCTCTAAGAAGAACGTATCTGAAAATTTACTAATAGATACTCTAATGGAGCTTTGTGAAGACAATAGCCTTAAATATCCAAGTGTTGCCCAGTACGAAAGCCGAGTAGTGAGCATTCTGACTGAAAATGAACACCGCTCCCGATTACAACAAGAAAGAGAGAGTTATTTGCGCAATTACGATTTGAATGCAGTTGAAAACAGTCAAATTGCAGACAGCGAAGGAGAAAAAGTATCCGGCATAACTAAGATAGCTCAGGAAGGAGTCCTATCAGAAATACTCATCCAATTATCGGCTATCCAGCAATCCTTGAAAAGGTTAGAAGGTGATAATTAAGTAACACTAAATATTGCGAGTTCGCAACTATCCCTTTTGCGAACTCGCAAACTAGCGAAATTGACTTTCGGGGGGATAGCTTAATGAACAGGCACTTGATTAAAATATCAATTTACATGGATATTCATAAAGTTCGCGTCTGTAATACCACTGTAACTATCTCATTTATATAGACATACATATACATAGTAGATTAATAGTTCTATGTATTAGAAAGGTGTTTAGATGCAAGATCGCCAAACTAAAAACACATGGATTCGTAGCACTTTTGACAAAGCGAACCATAAACTCGTTGATGAAAAATACAATTCGCGGCTGTTAGCACTGCTTGATTTAGAAAACATTTCCCCTTGCTTCAGACAAATTGATAGTGTTACTGCATTGCTCAAAAAAGTAGCAATGTGTCGATATCAAGCAAAGTTACTACGAAAATACTGTACTGAGCCACAACGATATTTAACGCTTGATTGTGACAACATCACGCTAACGGTGAGGTGCTCTAAAAGGGATATCGATTCACTTCTAAAACCTGTTGGAGCAAAGCAAAAGGTTCGCTTTCTTAAAGCGGGTACAGCGGCAAAACCAGCTGACTTCAGAGTACTTACAGCTTCAACTTACGATTTAAATGGTGGAGGTAATAGAAATTATGGTAAGCCGTACTACTCACACGGCTTTAGGCTTCAGTTCAATGATGATATTTACAAATCAGTATTCTTATATCTTGAAACAAAAGCAAGGAAAGTGGATAAATATTCTCTGCGACTAAAGTTTAATCCAAACAAGCTGACAAAGGATGAAATCAAACAGGCACTATCGCATATTCAGGATAGAATAGGCGGTAAGTATCGGTATAAGCAACTATTTGGAAAAGCAAAAGTTACTAGGATCGACTTCGGCGTTTTACTGCCTGGTATCTCGTCAGTGTTTGCTCATGTATTCAGAGACAACGCTAAAGCTATACATTCGGATTGCATTCCATTTGATCGACAACGAGTAGTAGAAACCACCTATCTCGGATGCAAAAAAACTGCGAGTCACTGCATCGTATACGAAAAACTACTTAAGGAGAGCAAGTCTTATCCTGGTATCAGGAAGTTATTGGAACAGTTAGCTGTCACTACACGCATAGAATTTCGGCACCTTTCTAATAGAGAGGGATATAAGTCAAATCTCGTTGATTTGGCAGAGTTTCCATCGAGACTTAAGCAGGTCAGATTCATATCACCCAAGTATTTTTATCTTCTTAACGAAGAAACTTTGATAACGATGTCGACTGATAAAAGACAGCAGACTGTTAGAGAAATCCAAAAGCAGATCCGGCGGCAGCTCAAAAAGCATGGTAAATCGACTAAGGTTTATAAAATCGATTTAGATTGGCTAGAGAAAGAGCAAAAGTTACTTGCTAGCTCTCTTATCGATCTAATAAAAGAGCCGAAAAACTAACTTCTGTCGAGAGACGCGAATGCTATAAATTTTCCCGGACAAACTCCGCAACGCTAAGATGCCGTCCCTTGCTTTGGAAGTGCCCATCTAAGGCATAGGCCATCTTTTCTAGCGGTGCGTTGTAATACCCAAATTTTTGAATCTCTCGGATGTAGCGCTCTATAAAAACTGGGGAAGTGAGTTCTCGCCATTGGAGCACGTGAACCAATTCGTGAAAGTGAAGCCAAATCTCGTTTGCAGCCTGTTCCTTTACATAGTAGGTATCGTTGTAGGTAATACCTTCAACGTCCATATCGATGAAGTCTCCTATACCTGCTTCACGAAGTTCTGGAAAATCAGGCTTCGGAATTTTGTCGGTAACAACAAAAAACGCTGTATTGAGAAATTCAGGCGCATAAAAACCTTTGAAAGATTCTTGAAAGACGGAGCAAGACTGACGCACTTCATAATGTGAAGAATTCACATGGTGTATCCATTCCTCGATCTCTTCGATCATTATTTATTCTTTCTGTAACAGCTTAATTCTACTATTTCATAGTAACACTCGAAACCTCAAAAACAACATGCTCTGCATTGATAGGCAAGGAGTCTTGAAAGGCAGGATTTCAGCTCAGACAGAATACACACATTCATTGATGTATTAGAAACGGAGTCTGCTAGCTCTCGGTAACCTCTCATTTTTAAGGCTGTTCAGAATGTGAAGCTGTCATTAGTAAATCATTCGTCCGGCTGGTTCGAACGTGAAGCGGACCTAGGCTCATCGTGATTTTAATAGCCGCTAAGAGGGAATAGCGGAAGTGAACAGCGCGTTCTGTTAAGGAGGGGAATTGCCCATAGCCGGCCTTCTCAACTTTTATTAAAGCCCATCAAATTATCTGAAATTACTTTAATTAATGTGTTCTCGAATTACTGATAATTCTTAGCAACACTCAAATAAATCATTGGAAACCAGCCCATAATTAGGTGTAAGGTATTGTTATCAATAAACTATGTTGGGAATTTAGGGATGAGTATGGCTGCGTGTTACTATGAATTCTCTATAAAAAGTTATACGGCATTGTGCGAATGTGCGTTTCGAATCGCACGGTCTTCGAATTATTTATGGAGAAAAAATTGAAGAAAATTGACCTTCACATGCACACTGTGCCGACGATTAGTGATGCTCACTTTGATTTTTCGTTAGAGAAATTAGAAGAGTATGTTAAAACAGCCGAACTCGACGCTATAGCAATAACAAATCATGACGTATTCGATTTAGCACAATTTAGAGAAATAGATAAAGCGCTTGATTGTGTTGTGTTTCCAGGTATCGAAATAAATCTAGCTAAAGGTCATATTCTTCTCATCTCCGAAAATGAACATTTAGATGATTTTCAAATAAAAACTCAGGCCGTAACTGAGAAAATCAAGGTAATCGGTGACTTTATTAGCGTAGATGAGTTGTTTCATATTTTTGGTGACCTCAATAAATACTTACTAATCCCCCATTATGAAAAAAAGCCATCTATCTCGCGACAGACAATTGACCAAATGGGCGAACTCATATCTGCTGGTGAAGTTGATAGCCCCAAAAAGTTTATTCGTTTGGCTAAAGATGACACAGAATTAACACCAGTTCTTTTTAGTGATGTAAGAATTCGTGAAGGAATGCGCAAGTTCCCACCCAGACAAACATATATCGACTGTGGAAATATTTCCCTTGGTTCATTGAAACATAGCTTGCGTGATAGAAATAAAGTGGCTCTATCTAGGTCAGAGGGAAATTCACTATTTCAGGTTTTTGACGATGGTCAAAAACTATCCACCGGACTTAATATCGTTATAGGAGCACGATCTTCAGGGAAGACTGAAACGCTAACTCAGATAAGCAATGACTGCGATAATGTAAAATATATTCCACAATTTTCACTTGTCCAAAGAGATGACGTTAACTACGAAAAAGAATTCAATGACGATGTTGCTCGGAAGAAGAGTATATTCGCTGATAAGCATCTGACTCCATTTAAGAATGTTCTCGATGATGTGTTAAATGTTGATATTAGAGTTAATCAACGAAAGGTAGAAGATTATCTATCAACACTTCTAAGGTCGGCAGAAGAGGCTGAGAAATTTGACGCATTCTCTAAAGTAGCGCTCTTTAATGAAACACAATTTGAAGTGGACCAAGATAAGGGGCTTGGAGATCTTATCGGTTCTGTTCGACAACTGATAGATAACATCGAATATAGAGAAATCATTGATAAACATATTGATGTAAATAACTTGAAAGCTTTGGCATTGGAGTTAATTGAGCTTCTGTGGTCAAAAGCCTATGAAAGAAAGAAGAGAAGTTTTGTAAATGACATCGTTAAAGATGTAAAAAGTAAGCTTCAATTAAGGACATCAGCGACACAAGTTAAAGATGTCGACCTATACAGGGTTATGATTGAGCACAGGAAGGTTTTAAAATTCAACCAAATTACACAGTTGCTGCAAACTGAGAAAGTAATATTTCAGGAAAATATTCAGGGATTTAAAGTGGTTTGCAAGCAACGAGCATTTAATGGTGCTGGCGAAATTTTGCGTGTAAGTGGACAAAGAGTTGGTTTCAGCGACGCCTATAAGGAATATGCATCACCTTATAAGTATCTCATTGCATTAAAGGAGAATGGAGCCTGGACTCCATCCGAGTTTTATAAGTACTTTGCATGCATTGAATATGAAATACTCAATAAAGATGGATTCAAGGTGTCAGGTGGTGAAAGGTCTGAATTTCGTCTTTTGCAGGAGATAAAAGATGCACAAAACTTTGATTATCTGCTGATAGATGAACCAGAGTCGTCGTTTGATAACCTTTTCCTAAAAGGCGAAGCTAATCAGATGCTGAAAGAGATCTCTAAGACAATGCCGGTAGTCGTTGTCACCCATAATAGTACAGTTGGAGCTTCAATCAGTGCAGATTATATAGTGTTCACATCAAAAGAGATTGAAGGTGACGAGATCGTATATAGAAGGTATTCAGGGTATCCATCTGACAAAGAACTTTATTCAGTTGACGGAAAAACAATAAACAATTTTCAGGTTACCATGAACACACTGGAGGCTGGCGAAGAAGCTTATGTTGATAGAAGAGGCGGCTATGAAAGCATTAAAAATTGAAAACAGTCAGGGACACTTCCTGACAGAAGACGGTACGTATGAAACTGTAGATAAATTAGATAAAACAATTCTTCTGAAGTTAGTTAATGCGGCTCTAGAGGAGGACTTTCAAATCGATGAGTACAATGAAGACAACCTAAAGAATCAAGCTCATCAAATTATATATAAAAGTATCAGTGAAAAGCTTAATGATTTACACAATAGACGAAGCCAGTTTCGTGATGAGTCAGAGCGGCTGTATCTAGATGAATACGAAAAGTATAAAGCTTGATATCGGTGATATTGAAATCAGAGCCGTTTTAAATGCCATATAATAAGTTGCTGCACACGGAAAAATTACTCGCTACGCTCCCATTTTTCGTTGAGCAAAGCGTTATCTTTAGAGGGAGCAATTGTGCGATACGATGAATTATCTGAAGAATTGAAAGGCGTTTCCTTTGAATTTTTCTATTGGTTCTCTCGATTCGAATTTGTTCTGAAAGAAAATGGATTCCTTAAGTCTGAGGCACCTGGAGCAAAAGCCGAACCTAGCTGGGAAAAGTTCCGAGAAAGATACAAAGAAGAGTATCAAGCTACAGCTGAAGCGAAGTCGTTAATAGGGCTACACCCAAAACGGCAGGTGGTCTCCGAGTATAAGCAATTGGTCTGGAAGCCAGTTGGTATTGAACACTGTAATAATGATTTGTGTCGTGTGATTGCAATGCTCTCAACTGTCAGAAACAATTTATTTCATGGTGGTAAGCACGGAGACTTAGAAGTAGATGATATAAATAGAAATATGTCACTTCTGTCCCTCGGTAAGCAGGTATTAGATCAGCTTGCTGAGCAGTTTAGCTATGAAGGTGACTACAAAAGGTACTACTAAAGAGATAACAATGCAATCATGCACGAACTCCGTCGCCATACTGCGGCGTTGATGTCCGCTTTGACCAATATCAGAAGTAAAAATCACAACATTGAATTGGATTAGACACAACTCCATCTGACACTTTTCATCACAGAGTTTGACTAAATCTGACAGTCAGTTCTTTGCCAGTTGATACCGTTTAGAGCCTACAAGATGGGGGGCTGCTACGTACGTAATATGGTCTTTCAACCTGCTTGATCTGGATTAAGATGATTTAGGTTATGTGCTTATTGCATACGAACATTGTACGTAAGTCACTAGATGATTACCGCTTTACTTTCGATGCAATGAGTCACTTTACTCATAACGAATACTCAGGGCATGCAACGAACGCCATCCATATTACTTTCGACGAGTGAAGGATACATAACAAACTTCATATTCAGGAGGTTGTCATGACTCACTCGTTAGATAAGTTCTCAGCGTATATTGGCTTGGACTGGGCATCGAAGAAGCACGATGTCTGCATTCAAAAAAACAATCCTGGTACTCGATTGTTTCAAGTAATTAAACACTCGCCAGAAGTCATCGATGACTGGCTTTGTTCGCTACACAATGAGGTGAAAGGCCCCATTGCCATTGCGGTTGAGCTCTCTAGTGGTCCCATTGTTTACGCACTGCAAAAGTATTCGTATGTCACTGTATTTCCGATTCACGCTGCGACGCTAGCGCGATATCGGCACGCCATGTTCCCAAGCGGTGCCAAAGATGATCCATCAGATGCTGAACTAGCGCTTGACCTTATGCTGAAATATCCAGAAAAGATACAACCGTTGAAACCAAGTAGTGATGCATCAAGAGCGCTCAATCTACTTGTCGAACAGCGCCGCATGTTGGTGGAAGACAAACGACGCGCAGTTAACCGGCTAATCAATGCGCTCAAGCAATATTATCCGCTGCCACTCTCCATGTTTTCGCATCGAGGAAGTGACTTGTTTTGCGATTTTCTGCTCACATGGCCGACATTCAAGCAGTTAAAACGGGCACGAGAGAAAACCATTAGAGCGTTTTTTAGCAAACGTGGCGGAAATTCGGTGAGTAATACCGATAAAAGAATCAAGGCCATAAATGATGCGATGGCGTTGACTGAAGATAGCAGTGTTATAGAGCCTTATAGCTTGTTGGTAGTCTCTCTTTGCAATCAAGTAATCCTATTAAACAAGAGCATCAAGTCATTCGACATTAAGATTGACGAACTATTTAAGCAAATGCCGGATGCTGACATCTTCGCTTCATTGCCGGGCACTGGACCATGCTTGGCGCCTCGCTTACTCGCTGCTTTGGGTGAGGATAGAAGCCGATTCTCAAGCGCTCAAGAGATTCAGAACTATGCGGGCCTATCTCCTGTGACAGAGCGAAGCGGAAATAAAGAGTGGATCCACTGGAGGTGGCAATGCTCAACATTTATCAGACAAACGTTTATTGAATGGTCCGCGAAAAGCGTACACCAATCCTATTGGGCTGGCCTGTATTACGAAAAACAACGAGCAAAAGGCAAAGCCCATCAAACAGCTGTTAGAGCATTAGCGTTTAAATGGGCTAGGATCGTGTTCAAGTGCTGGCAGACAAAAACGCCTTACAACGAAGCTCGATATTTAAAAGCATTAAGAGAGAGAAATTCATCTCTTTTAAGCACATAAAAAGGTTGTTGAAAGACTCAGGGCGTGAAGCGGTCGTTTAAGGCGCTGGCATAAGCATCGATTCGCATTATTTTTCATTCACCAGTTTTGCGAACGCCTAAGTGTATGACTTGGCAGCGTAAAGCTGTACTATGCCAATAGTGATCAATTTATACGCGAATTGTGGTTCGCATATAAGTAGGTTCGCATTATTTAAATGTTATGTGCCAAAGGAGTTGAAGCGTGAGTTATGACTTAATGGTGTTTGAACCGACAGCTGCACCAAAAGAAAGAGAAGACTTTATGCGATGGTATGGTCAGCAAACGGAATGGGCAGAAGATCATTCATATCAAGACCACGAAGTCGCAACTGAAAGGCTGCAAGCATGGTTCAAGGAAATGATTAAATCTTTCCCTCCAATGAACGGGCCGCTTGCTTCAGAGGATGTCGAAGATCCCAAGATAACTGATCATTGTATAGGCAGACATGTTATCTATTCTGCATTTGAGTGGTCGGTAGCTGAGGAGGCTTATCCCAAAATGCGGGAGCTAGCAATAAAGCACTCTGTAGGTTTTTTCGACGTCAGTGCAGACAACGGAGAAATATTGTTCCCAAATGATTCTACCAAATATTCAGAAACAAGGCCTTGGTGGAAGGTTTGGTAAAGCACCTAAAAAAACGGTTAAAACACAATGCAGCTTGGCGATTATGGCATTGCGCTTTTGCCTTTTAGCTTAAAGTTAAGTGAAGAAAGCCGAATGGAATATTTAGCAGATTACAACGATGGTTATGTTTATATCCTTGAGGTAAAGGATATTGACCTTCCCGTATGCAAAATCGGAATGACAACAAGAACTCCTTATCAAAGATGCGATGAAATTAACAACAGCTCTACTGGCGATTTCATTTGGTCGGTAGCCCATTACATTGCCGTCGATGACTGTAAAAAACTAGAGTCTCTTGTTCATTCAAAGTTAGCCCCTCTTCGTCAAAAAGGTCGTGAATTTTTTAATACGAATGCTGATGATGCATATACGGCACTACTATCTATATTTGAGAAGCAAACACAAATAAAGAAGATAAATATTGAAGAAATAGTACCGCAAAAAAATCAATTGATAAGGAAATATAAATCAAGAAAGCGTAAGAACACTTTCAAACGCATTGATTCTGAATACATAGAACTACTTCAACTCTTTGCCTCATTGCTTAACGTCAAAGGCAGGCCTTTTGGTCAGCTAAATAAACCCAGTTTTGGTATGAGCGATGGAAGTGAGGGAGTGCAATGGAATCTGTCAGTCTCAACTGATACGGAGAGTATCCGTCTCGGAGTAAATTTGGAAGGCATGAAGTATAGCGATTGGCCGATTTCAAAGTTTATTCTGTCAGAATTAGATAACCCGAAAATCGCTGAGATAACTTCAAATTTAAAAAATCCGGGCAATATATTTATTTGCTTCTCAAGAGATGCCTGGCAAGTTACATCTAGGCCAGCAATTATTGAGAGACACCTTGGTGGTAAAGAATTTTCGTTAGCTGAAATGGATGCTCATCAATGGTCAAATACGCTAAAAGAAGCTTTGGGCTGCTTGAATAAAGAAAGCAATTATCACGGCCGAGCTAAACAAACTGTAACGCTAGAGAATAGACCAAGGAGTGGAGAGCAGGTGCGTGTTATGGAGGTCTCACCTCATTTGACAATATGGTCCCCCTTGAGTTTGAGTGGAAACATACGAGAGAATCTTGAAAATAAAATAGCGGAGTTGAAGCCTGTCTATGATTGGATCAAAGAAGCTAGTGCAAGTGAGTCGTGAAATCATTACCTACAATCGCTTTCACTTGGAAAAAATAAAGCTGCACCGCTTCGTTCTGCAACTTTATTTTCCTAGTGATACGGTGTATTAAACGTCTGCTGTTTATCAAAAACAGTTGATAAAATTTTGCTTACCAACGACTGTAAATTGCTCACGTTCTTCTGATTGAATACGCCTTGATTTTTAGTAGAATCATTCTGATGGTTTACATATGCAGTAAGGGATTGAGTTGGCTGAAAATTTGGGGTATCCGGATTAAGTGGTTGATGATCCCCTCTGATCCACCAAAACCTTAATCCTCCCAGAAGGTTGATAGATCGACGCCGTAGTTCTTCTCGGCCTCGGGGAGACCCATGCTGTAGGTCATGGTGGCCTTGCCCAGGAACGGAGATTCCTTGGTCTGTGGCGTCTTCTTCTTGTGCTTGGTGGTGTAGAGCATCCGGGCCCGCATCACCTCGAATGAATAGCCCCGGCCATCGCGGTTCTTGTCCTTGGCCAGCCGGTTGATCGACTCCGTGAAGGCGTTGGTGATTGGGATGTCGGTCTCGAAGTAGGTCAGCACCTCCTCACGCCAGCCACTGACGGCGCTAACGAGATCCTTCCAGACCTCCTTCTGCCCCTGCGGGATGCCGTCAACCCAGGCAGCCAACGCCTTCTCAGCATCCCGCCGGGTGGCACAGCCCCAGATGTGGTAGAACCGCTCCTTGTGCTCATAGGCTGCCAGGAGCTGGGGGAAGGCCCCTGTCCAGGTTTCCATGATGAGACGCTCGCGGTCTGAGACGTCGTGAGCCGATTAGCAATTGACTTAATAGTTACAAAGCCATAAAGTTTCGCAACGTAATGCTAATGATTATCACTTGTACCCAGAAACTTAAATGATAACGGAGAACAACCGTATGTTTAGACCTTCCCAACTATCACTGGCTGTGGCGATCAGCCTCGCCCCTGCCTTGGGCTATGCCGCTGGCGATGACCAGCCCCAGACCCTTGAAGTCCTGGAAATCATTGGCGATGCGTCCGCAGCCCAGACCTTGCCAGGGTCAGGCTACGTCGTTGGTGAGGAGCAGTTGAAAACCGAGGTTGAGACCGACATCAACCAGGTACTGAAAACCGTCCCGGGCGTCTATGTGCGGGAAGAAGAAGGCCTGGGCCTGCGCCCCAATATCGGCATCCGCGGCGCCACGGCCGAGCGCAGCAGTAATATTACCCTGATGGAAGATGGCATTCTGATCGCACCGGCACCCTACTCCAATCCGGCCGCCTATTATTTTCCGACACTGAAGCGCATGTCCTCGCTGGAAGTACTCAAGGGTGCCCCGCTGCTGCGCTATGGCCCGCAAACCACCGGTGGTGTCATCAACCTGATTTCCACACCCATTCCCGATCAGCGGCAGGGCTATGTTGAGACAGTCACCAACGACCGCGGCTCCACCGACGTTCATGTAACCTATGGTGACACGGCCGGCGACTGGGGCTACCTGCTTGAGACCGTCCAGCGCTCCGCGAAAGGCTTCAAGGAGATTGACCGCAGCGGCCGCGATACCGGCTTTGATATCGAGGACTACGTCGGCAAGCTGCGCTGGCAGGGAGAGCGCCAGAGCGTGACCGCCAAGCTGCAATACTCCGAGGAAACCTCCAACTCCAGTTACCTCGGCCTGACCGATGCGGACTTCAGCCAGGACCCGAACCGGCGCTACGGGCTATCCAGTATCGACCAGATGAACAACACAAAATCCGGTATCAGCCTGACCCATCAGTTCGACTGGAGTAACACCGTAAGCAGCACCGCTACCCTCTACCGCAACGACTTCAAGCGGAACTGGTTCAAGCTCAGCGATGGCGGAAGCATCATCGACATGGCCAACCGCGGCGACGCCAATGCCCAGGGTATTCTGGACGGCACAGTTGACGCCAGCGGCCTGGATTACAAAAACAACGCCAGGGACTACCTGTCCCAGGGCGTGCAGGTAAACTTTAATGTCGACATGGGCAGCCACCAGTTTGATTTCGGCGCCCGCGCCCACGAAGATGAAATGGATCGCTTCCAGCCGGTCGATGTTTATGATCAGGTCAACGGTTCTCTGGTGTTCCAGAACACGATCGCCCCCACCGGCAGCAATAATCGCTTTGAGACCGGCGAAGCCCTGAGCTTCTGGGCAATCGACAAGTGGCAGGCGACGGACAAGCTCAATATCAACCTCGCTCTGCGCTACGAGGATGTACAGACCAGCCGCACCCAATACGCGGATCCCGGCCGCACGACCGTCGACAGCACCCGCGCCAATGACAGTGCTGAACTCCTGCCCGGCGCTTCCTTTACCTATGACCTGTCCCAAAGCTGGCAGGTTCTGGGTGGCGTGCACCGGGGTTTCTCCCCTCTCGGAGGTGGTGCCAGGGCAAACGAAGATCCGGAAACCAGCAAGAACTGGGAGGCCGGCCTCCGGTACTTTGGCAATGCGTTCTTCGCGGAAATGATCGGCTTCTACAGCGACTTCTCCAACAAGGCCGAAAACTGTTCCGTGGGCTCGCCGTGCAGCAATGGCGCCACCTCTGGCAGTTTTGTAACCGGCGAGGCTGAAATTTCCGGTGTTGAGTTCCAGCTCCAGACCGGCACCCGGGCAGGCGAGTTCTACCTTCCGATCAGCCTTACCTACACCTTTACCCAGGCGGAAATCAGCAAGGACAATGCCGCTTCGGGCCTGAAAAAAGGCGAGCAGCTCAAGGACGTACCTAAAAACCAGATGAGCTTCCGGACAGGCATGGAACACCCGAGTGGCTGGGACAACTACCTTGTGGCCACCTACGTCGATGAGATGTGTGTCAGCGCAGGATGCAACAACACCGCCACGAAACTGGACGAGACCGAGTCCCTGTTCCTGGTCGATTTCATCAGCCGCTACGCACTGACCGCCAGTGCCGATGTCTTCCTGAAAGTGGACAACCTGTTCGATGAACAGCAAATTGTTGCACGTTTGCCCGATGGCGCCATGGCTAACCTGCCGCGCACCGCTTCACTGGGGATCAGCGTTAATTTCTGATCAACAACCCAAGGCCAACTGATCGGCGGCGAGTTCGCCTTTGCATTCCCTCTCTGTCATAGCCCCGGTTTCCAACCGGGGTTTTCTGGCTATGAGAGACCTAACAACCTAATCCCGACAGACTGCCAGACGACTCCACGTGCGCGTCGGTGCGCCCCTTTTTCAGGAATTGATTATTGCCAGATAGCTATGTACACAGAAACTTCAGATGAACTCTATTCAGGGCGGGGCAGAATCGAGTAGGAGGGGGAGTCGCCTCCCCCGTCCTCTCACACCACCGGGCAAACGGATCCGTACCACGGCGGTTCCTGTCCCCCATTATCGGGCTGAGCTTCGTTCCGCTGAATTCGCTCGCCTGTGTGCTCTGAGCGCTTCGACAGTCTTTGGGCTTCCGGCCCGCCATACAGTTATCGAGAGCCCTCCGGGGAGGCTTCTGCTCGTACACATCAGAGAGTGGTCAACTATCCACTCGTGACAGGTTCAGCCCTTCAGCTCTTGGTTAGAGAGCCTAATATGGCCTCTGCTGACTCCTGTTCGCCCATCCCGACACCTCACGGTGTCGGTAGCCAGTGGCAGGCGAACAGGCCTCCCAGGGTAAGACGCGCGACCTTCCTCCCATCTACCCGCCGCATCTACTTCCACATCTTCTGGATAGCTATTGGGCTTCGAGTTTCATGGCCCTCTCGCCCAGATGTGGCTGCCTCATATGCGGTTCCTGTTCGTCGGGCCAGGAGTTTGCCTACAGCTTCCTTCAGATTCCGCCTCACGACGAACACCCTTGCTGTTCAGCTAACGGTTCCCGCTATCAGGGTCCGTAGGGGACTTTCACCCCCAAGTCATCCGGCCCCTCTTGTCCTGGCCAATTCCACAGCTTCCCGAGCATGAACCAGGTAGTCCGGTTCTCCTTCGCTTTATCAACGGCGGCCAAGTAAGCGGCTATGGCTTCAAGTGTGGTTATGTAGGGCCTATCAACCAGTTAATCCGTTGTGAGTTTTGCTTGTCGCCCACCTTTCAATTTCGCATAGCAACCAGATAATCCGGATACCCAAAATTTGAAAGCGTTGATTTTTTGGTTTGTGATATATGCTTCGTTGAGTTCCTGGGCACAGGCCAACACTGTTCATTCTGGAGAACATCTGACGAGACTGGATCAAGACTCATTCACACTGCCATTTACAGTTGAAGATAACGCTATCATCGCAAAGGCAGAGATAGAGTCACTTAAAGTGGGTTTGCGAGGTAACCGTCCGGTAATCCCACCTAGCGCTTAGCAAACTGCCATGGTAGTAGCAGTTCGATATCGGCTTCAGGTTTGCTGAGTTGCTCCAAGCTGTCCATGACATACTCGAACACATTGAGGTCATTTGCCTTCGCCGTTTCGATGATGCTGTAGAGGATGGCGCTGGCATTGGCTCCGGTTGCAGTCTGGCTGAACAGCCAGTTCTTTCTGCCTATAACGAACGGTTTGATTGCCCGTTCTGCACGGTTATTGTCGATGGTAAGGTGTCCATCGAGTGTGTAACGAAACAGTTTATGCCATTGATTGAGGCAGTATTGTATTGCCTCACCCAGTTTGGTTTTCGGTAACACCTGTTGAGCTGATTTTGTCAGCCAGGTTTCAAGTTGATTAAGCAGCGGCAGGCTTTTTTCCTGGCGTAGCGCATAGCGGTTTGCAGCGGTTTCTTCTTTTAACTGCGTTTCTACACGGTAGAGTTTCTGGATGTGGTTCAGTGCCCAATCGGCTTTACCACTGCCTTTACTGCCAGCCCCTTTTTTCGCCTCCATGAACTTACGTCTGGCATGGGCCCAGCAGCCAACTAAGGTGGCCTGTGTTTGTTCATAGCCCTGATAGCCATCCACTTGCAGGTAACCGTGATAACCGCCAAGGAAGTCCACGGCACATTGTCCGGCACGACTATTGTGATAATCGTACAGCACGATATTGGGTATAGCTGAACCACTTGTTGCTGTCTGGAGTGAATCCGCGCCAGTGGCATACAACCACATATAGCTGGTCGATTTATCTGAATCGACAACCTTCAGCGTGGTTTCATCCGCCTGGATAACCGGTTGCTGTAGCAGGTGTTGATGAAGCTGGTCGTAGAGCGGTTTAAATAACTCTGCGCAGCGGATTATCCAGTCAGCCATGGTCTTGCGGCTTATTTCGATACCGTGTTGTTTGAACATGGCTTCCTGCCGGTAGAGCGGCAGACCATACTGGTATTTGCTGGTGATTATCTGGCTTAGCAGGCTGGGCGTTGCATAGCCCTTGGGGATAACACTGTGTGGCACCGGCGCCTGTTTTACCGAGTTGCTGATACCATCCTTTTCACAGGTACGACACGCATACTTCGGACGTACATGCTCAATCACTTTCACCTGAGCAGGGATAAACTGAAGCTTCTCAGATTTATCCTCGCCAATGCAGTGCAATGTACCTGCGCAGCAATCACAGACTTTATCTTCATCGGGAATATCATGGATGATAACTTCACGCGGCAAGTCTTCAGGCAACGGTTTGCGCTTAGGCTTATTGCGTGTGTAGCTGATGGTTTCCTGATCTGCCGATGCATCCTCAACAACCAGTTCCTCCACCTCATTAAACAGTTCGCCCTGACCAGGGTGGCCTTCGGCGCTTTTACCAAACTGCTTTTGCTGTGCAATGCGGAACTGCTCTTCGAGATATTGATAACGCGCCATTACCTGCGATAACATTTTTTTCAATGTCGCCGGGTCGTCTGGTAAATTCTCGATATCAATATTCATGACATAATTATCACGCAATAACATATTGATTGCCCGATATTATTCAGACTATTTCGTGATCGATAATCGCTGTTTATGATCACCGGTTATAAGCCGGAAGCCGTGTAATTCAAAGGCTGATGTCCTATCACATCAAAGCCGGATAATAACCACTGCAACTGTTTTTCACTCAGTTGCATGTGTTTCAACTCAGCATCACTTGGCCATTTAAAGCGGTGCTTCTCCAACCGCTTATACCAGAGCGCGAAGCCGGTTTTATCCCAGTAAAGCACCTTCAGTTTATCCCGCTTTTTGTTACAGAAGACAAACAACGCATCCCGGAATGGGTTTAATTCCATCTGTTGTTCCACCACCACAATCAGGCCGTTGATAGATTTACGGAAGTCCACGTTATCCAGATAAAGGTAAATGTCAGAAGGCTCGACGAACATCCTCATTCGTTCAGCGCCTTCATCAGGCTGGCCAGCCAGTGGGGGCTGACATTGACGGGTAAACGCAATGTCGAAGAGGCGCATTCCAGCGAGAGAGCCTGGGCGACATCTTCAACACGTGACTCAACCGTTGTTACTTCACGCTTAACGTGAACAAATTTATTGTTGGTTCGTTGAGGCCGGATGTCACTGCGTCTGGCGTAAAAAGTCTGAATATTGATCTGGTGCTGACGGCAAAATGCCACCGCCGATAATCCACTCTGTTCCTGACGTTCGAAAAGGTCCAGCCAGGTATTTACATCTCGTCTCTGATATCGCATGAAGTTCTCCTTGATAAAAGAACACCATGCCGTAGCTATTTCAGGATTTGAATGTGGGGATTACCGGACGCTTACATTCAAAGGCTGATGTCCTATCACATCAAAGCCGGATAATAACCACTGCAACTGTTTTTCACTCAGTTGCATGTGTTTCAACTCAGCATCACTTGGCCATTTAAAGCGGTGCTTCTCCAACCGCTTATACCAGAGCGCGAAGCCGGTTTTATCCCAGTAAAGCACCTTCAGTTTATCCCGCTTTTTGTTACAGAAGACAAACAACGCATCCCGGAATGGGTTTAATTCCATCTGTTGTTCCACCACCACAATCAGGCCGTTGATAGATTTACGGAAGTCCACGTTATCCAGATAAAGGTAAATGTCAGAAGGCTCGACGAACATCCTCATTCGTTCAGCGCCTTCATCAGGCTGGCCAGCCAGTGGGGGCTGACATTGACGGGTAAACGCAATGTCGAAGAGGCGCATTCCAGCGAGAGAGCCTGGGCGACATCTTCAACACGTGACTCAACCGTTGTTACTTCACGCTTAACGTGAACAAATTTATTGTTGGTTCGTTGAGGCCGGATGTCACTGCGTCTGGCGTAAAAAGTCTGAATATTGATCTGGTGCTGACGGCAAAATGCCACCGCCGATAATCCACTCTGTTCCTGACGTTCGAAAAGGTCCAGCCAGGTATTTACATCTCGTCTCTGATATCGCATGAAGTTCTCCTTGATAAAAGAACACCATGCCGTAGCTATTTCAGGATTTGAATGTGGGGATTACCGGACGCTTACTTTGCGAGTTCAGTTTGAAAAGCCTTTGTCTGCTGACGGAGAAAACATTAGGGACGCAAAAAATATTCTTATAAAAAGTATTGGACCTCCGACTAATAACCTTCTTAAGCTCATTACTAAGCATTTTGGTTATCGATATGATGGTCAGACTGTTTTAAGCGAAGCCTTATTCCCGGTTGAGATTACTAACACTACAGATAGTAATAAGAATAAATTTCGAAGATTGTTATTACACTCTCAAACTGATGGGCCTTTAGGATCATTACTTCTCGACTTTCATAATTCAGACTTAATACTTGTAAAACACTCTGCGTCATCTATGGCTCTATTCCTGTTGGAATTGACCTCATCGCGTGAAGCACGCCCCCCTTCTCAACCAAAAGAAGGCATAAAAACGATGCCATGCATCTTTGATTTAGTTGCTGAACGTTATATTTGTAAACAGCTTTAAGAGCCAGTTATACCACTCCTAAAACTTAGGTAATCTGCGTTAGGGTTCTACCCAGATTTTACGGACACATCCATAAGAAGGCATAATGGGCCCAGAAGGAGTGTCTATGACCAAACGAAGAAAATATTCTCCAGAGTTTAAACGTGAAGCAGTTTTACTCACCCAGCAACCGGGTGTGAGCTGTCGCCAGATAGCACTGGATATCGGTGTTAATCCCAACCTGTTAAATCGCTGGAAGCGTGAAGCTAAACAAGCCAAAGACCAGGCATTTAAAGGCCATGGCAGCCCTCGTGATGAAGAAATGGCGAAACTGAAACGAGAACTAGCGAAAGTCAAAAAGGAACGCGATTTTTTGCGAGAAGCGGCAACGTTCTTCGCCAAAGAGTTACCGTAAGGTATCAGGCGATATCGCGTTGCCGCGAAAGCTTTGCAGTGCGCATGATGTGCCGCTGCCTGAACGTGTCACCGAGTGGTTATTACGCGTGGGTGGAGCGTCAGCCTAGTGCGCGTGACATCGCCAATGCACAACTGCTTGAGCGAATACGAGAAATTCACGACGACAGCGGCGGCATCATTGGCGCGCCGCGGATGCATGAAGACCTGCAAGCCGAAGGTATCGAGGTCAGCCTAAATCGTATCGCCAAGATTATGGCTGTGAACGGTATCTACGGCTGGCCGCGCAAAAAAGGAAGAGGCGCAAAACGAAAGTCAGTGCGTCCTTCCGGGCTTGCCAACCATCTTGAGCGTGACTTTACGGCGCAGGAGCCGGAAACCAAGTGGGTCACAGACATCACTGAAATCGCGACACTGGAAGGAAAGCTCTACCTGTGTGTGGTGCTTGACCTGTTCAGCAAACTCATCGTGGGCTGGTCAATGCATCATCGCCAGGACAGGCACATGGTCATGCGTGCCGTCGAAATGGCAGTCTGGCAGCGTCAGGAGCAACATAACGTAGTGCTGCACTCTGATCGCGGAACGCAATTTACCAGTGGTGATTATCAAAAACTGCTCAAGCGAGAGAATCTAACCAGTAGCATGAGTGCGGTAGGCCATTGTGCAGACAATGCCGCCTGCGAGGGCTTCTTCGGTGTACTAAAACGTGAACGGATTAACTACCGACAATACCGAACACGGGATGAAGCGAGGGCTGACATATTCGACTATATTGAGCTGTTTCATAATCCAAGAATGCGACGTAGACTAGCGAATCAGGACAACAAGTTTACGTCTTTATCAAACCGTCCGTGAAAACGGGGTAGAACCCTGTTTGTCTGTGTCACACCACAATTCATTGATAAATGTTCGTCGTGGCTTCTGTGGCTTATCTTTATTACTTTGCGGTTGGTAACTTATCTTATCTAGTAGCAGCTTTCCAAAATTTAGAGCGTTAAAAACATTTCTGTTCACTTCATTGCGAATGGTTCTGAATGATACGTCACGTCTAATACTTACGCCTCGCACCACAGCGTACTTGAACATTACTGCCTTAGAGTCAATCTGTGCATCGATAAGCTGTTCATGAATGTCTAATAGTTCGAGAACCTTAAGAAGCCTGTCGCGAGAACCGCGTAAGCTTTCAATGTCACTTTTGGACATTGCATTCTTTAAGGATTTGTGGTCATTACCGGCGTAAACTGAGAGTCGAATATTTGATTCATGTAAGTCGCGCATTTATCATCCTTTATGTAGGGTTGGTCTATTATTTAGACACATGTTCCTTTTGTATAGGGACTAAAAGTTCACAGCTACAGAAGAACTTCTAGCATGCGACTCAACTTCATGCTCAGCCGCAAAGCACTTTTGGGAGCTGGTATGTTACTGCAATTGAGCCATATTACCTTAAAAGAGCAGGGGAAATACTGCGAGTATACCTAAACATAAAATCTTACAGTCTTTGAGAAGAATTAATGCTTTACAAAATCAATTGAGACGGAACCGTCCGCTTCTTGTCTAAAGCAGCCCAACCTTTAGTTTAGGGCCGTCAGATTTGGTCTAACTCAAATTTCAAAACTGTCAGATCGTGTATGAGTCAGTACAATTGAATACTGTTAACACCAAGCGATTTTGTCGTACTTTAATTACCACGCGATTCTGTCGTAGTCGCTAATTACCAAGGGAAATTGACGGTTATCTTTAACCGTGTTCTTTGAATGTTTTGTTTGTACATTTGAGGAACGCTAAGGATGATTGTGTTGAATTCCAAAGCTCAATTGACGGTTGATGTCATCGCGAAAGTGGCTGAACGTAAAATTACGATAGCCAATGCCGCTAAGCTCCTCAATAAATCCAGACGTACTGTTGAACGTTATTTGCAGAATTACCGAAGCCAAGGGTTACAGTTCATTGTTCACGGAAATACAGGCAGCGAGCCAGTTAATAAAACGCCTGACAGGCTTAAGCAGCAAGTTCAGTCGCTAATCCGTGAGAAATACTATGACCTGAACCTGTTGCACCTAGCCGAGATGCTTGAGACTCACGAACACATTGTTGTTAAGCGCGAGACACTGCGTAAATGGGCACATGATATCCATCATGTAAAACGGGCCAAGCGCAGGCGCAGCCGTGTTCACAAACGCAGAGAGCGAATGGAAGCGCCAGGGTTAATGCTGCAAATGGACGGCAGCACACATCGCTGGTTCGGCGATAAGAAGTCGTGTTTAATCGCCATGATTGATGATGCCAACAGCGATATTCATGCTGAGTTCTTTCCGTCAGAAACGACTGAAGGATGTATGAAAGTAATGCGCTCAGTCGTTGAGAAATACGGTGTATTTAAAACCTTGTATGTTGATCGAGCCGGAATATTTGGTGGCCCTAAACGCTGCAACTTCTCCCAGATGCAACGGGCCTGTGAGGAGCTGGGCATTGAAATCATCTTTGCCAGTTCTCCTCAGGGGAAAGGCAGGATTGAACGCGCCTTCGATACCCTGCAAGACAGGTTGATACCGGAGTTACGACTTAACAATATTACTGATATGACGGGCGCAAATAGCTACCTCCAACACGTCTTCATCCCCCAGTTCTGGCGTAAAAACCTGGTTGTAAAATCAAGAACGTCAGACACCGAATATGCGCCTGTATCCCGCTACACCAATCTTGATGATATCTGCATCACCAAGGTCTACCGGAAAATACGTAATGACCATACGTTTAGCTACAGGGGGAAACTCTACTTCATCGACTCACCACTTAAGCACTCAATCGCAAACCAGAAAATTGAAATTCGTACCGGTAAAAATAAGCGGTTCGATGCTTACTTCGCTGGACGACAGCTACAGGTAACAGAAGTCACTGAGCCTGAAAAACTGTCCTCGGAAGACAATGAGATCCAGAAGAAGCTAGAGGTATTAGCTTTAGCTGACAGGCTCAGAAATGTGGCAGAAGCTTCCCGTCTTAGTGGCGTCTCACGCGATACGATTTACCGCCATCGTAAACTGATAAAACAAGGTGGAATAGAATCGCTAAAACGTCAGGAAACGCCGGATCTTCATCACAAAAATCGTACCGACAGAGCCATTGAGGAAGTGGTCATCGAATTCTCCCTAGCTAACCCACACCTGGGACAATCTAAGGTATCACGGCTGCTCAAGTCTGAAAGAAACGTCGACATTCACGCCAGCGGCGTTCGCAATATCTGGCTGAGGGAAAACATGAATACTACTGCGTTACGATTGGCAAAGCTTGCCGAAGCGCGGCAACATTGATAGTGTGATTACGTCAAAATCGCTTGGTACTTATACCGTCAGTATCCCTTGGTAATCACATCAGTACAATTGAATACCTTGTCTTAGCCGACTATCGTTTTCGCGTTAATGGTGGCCTGTATATCGCGTATTGCTGTCTGTTAAGCTTAGCCGCGACTTCTCAATACACGAGTCAATTAGTATAAGACTTCATCCACGTTACTACCGTTCTAAATACAGCCTCGCCTTTTATATTCCGTCTCCCACTCAGAAAAGCGTTTCGCTAGCACATCTTTAGTTTTTTGCTCCCGAGCTAAAGCTCGTTTACTTTTCTTCTGAGCAGCCTGCTTATCGAATGTGACGCCAGATAGCTCCTCCTCAAACATGCTTGGAACAACATGGCTGTAATGCTGTTCAATCATGGCTGTACTGGTTCCGCATTGTCTTGCGAGCACGTCAATGCGTAGGTGACGGCTCAGCAATTGCCAAGTGATGTAGGTGTGTCGCAATGAATAAAGCGATCTCGGACCGTCAGAACTACTTTTTAACTCGCATTCATCAAGTGCAGCGCTGAACGTCCGTCCCAATTCTTTTGTAGTGCTTCCATCAGCAAGCCTAAACAGTTTGTCATTGGGCTTTCGATTTGGAAAGCGATCTCTCAGCTCCATGAGCGGATAGACGATATCGTCTTTACACACGACCGTTCTTGTACCGGTATGCTTTGTCGTCTTGCCCTTTCGGATTTTGATTTTGAAGATGACTTGATGGTCTTGGCGTGTCATCTCAATGTCACCCCAGGTCAGTTCTTCCATCTCAGTACCAGGCCGGATACCGGTATTGACAACAACTTCTGCATAATCCAATAACAGTTCACGGATCTGGCGAGTCTTGTCTTTTCGACTATTATCACGCATCGACTCTATGGTTTCCAATACCTGCTCGTATTCTTCAAGCGTGAAAGCCGCTCTTCTTGCGCCCTGCTCTCCTGTGGCACTAAGCACAGGAACCTGTACTGCTAACATCCATTGCTTCTCAACGGCTTCCTTAAAGACCATCTGCAATGCGGCATTGTGGTTAAGCAGCGTTGACTTGTTAAGTAGACGACCGGCCTTCTTAATCCGCCAGATTTCAAATTCTTTTATCTTTTGCTGGTCTATCGATGTGACATAGGTTCTGTCGAAGAATGGAATGTGATAGCGCTTCAGCGCGCCGATATAGTCCTTGTAGCTAACTTTTCCACCACCGTGCAACAACGCATGTTCTATATTGGTAACTGCAAGGTTTGCTACATCTCGAAACCGCTTACTCTTGGTCAGCGTTCCGGTTTCGGCCTTTATCTTCCATTCCATACGCAGCAGACGCGCTGCCGCGATAGCTTCGTCTTTATCAACCTGTTTGGTTGACTTGCAATACCAAGTCCCAAATAGCTGAAAGCGTGCATACCACTTTTTGCTGTTGTCTTGGAGAAATACGTAGAGAGAGTCATCTACATTATATCGTGCGATTTGTGTTGCCATAGCCGTCCGCTTGCAAAGAATAAATACTGCGCTTACGACGAGTATAAACGGCTAAATGAAAATATCTATCTGTTTCCCAATAGAAAATAATAGGTCACGTTAATACACATTAACGTGACCTATCGCTTCTTTAGCTATTTGGTGTCACGACAATCTTCTAGACCATTCTCAACCTCTATGGTTGTATGTGACAATTCAAATTCATCCAAAGCATTCGCTATGCTTTCTTTCAACATTAGGTATTCAGCTTTCGACTCAAATTGACTAACGATGTGAACTGTCGCGACATGATGCTCACCATCTAGTGACCAGATATGCAGGTGATGCAGATTGCTAACAGCATCAAGTTCAAGCAATTTATCAGTCACGTTTTGTAAAAGGTCGTTGTCTGGTGACGCCTGAAAAAACAGTTTTACGGTGCTGATAAGATTTCGGATAACGTTGAACAGAATGAAAAGCGTAAATCCGATAGAAAGAACCGGATCCAGAACAGGCCAGTCTTTGAACTGCATAACAATAGCGACAATGAGTACCGCTACCCAACCTAAAACGTCTTCGAGTAAATGCCAGTTCAGAACTTTTTCATTCAGCGATTTACCACCTTGTAATTTATACGCGGCGAAGCCGTTGACCAGTACGCCAAGAATAGCCAGTGCAATCATGCCTTCTGTTTCTGGCATCTCTGGATTACTCAGCCGTGGCACTGCCTCATAAAGGACCCAGGCAGAACCAACGATTAAAACAATGCCGTTTATCAGCGCCCCGAGTAAGCTCAGCCGCCTCTTGCCATTGCGTTAAAAACTCACTCATTGTTCTCTCCTTTAAGACAATGTTAATCAATCGCCGATTCAATTAATGGCTTTATGGATTGCTGCGTATTTGTATCTCAACCATCGGTGCATGGAACATTACATTCTGTGCTGTATCATGATGCCTGAGCCTGAAGCACTTGGTTGATACGTGACGAAACAAGTCAGTGCTAAGAGAATGAATTATTTAAGGTGATGCGGGTATTACTTCTCATCAATACTGATGTCTCTTGCTTTAGTGTAAGCTTCCCAACCTTCTTTTGCTGCATAAGGTACAATGAGCAATGCCGCCACAGGATCAGCCCACCACCAACCAAACCAATTTACCAATAGCAAACCGGCAAGGACAACGATCGTTTGGTATAAGCAGATAAAGGTATCTTTAGCATCGGCGAGTAACGCCGGGCTATCCAGCTTGCGGCCATATTTTCTTTTGAAATGAATCAAAATCGGGTTGATAAGCAAGGAAGTAACTAAAATGATTAACCCCATAGTGCTCCAGCTTGACGTTTGCTGACTAAGAAGTTTTGTAACGGAATCATAAGATATAAATATGCAGACCAAAGTAAATGATACGGCAATCACGTAGAGAGTGATTTTCTTCCGTCTATTTACTTGTTTTTTATCAATTCCCTTAAGTTCGCCGTGTAGACGCCAGCCTAGCGTGGTAGCGCTTAACACCTCTATTGTACTGTCCAATGCCCACCCTATGAGCGCTGAACTATTAGCAATTATTCCTGCGATTAAAGCTACTATGACTTCAATTGCATCATAGATGACATTTAATATTTGAAGCGTTCTGGCCTTTTTTAAATCACTTTTTCTTGTTGGTTCCATGTTTTACCTTTTATATATTCCATCCAATAAAATCTTCATATTTTTTCGCACTCGTTCTATACTTGTTTCTTTAGAAGTCAAGTAAGCTAATTACGCCATTTCCAAAACTTGCCTGAGTACAGATAAGCACTGCGTACATGGGGTCCATTGTGACCAGGTTTTATAAAAGGGGCCTACCACATTTTCCAGACAACATTTACTAAAAAGGAAAAGAAATGACATTTGCTTGCGGGCTTGCAGACAAATGTTTAATTCTATTCATCACGCGCTTTATCTGAACGTAAGTATTTCCACAACGCAGCCACTGCCCCGATTAGGACCATCACTACCAGTAGCCAGATCAAACCCATACCTATCATCATTTCAACCCCCATCGTCTCTCCCATACAATTCATCATGATTTATGTACTCCCTAATTGAACCACCCGCATTTATGTAAACCGGCAAAGCCATAATGACGTCAAATTGAACCATCATAGGCCTTAGAGTGCAGTACCCTTAGACTAGAGGTAGGCGGGCACTCTTGGCTCCAATTTTTCCATAGGTTTTTGCGTTCGCTTTTTGTTGACAAAGACTTGGCTCATTGAGCTTATTAGGTAGCCAAGCACGAAAACCTAAAAAGCCATATAAACAGTGCCAAGGTAGTATGAGCAGTCTCTTGCCATTGCGTTAAAAACTCACTCATTGTTCCCACGTTTTTGGCGATGTTAATCCATCCCTGATTCAATTAATGGCTTTATGGATTGTTGCGTATTTGTACTTTAACTATTGGTGCGGGGATCATTTGGCAAGGCCTGACTTTCCTAGACACTTTCTATGTCCTTAAAATACTGCCTGTCATATTCTGTTGGTGACGTGCTTCCGTTGGCAGGATGAGGTGTTCCGGAAGACTATTACATTTGATGATTTTTACTATTACAACCTGATAAGTAAGCGGAAGAGATTTCTTGACATTGTTCGTAGGAATGAGGCCTGACTTTGCAAAGAATTTGCAAAGCTTCTCAATGTAAACATATACCCATGATTTCAATAAAGTAATGTATGCGCATTTATTTCAAAATCCGCCGACCGCAAGGTTGTGCCGGTTCAAGTCCGGCCTCTGGTACCATTAATACCTGTGCAACAATAAGCCGACCTTTGCGTCGGTTTTTTTGTGCCTGAATTTTATTACTCTCTGTCGTGTAGTGACATCCCAACGTCGCTCCAACTAACGTCCGCCCGCAGTAATATCTCTTAAGATTGTTAAAGCTAAACAGTAAAATTTGGCGTTACTGGTTACCTCCGCTCCTTCAGATCCCTCAGATCCCTCAGATCCCAAGACTACGAAATCCGAGTTTAATGCTGTTATTGCATTAGTGGTACTCACGAGAAGGGTATCAAGTTGGCGATTACTCTTATCGTCATGGGATAAACGCATAACTGTTTCTATAAGTGTGAGGTTGCACAACGACTCCCCTGGTCTTACTAGCATCGCGACCTGAAAACTGTTCGCGACTTGCTAATGCGTCTTCTGGTGTTTTTACCCGTTTATAACCAATTGGAATTCGTATTATCGGTACATAAATTGCTGAATAATTGTTTAACCTTTGCGAATCTTGAATGTAGCAAAGTGGCAACTCGGCAATTATTAACCAATGGAGAACAACATGAGTAGCAAACAGCTAATTACGACCGTAGGTATTGGACTTGCCGCCGCATCTGCAGGCATGTTAGCACGGAAATCGTTACAAAAGTCATGGGAAAAGGTTACCAATGAACCAGCTCCTAAAGACAAGAAAAATGAAAATACAGACCTTAAAGAGGCAGTAACATGGGCAGTAGTGTCAGGCATTGGTGCCGGCCTTGCTCGAATGGCCGTTCAATATGTAATTAACAAACGCGAATCTAAATAGCGCTCCAATAATTGATATCTCTTACAAGTGGCGACATTTATAAGAGGTATCAAAACTATCATTGTTTTTAGCGAATGGATTCAGCGGTAATCGTCCACTTACTTGCTGCGACTTATCAGTAACAGGTGCTTACCTATCTTTCGCATTTGCGATGTGGGTACCAATAAAAACTGGCTTACCGGAGGGCGGCTCTGTGCAGTCCAAGTGTCAGTTATATAAGATTCTGCCTCTGGTAACACGTTAAGATATCTACACAAACCGACGCAAGTCTGTTTTTGACCAGAATTAGCGGTTAGCAAAGAATTTAACTTCACTACCAGTTCGCCTTTGCTTCACTCTTGTATGCACGCCAGACAAATCCTACCCCGAAGCTGTAAGTAACATCTTTCTCGTAAAGTGGGCTGTCTTCGTTGGCGGAGCCTTGGTTTAATTGTACTGACGCGCCCAAAAAACCACGTACATTTTCAACAATCGGGAATGCAAGCCCGGCGGAAATTTCAGCACCTAAATACCCCCCTGCGGCGTCGTAGGCTGGCCTGAAATCAGTTGCGTACTGTGGTGCAACCTCGTAAAAATAATCGTGAAGCTTCTCTGTGCCCCAGGTCAACCGTGCCGAAAGGCTGAACCCGGTCTCTGGCAGAAAAACGCCACGCTGTTGATACCTTATCGTGGGTTCAATTACGAAGCCTCTGCTATCCACCCTTCCAAAATCAGTGGAAAAAACGGCTCTGGCCTGCATACGGGCATTGAGTCTTGCCTCGCCGCCGCCTTCAAACGAAAAGTCTTTTATTTTATAGATAAGTTGCGGGCCTACTTCGAACATGTAGTCGAGCTCAGGCATCCCCTCACGTACGCTACCCTCTTCACTTTCTGCTGAAAAAGCGCCGCCCACACTCACATCAACTTCAAAGTCGTCCTGTTCGACAAACACCGCGCGGGCACCGCCCTCCCCTCCTACCCGGAATATATCGCCCCGATAAATGACATAGGGGAGCGCCAATGCAACGACGTTTCTCTCGCCAGATGCCGGGTAGTTAGGTACCTCGACCACGCCGCCACCAACACCAACTTCCCAAAGGGGTTGTGTTTCTTTCAGCCCTTCAAAGCCAGTTAAATTGCGGTTTGGAGAATCGTTGGCACTAGCTTCTTCACCCTTAGCCCATGCGGTGGTACTAACAATTGCTAATGCTTTGAAAAATATGATCAGTGTAAATTTATTCAAATGGTAACTCTCTGGGAACGCCATCGTTGTAAAATTTTTCGATAGCATACATGGATTAGTAAATCTTAATACTGGCTTAGCGGTATCAAGGATTCTTGAATTGGAAAGGTTAACTATTTTTAAAGAGCCATTGAAGACGAATCGCTTCAAAGTCAGTTTTTTGTTGTGACGGCCAGCCAGATCCCGGCATCGGGTACCACGCTTTTCAGGTCTGCAGGCAAAGCCACACCATGCCGACGCAAGTCATTTTTGCCGGGTATTGTGTCACCGGCTCAACGCTTCAATACCTTTTTCAACTAAGGTCGCAGTAAATACAAAGCGTAACTGTCTGATGTGCCTCATGCCCCCATCCTTTATTAATAACAGGTAAGTCAGAGTCAATTTTATGGTAGCCGAAATTTCGTTTCGACTTAGCATTCGAGTTACCATAATTATTGAACATGAGTTCAGTTACATCTGGCTCTAAACTCCTGTAATTTTTACTTCGCTAAGCAATACAGACTTAGCGGAATATGGAATCGTAGTAAAAAGGAAATGGAATGAGAGAACTCAATGTTGACGAAACGAATGAAATTAGTGGCGGAATAGTAGCGCTATACTGGGTAGGCGTAGGCGCGGTTTGGGCTTACCGCTCATACAAAACGGTAAGGTTTGTTTCGCAAGCAATGGCTGGCGGCGCCTTATATGACGGTGCCAAGTCAATGATCCCCTAGCCGCAATAGCGTACGGCAAGGTCCGTACGCTCATTTCTGGAGCGTAACGATGCGTATAAATGAAAGTCGTTGTCCGTGCTGCCAAAGTAATATAGGACTGCACATGAAATCAAAGCTATTAGTACGCGAGACCATTACATGCCAAACCTGTGACACTACGTTAACTGTCAGTATTTTTTCAGCAGTACTCGCAACCTGTATTTTGGGAGTGCCGGCCTGGCTTCTATTCGACGAACTCTTTGCAGTTGCCGATATCCACCACTATTTGAAGCTTTTTTTAGGCTTCAGTGTTTGTATGTGCACGGCACGACTTGGTTTTCCATTCACCACACTTGCCCAGGTAAGGCGCTGAAGGTTTGCCTTTTGTATTCAGCGCTCACCCACAAATTGGCCTCGCGAGGGCTTTTAGCTGGCAACAACCTGACCATGGATTAAGGACGACTGCCATTTCCTGAGAACCCTGCCTTGCAACTGCATGCTTCAGGACTCGCTGAGTGACTGTAGACGTATTCGCACCTTCCTTAACGCTGAGGTTTCAGACATTTATCTCTGTGCATATTTCAATTCCAATTACGAAAAAATACATAAACAGACGAATGCCGGATAAAGGCAAAATACAGACTCTGTATCCACACTGAAAAACGTTATACTTACGCACAAATAGTTGAGGGAAAACAGAATGAAAGTCTTTGGTGTAGATCTAAAAGGTAATGAGGCGACATTGTGTCTGTTGTCGTTAGTCGATGGTGTGTTTCATATTCCCGATTGCCGAACCCGCCGTTTAACGTTGGCAGATACCAGCGCTAAGGGTCTGAAAAACTTTCAGAGCACGTTCGCTAAGTTGGTTGCTGATTACAAAGTTGATGCTGTGATCATTCGTCAGCGGCAGAGTAAAGGTAAATTTGCGGGAAGTGCAATTGGTTTTAAACTTGAGGCAGCAATTGAACTTATTGCGGATTTAGACGTTGTTGTCCTTGGGACAACAGAAATCAAAGAGTCGTTGCGCAAAAATCCTCTAGCAGTGCCGTTTTCTGAGACAGGCCTGAAGCAGTTTCAGGAGCCGGCATTCATTACAGCTTATGCATGGCTGATGAAAAATAACTACGCCCCTGACCATTAAAACATTAGCAGTAAGCTGCATGACTGTAATACGACTGCGAATTAGCCTCGGAGGCCTTGGGCATACTATTTAAAGTCACGGATTTGGCACTACTGTTAAAATTCGGCACGGACTCTGGGGCCAGAGTCTTTTCATAAGCTTGCTTCAGAGAGTTACCTTAAGCACAGCAAGAAAACAGATACTTCAGATTCCCCTAAGCTTACTTCAGCTCTCAACTAAGATATCGGCCATCATCATAAAGCCAGGCTCTAAACATCCCGTACAACCCCAAATTTTACGGGCACACCACTATTTGGCGACATTTTAGTCACATTCGCTCTGCTAGCATCTCACAGATGTATTCATCCCTGACCGTAACTACCTGAAGAGGCTGGCAATATGAGCAAACAATTGATGAAAAAATCGTGTTTACCCCAGATAGGGATAACACTATGACCAGATTATTGAAAAGCGTTTCAAGTTTGATTCTGTGGGCAGCCATTTTACTTATCCCACATGTTGTCTATGCAGCAGAAGCCCCCGGCGCGCTGACTTTTGTTGTCAAAAACCAAAATAATCAACGCCCGCTGTCAGGAGCTCAAATCACAATTAAAGAGCGGGAAACCGATTCTACGCAAACATCGGTAACCAACGAGCAAGGTCGGTTAGTCATTGAACAACTCGATCCTGGTTTATACTCAGTGAACATATCAAAAGACGGGTTTGGGTCATTGTTTGAGCCAAGTATTCGCGTAATTACCCGCAAAAACGTCAAATTAGAATTCGAACTTAGCGAATTCGCAATAGAGGTTGTGGAAGTCCGGGCGCAACAGACCGATATCTCTGCGTCAGGTTCACGTACCTATCTTGACAGAGAGGCCCTGCGAAGTGCAGTTGGTGGGGGAGCAGATCCACTTCTTTCATTGGATGGCTTACCGGGTCTGGCCTCTGCCAGTGAATTCGCTAGCTTTAGCGTTCGCGGACGTGGCCCACGAGATAACTTACTTTTCGTCGATGATTTCCCCTTTGATAAAGCCATACACTTCGATGCCACACTCGGTGAAGAAGAGGATGTTGGTGGTGGAGGCCGTTTCTCTATCTTTGCGCCTAATGTAATCAGCGGAGCGGAATTTTCACCAGGCGGTTGGGAGGCAGCGTACGGCGGACGTGCGGCATCGCTTCTCAAACTAGACGTTGCAGATGGCAACCCCAGCCCATCAGCAAGTTTCCGGTATGATCTCGCGGGCTATGAGATTGGCTATGATGGTCCGGCAGGTATTACTGAAGATGCGACTATGCTTGTATCGGCGCGACGGCTTGATTTCGGCCAATTGTTCGAGACGATCGAGGAACTGGATATCGGCGACCCCGTGCTTCGCGATGTCATTGTTAAATCTGTTGTACCAATCAATCAGGAACATACCGTAGAGGTTTTGCTGATGGATACGTATGAGGAGTATACCCGGGATGTGACGCATGTTGCTGAGTCGCCTAATTTCGAAGATGTCGCGCTGCAATATTCAGAGCAAGATAGCGATTTATATGGTCTGACACTGCGCTCGCTGATTGGCGATGACGCTGTCTGGACGAATAAGGTTTACTATCGCAGAAGCGATAAGGTGAGTTCGGAAGGTGAGGCTTTCCCTGACCTAGTCCCAGCGGATTCGCCTGCATCCAGTTATCCTGTGCGAGAAAATATTTTGACTGTTAACGAGGGTGAGAAAGAAATTGGCTGGCGAAGCGATTTTGAAACCTCGAATAAGTGGGGTCTGTTCAGTACGGGCTTAAGGGTTACGCAAATTGAGCTGGACTACAGCACCTTGCTGGATGGCGACTGGAACCGTTATGTGTACGACGACGATGACTTCAGATCTTCACCAGAACAACGTTATATTGTCCTGACTCCGGAAAATATCAATGCCTCAACAACTCAGAAGAACACGAGCTATGCCGGCTATGTCGATCAAATCTTTGAAGTTGGCGACTGGGACTTCAGAACTGGCCTGCGGGCAGAACGGGATGGCTTTGCAGACGAAAGCGTCGTATCCCCAAGGTTCAGTATAAATTGGAGACCAGACAACGACGTGAGATATTTTGCAACGGCAGGACTATTCCACCAATCACCACGATTTTTAGAGCTCGCGGCTGACGAATCAAACAATCTGAAAAATGAAAAGATTATGCATAGCAGTATCGGCTTTCAATATTTCCCGTACACCAACTGGTCATTGTTGACTGAAGTGTATTATCAGGACCTCGACAATCTGGTAGTGGATCTTGACAGAGCGAACGGCACATTTGCCAACATCGGTGAGGGAAATTCCTATGGCGTGGATGTTGTTATCAATGGCACCATCCTGGAAGGCCTTTACGCTACTGCCACTTATTCCTACAATGATGCGGTTATTGACAGGAAGGACGGCCGCGGCGAGGTCGCAGCAGAGTTTAATCGGGAACATGTTGCCACCCTCGGTTTAACCTGGGAAATCAACGATCGTTGGAAGGTCGCAGCTCGCTACAAATACCTCTCCGGCAGACCCGATGACGAGTTTATTATTCACGCCGATGTGTTGGGGCCTGGGCAACCTCTTCGTTATTCTAAAGAAATCACTGAGCGCAACGTGGGTCGCAAAAGCGGTTCCGGCTTGTTAAACGTCCGCGTTGATTACCGCCGCGCAGTGGGGCCCGTTGATATCACAGCGTTCCTTGACGTCATCAATGTGACAGAAGCCTCCACCAGCGATGACAGCGAGTTTGACTATCGCAGAGGCGTACAGGTTGAGGATGGTGGCGAAGCGGAACCGCTGATAGGTCTTCGCCTGGATTATGCCTGGTAAGGGAGTTCAAAACATGGGTCATGCTTTTTCCGCAACGCCAGTAAGAGTATTGGTAGTAGAAGATAATCGCGACATCTGTGCGAATATCGCCACCTATCTGGAAAAGCATGACTACATACTGGATTTTGCCTATGACGGAATCAGCGCAATGCATCTGGCATTAACGAATCCATACCATGTTATTGTGCTGGATGTAATGCTTCCGGGCATGGATGGTCTGACTTTCTGCCATAGGCTTAGGCAAGATGCCAACAATGAGACTCCCGTGTTAATGCTGACGGCGAGGGACAAGCTTGACGATAAGCTGAGCGGGTTCGCGGCAGGAACAGATGATTACATGGTAAAGCCCTTCGCGCTTCAGGAACTCCATGTTCGAATTCAGGCTCTGTACAGGCGTAGCCAGGGTAAATCCGACAACCTGTTGACCGTCAGTGATTTAACGATGAATAAATCAACGATGCAAGTGCACCGGGCGGGACAGCGGATCGATCTCAACCCTGCCTGCATAAAACTGCTTCAGCGATTAATGGAAAGCTCTCCGGGTGTTGTCACTCGCGACGAGCTTGAAACCTTATTGTGGGGGGACGAACCTCCTGACGGTGATGCCCTGCGTTCACATTTTTACAAACTGCGACAAGCGGTTGACAGACCCTTCAAGATCCCGCTAGTTCATACCGTGCATAAGATTGGTTACAGAATAGCGGAGAATGCGTAGGTTATGTACCGACGAAGTTTACGGACCCGGGTGGCAATTGCATTCGCTTTGTGCGTAGCTGTGCTAAGCGTAGCCTGGGGCTTCGCGTTCTTTGCTGCAATCAAGTTAACTGAAGACCATGTACTGCAGCGACAACTGGAATATGCTGCCCGAACCTATCCAGATTTACGTACCCACCTGCGAGGATATGATAACGCTGCGGATTTGCCACAGCCTCTCAGGGAGTGGGCGCAATCAAACCCCGCACAAGGAATTTACGAATTCGAACCTGAGGAGCTGCATGTTGCAGTGGTGCCCTCCAGCAAAGGACAGTCAGACGCATTTGTCGTGTTCGACGTAGCAGAAATTGAGGCGGCATCCGCTGATGACTGGTGGTGGCTATTGATTATAAGTGTCGCCGTTGGCACGCTCGGCTTGCTTGGGTTCGGTTTGGGTGTGATCGTCATGCGCCAGGCTGTGGCTCCGGTTGCGGAACTCGCTGATGTGGTCGCTGACATCGACTTAGAACATTTATCAGATAAAGATCACAAACGTATCGCCTCCCAGCGATTCGGCGATGATGAGGTTGGCGTTCTTGCTGAAGCCATCGAGAAAACGCTTGAGCGCATTAGTGCTTTTGTGGCAAGAGAGCGATACTTTACCGATTCAGCCAGCCATGAATTGCGTACGCCAATTACAGTTATCACTGGCGCTCTTGAGCTGTTAGAGCAAAGTAACCTCTCTGCCGATGATGAAAGAGTCATAGATCGCGTAAGACGCGCTACCATTGATATGAAAACAACAATTGAGATGTTTTTGTGCCTGGCCCGCGAGAATGACGACGCATTGAATGACGAGCATTTTTTGGTCAAACCTATCGTTAGCCATGCAATAGAACAGCACCGGCACCTGCTCGACGGCAAGTCCATTGATATCCGTGTCGATGAGCTGGCAAATCCTGGCATCTGCGGACATCCTCAGGCGTTTTCCATTGCCGTCAATAATCTGGTTCGAAACGCGTTTGAGCATACACTTAATGGGCAAGGGCCAATCATCGTTACAGTGAAAGAGTCCGCGCTGCTGATTACTAACCGGGCACATGCGGGCGCTGAGAACATTAATCCATCAGATGAGTCGTCATCAACTCATGGTTATGGCCTGGGGCTTGGCATCGTACAAAGATTGTGTGAGCGACATGGCTGGCAGTTTTCTCTACATGCTGATGAAGGACGTGTTGCGACAAGCATTTGCTGGTGAAAGAAGCGTCTTTTGCCGCAAACATCGAATTGCAGCCACTGCCATTTCTACCTGCCACTTAATATTTTTCAAACCAGTTTAGCGACCTTTCTAAGTATCAAATAACGCGAAATATCAGTTTATTGATTTTTATCCACAGAAAAGTGATACCGTGGAAGTATCCTGTCACGGAAACTCAACGGCCCGTGACTTTTGACGACCTCGGAAAGCAACGTACATGAGACAATTCAAAGTTTTTCACCAGACTATTTATGAATATTCCGAGCAAGTCCAGCTGGCGGCACATACACTCAGGCTGAGGCCTCGTGAAGATCACGATCAGCACATTGAGTCTTCGACACTGGATATCAGCCCGTCTGCAAACCTGCGATGGCATAGTGACGTGGAAAGCAATTCGGTAGCCATCGCGACGTTTTCTGAGCCCACAAACCGGTTACTTATTGAGAGCACGGCGATAGTTCAGAAATACGATGTGATGCCATATGACTTTTTAATTGCCGATTACGCCGTCACCTACCCGTTTACGTATCCGCCCGAGGATTGTATAACCCTGACACCCTATTTGCACGGTGGTAATACACAAAACGACCCACTGTTAGACAACTGGATTCACGATGTTTGGGTTAAAGACCAGCCGGTTGAGACATTTGAACTGCTGCTGTTATTAAACCAGCAGATTTATAATTCAATTCATTATACCGTCAGAGAAGATGAAGGGGTGCAGACGACAGAAACCACCTTAACGACCAAAACAGGGTCGTGCCGCGACCTGGCCAGCTTGTACATTGACGTTGTCCGTCACCTTGGCTTCGCCGCCCGGTTTGTCAGCGGTTATGTGTATATGGAGTCAACAGAAAACTTACCCGAAACGACCCACGCCTGGGCAGAGGTTTTCATTCCTGGCGCAGGGTGGAAAGGTTTTGACCCTACCCATGGATGCTTAGTCGGAGCAAACCATATTACGGTTGCGGTAAGCCGCTTACCTGAACTGGTACCGCCCGTTTCAGGGGCTTTTTGGGGGTTGCCCGGCTCATCATTAACGGTAAATGTGTGGACCTCCGAACTGAAGTCATAACGTTTATCGCCAGTCCCGTTGTGATATTTCTGCAACGTCATGGGAGGTAGCTCATCGACAATTGTCGTCGCCTGTTTGTTATTGGTGCGCCTGCATCCCCGATATCCCTTCCAATGCTTTCAATTGCTCACACAAAGCCCACAGTAATCAAGTACAATACCCGAAAGTGAGATTTTGAGGAAAGCCAACGTGGCCTTACAGTGGTTTCCGGGGCACATGCATAAAGCCCTGAAAGAGATAAAAGAGTCGTTAAATCAGGTAGATATTCTGATTGAAGTATTGGACGCCCGTATTCCCTATTCCAGCGAAAACCCGGAAATAGCAAAGATCCGAGGCGATAAGCCTTGCCTGAAAATTCTCAATAAATTCGATTTGGCAGACCCGCAAATCACGCGACAATGGCAGGATGAACTGGAGAGTCAGCGTGGCGTATTCACCATCACCACTTCAAGTGATAAGCCCGCAGACACCAAGCAAATCATCCCGCTTATTCGCGAGCACTGCGCGGGTAAAGATGCCTCGGTAAAATCGATCAACGCGATGATCACGGGTATTCCCAATGTGGGAAAATCGACGCTTATCAACATTCTGGCCGACCGCATCATTGCGAAAACAGGTAACGAGCCCGCCGTCACCAAAAGCCAGCAGCGCATTAATCTGGGCAGTGGGATCGTACTGTACGACACCCCTGGCGTGCTGTGGCCAAAGCTGGAAAACCCAAACTCTATTTATCGCCTGGCGGCCTCTGGTGCAGTGAAGAACACGGCAATGGAATTTGATGATGTTGGTTTTTTCGCGGCCGACTATCTGATAAAAGCCTATCCAGAACTAATGAAAACCCGCTACAAACTTGACGAGTTACCGGATACCGAACTGGAATTTCTGGAAGCCGCCGCAAAGCAACGTGGCGCTATTATGCGCGGTGGCCGGGTTAATTTACATAAGATCTGCGAGGTGCTGATAACAGAACTGCAGTCTGGAAAGCTTGGCCGTATTAGCCTTGAAACGCCTGAGATGGTTGCGCAGGAAAAAGTGGAAATGGCAGCAGCCGCAGAGAAAAAAGCAGCGGACAAAGCAAAACGCAAGCAGCGGTTTAAAGACGGTTCAGCAACCCCGGATAAGCGTGACCGGAAGGAAAAGCGAACCGAAAAACGTGAAGCACAAAGCAAGCGGATGAAGCAGGGCCGCAGATAGCCATCAGTACCACGTTTTTCCGCGCTCTACTTTAGTCCACGACCAGTACTTTTTAGCTTGTTACCTGGCCGGAACAGAGGTGCAGCTTCCTATCGCGCACCTTTCAGCAGCGATTGTAAGACAAAGGCAATGTAAAGCTAACAGGCTGGGTCAGGAAACATCATAATGGACATGCCGGTATATATCGCTTAGTTGCGCAAGCAATACTGACACGCTCTGCTGATAGCAACTGTTCCCTTAATTGTATGTTTGGTTACCGTTTATCGATATGAGCTTACCGTACGAGCGCTCATCCTCTTTTACCGAATTGATAGTGTTGCTATTAGCTACTGCGGACCGATGAGCCAGGGAAGTGAGGCACCCAGTAAAACAGAGGCAGCGCCGAAAGCGAACCGGGAATGGTTCATCTCGCTGCACCGCGTGTATAGAAAAATTCCTGCGCTGAAAGCAACTACCGACCAGATAGTCGCGCCTTTAAAAAATACATACATCTCGGATTGATTCAAAGAGGTGGTATAAGTTGGGCCTGCGAGCCAGCGCAGCATTAATGACACTATCACCCCAAGTATGGGTAGCAGCGTCAACATCACTACACGCTTCTTCGTTATTGCACTATCCATTTTCACATCCTTATAAGTTCGGCTCTGGCAAACAATGTTCGCTATGTTTTCGCATTGTGTATCACAAACTCTCCTGCCGGAGCTTTTTCCGCTGATATCGTCGCACTAACAGGCTTCCACCCACACATGCAGCAATGCCTTATTACTGCCCCTTAAAGCCCTTACCTACTAGATACACTTCTCGGGAACGGGGTCTGGAAGCCGCAGGTTTACGTACGATAACCTTCTGGAATGAGCTACGCACATCTTGCAGATATTCATCGTAACCTACGCCCTGAAAGACTTTGGCGCAAAAGCTGCCGCCGGGCTTGAGTACGTTTCGCGCCATATCCAGTGCCAGTTCTACCAGATACATCGCAGCGTATTGGTCAGTCGTTTTTACACCGCTTAAATTGGGTGCCATATCAGATATTACGGTATCGGCCTGACCACCGTCCAGCGCCTGAAGAATATTTTCGTACACGGCTTCATCGGTGAAGTCGCCCTGAATGAAGGTCACGCCAATAATAGAATCCATA
The DNA here is from genome assembly GCF_047556435.1 of Alteromonas sp. H39. GTDB lineage: Bacteria > Pseudomonadota > Gammaproteobacteria > Enterobacterales > Alteromonadaceae > Alteromonas. Next base: position 3,473,162 of record NZ_CP180210.1, read on the forward strand.
GGCAGAATGTCTGACGCAATTACCCGGCCATGCTCTCCTACCGCGGGTGCGACAATCTGCGACCACCCACCGGGAGCCGAGCCAAGATCGACAACAACGCTACCGGGGCGATACAGCGCATCTTTTTCGTTTATTTCAATGAGCTTATAGCTTGCGCGCGAGCGGTAACCATCAACTTGCGCTTTTTTCACGTAAGGATCGTTAACGTGCTCGTCCATCCACTTTTTACTGGTTTTTGATCGCGCCATGAAGTTAGCCTGCTCCGGTATCGCAAAAGGGGCGATTATTGTAAACTTGCCCGCGTAAATTGCAAAAATACTTCCCCCGGACAGGCTCGTAATCATGAAACTAGATGATGTGAAAAAACTGCATCAGAAGAAATACCGTGCGGAATTTGGCCATTATCTGGTTGAAGGTGAGCATCTCATTATTGAGTTGCAAAAAGCACTGCAGCACCAGGCAAAGCCAGAGGCACGACACATTACCTTGTACATTACCGAGTCGCGTCTGGACTGGGCGCGCGAACTGTCGGCGGATTTTAATCTGGTGGTGGTAAGCGACAAACAAATGGTCAAACTAAGCGACACCAAAACACCACAGGGCGTGGTTGCCTGTGTGCCTTTCCCCGCGCTTGATCAAAACAACGATTCAGAAAGGCCGGGTGAACGCTGTATCTATCTGCACGAAGTTCAGGATCCCGGTAATTTAGGCACTATCATTAGAAACCTCGCCTGGTTTGGCGGCTTTCGCTTGTTGCTTAGCCCCAATAGTGTGGATCCCTTCAACTCAAAAGTGGTTCGAGCCAGTATGGGGGCCATTTTTCATCTTCCCATCGAGGTTGAGGTAGCAATAGACGCCTTGCCGCAGCGCTTCAGTAACTTTGCTTATCTGGATTTGGAAGGGGCAAGCATCAACACCCCCGAATTTGGTCACTACGACTGCTACCTTTTTGGCAACGAAGCGCGCGGAGTGCCCACCGAAAGTGTGACTGAATGCCATGCCGATGCGTTTACGATTGCCGGCTGTGGCGCCATAGACTCGCTCAATCTGGCAAATTCTGTGGCAATTTGCGCTTACCAGTTGTCAGTGAAGTAAACGCTGGCCGCCAGAGTCAGGCAGCGTTGCATTGCTTTGGCGGTGAACTGCCAATAAGCCCTTGGCCAGCGCACTGAAATACACTTCCAGGGTTGCTGTTCATGCCCTGTGTATCGCAAGCCTACGCCGTTTTCTTTGAGTGCTTAACGGCGTCGTTAAGCTCCTGCAGTTCTTGCTTTGTCAGGTTACGCCATTCCCCCGGCCGCAACTTACCCAGTTGCAGATGCATGATACGTACACGCTTTAACTTGGTAACTTCATAACCCAGGAATTCGCACATGCGGCGGATTTGACGATTCAACCCCTGCGTGAGGATGATGCTGAACTGAAACTTGCCACGGGCACTTACCTGACAAGGCTTGGTCACGGTCCCCAGAATCGGCACGCCATTCGCCATTTTGGTTAGGAAGCGCTCACTGATCGGCTGATTAACGGTAACGATATACTCTTTATCGTGTGCGTTTTCGGCGCGCAGCACCTTGTTCACAATATCGCCATCGCTTGTCAGAAGGATTAGTCCTTCTGAAGGCTTGTCCAGCCTGCCTATAGGAAAGATCCGCTCTTTATGCCCTATCGCATCAATGATATTCCCTTTTACATGACGCTCCGTTGTACAGGTAATGCCAACCGGTTTGTGATAAGCAATATAAATCCGGTCAGACTTATCTTTGGCAACGCCTCCCACGACTTTTCCGTCAAGCTTCACGGTATCGCCCTGCTGCACTTTGGTTCCCAGCTCCGGCAGCTTGCCGTTGATGGTAACGCGTTTTTGCTCAATTAATTTGTCGGCTTCGCGACGAGAGCAAACGCCGGTATCACTCAGGTATTTATTTAATCGCTTAGGGGCTTCAGTAGTCATATCAACGAATTGCTTTCACAGCGTTAAGAGTCGCTTAAACGGGATAAAAGGTGTGCGCAAAGTATAACGGAATTTCATTTTTCCAGACAGGGCTTTACGCATCACCAGGGTTAACCAAATGGCGCGTCCAATGAATGGCTTGGCTCTGTAAACCATTCAGCACCATCGGCGGTAACATAGAAATGGTCTTCAAGGCGAATACCAAACTCTTCCGGCACGACAATCATAGGCTCGTTACTGAAACACATCCCCTCAGCCAGTGCCTTAGGGTTATCTTTTACCAGATACGGCCATTCATGTATGTCCATACCAATCCCATGTCCGGTACGGTGAGGCAGGCCAGGCAACTGATAATCAGGTCCCAATCCCTTAGCCTCAAGATAAGTGCGCGCTGCGGCATCGACATCTCCGCAAGTGACGCCCGGCTTTGCCACATTGAAAGCAGTCAGTTGCGCCTGCTTTTCACTTTCCCACATTGCCTTTTGCTTTTCTGTCGCCTCACCGAAACAGTACGTTCTGGTAATATCTGACAGGTAACCATGCAGACGACAGCCGGTATCAATCAACACCATATCGTTTGGCTTCAGTATTTGTGGATCTTTTACCCCGTGCGGATAAGACGTGGCTTTACCAAACAGCACGATACAGAAGTAGCTGCCACTCGCGCCTACTTTGCGATGTGCGGCATTAATAAACGCCTCTACGTCGGTGGTAGAAATGCCTTCGTGCAACATACTTGCTGTTGCCTTATGAACCGCCAATGTCATTTCCATAGCCTGTTTTATAAGGGCAATTTCAGCCGGTGACTTATGCATCCGGCAGGATGCGGTCACCTGACCACCATTAACCAGTTTGGTATCTGGTAGTGCCTGCTGCAGGCCGTCCACCACAAAGAACGGGGTCGCTTCGTCAATCGCAAACGTATCGCCACCGGCAGAATCGATTCCACCCAGGATACCGGCAACCAATGCGTAAGGGTTTTCGTGCTCCTGCCAGCCTGCCATAGCGCCAGGTATAAGCTTGCGTTCGTTAAGCGAGTCAATTTCAAAGATAGGGGCGACATAGACGACCTCGCCATGTGCTGGCAGAATGGCGCCAACAAGGCGCTCACTGGGGTACCATGCCATACCGGTGAAATACTGCAGGTTTGTACCTGCATTCAGGTAGAGTGCTGCAATTCCCTGCTCTCTCATCAACCGTTGAGCTTTCTCCATTCGCGCCAGATACTCTGCTTTTTGAATGGGCTGTGCATTTGCCGTCATGTCAGACAGACTGGACAGCGCCTCTTCAGCTGTCTTCCCGCCGATACCTTTTGTCATGTTGTCTCCGCAGTCAAAAAAGCCGCATTGTAAACAGGTTACTTACAGAATCGATGTTTCTTCGATAACCGGTGATACTATCGCGATAGCATACACGGGTTCAGGTAAGCACGTATCTCGGTCTGCTATAGCATTTACCAGAAACTGAACCGCCATTTTTCGCTCAGTTTGCTGCGGTGCCATGTTAGAGCATTATCGGCGTAAATAATTTGCCGAGCGTAGTAGCAAAGTTACTGTAGCAACACAGCGTTCAATCACAATAAGAAAGAAGAAAAAGTCAATTTTATCGACTGCACTTTGTTATCAAAAAATTACAATTTGATACACGAAAGCAGTGTCTGGCATAGCGTGCATTACTTACTATTAGTTTTGTTTTGAACCCAACAAGAGCAAGAGTTAAACGTGATTAAAGCCATACTCACTGTCACCGTAGCTGCGCTGTTCAGCTTCCAGGCCAAGGCCACGGTAGTCGAAATCCGCACTAACCTGGGAACTATTACGGTAAACCTTTTTGATGAGGATACGCCTGAAACTGTCGAAAACTTTCTTGAATACGTCAATTCGGGAGCCTATGCCAATAATGTCGTACATCGCCTCGCCCCCGATTTTGTCATTCAGGCAGGCGCCTTTACCTATAATAATGAATTACCCATGGACACCGTTCCCACCGGCGTTGCGGTAATTAATGAGCCGGTACTGTCGAATGTTCGTGGCACCATCGCCATGGCGAAACAATCTGGCGATCCAAACAGTGCGACGTCGCAATGGTTTATAAACCTGAAAGACAACAGCGAGGTCCTCGATACAGACAATGGCGGATTTACCGTATTTGGTCAGGTCATCGACAACGGCATGGATGTGGTTGACGACATCAATCAATTACCCCGATTCAACATGGGCGGAGCGGCTAGTTCTATTCCATTAGTTGACTTCACAGCCGAAGATGCAACAAATGGTGAAGAACCGGGAGAAGGTAACTTTGTGCTGATTACCGATATTGTGGTTACAGACTCGTCTGTAGTAACCAACCCTGAGTTAAACCCAACGCCGAACACACTGATTGACAGCGATAGCGGAGAAGATCCGTCACCTCCTTCCACAGGTGGTTCCTCTGGTGGTGCGCTCAATCCAGTGGCACTGTTTTTGATGACCCTTTCGGTTGTATTTTTCCGACGCAAGACCAAAAAAGCATAGCAGTGTAAAAGCGATCACTCCGGATTTACCGGAGTGATCTTCGAACCGGCCAAGTAAGCCCCGGTATGTCTTATCATTCTTTCACTGCGCCTATGTGAATGGCTGAAGCACCCTCTGCACCCTTTAAGCATCGGGGTACGTCAAAGTCTGCAAACATCCGCAACACCAACTAGCCTAAAGTCTGTTTCAATACGCCCATCATTTAATACGTTACCGGTATTTTCCGGCTGTTCGAAGTATGTACAGTAAGCAAGAAAATCCGTCGCTTTAAAACTATCGGCGTTTACCTATCACTGTATTTCTTATGAAAACTGGCGTTAAAGTGAGATTGAACGCAATTCGCTCATAAATACACAGAATCTGAATAGGGTAATTTCAGGCCTCATACGTCTTATTGGTATTGTTCTGCATAAAGGTGCCGTAAAAGGAAGAAGGTGGTTTGGCTTTCTTTCTTGTTCAGAGCCTGTAGTTGTCCTTGTCCCACCTCAGCGCACGGCAATAGGGCTTCCCTGCTAAGTCATATATGCCTTGCTGCTAAAAAGGTATGAGATAGAAAAGTGAACGCAGTTCTAACTGGCGTTATTCGCTTTAACGAACTATTTTTCAAACGTGAGGTTTGAAGATTTCCCGGCGGTAGCAGTACTTACCTTTCCTTTATCCAGCACATCAAGAGTCAACCACATGGAAACAACTATCTCAGGAAGAATACAACTTCATGGATTTGGGATAGCTACGCTTGCTATTCTCGCCATCCTTTTTATGAGTATTGGCGGGTGTCAGTCTGTACACCGCCCAGAAGCCGACCTGGTCATCACGAATGTTGATATCGTTGATGTAGTCGATGGAAAAATTACCAGCGATAATGATGTCTTCATTACCGGGGACACTATTTCTGACATTACCCGCGCTGGTTCATTGCCTCATCCTGCCAACGCGATAATACTGGATGGCAACGGCAAGTTTTTGATCCCCGGACTTTGGGACGCGCATGTCCATGTTATCTCAAACAGCGCCTGGCAGATGCCGTTAATGCTGGCTCACGGGATCACCAGCGTGCGAAATATGCATACTACTGAGCCAGATCCGCTTATCGCCATCAAACGGGTAAAGGCAGACATCGACGCTGGGGCCTACCCGTCTCCCCGCCTGCTGGCCAGCGGTCCAATTATTGATGGACCTAACATATCAGCCTGGCCAAGCTCTGTCATTGTTGATTCTCCAGCGTCTGCGAAAGCCGCGGTGAAGCAGCAACAGGCTGATGGGGCGGACTTCATCAAAGTCTACTCAGCGCTGGATGCCCCTTCCATGATGGCAATTCTGGAGCAAGCGGAGAAATCCGGTATCGCGGTAGACGGCCACATGCCGGCATCTATCGACCCGGCTGTTGCTGTCAGTGCGGGGATGCGCACCGTCGAGCATACCAGTGGCGTTTTTGCCGGCTGCTCGGACAATGAGCTCATCGTAAGAAATAAATTTCACGAGTACTTTACCGGAGATCCTTCTCCTTTTCCCAGTCTCAACTTACGTTTTTTTCTTTATTAATTGAGCAGGCGAACGGCTATAACAAGGAAAAATGCCGTGCTTTGCTTCATGTTTATGCCAAAACGGGAGTGGCATCGACCCCAACACTGGTGAATGTCTGGGCTGGCATCCACTCTGATAACGTTATCCAGGATACCGCGTCCATGCGCTATATGCCCGAGTCTGTCAGAGAGTTTTGGACAAGCGCAGCGACAGCGCCATTTAATGCAGCATTTGTCGAACATCTTCAACCGGTTTACGCCCACTCCAGGCTTCTCACACTGGCATTAAAGAATGCTGGTATTCCGGTATTGGCGGGCACAGATGTAGGTAACCCTTTTCTCATTCCAGGCGTGGCGCTGCATCAGGAATTGATGTTATTAAACGAGGCTGGCCTGTCTCCCCTCGACAGTTTGCGTGCTGCCACACTCAACCCGGCCAGTGTGTTTGGTTTCGAAGACTCGCTGGGTCAGGTGAAAACTGGGTTTATTGCCGATCTGGTGTTACTTGATAGTAATCCGATTGTGGACATGTCGGCTGTCAGTGACATCAGTGCCGTGGTTCGGGGCGGTAAACTTTATAACCGGAACACACTCAACCAAATTCTTAGTGACCTGCAGAAGAGATAATGGAGCGGCTAGTCCACAACATCAGCCATCGCATCGCGCATTATCTAGAAAAAGTAGGACTGATCCAACGCGACATAAATAACAACTGTCTGGACTTGCCCATTGACGGTGAAGACAACAGCTTACTCTAACTTCAAGCAGCACTGGCCAGTTACAGCGGTAGGCAAACTTGCGGGAAAAAGTCGTTACTTTGCAAACCTTACCCGCAAAAAACGAAGATAACTAGGGTCATTTAGCATAATCAGACGGCGTTAGTTTACATGCTGGCGTGTTCGCCTCTTTGTTAGCTGAATATATCATTTCAGTGACATGCTAAATGTCCGCAGAGACATGAGTAGGTAAAAGATAGAAATTGACATGACACTTATAAAGAATAGGGGGTGATAAACTCACCCCCTTGCTTTCGAATCAGCTCTTTCTATATTGACGGCGCTTAGACACAATCGCGAAAGCACCGACTAGAAATAAAGATAAAACGCCCGGCGCATTGACCGCTACTTGGCCGGGTGTAGCTGAGCCAAATGTTATATCATCATACCCGACTTGATTTACTGTCCCCCCAAAGTCAATTGATCTCGCAAGCCCATTAAAACTTAACCCACCAATTTCCCAGTTACTAAAGGGATCGCCAATAACAGGCCCCGCGCCTAATGCTTCAATAGTAATGCTTCCTAGCAAGTTGCCGGTTGCATTAAGTCCATCATAGACATTTACACTGCCTCCGAAACCCACAGTGCTATACCAAAAAGAAAACCCGGTATCAAAACCTGCTGCGTAATTTAAAATTGCAGAACCGGTTAGAAAAAACATCACAGTCTCACCTGACGGCGGAAGAGCGAAATTTGCCAAAGGTTCACTTTCGGTGAGCGCTAACGAATTCGAACCAAAGCCGATTCCATAGTTGGTTCCGGAATTACCTAAGCTATCGGTCCCGCCGTTATAGTAGTCTAAAATTGCAGCCTGATTCCCCACACCTTCGAAATCCAGCGTGATGATATCAGCGCGAACAACTTTAGTACTCAAACATAAAACGAGCGTGACGATCGCTAATACCGTTATGTTATTGTCATAATGTTTGACTTTAAATATCGACATTATTATTCCTTAATATTTGTTGTAATGTAGAGCACCAAAATTTTTTACTGACGGTCTTCACTATGTGAAGACCGCTTTTCGTAAAAAATGGGCGGATGAATTTAAATTCAGCAATTAATAAAGGAATCAATACAGCCGACAAACATGAGGTCGACATTAAAAGCAAATCCCTATGCTTCAAAATCGCTGTGCACATGCCAGCAAGTTCAATGCCTGAATAGAAATTGGCAAACATAACAACAGGTTAAAAATTGAACAGCTTTAGTGATGTTCGAGCTGTAAAATTTTTTGACAGAATTAATATGATGGGACGCGTAGAAGGAAAGTCGCACTGTAAACCTTCCCCTAAACTAGTGACATGTCTTTTTGAGTGCTTCAGCTACCGAAAGTGAAATGATATCTATGAATGATACTCGAAGTGCAGGCGTTTACCGTCTGCTCCTTGTCTCAAGTTACCTTTGACGCTGTCAGGCAGCTCAGTACGTAATATGGTCTTTCAACCTGCTTGATCTGGATTAAGATGATTTAGGTTATGTGCTTATTGCATACGAACATTGTACGTAAGTCACTAGATGATTACCGCTTTACTTTCGATGCAATGAGTCACTTTACTCATAACGAATACTCAGGGCATGCAACGAACGCCATCCATATTACTTTCGACGAGTGAAGGATACATAACAAACTTCATATTCAGGAGGTTGTCATGACTCACTCGTTAGATAAGTTCTCAGCGTATATTGGCTTGGACTGGGCATCGAAGAAGCACGATGTCTGCATTCAAAAAAACAATCCTGGTACTCGATTGTTTCAAGTAATTAAACACTCGCCAGAAGTCATCGATGACTGGCTTTGTTCGCTACACAATGAGGTGAAAGGCCCCATTGCCATTGCGGTTGAGCTCTCTAGTGGTCCCATTGTTTACGCACTGCAAAAGTATTCGTATGTCACTGTATTTCCGATTCACGCTGCGACGCTAGCGCGATATCGGCACGCCATGTTCCCAAGCGGTGCCAAAGATGATCCATCAGATGCTGAACTAGCGCTTGACCTTATGCTGAAATATCCAGAAAAGATACAACCGTTGAAACCAAGTAGTGATGCATCAAGAGCGCTCAATCTACTTGTCGAACAGCGCCGCATGTTGGTGGAAGACAAACGACGCGCAGTTAACCGGCTAATCAATGCGCTCAAGCAATATTATCCGCTGCCACTCTCCATGTTTTCGCATCGAGGAAGTGACTTGTTTTGCGATTTTCTGCTCACATGGCCGACATTCAAGCAGTTAAAACGGGCACGAGAGAAAACCATTAGAGCGTTTTTTAGCAAACGTGGCGGAAATTCGGTGAGTAATACCGATAAAAGAATCAAGGCCATAAATGATGCGATGGCGTTGACTGAAGATAGCAGTGTTATAGAGCCTTATAGCTTGTTGGTAGTCTCTCTTTGCAATCAAGTAATCCTATTAAACAAGAGCATCAAGTCATTCGACATTAAGATTGACGAACTATTTAAGCAAATGCCGGATGCTGACATCTTCGCTTCATTGCCGGGCACTGGACCATGCTTGGCGCCTCGCTTACTCGCTGCTTTGGGTGAGGATAGAAGCCGATTCTCAAGCGCTCAAGAGATTCAGAACTATGCGGGCCTATCTCCTGTGACAGAGCGAAGCGGAAATAAAGAGTGGATCCACTGGAGGTGGCAATGCTCAACATTTATCAGACAAACGTTTATTGAATGGTCCGCGAAAAGCGTACACCAATCCTATTGGGCTGGCCTGTATTACGAAAAACAACGAGCAAAAGGCAAAGCCCATCAAACAGCTGTTAGAGCATTAGCGTTTAAATGGGCTAGGATCGTGTTCAAGTGCTGGCAGACAAAAACGCCTTACAACGAAGCTCGATATTTAAAAGCATTAAGAGAGAGAAATTCATCTCTTTTAAGCACATAAAAAGGTTGTTGAAAGACTCAGGGCGTGAAGCGGTCATTGGCTTGCTGCAATTCTAATGGTAGCTATGAGCGAAAAACGGACATCAGATGGTCAGGTTGTAATCGTCAGTTAAAGACAATGAAATCGTCTGTTTCAGACTTAAACTCTATCAATTAAGGAACGAAATGAGGATCGACTGCTAAGCCAAATTGATCATGTAAAACGCCTGGCTAGAGCAAAACGTAATCAATGGTTTTCACACAGCCTGTAAGGATAGCGGTTGCGTGCGAACCTGATTTTTATGGATTTAAGTGACAAAAGACAGATCACATAGATGCCGTTCGTTTAACCCAATTAGAACGACTTAACTACCCCTCTGCACAGTAGCGCTTAGCATACAAAGATGCCATTGTGTTGGCATTGTTAAACGAATAAACAACAAGGAATATTGTGTTACTCAACCAGGACGTCACCTACCAACGTCATCGACCTGAGCAGAGGTCACCGCATAAAAACGCGGTAGGAACAGCCCCAAACTTGATGAATCATTCAGAAGCATGAGTTGGGCACAGCGACTCAAACGTGTGCTCAACATTGACATTACACAATATGAGCTCTGCACCACACACAACGTGAATTTCATTGCTGCACTACAGACTCCATCGTGCTCAAGAAGATCCTAGACCACCTCGACTAAATGGCATCGACAATTACCACCCTACTACCATCATTGTTACCACCGCTGCTTGCACCGCAGTGGGAGTTATCTGATGACTCCCATGTAATTCAACGTAATTTCGATTGGGGGGCTTAATACATAACAACATTTAACGAATCTCCGACAAATCCTATGATTTGAGCGGCTAGGGCAAGCCTGCGTCTACGTTCAATTTTCTAGTCTATTGAATAGGTAAAAGCCGACATTTCAATCTCTACGAGCAGTTATATTTTAGCCAAAATCACTTCGAATCAGTAACGAACCTGCACTAAGGTGGTACTGTAACGAAGTATAGTAGATAGTTTTAATCGTTCTTATACGTGATGGCCACGCTCCCTTAGCCTCCGAATATCCTGATATAAGGCTAGCACATACTAGTGCTTTTCATCTTACAGTCGCGCGCGGGTCATCCCTATGAGTGTATTTTCCAGTGTTTTCATTTCTTCACTGTCGCAGGTATATCGCTGCATAACCGTTGCTAAGCCTCGCAGGTTGTCACTCATTGTGAACAAAGACTTCTGTGCGTCTGCGGAAATCATACCAGACGCGCCATAAATATTTGCCAGCGCGTCAACGTTATTAGCATTGGTCCCTTCACCTAATTGCTTGAATATATCGGCATGTCGCCTGGCAATCGTGTAGTGATAGGTTTTGGTATATGTATTGCGGTATACCTCTTCCCCCATAACGGTTCGAGTTATATCATCCCATACTTCAGTGCGCGTAAAGTCGACCGGGTTGGGGCCTAAGCATTTGGCTGCCAGGTGCTCATATGACACGATAAAAAAGCCGGTAATTGCCGTACTCATGCTAATACCCTTTAAACTATCCCGCATCTCTTGCTTTATGGTCTGTGGATCACTCTGCCTGCCCATAAAAAGTGACGTCAGTTCAATGACACCGGAATTGAGTAACCACGCTGTTGCTTCAACCATCGCCCGCTCGAATTTTTTATCTTCCTCGGTAATAATTTGCGTGTCGTTCCGGTACAGCGCATTAATGTAAACGGCTCCGGTGTCGTCGGCACTCAATGGACCATCCCCTACCCGTTTTCGATGGGCAATAATTTCAAGTTCTGTCAAGCGGTGCTGTTTAGCATCGTTAACCACTTTCCAGGTAGAGGAGTGTTGTTTATCTGGCCGGATAAAAAACGCTTTAGTTAATTCATTTAGCTCATCGACACTGTTAGTTGTTTTGATTTTATCAATAACATTCTGACTGGCTTGCTTAAGATAAGGCTCCCGCGCTTTAAACAGCTGGTTGAAAGTCTTACTCACTGCTGGCTGGTTTCTATATGCAACATACAGATCTTGATGCTGTTCAAACCATTTTCTTGAGGCAAGTAGCGCGTCTTCCGGCGTTGCATAGCCGGTATCTGCAGGCAAAGTGTGTATGGAAAAATAATTTGTTAATAAACCGTGCAGTTTGCTATTGATATAGCCTCTCACCTCATCCTGGGCTCTTATATTTATTGCATTCCAACTGGATAACGTTCGCGGTTCGACGGCGCTCATCAGTGCCTTCAACTCTCCGTTTTGAGCATGGTTAATGCGCGCATCAATTTCTGCATAAACGTCTTTTTTCCGCGGTTTTTCTTTGTGCTCAACCAGTTTGGTTTTGGCCTGTGCCGTTTCTTTTTGAGTAACTACCTTTGTTTCTCGCTGAGTCTGCTCTGTTTGTTCAACCAGTCTGGAGTCAGCTTGGGCCTGTTCTTCAGGCCACAGCGCGTTGCGAACATACATTGTCTGAATTTCAAATTCGCTCAACGCCGCCGACTCATTCGCTTTAGCCAATTCTTCCATTGTGTAAGCCTGCCACGCTGCCGCGCCGTCGAGCGCCATGCCGCCAATAGCGGCACTCATATAATGCAGTACCCGTGGAATCTCGCTAAAGCCGCTCGACACCACGTTGATATGCGACCGTTTTACCGATAAGTTGTTTTGCTGCGAACAAACCCGCCCTAATTCGTAGACATAGCCTTCACGCAACTCATCATCCATTTCAAACAGGTTTTGTTCAAAGTAACGGTTAAACACCGATGGCCTGAACAAATTTATCAGTTGAATAATTTGCACACTTTGCGCCGACGCCCCCCGGTTTTGATTGAACTCATCTAACCAGGAAACGAGTGAAGGTATACAGCCTGAACCGGCTTTTTGCTGTAGTTCAGGATGCCGGCCACTGGCAACGTCCTGTTGCTGCGTTCGAAGCAACTGCATTTGCTGAGTTAGCGAATTTACTTCTTCCTGATTACTCGCTTGTCGCTGTTGCGCTATTTGTGTCTGCACGTCCTGCATTTTCGCGTTGATTTGATTTAGCCGGGCCTGTTTTCGCTGTTGTTTTTCGAGTTGGGCTTTTTGCTGTGCTGCCATTGCCTCTTGTCGTAATCGATTCTGTTCGGCGTTAACTTGTGCGCTCTCGCTAAACAAATCATTCACTTTCTGGCGTAGTTCAGCGACTAGTTCAGAGTTACCTTCGGCTCTGGCTTGTTGTCCCTGAATTCTGAGCGACTCAACCTGTTGGTTAATGAGGTCTGTTTTTGCTTTTGCCTCAATAGCTTGCAGCCTGACCTCCTCGACATCCTCGCCAGCCCCTACAGCACGTTGCATGTAGTCAGGTAATGTACTACCAGCCACCAGCAAAATCGGCGCTTTTTGACTGCTTTGCGGGCCTCCAAAAAACAGATAAATTTCATCTTTATTTTCGCTTATTGCACCAAAAAGCATAACGGCTGGTTGTCTGGGAGGCTGGTATTGTATTTTGAGCAGGTTCAGCTCAGCAATAAGCTCGCCGGTTAGTGGGTAAATAGCGGGGGCGGGAAGAGTATTAAAGGCATCAATTTTTGCGACATCAAGCATGATCTGGCCACCTATCGGTTCACCGCTGCCTAATTGCATTGCCTGGTCATGCCCGTTTCCTGGGCCCCGGCGCATGGCTGGTTGAGCACGATTAACTGCAGACGCCGTAGCGCTGGCATCAAGCTGAAGTGTAAAGCGCTTTACCTGTCCTTGTTCAACAACCAGGCCTGTCCAGTTTTTGGATATTTCTGACGGCGATGTTTCTGCACGGCTCAACTGGCAAAAGAAAACCCCAACAATACATAACGAAACAATCAATAACTTGTTCAACATAAATCCCTTTATTGGTCGCTGAGCATGCCTGGCCCTAACCAACATCCCCTAGCTCAGCAGATAAAACTGTCCAAATAATAGCCTACCCGTTACCAATATCCAAAAAAAGCCTTAACTAAAAAGTTAAGGCGTAAGCGATGATATGTAGCGTTCTCCTACAGCACTGTTATTACATTACTCAAATGCCATCACCAATGGTCAAACGACTTAGATTTCATTGATGACACTATAAAAGACTCACTGTCCCAATTAACAATTAGTCAGCTTTGTAAAATCAGAAGAAAATACACAAAGGATTATGGTGCAGTGAATTCTGGCAACAAGGTCAATACCGTTTAGAAATGTGATGACTTATTTATTCGCAGATAGGCTATTTCCTAATGTTCGCTCCTTGACCAAAGCCGGAAGTCGGAAATCACATCATTGTACGTCCGCTCTTTGTTTGTAGCGGAAAATATAGCGAAATTCGAGGACAGGCTCCATGGTAACTAAAAGGGCACTAAGGTGTACATCAGCAAAAGCCTTATCTCGTTGATAAGTAGATTGTAGCAAACTCTGTCATTTACCTATTAAACGCAGCGTCAATGTTCTAATCTTTTGACTGGGTTCTTTGAAAAGAGTAATTCATGAGTGGCAGCGACGAAAGGTTACACGCGGAAATTAGTAGGCTAAGAACTGAGCTCGCTAAACAGCAGACTGAAAACATCACGTACAAGAGGTTATTTGATGTCTCTGGGGATGCACTTTCTATTATCGACCTTAGCACGGGGAAGTTCATCAAGTGCAATCAAGCTGCAATTGAGCTTCATGGCGTGGAAAGTGCCGATAACTTTCTCAATTTAAGGCCTTCTGACATCTCACCGGAATATCAGCCTTGTGGAAGAGCTTCCGAGGAAATGGCGGAAAAGTATATTCAAAAAGCTTTCTCTGAGGGACCTCAGCTTTTCCAATGGCTCCATTCACGATTAGATGGGTCAACGTTTCCGTGTTTAGTCTCTCTTTCTGCATTAGCGATTGGCAATCAGAGTCTGGTTTTAGCAATAGGCAGAGACATAACAGAACTGGTTGAAGCAAAGAGTCAACTACACTCAGCCAATGAAGCGGTGGAACGAGCTAGTGCTGCGTATTTAGAAGAAAAAGAAAAGTTCGAGAAGCTGGTCAATCTAGCGCCTGTTGGTATTGCGATAAACAGGCTCAGTGACGGGGGATTTGACTACGTTAATGAAGAGCTGAGCCGTTTTACTGGTTACCGCCTTGATGAGCTTAACAACATGGATTATTGGCAATTGACTCCTCAAAAATACGAGCAAGATGAGCAAGCTCAGCTGGCATCCCTGTCTACTACTGGTCGTTACGGGCCCTATTATAAAGAGTATATCCACAAGGACGGGCATACGTATCCGGTTCAACTCAACGGCGTAAAAATTACGAGTGCAATGGGCGAGGAACTTATTTGCTCTATTATACAGGACATTTCCAAACAAAAACTTGTTGAGCAACAACTCGAAACCGCCAAGCAAAGGGCGGAAGAAGCCAGCAAAATGAAAAGCGAATTCCTGGCAAATATGAGCCATGAAATTCGCACTCCGATGAACGCTGTTCTCGGTGGCTTGCAAATGATAGATACCGATGCGCTCGACGCTAAATCAGAGCTGATGCTAAGAAACGCCTTATCATCTGCCAGGTCATTACTCACGATCATAAACGATATTCTTGACTACTCGAAGATAGAAGACAAAAAGCTCCAATTGGAAAAACAACCCTTCTCGGTTATTGAGGTATTAAAGTCTGTCAAGTTTGATGTAGATGGAATCGTCAGTAATAAAGGAATTCAACTTATCAGCCATATCGAGGCAGGCTTTTCCGATGGTTGGTTAGGGGATATTGTCAGAGTTAAACAGATCTTACTTAATCTCGTGAGTAACGCTGTCAAGTTTACTGACAAAGGCAGTGTAACAATTAACATTTTCGAAGCTCAGCATAATAACGAAAAGGCACTTGGTTTCGATGTGATTGATACGGGGGTTGGTATGAGTGTAGAGGCCCAAAGTCGCTTATTTGAACGCTTCTCTCAAGCTGACAACTCCACAACTCGTAGGTTTGGTGGAAGTGGATTGGGAATGTCGATAACACTAAACCTTATAGATATGATGGATGGAGCAATAGATGTTAAAAGTGAACCAGGGTGCGGAACCGCGATACACGTTATCTTGCCGCTAGCGAAAACGGACAAAGAGGTTTATAAAACTGAGCATAAAGCTTTGGTTGCACCGTGTTTATCCGGCAGAAAAATACTCGTTGCCGAGGATAATGAGATTAATCAAGTTGTCATCGAAGCTTTACTTGAAAGCACCGAGGCAACCTTGACGATTGTTGAAAATGGCAAACTAGCGGTCGAAGCAGCAGAAAAGGATGAGTTTGATTTAATTTTAATGGACATACAAATGCCGGAGATGGATGGTATTGAAGCGATGAAGCATATCCGCCATTTGAGTAGCCACATTCCGATCATCGCGCTAACGGCTAATGCGATGGTTGAGGATGTTTCCAGCTATTTAAATTTAGGCTTTACAGCTCATGTTGCAAAGCCCGTCGATAAAAACCATCTTTATGGGTTACTGGCTTCAGTCTTACAGTAGTTATTTTTACAATCGTAAAAGACTTCTTGCAGGCTGCGTATGTTTTGGGTTTAAAACAAAAATAGCTCATACTGTGAACGTCTCTCACTCATCGTGCACATAAAACATGAAAGCTAAATTTTGGCTTAGGCGCAGATCGAATGTTCGAAAAATAGATAATGAATGTCCGCTCCTTGTCTTATTATGTCTGTCAGGTTTAGCCGAAACTTCCCAACAATTATGTCAGATTAGATTTAAGTGACTACAGTCTAATAGTGTTAACACCAAGCGATTTTGTCGTACTTTAATTACCACGCGATTCTGTCGTAGTCGCTAATTACCAAGGGAAATTGACGGTTATCTTTAACCGTGTTCTTTGAATGTTTTGTTTGTACATTTGAGGAACGCTAAGGATGATTGTGTTGAATTCCAAAGCTCAATTGACGGTTGATGTCATCGCGAAAGTGGCTGAACGTAAAATTACGATAGCCAATGCCGCTAAGCTCCTCAATAAATCCAGACGTACTGTTGAACGTTATTTGCAGAATTACCGAAGCCAAGGGTTACAGTTCATTGTTCACGGAAATACAGGCAGCGAGCCAGTTAATAAAACGCCTGACAGGCTTAAGCAGCAAGTTCAGTCGCTAATCCGTGAGAAATACTATGACCTGAACCTGTTGCACCTAGCCGAGATGCTTGAGACTCACGAACACATTGTTGTTAAGCGCGAGACACTGCGTAAATGGGCACATGATATCCATCATGTAAAACGGGCCAAGCGCAGGCGCAGCCGTGTTCACAAACGCAGAGAGCGAATGGAAGCGCCAGGGTTAATGCTGCAAATGGACGGCAGCACACATCGCTGGTTCGGCGATAAGAAGTCGTGTTTAATCGCCATGATTGATGATGCCAACAGCGATATTCATGCTGAGTTCTTTCCGTCAGAAACGACTGAAGGATGTATGAAAGTAATGCGCTCAGTCGTTGAGAAATACGGTGTATTTAAAACCTTGTATGTTGATCGAGCCGGAATATTTGGTGGCCCTAAACGCTGCAACTTCTCCCAGATGCAACGGGCCTGTGAGGAGCTGGGCATTGAAATCATCTTTGCCAGTTCTCCTCAGGGGAAAGGCAGGATTGAACGCGCCTTCGATACCCTGCAAGACAGGTTGATACCGGAGTTACGACTTAACAATATTACTGATATGACGGGCGCAAATAGCTACCTCCAACACGTCTTCATCCCCCAGTTCTGGCGTAAAAACCTGGTTGTAAAATCAAGAACGTCAGACACCGAATATGCGCCTGTATCCCGCTACACCAATCTTGATGATATCTGCATCACCAAGGTCTACCGGAAAATACGTAATGACCATACGTTTAGCTACAGGGGGAAACTCTACTTCATCGACTCACCACTTAAGCACTCAATCGCAAACCAGAAAATTGAAATTCGTACCGGTAAAAATAAGCGGTTCGATGCTTACTTCGCTGGACGACAGCTACAGGTAACAGAAGTCACTGAGCCTGAAAAACTGTCCTCGGAAGACAATGAGATCCAGAAGAAGCTAGAGGTATTAGCTTTAGCTGACAGGCTCAGAAATGTGGCAGAAGCTTCCCGTCTTAGTGGCGTCTCACGCGATACGATTTACCGCCATCGTAAACTGATAAAACAAGGTGGAATAGAATCGCTAAAACGTCAGGAAACGCCGGATCTTCATCACAAAAATCGTACCGACAGAGCCATTGAGGAAGTGGTCATCGAATTCTCCCTAGCTAACCCACACCTGGGACAATCTAAGGTATCACGGCTGCTCAAGTCTGAAAGAAACGTCGACATTCACGCCAGCGGCGTTCGCAATATCTGGCTGAGGGAAAACATGAATACTACTGCGTTACGATTGGCAAAGCTTGCCGAAGCGCGGCAACATTGATAGTGTGATTACGTCAAAATCGCTTGGTACTTATACCGTCAGTATCCCTTGGTAATCACATGACTACAGTCTAATAGTGTTAACACCAAGCGATTTTGTCGTACTTTAATTACCACGCGATTCTGTCGTAGTCGCTAATTACCAAGGGAAATTGACGGTTATCTTTAACCGTGTTCTTTGAATGTTTTGTTTGTACATTTGAGGAACGCTAAGGATGATTGTGTTGAATTCCAAAGCTCAATTGACGGTTGATGTCATCGCGAAAGTGGCTGAACGTAAAATTACGATAGCCAATGCCGCTAAGCTCCTCAATAAATCCAGACGTACTGTTGAACGTTATTTGCAGAATTACCGAAGCCAAGGGTTACAGTTCATTGTTCACGGAAATACAGGCAGCGAGCCAGTTAATAAAACGCCTGACAGGCTTAAGCAGCAAGTTCAGTCGCTAATCCGTGAGAAATACTATGACCTGAACCTGTTGCACCTAGCCGAGATGCTTGAGACTCACGAACACATTGTTGTTAAGCGCGAGACACTGCGTAAATGGGCACATGATATCCATCATGTAAAACGGGCCAAGCGCAGGCGCAGCCGTGTTCACAAACGCAGAGAGCGAATGGAAGCGCCAGGGTTAATGCTGCAAATGGACGGCAGCACACATCGCTGGTTCGGCGATAAGAAGTCGTGTTTAATCGCCATGATTGATGATGCCAACAGCGATATTCATGCTGAGTTCTTTCCGTCAGAAACGACTGAAGGATGTATGAAAGTAATGCGCTCAGTCGTTGAGAAATACGGTGTATTTAAAACCTTGTATGTTGATCGAGCCGGAATATTTGGTGGCCCTAAACGCTGCAACTTCTCCCAGATGCAACGGGCCTGTGAGGAGCTGGGCATTGAAATCATCTTTGCCAGTTCTCCTCAGGGGAAAGGCAGGATTGAACGCGCCTTCGATACCCTGCAAGACAGGTTGATACCGGAGTTACGACTTAACAATATTACTGATATGACGGGCGCAAATAGCTACCTCCAACACGTCTTCATCCCCCAGTTCTGGCGTAAAAACCTGGTTGTAAAATCAAGAACGTCAGACACCGAATATGCGCCTGTATCCCGCTACACCAATCTTGATGATATCTGCATCACCAAGGTCTACCGGAAAATACGTAATGACCATACGTTTAGCTACAGGGGGAAACTCTACTTCATCGACTCACCACTTAAGCACTCAATCGCAAACCAGAAAATTGAAATTCGTACCGGTAAAAATAAGCGGTTCGATGCTTACTTCGCTGGACGACAGCTACAGGTAACAGAAGTCACTGAGCCTGAAAAACTGTCCTCGGAAGACAATGAGATCCAGAAGAAGCTAGAGGTATTAGCTTTAGCTGACAGGCTCAGAAATGTGGCAGAAGCTTCCCGTCTTAGTGGCGTCTCACGCGATACGATTTACCGCCATCGTAAACTGATAAAACAAGGTGGAATAGAATCGCTAAAACGTCAGGAAACGCCGGATCTTCATCACAAAAATCGTACCGACAGAGCCATTGAGGAAGTGGTCATCGAATTCTCCCTAGCTAACCCACACCTGGGACAATCTAAGGTATCACGGCTGCTCAAGTCTGAAAGAAACGTCGACATTCACGCCAGCGGCGTTCGCAATATCTGGCTGAGGGAAAACATGAATACTACTGCGTTACGATTGGCAAAGCTTGCCGAAGCGCGGCAACATTGATAGTGTGATTACGTCAAAATCGCTTGGTACTTATACCGTCAGTATCCCTTGGTAATCACATGACTACAGTCTAATAGTTACTCATCGAGTCCCAAAGTATGCTGTTGCAAGGTGGTGTTCACAGTTAATTGCAGTCGTCTTTGCCAAGAAGCCTAACGTCGAAATGCGTGCTTCAGAGCTCGCCCTTCGAAGCTTGCGGCTAAGCTGCCTACTCGTCGCTGGCCTTTTTTTTACTTAACCCGTTAGCACTGCAAAAATCCGGCTTAATTAGTCTCTTGGCTGTATGCCTGAGCGACTACAGACTTATTCGCACCATCCCCGGGCAAAACCTATGAGACTTAGTAAAAGAACAAGAAATCAAATCATTCAGGCCCGGTATTTATATCATCACATACTTTCTGCAACTGTTGTGTAAACGCTGCGCTTTCGCCTAAAGTTTCGTTCAGGATAGACATGCCTTGCGCACAGTTTTCCTCAGCCAGTTCGTTGTCTCCAAAAGCCGCAAGGACGATAGCCTGATTTACCAGCAAATCGCCGTGATTCGGATGAACACCGCCATAACCCGCATCATAATGACGTTTCGCTTCTTCAAAATGCATCAGCGCTTTAGTCAGATCGTTTTGCTCTCCGGCAATAAGGCCCAGATACACTTCGGCAATTCCGCTTAGATAGTGCCTGCCACCATAGGCGTTATTGTATACATCCACAGATGCCATGAGCGCTTTTTCGGCGTCATCAAGCTGTCCCATTGCATGTAATATTTGCCCTTTCATAGACAATGCATCGGCCAGCGTCGGATTATCTTGCTCCAGAATGCGATCCATAACCTCCAAGGCACGATTAATTTGTGTCAGGGCATTCTCAATATCGCCGCCTAGAAAATCAACTTGCGCGCGTGCCAGCGCGATTTGCCCTAAGAGGATATCCTTCTCGCCGGCATTCGCGAGCACCAAGGTACGGGCTTTATCCAGGTCGTTCCCGGCACGGGTAAATTCCCCCATATCGGATAACAATAACGCTCTGTTTTGTAAGATATTTGCCAGCGCCAGTTGTTCCGTTTCTGGCAATGTCTCTAGTGCCAGAATAGCGCGTTCAAAGGCAATAAGGCCTTTTTCATGTTCACCGCGCTGGTAATGGATCAACGCTTTAATACGCTCTGTGTTCGCCTGTACTCTGGCTGATGCTTGAACCGAATCTTCCTTCGGCAGTCGTTCTAACAAACGCGTTGCCTGGGCAATGGCATCCATCGCGGCTTCCAGCTCCCCCTTACGGAAAAGCGCTTCGGCTTTTATAGATAGCGCACTGGCACCTGCCGTGTCAGTAAGAGAAGCAGTTTGATTAAGAATATCGATAGCCTGATCGAACAGACCTAAATTGTTGTAGGCTAGCGCGATAGTCTCCGACAAACGATGTTTCACTTCAGGTTGTCCCTCAAGCTCCACTGTCACCCTCTGAGCACCGCGGTCCAGAATCGATCTTGCAGTAACAGCGTTGGGGTTTGTCTCAATTGAGCGGGCACTGGAAAAAATATTCACCAGGAAATCAGAGACCGCGCGTGCTGTCGCCGATTCCTGCTCTGCCACAGCGCGCTGTTCAATAGCCTCAAGCCTGCGATCGTTGGCGTATATTGCCAGTCCCACAGCAAATACCATCGCCATAAGTGATGCCGCACTGACTTGTACCAAAGCGCGTATTCGCCGCGCATTCTCACGCTGAACAAGATCGTCCAGTTTGAGTCCGGTTAAGCCGCTCACAATTTTTAATTTGGCCAACCGCCTTCCGTCGGCGGTTTTGCGAACATCGGCGGCAATTGGTTCGCTGAGAGCCGCAGATTGATCACCGTCGTCAGTAATGGCAAACCTGAGTGCTGGCGAAAACACTCTGCATCTGTCATTTCGGGGCGCGAATTCGGCTCACCATCAACGATAAAGGCAAGGACATTGTCGGCACCGTGTATCATTTTGAACTGTCGTATTTCTTCGTTTACCCAACGAGATTGAGCCGCAGCAGGAGAACAAATAACAATCAGGCAAAGGGAATTCGCCAGAGCATCGTGAAGCTCCTGGCCTAAATTACCACTGGCAGGCAATTCGTCCTGATCGCGAAAGATAGGCGACAGTTTTTGGGGAACCTTTCCGAGTGTCGTTTGCGTTCCCACTAACTTTGAGGGGATCCGGTATCGCTCTAACTCTCTGTGAAGCCAGAGCGCAATCGCTTTATCTTTATGGCTGTAACTAATAAAGGCCCGATATCGCCAATCAGGAGAAGCATTTTCCGGTTGCGACGCCACGATAACTCAGTTGTGACGTCGACAGGCAAATAGTCCCAGCGCAGCCAGTAACAACAGCCCGGCGCTGGCCGGCGCTGGCACCACGGAAGCGCTGTTTATACCTGGTCCACTTACTGCGCGAAATCCAATCTGCCCGTTCTCGAACGTGGGATAGTTAAACTCGTACAAGCCAAACTCCAAGCCCTCAATTGAGCCGCTATCATTTTCTAAAGGCGACGCCAGAAGAGATGAGAGTAGTGATGAAGCGGAGCTGGTTCCGCGCGTGCCTCCAGCACCTCCCCTTCCGATAGGATCGCCAAAAGAACCGTATGCAATGGGACAGGCCTGACGACCTGTATCGTAACAATCTGCAGTTGAAAAGGTAGATACTTCCGTAATATAGGTTATGTTTCCAATTTCTCCTGGAGCAAGCAACATTGCTTCAGGAAACTCCACAAGAAAATCGGTCGCTCCCCAATCAAAGCTAATTTGCTGTTCGCTGCCAAACGGTGAAGTTTGACGAAAGTCAGTAAGGAAGTTTTCAACGCCGCCGAAATCCTGCACAATCCTGTTGGGACTGCCATCCTCTCCCAAAACCAGAGACAAGCCGCCGTTAAGCTCAAACAGAACCTCGTCTCCCGCCATCACTTTAAAATCAAAGCGCGTGCCTACCGCCTCAGCCCCCGGCGCAACGCGGTTGCCTACATCCTGCCAGTCATAGTCACCATCGTCTCTGAGGGCACAGTTGCGCAAATCGTTTGCCATGCAGCCGGAAACATAAATTCCCAGTCCAGCAGGCGTAATCTGTGAATTCAACGTAGGTCTGACACTCTCAGAACCGGTATTTTCAAAATAAACGTCAACAACCGTTCTCGATACGCTTTGCACTCCCCGTCCATAAGAAGCATTACCATTTTGAAACTCTACAACTCCCGGCCCAACGCGCGATGTTGTATCAAAGCTGGCGGCATAACCAAAAGAGGCATCGCCGTAAGACTCACTGATCTGCTCGCCGGAATAGCTGATATAGCGAAAATCATTTTCGGTGTCGTATCTGTCAATCAGACTGCTTGCGGTGGATTCTGTAACTACGCCGACAATACTGGCATTAGCGCCACCAATAACGGCAATATTCAACAACAGATACGACATGAGACGGGGGAGCTTTTCCATAGCCTGGGCGTCCGGGAAAAAGAAAGGTTGGTTAAATTATATACAACATCATGGGTAAGTAAACAAAACTGCAAGTTTTACACTATTTCATTCACCATGTGGCCGTTGGGTTAGGTTAGCTTCCAGCGGACTTTCTGACAGCGAGGATTTTTTGTTTCAGAACGGGACGGGAATTTTCGGGTAAATACCGCAGGTGTGCTTCGAGGAAAGCAGGTGACGCGTAAATCGACATAATTGCTTTGTTAATGTTGGCTATGGCCTCTTTGCCTTTTTGTGTATTGGCACAAAGCACATGTCCACTGGTAAATGCCGCAATGCCTTCAACTTCGTATTCTCTCACCGGAACGGGGGAAGTATATTGCATTGCCCGGTCATAGGTAGACGGAAAAATCAGTGCAAATCCAACTTGATGTCTGAAAAACAATTGCATGAACCGTTCAAAGTAAACGTCTTTGGGTAGCCGAATTATCTGTTCAGGATCCGCTTTCGCGATGTCGCTATCCAACGTATTTCCGAAAGAAAAGTCACTGGGGAGAATGATCGCAGCATCGGGATATTGCGCCAGCGCTTCATGCAGACTGCGCAGGTGATTATTGTCAGTGAGTAGGGCCTCGCTCAGGGGAGGAAGTGAGGCAAGTTGATACAGCCGGACTGACTGGAAAAAGTTAAGCGGCAATGAAATCGCATACTTCTCCCGGCGTTGTGGATTTATAATTTTATTCACCACACACGCTGCTTCGCCACTGTCCATAAGCGCAAAAGCGCGGGGTAAAGAGGTAAACATCACGTTACGCGAGTAATCGAGTTCATCTAAAAGCAGCTTTACGGTATCCAGCGCTGTCGATACGTTCTGGTAGGGTTGCTTTTCAAACTCAGTGATTAACAATTTACTGTCACTGTAAATTGTTATGTCATCAAGGGAATGAGTAAAAGCAAGCGGACTAAACAAAACTAAGACACTGGCAAAACAAGACCAGATAAACTTCATAACTCTTCTCTGCGCTTCCCTGGCCTGCAATTGTTCGCCAGCAGCAACTTTCCCATAATTGTGAAGATGTCGACGACGCCGTTGCGAATTGTAAAACGGTTCAGTCTGCTTCTCCTCGTCCCCAACGTTTGTACTTTCCCTTGTCATATCAGACGCGTCCTTACGGATGCCGGTCATGTCGTCATCGCCCCTGCGCAGACAGCTTCTCAGAAGCTACTTTATGCCCATTACGACTCGCTGGCAGCGGGCAATTCCGTGATACGATTGCTTACTGCCACTCAGCAGGCTGGGTTGAGGGCGTATTCTACAGCGAATAAACGTCAGAGATCGAGCGGCTTTAACAGCGTGTTTTCTATTTTTGGCAAGTCCTTCATCATTTTTGAATAAGACTGTGTCATCACCCCCTCTTCAATATCAGCAACCTTCCACTCGCCGTTATCGATTATCAGAGTCCATACCGTATCTACATCTTTAAAACGCTTACTTCCCTCAACAACTTTCGAAGAATGCCTTTCCTTGAGAAAGTCTTTCATCCTGGCTTCTATCGCTATCATTATCATAGAGCCTTCGTGAGTTTCACCGTGATCATTACGATGAACAAACAGCACCGGACGAATGTAGTTAATCTTCTTTACCTTGCAGATATTTACCAGCCCTTCCTCTTTCCAGCGATTCAGATAAGCCATCTGCTGATTCTGCCAGTACCAATCCGTCATCCAGTCCGACACGTCTGACAGATCTTCATTCTCCCATCCAGAGTGGACTTTCATAAAACAGTCTTTGGCGCGATGCTTCAGCATTAACCAGTCAAAGTTTGGATGATAGTTCGCCATGAACTTCAGATCTTTGCGGCTGCGTCGCTCGGCCATCTTCTCACGAAATACCATCAACAAAATTAATGGCAAAAAGAAAATCGTCAGTAACCCAAGTACTATTTTGCCCCAGAAAGTATCAAACACCGCGCTGGCAATTTTGCCTCCGGGCCCCGCAAGGGCTGGCTCGGAAAAATAGATAAACAGTATAAGCAGGGCCGTATAGCCAATTATTTTCGCTGACATGACACATCCTTGTAGTACAACTTTACTAATGAAAAATATAACCGCGACCAGAGACCGTTCGCAGAAAAATATTATGCCTCCATCGAAGCATAATGCACATGTTTATGCTGATACATTCGTTTGTCTGCGATATCCAGTAGTGAATCGTTTCCTGTGCTGTCATCAGGATAAATGGCCCAGCCCACGCTGGCAGAGATTGTCAGCGGTATATTGTCAAAATTATAAGGTCTCTGAGAGAGCCACTGGAAACGCTCCAAAACGCTTTCAATACATTCTGCCGATTTGATATTCCCCATGATAATACCAAATTCGTCTCCCCCCAGTCTGGCAATTTTATCTGACGGTCGAAAAACGTTTCGCAGACGTTTCGACAGCTCAGAAAGCATCGCATCACCGGCACGATGGCCATATTTGTCATTCACTGATTTCAGTCCGTTCATGTCCATAACCAGAATGCTGAATTTCTGATCCAGGCAGGGATCGCAAAGCGACTGCTCCAGCCGGAAATATTCCATAAACGCAGAACGGTTATACAACCCGGTAAGAAAGTCGTGCGTTGCCTGATACACCAAAGTGTCTTTAACGAACCGATGACAATAATACAATGTGGCCGCCATCTGTTCTGAAATAAGCCGCAACGCCGCCGAGTCTTCAGACGTGAACTGATGCTTCTCACGCGACAACACTTTTAATACTCCGATGATATGGTCTTCATGATGCAGCGGAATTAGCAACATTGACGCAATGCCTATTTTGGCGCACGCCGCCTGGTTGACCCGGCGATTAATAAACACATCGTTACAAAGCTGTACCTTGCCAGTTTGCAGGCAGTAGCCGGTGAGACTGTTCGAGACTGGTAAACTCAATCCTAAAAAAGACTCTGCGATACCGGATGCAGCCCGGTATACCATGCGCTCGCCCTCTTTAAACTCTATTGCCGCCCCGTCACAACGCACCAATTCACCACAATGGGTAACAATAATTTGCATTACAGACGACAGATCCATACCTACTTTGGCGATGGACGTTTGCATGTCTACAACTTGCTTTAATTTGTTGCAACGTATTTGCCAGTTACTTCCCAGCTTTTCGATGGAAACAGCTTGCATTTTCACCTCGTGTAAATCTTTCTGCCTTACAAACTGGATCCCTGCCGGCTCGGGCAAAAAGCCATTGATGCGTTACAGGACTGAGACAACATTGCTGAGCATGATGGTGCGCCTTAACTTAACTCAACATCGGTTCATCCAAATGCTGCAAACTGCGCAACAAACTGATTACAATTTAACCTGTTAGCGGATAAATTTCCACTTCTGCCTGTGACTTCACGATAGATAAAAGCACGCAAATCCATGGCGCAGGAGCGTTGACAGTGCTTTCTGAAAGAGGGAGGTAAGACGTTTTTAAGCTGCCTGCTGAGGCGCGATGAAAAGCAACACAGGCCGATGTTTAATGAGGAACATCTTCGCGCGCCTTTGCATTTTCGATATGCGCTTTTAACTGGTCAATCGGCATTGGCCGGCCAAGGTAGTAACCCTGCGCTTCCAGGCAGCCGAACTCATGTAACAGCGCTAGCTGCTCGGCCGTTTCTATTCCCTCTGCAACGATATTAATCCCGAAGCTACGGGCCATAGCAATAATAGCGCCGACGATGGTTCTGGACCGCTCATCATCCCGTAGTTCTGACACAAAACTTCTGTCTATTTTAATTTCATCAACAGTGAGATCTTTTAACATTGCCAGCGACGTGTAGCCGGTACCAAAATCGTCAATGGAAAATGTCAGCCCCGATGACTGCAGCCGGGATATGATTTCCACGCTGTTTTTCATGTTGCTGAGTGTTGCCGTTTCGGTAATTTCAATTCGAATAAACGGGGCAAGCCTGGATTTTTCCAGAATAAAGCTCGTCAGGGCCTGCATTTCGTCTGCGTCGTTAAATTCTGTAGCGGAAATATTGATGGCAACGTGCGACAGCGGGTCCCCCAGCAGATCGACGTCATCAAGCTCTTCACTGACTTTTTTCACCACCAGTTTGGATATTGCACTGGTGAGGCCTACTTCTTCGGCCAACGGTATAAATACATCCGGAGGTATAAAACCTTCGACAGGGTGGATCCAGCGCACCAATACTTCAGCACCGCTTACTGACATCGTTTGTAGGTTATATTTGGGCTGATAGACAACTTTCAGCGATTCACTAGTGATTGCCTCGCGCAGATCCATCAGCATCTGACGGCGTTTCATGGCCTTTTCGGTTAATGATTTATCATGAAACTGAATCGCGTTTCCCGTCGCCTTCGCGACATTCAGCGCTTCTGTTGCCGACACCATCAGCTCTTTGGCAGCCCTCCCATCAGCGGGAAATATCGCGACACCAATGCTACAGGTAGCATCAATATTCAGCTTTTTCGTACAACGTGCAAACATGCGCTGAAAGGCAAGTGCGTGCTCTTCTACGTCAAAATCGCTCTCTATCACCGAGAAGCTGGCAAACTGGTCTGCGTGTAACCTGGCAACCACAGCTCCTGGTAACGCCGTTTTACGAATGCCGGTCGCCAGCTCCTGCAGTAAAATGTCGGCTCGCTCGTACCCAAGTCTTTCATTGAGGCTTTTGAAGTTGTCAACGTCCAGGTATCCCAGAACGATTTGATATCCCGGCTTTTTGCGATCAATTGCCAACCCCAGTGACCGGATAAACATATTGAGGCTAAAAAGCCCGGTCAGACTGTCTACATCATTGACTTGCTGAAGCACTTTGCTGGAACGGTATACTAAAATTAGTAGCAGCACGGCCGTTATCGTAACGAAGCCAAGACCTTTGTAGGTTTGTGCCAGCGACCGCAATCCCTCACTTTCAATAAGTGCACTTACTACAATATCTGAAAACAGGATCCAGAGTGCTGCAAATACCGCATAAATCAGTGCGACTTTCAGCGCAGAACTTACCGCTCTATCCATTGCGTTTACTTTTGGTTCTCAATTATTCAATGATAAACATAGCACTGTTTAAAAGCCAAGCGCTAACCCGAGTCTGAAGGCAGCGTAAAAATCGGCCGCTCAGCAAGGTCATTCCTCTCGTGGAAAAAACTGTAACCACGCCAGCAACCGGCATTTTGCGCTTGGCGCATAAAAAGGTTACGCAATTTACAACTTTTTGCCCTTCTCCTGCGACTTATTTTAAACAACACGACAACACTTTGGAGCTACGTATGTTTAAACTCACTAAACTCGCGATTGCGGCGTCGGCTATCGTGGCCTTCAGCACCCATTTGACTCTGGCGAACACCGGTAATTATCGCCTGATAGCGTTTGAAGACTGTGATGTAGTTAGCGAATCGGTACTCAATCAGTCACAGGTCGATGCTTACCTGGCGTTAACGGCGTCGGAACAAAGAATGGACGCATTGACACAGCCAATTGAAAGCCTGGATACAGACATTGATCACTACACTGACAAAATCAGTGAGTTGACTCAACTGGCGATTCAGGAAGACGACGATATGTTACTTATTAACAAAAGCCAGCTACGGGAACAGGAAGCCCTGGCGCAGGAGCTTGAGGCATTGATGAAAAATCACGAAAAACAGTTCGAAGCTCTGGAAAGTGAAGCGCGTGTTATTGAGAAGGCAGCCAACGCATTCGAAAACGAAATTCGCCCGTTGCTTGAGGGTATCGAGCACGATATTGTGCGCGTCGTGGCTCCCGGTGACACCAGCGACCCTTATGCATGTGACGGTAATCGCGCCATGATGTTGATGTAATTCAGTTTTGCTTAACCGCAGGCTGGCGGACACCAGCCATCTAGCTTACAAAAAACACCTACCTACGATTAATGCCCTGCTATCGGTTGACATTCCCTTACCGGTCGCCTGCTTTTTAGCGGGCTGAAGACCGGATTGCAGAAACAAGGTGTGTTCGGGTGCACCATCATCGTATTACTTTTTTAGCCTGACAATCCGTGTCTGCAATCCACTTAAACATATGCATACGAAAACAGCCGGGATAACCAACCTTATTGTTTACATACAAAAAAGGCACCGTTAAAGGTGCCTTTATAAATTCAGCAAAACGTCAGTTTATACCGAAGCGTGTCGGCCTGACTCGCTGGTGCGACGAGGTGAATTATTGCTCCGGCGAGGCCGGTTGCTGCCACCAGGCATATTTTGACGCTGACCATCAGTGCGTTGCTGAGGGCGTCTGGCTTTTGCCTGCCCGCCACCATTGCCCTGACTATTTCCGTCACTATGCGGCTTTGGCTTTTTAGCTTTTTTCGGCTTTTTAGGTGCTGACAGTGTAGTTTCAGGTAACGATAATGATGGCTCGAAGCCTGCCAACGGCTGACGTGGAAGCAGTTTCTGAATCAGTGTTTCTATATCTTTCAACTGCTGCAGTTCATCCGCGCTTACCAGCGACCATGCCTGCCCCTCTGCCCCGGCACGTCCTGTACGACCAATACGGTGCACGTAGTCAGCTGGTGTATTCGGTAAGTCCAGGTTAATCACTACCGGCAACTGGCTGATATCAATACCGCGTGCGGCAATATCAGTCGCTACCATCACATCAATCTCACCAGATTTGAAGTCAGCGAGAGCTTTGGTCCGCGCACCCTGACTTTTATTACCGTGGATAGCTGCACTGGGGATCCCCGCGGATTCCAGCTTTTTGGCTATGCGGTTGGCACCATGTTTTGTGCGGCTGAATACCAGCGTCTGCGTCCAGTCATTCTGCTTGATCATGCTGATAAGTGCCGGAATTTTGCGGTTCTTATCCAGCGGTACCAGCTTTTGCTCGATGGCATCGACGGTGGAGTTTTCCACTGCCGTAGAAATCTTCACAGGCGTTTTGGTGATCGTTTCAGCAAACGCAGTCACAGTTGGCGAAAAGGTGGCGGAAAACAGTAAGGTCTGACGTTGCTGCGGTAACAGTTTGAGGATGCGTTTGATGTCATGGATAAAACCCATGTCCAGCATGCGATCCGCTTCATCCAGCACCAGCACTTCTAGTTGGCTGAATTTCACCGCGTTTTGCTGGTATAAGTCCAAAAGACGTCCCGGTGTTGCCACCAGCACATCTACACCACGACGAAGACGCTTCATTTGTGGGTTAATGCCCACGCCACCGAATACGACTGCACTGGAAAGCGACAGTTCGGTACTGTAATCACGCACACTTTGCTCTACCTGTGCTGCCAGTTCCCGGGTTGGCGTTAGCACGAGTGCCCTGACGCTGTTTGCGCCCGGCGGTTTACCTTCAGAAAGGCGCTGCAATATGGGCAGAGCAAACCCTGCCGTTTTACCGGTGCCGGTTTGCGCGGCCGCCAGTACATCTTTCCCTGACAATATTGCGGGAATTGCCTGCTCCTGGATTGGAGACGGCTTGGAATAATTTTGCGCAGAAATAGCGCGAAGTAGCGGAGCGGATAAGCCCAACTTAGAAAAAGGCATGTAAACCCCAAATGGTATTGAATAGAGCCTGATGATCTTTGATGTCTGTTGTAAAACAGCAAAGGTAATCAGGCATAAGAAAAATCAGGAAGGAAATTCACAAACGGGCACAATGAATGCGCCCGCCTGTTTGAAGGTATTTACAGTACTTCTACGTCAGAAGCCTGAGGACCTTTTTGACCTTGTTCAACTACGAACTGAACTTGCTGGCCTTCAGTCAGAGTACGGAAACCGTCTGATTTGATTGCACGGAAATGTACGAATACGTCTTTGCCGCCGTCTGCCTGAGAAATGAAACCAAAACCTTTAGTTTCGTCGAACCACTTAACGGTACCAGTCACTGTAGACATGGATAACTCCTTAATAAAATAAATTGATGGGTGCAAAAAACAACCCGGTTGCGCTGAAGGGCTATCGCTTTGTAACAGGTCTAAATCAGTAGAGGTCGTAATGAGAATCGCACAAGGGGACAAACAAGGGACTAACGGATGTAGCTTATATCAAATGTAAATAGAACCTTCGAAAGGCAGCAGTATAGTAACACCCTAATCTCGTGTTAGCCAGCATAAATTTTGTGCAACCGGGTTATTTTGCATTTATTTCGCCGGAAGCTGCCAGCAACAAGCCCCGCTTATCGCTGAAATTAGGAGGGAAGAAAGTGAAACACTGCATAGTGGAAACCACAAAATCACGGCTGTTGCTCCGCCAGCGCCTCAGCTTGCTTTCGGCGGCGCGCGTCGAACGTTGCCAGGGAGGCAGGCATGATGTCGCCTGATAATTGCGATAATCCCGCGCTTCCACGCACTGCCCATAAGTATTCTGGCCAGCCCGATTGCATACTTTTTTGAAGCAGGCTTTGTTGTCTTTTACTAAGTGCATCATCTTGCAGTAACCAGAATACCTCACCAAAGTGCGGCAATAGCTTTTCATTAAGCACAGTAAAGTTACGCTTGGGCGTAGGGCTTTCTTTATCAACGTTCTGACGCAGTGTACGGAGTCCTGCTGCGGCATGCATATTCAGAAAATTCACTGTAGGCTCACCGCCATCGGGTAACCTCACGTATTGCGACAAGAACCGGCTACCTGCTTCACTCTGATCATTCTGGAGATATAGCGCCGACAGTACAGGTATTAGCGAGAATATGCGGTTATCCAGCAGCGTTAATTCTTCAAGCATGGCAATACCCACATCGCTGTTTTGCTGCTCGTAGGCAAAGCGCACAAACCCTTTCCAGAACCTCGCATCGGTTGAATCACCCAGCAACGCGGCGGCGGCAGTAAAGAGCGATTCTGCAGATTCAGGTAGCCCTGCTTCCAGATACAAAATACCGGTGTAGGCATTATTTACCGGTGAGGAGTTATCGATTCTCAGACACGACTGCATCGCCGATATCGCCTCAGCCAGTCTGCCCTGGTGATGTAGCGCTTTGGCTTTCCAGACGTAGGCCCAGGTGTACTCATCATCAATCGCAATGGCGTCATCCGCTGCGATAAGCGCCGCTTCCATCTCGCCTCTCCAGTAATGCACTATTGCCAGGTTCACATTCACCCAGGGCGACAATGGATCTTGCGTTTTCGCACGTTTCGCATACTCAAGCGCGCCAGTAAAATCATTCTGAGCCAGCCTTAACTCTGAATACAGATAGAGCGCCGTCGCATGCTGCGGAGAAATTGCAAGCGCGGTGTCCAGCGCTTCTTCGGCGACATCAAACGCCTGCCCTGATGTCGCAATAATTGCTCTGGCAAGATGCGCCTGCACATTATTACGGTTCAGCGACAGTGCTGTGGCGATGGCGTCTTCTGCTTTTTGTGTGGCTTCTTTCCGAGGAAGATAGGTGTCATGGTAGTTAAACCGGGCATAAATATAAGCCAGACTGCCGTGAGCCTCCGCATACGTCGGATCAGCCTGAATGGCCTCATTAAACGCCTGTTCCGCCTGCAAATACCATTCACTGGTTTTTCCGTTCATCAACCAGTATGTGCCTTTAAGATAAGCCTGGTACGCGTCGATGTTTTGGACCCTGCCATTAGCTGACAAAGCGCCGCTGCTGGTTTCCGGTAACAGTTGCTTAATGACATCGGCGGCAATCATATCGGACACGCCCGCAAGCCTGGATTCGTCATCTTCATAGGTTGATGACCACAGGGTTTTATCCTGCTTGGCGTCAATCAGACGAATAACAATGGTATAGCTGCCATCGCCGTGTCTTACCGTTCCTTCAATCAGATATCGAACATCCAGCGCGCTGGCGATATCCGTTACTTTCTTAAACTGCTGCGCATAGGCAAACGTGGAGTAACGTGAGGGCACATCCAGTGCGGGCGTATTCCCAAGCGCAGTCATCAGCTCCTCAGCCAGTCCTTCAGCAAGATAGCGAGACTGTGCGTTATCACTGACTGCGGTTAATGGAAGCACCGCGACGGATGGCGCATCGTCAATGAGCGCAGAGTCAGATGAGTCCACCAGCCAGGTCACAACGGCAACAATCAGCACAATACCAAAGAAAAAGCTGATCCCCTGCAAACGCCGACGCAACATACTTTTGGGCACATAAGTGGAAACCGGCGAGGAAAATACCCCCTGCACATCTTGCTGAGAGTCTGTCGGAGAATCGGGCGTGTTGCCTGCATCAAAAGCGGATTGCGCAGAAGCTGTTGCCTGATGCGACTCTTCCCGTTGCGACTGCAGGTCACCAACACCGTCGTGCAGCCACTCCACCTGGGCATTCAGACGATAGCCTTTCTTCGGTACCGTCTGAATCAGACTACGGGATTTTGTATCATCAAATGCAATTCGCAGTTGGGAGATCACCCGGGTCAGGGCTTCATCTACCACCACCCGATCTCCCCACACATTCTGCAAAAGTGCTTTGCGATCAGCCGTTTTATTGGCGCAGGACACCAGCTCCAGTAATACCTGCATGGCTTTGGGCTCAATGTGCCGCTGCTGCGTGCGGGTAGACACCGTGTTGTCATCAGCATCAATGATAAAATCGCCAATCCTGAACCGGTCTGTCTGCAGTTGCTGGTTAGTTGTCAATTGTCTTCTGCCTCTGGCGCCAGGCCATCACTCGTTGTTTGTGCTTTCACTGGCAGAATTAACGTCTGCCATCGTCTCTGATTTTTTGAGTTACTAGACATTTTTACAGGTAATGACCCCATACATATTGACGAAAATAGTGTCAGCCGCCTGTAAAAAATCCGTTTGATAAATGTAAAAGGCATTATTTTTCAACATCATAGTTAATCATTAGAAAATCATCAGCTTTTTTTTATGAGATCATCAGGCTATTCCGCCCGACGCTAACCATACTCGCTCGAAAGGCAACTCTCAAATCGTCGCGAATAAGACAGTCACAGGCAATTTGGGGAACGCTTTTACAACACTTTGTACTGACCTTGTTCTAAGGAATTGTTATGGCTACACTACGTTCAACATCATTGCTTCTCACCCTGTTTGCAGGCTTGACAGTTACCGCATCAAACGCTGTTGCAGAATCCTACCAGGGCCAGTCGCTGAAATTGAAAACCAGCGTTCAGGACGTGAATGGTGTGAGAGAGATTGAGTCCGGCGATTACGAAAAAGGGATCCGCAAGACACTGGCGGCACTCAATCTGTCTTCAGTAACCTCACTGCGAGCCCCGCTGCTAAATAATCTGTGCGTGGCGCATATTGCTACTGGCAATATGTCGACGGCAAAGCAATCATGTGACGATGCGGTATCGGCAGCACAAGGCAGCGCAATCGCTTACAACAATCGCGCCGTGCTAAACTGCCTGACGTCACAGCCACAGGCATGCAAAGCTGATTTAGAAAGAGCAAAGCAGCTCAATGCCCGTAACCCGCTGATTATGCACAACCTTAAGGCGGCTTCTGAGCAGGACCTGCTGGCCAGTAATTAAGCCTGTCACATCTCTGGCAACAGGCTGCTGACGATGCCCCAACCGCTCAGTGTGCCTGTCGCCTTTATGATTCTGTAATTCGTTCCAGCCAAGGCAATCCCATCTTCCGGCTTGTCTGTACGGACCGGCCTCTTCAGTTATTGTTTGATATTTATCCTTTTCTCTGTGTGGATGCTCGCATAAACTAACCACGTTTACGTCAGTATGGATACGTTGAATGCGCACGCTTATCGCTTTTTTGGTGCTTTTTTCCTACAACGCTTTGGCTAAGGAATGCCAGTCTGAACTAGTGGTTTCATATAATGGTGACTGGAAGCCGTACTTTTACCAGTTTGGAAATGGCCTGTATGAGGGCATCGACTTTACGCTGTTAAATCGAGTTGTGACCGCTATGGGCTGTGAGGTCGATGTGCTGCCGATGACGGAGGCCCGGTCTATCATTGAGTTGGGAAAAGGCAGTTTTGATATTTCTATTGGCGCCTCTTACACCCCTGAACGGGCTGAGCAGTTTTATTATTCACTGCCCTACCGGCAGGAAATGATTGGTGTCATGTTCTTCAATAATGCCGCCCATAACCGTCATACACCACTGCGAGACGTGCTTGAACAAGGTGGCGTTGTGGGCATTAACATGTCAGGTTACTTTGGCGACGTGGTTGAAGAACTAAAAGCACAATATCCCGCACAGTTTGTACACGGCTTTAGCTTGCCTGAACGTATTTCGATGTTGTCAGAAGGTAAAATAGATGCGGTTGTGGACGATCGTGGCGCGTTATGCCATCAGATGAAAGGCTTGAAAGTGACCGGTCTCGCTTCACTTGGCGATGAAGCATCTGACCTGGTGCTTTCGGATGAGATCCTGCACGACAATGAGGTATTTTTTCTGTTTAGTCGGTTAACGGTTGATGCGGCCTACGTTGAGATGTTCAATCATCATCTGGAACGCGCGCTATCACAGCCCACCGAATCCGATATGCAGTGTCGGTAGTTAACTGCACGATCACCATGCCTGACGTAACAGAAAATGGCTTGCCTGACAGGCTGGCTTGCGGCAACGGACCGCCTCTGCACCATGTCATAGAGAATGGTTGTGCTCCTACGCCCATCTGGACCATGCTCTTGCCGTCACAATCTACGCAGTAACCCTGAAGGCGGTGTCATCGAACTCCCTCTGGGGATGACGCATTGTAATAACCATGGCCTTTCCCACGTCATGGTAGTGCTACACTGTTCAGTAGCAATGCAAAATGAATGTGGAAATACCAAGGGGAAACCATGACGACAGACCCTGCCCTGCGCCCCGTTACCAGATTCGCTACGCTCTTACTGGCGTTGCCACAACGGTGGTTGCCACAACGATGGTTGCCACAATGTTGAAAGTCAGTAGCGCGCTTTTTATTTTACTGATCGCGTTATGCCTTTGCCCCGCGGCTAAGGGTAATGCACCCGCATCAATTCAGTCCGAGCTACTTAAGGATATCGGTTTTCTGTCGGCAGATGATAAAGCAGGCAGAGAGCCAGAGACGCCGGGTCACGCCAAAGCCGCAGACTATCTTCGCCATCGCTTTGCAGCACTTGCATTACAACCACTGCGACAGAATTTCTCTCACACCTTCACATTTACGCAAAACCTGGCGCAAAAACGCGGCACAAATATTATTGGCAAAATAAGCGGCACCACCTATCCCGAGCAATATATTGTATTTACAGCGCACTACGACCACCTTGGTAGACAAGGACGCCGCATTTTTAATGGTGCTGATGACAACGCGTCTGGGGTTGCTGTCATGCTGGCCATTGCCGCGCATTTTAACGCCAATTCTCCGCATCACTCGTTGCTGTTTGTCGCCACCGATGCAGAAGAAAGCGGCTTACATGGCGCCCATGCCTTGTTTGACGATCCCGTCATAAGCAATCAAACACTTCTGCTGAATATAAACCTGGATATGTTGGGAAATGGTGGCAGAAAGAAAATACTCTATATTCTGTCCCACGGGATCCCCGGCGCTATTGAGGATCGTCTGGCTGCAATACCGCAACTGAAGATGCTTGCCGTTCGCCTTTCCACGAATCCACGCAGGATATACCGGGAGAATGGCAGACGACATCATCGTCAGGACTGGCGGCAAGCCAGCGATCATGGTGCATTCGATCAAGCGGGCATACCCTATTTGTTCTTTGCCTCCGATACACATAGCCATTACCATCAGCATTCAGACGATATCGAAAATATCCGCCCGCAATTCGTAACCGACGCGGCAAGGGCAGCGATTCTGGTGGCAGAGTACGCCGATGAAAATATGACCGCACTGTTAAGGCAGCCTGCACGCCGTTGACGCTATGCAGGCTCGCTACACGCAAGACTGACGCCCCCTCTCAGTGAATGTACATCATCGCAAAGTCAGGCCTGCTGAATTCGGCACACACGCTGTCAAACCCCGTATGTAAAATCGAATCAATTTCCTGTTTTGCACTGGCATCAGTCATTGTTTTCGCCAACAAATTCAGTAATTCTGTCGCTCGTCGGGTATTGCCAAAACATCCAAATTCCGTGGCCTGATGAATTTTGGCAAAACTATCGCCCTTTTCAGCAGCCTGCTGAATTAGCGCGCCCCCGTTTTCAGTATAGGTTAACCGTCCAAGTACAAACTGCGCACGGGCGTGTTCTCTTTCCTGCGCTAAGAAGGACAAAATACGTTTGGATTTATATTCGGACTTTGGATAGCGACTGTAGCGAAAGCCCTTTTTGCTTGGAAGAAAACCATGAAAGAACGCGTAAGCGTGACGCATTGCCTCGTCATTGGTTAAGGTAGACAGAGATTCTGAGGTGACGTCTATTGCTTTTTGCTCCAGTGCATCCCGCTGCTCACTCTCACGTTGGGCGTAAGATGCGGAAGTGTTAACGAAATCAACACCCGCCAGCGTAAACAATGTCGCAGAAAGCGTCACGCCAGTAACAATCACACTAACAGGGATCGTTATAATCCAGCGATTTCGCAGACGTTTGTGACTAGGGTGCGGCTTATGCTCTGTTAGCAGGTAAATCGCTCTGTGCTGGGTAAAAGGTATACGTGCTCTGCCAATAAAGGCTGCCGCCCACGCCCCCGCCACGTAAAACCCGGCAAGCATTACAGCAAGCACCGCCTGCCCTTCCCCGAGACTCATGCCAAAGAGAAAAGCGGCAATAACAATAGCAAGGTGTGTGAGAAACGCGATGATCCCGAATGAGGGCGTGTAACCCCGACCATGAAAACGAACGGCAAGACCAACCAGGATCCCACTGATGGCAAGCATCAGTGGCGCAAAACTGTCATTTATCTGGTAAGTCACATACCACAGCACCAGTATAGGTACCGCCCAGAAAGCCGCAGCAATAGCCGCCTTCATCCCATGTTGCCGCTGTAGCTTCGCTTCTACAGCGTCGATTTCCTGTTGATTTACCTGCAATGTCAAATCCCTTTACTTTTGCAACATACCAAACGGCATCAACGATGCCAGTGCTTATATTACCGACATTTACGAATCAAAAGCGAGTGTTCGCCTGGTCAAACAAACATGCGACACGCCTCTTACATTCTACAAAATATGCTGACGCTGACAGTTATGTCCCACCCAATCAAATAGTAATGAGAATTATTATCAAATTATAATGAGCGGTAAAGGAGTATGTAATGAAAAAACCCACCTCAAGACAACCGTACTTACTGAGCGTTAAAGAAAATATCCTGTTGACGCCACATATGCGCAGACTCATTCTCACCGGCAGCGATCTTGCGCGTTTTCCCGCGACTGCCCCCTCAAGTTACGTGAAGTTGATGTTTGACCGCTTCGGTGCGCCGTTATCACGCGCACCGGATATTGATGAAAAGGTATTAATGCGAACCTATACGGTCCGCTATATCAGCACCACAAAGCTTGAACTTCACCTGGATATGGCGTTACACGGCGACACAGTGGAGAACGGTCCCGCATCTCACTGGGCAAAGCATGCACGTCCCGGCTCAACCATATGTGTGGGTGGTCCGGGTGCAGGAAAGCCACTATTTGCCGATCATGACTGGGTGGTGTTTGCTGGCGATATGTCCTCATTACCCGCTATCGCCAACCACCTTGAACACTTAACCGACAATACCAGAGGTTACGCCTTACTTTGCATTCCTGACAAACGGGATATTCAGCCACTTATTCATCCACGTAACGTCGATATTCACTGGCTAATCGATGAAGATATCCCGGTGATTGCAGACAATCTTGCATCTCTTTCCCCGCACCCCGGTGTACCAGCCTATTGGATAGCGGCAGAGTTTTCATTGATGCGTGCTCTGCGTCAGGTACTGACCCACACGTTGTCTGTGTCGCGTGATCACAGTTACATCAGCAGTTACTGGCGCTATGGGCGAGCAGAAGATCAGCACAAAATCGACAAGAAACACGACAGTGATGCCTTTGAAGCCTCGTTGAGCACAGGATAAAAAAAAGGAGAGCGCGATGCTCTCCAAACAAGTGAACGTTTTCCAGTAACAGAGGATAAAAAAACGAACACAGACAGGAACGGGGAAGCCCTGGACAATAAATTAATGTATCGCTAACAGACCCTTTTTATTCGCTCTCAACAGAGATAAAACCATATTCATCTTCCGTTTCCGGTACAGCCTGTCGCAATGTATTGTGTAATGGCGCCGATACCTCTTTGTAGGACAATGACGACAACTGAGAATACTGGCGCTCAGTGATATCAGGTTCGGGCATCAACG
Organism: Alteromonas sp. H39; assembly: GCF_047556435.1. GTDB lineage: Bacteria > Pseudomonadota > Gammaproteobacteria > Enterobacterales > Alteromonadaceae > Alteromonas. The sequence goes on from NZ_CP180210.1 coordinate 3,512,529, forward strand.
AGGCAGACAGACTCGCGGACCAATGCTGCTCTGATAGCATCGATGTGTCACCACTCCACTCAGCACGTTCCCCCGCCTGCTTATCGGACCGCGCTTCACCGCCAGTTCCGATCGCAGTCAATGCAATGGCAACGGCCAGCACATTGGTAATGGTTGAGTTGGGTTCGGCCATACACATTCTCTCCGTGTGCTTTATCTGACGCACGAATCGTAACCAAATCAGTTAGAAAAAAACGTGAGAACTTGCACATTTTTGTGATTAATTGTAATCGGCACATGCCAGAGGTAACCGGATTTGCTAGTCTTGCATCTGGCTTATTCCGCTTCGATTTTATGAATTTTTTTATTATCTTTTTCTCAGCACTATTGGTGGTGGTCTCTGGCAACGCCAGAGCAACGGACGACTGTGACGCAGGGGCTGCCTGTATCGAACAAAACAGTTGGCAAGTTGGTGTGGCAATAGGTATTGGCGGACGCACAAATCCACTCGTCGATGGCGATACCATTCCCTTTGTTCTGCTTCCTGACATTGCCTGGTACGGCGAGTCGGCCTACTTTGATAACGGTGAATTAGGCTACCAGTGGCAGCCAACATCAGATTCCAGCATAGAAGCGTTTGTCGTGCCGAATTTTGAAAAGGCCAACTTCAGCTTCTGGCATGTGAGTAACCTGCTGGTGCCGGCAGCATCTTACCTGAACGCATCGACAACTCCCCCGTTTCAGATGATAGGTGGTCAGCAGGATGTAGAGCCTGAGGATCGTCGGCTTTCTGTTGACGATATTGACAGTCGCAAATGGGCATTTGACGCTGGGGTTCGCTGGCAGTGGTATCGGGACAATCACCACCTTCGGGTAATGATGGCAAGGGACATTAGCAGCGTGTACGATGGATTTCACGCAGCAATAGAGTATCGTTACTACGCACGTGTAGGAAACTGGCAGTTAACAGTGGCACCACAGCTGGCATGGAAGAGTCGCGCGCTTACCGACTATTATTATGGAATTCGCGCCCGGGATGCGGCCAGTGAAAGCCTGCAGTATGATGCCAAAGGTGGCTTTCAGCCAGGCATAAGCGTGCATGCCAGCTACCCGTTAAATAAGAAATGGCATGTATTAACCCGACTGGGTGTAACCAGACTTCATGAGGGTATGACGGACAGCCCCGTTGTCGAAGATAGCATGGTATATTCTGCCTTTGCCGGTGTTGCTTATCGTTTTTAGGATTGTTGTCAGGGATGTTACTTAGAGTTTTTACTGTGTTAATCGGCCTGGTGTTTTTTGCGCCGGTTTACGCAATAGACTGGGAGGTGAAACCCGGTGAATGCGTGGTGTCCTCTGAGGACGAATTTTGCGATGCCCGCGTGGCGGTCACACTGACTTCGCCGTCGTTTATTCCATTGTCTACCTGCCTGAACATTGATGAGCAGTTCTATGACTGTTTTACCACCCAAAAGATGCAGGTAGATGTGCGTATCGCGCAGGACATGATGTTTCAACTCACTACCCGTGACGGCGTACGTCTCGATTCTTTCGTGCTTGAGCACAAAGTCATTGATTCGCGCCCCCAGCGACGTCGGGTGAGATTACCCTGGAGTGTGTTCTGATATGAGCAGTCAACCTACTGTAATTCTGGTGGAGGACGATGCGCGCCTGCGTAAGCTGGTTTCCGACTACCTCAGCAAAAATATGTTTACTGTGATTGCGCTGCCTGACGGAAGCACGCTGAAAGATACGGTCACCCGACATCCGCCCGCTGTCATTGTGCTGGATATTATGCTTCCCGGTGAAGACGGCTTGTCGCTGTGCCGTAAAATACGCGAGCAGTACAAAGGGCCATTGCTGTTTATGTCAGCCAAAAACGAAGCCCTTGACGAAATACTGGGGCTGGAAATCGGTGCCGATGACTATATCACCAAGCCGGTTGAACCGAGGCTACTTCTGGCACGGATCCAGGCATTACTGCGACGCGTCGCCACACCGGTAACAACCACCAGCGCACCGCTGACATTCGGAAGACTGCATATCGATAAAGAGGCACGCCGGGTGGTGCTCGATGACACCGCCGTTGCGCTGACCAGTCACGAATTTGATTTACTTTGCATGCTTGCGGAGCATGCAGGATCAGTGGTGCATCGCGAGCAAATATATCAGCAGATCATAGGGCGTGAATACGACGGCCTGGACCGGTCCGCAGACGTGCGTATTTCCCGGTTGCGAAAAAAACTTAATGACGATGCACAAAATCCTTTTCGGATAAAAACGATTTGGGGCAAAGGCTTCTTTTTTGTCGCCGATGCCTGGTCACAGAGTCGAGACCAGTGACACGGCTATTTTTCAGTCTGTATCTTTTCATCGCGCTGAGTCTGGTAACTCTGACTGTTGGTCTGGAGCAGTTTTTTCCAGTAGACAGTCCTGCCCTCACCGAATCTCAACAGGCCTGGCTGACACTGCTAAAACAACAGCAGGAGAGCAGCGCCAAGCTCGCCAGGGTGTTAACAGAGGCGAACCTGAGTTTTGACATCATCGATAGCGACGCCATGGCAGTCAGTCACAGTGTTGCCAGCCAATTGGCGAAACAGGAACTTGTGCAGGGCTTTTACGAAGAGTACTGGCAGGTGTATGTCCCTACGTCTGATGCCAAAGTGGTTACCGTTACCTTTTCAGAGTATCCCGCTCGTCCGGGAAACTGGTGGCTGTATAGTAGTATCTTTTTCATCCTGCTCGGTGTGGCTATCGCAATATGGATCTACCCGCTGTGGCGGGATTTAAGCAGTCTGGTCACTGCAACGCGGAATCTGGGGCCTGATGGGGGAATTACCGTCCCAACATTGTCCACTAACTCGCCGCTAAGCAACATCGCAAGAGCGTTGGATGATCTCAGTCAAAATGTGAAGATGTTGCTGAATAATCAGCGCGAACTGGCTGGCGCGGTTACGCACGAGTTCAAAACGCCACTGGCGCGACTAAAGTTTGCCCTGGCCGGCGAGAATGGGATGAGCGAAGCGGAAGCTACGGAAGCCCGCAAAGACATCGATGAGCTGGACAAGCTGGTGCAGGAGATGCTGGACTTTACCCGGCTTAATGCTCACAGGCCTGAACTGTTGATGGAAAGTATCCCTCTTATTCCATTCTGCCAGCAACGCGCGTCGTTGATTCAGCCTCACAGCAATAAAATTCTGACAGTGAGCGGCGACGCCACCGAGCTCACTGGTGATAGCCACCTGCTGGCGCGAGCCACCGACAATCTGTTGGCTAACGCCGTTCGCCATGCCCATCACAGGGTAGAAATTATTATCGAACGAACGCCATCCGGCATCAGCCTGCATGTTGACGACGATGGCGACGGAATTGAAGATGCATGTAAAGAGATGGTTTTTGATGCCTTTTTCCGTCCTGACAGCGCCCGCAGTCGTCACCAGGGCGGAGCCGGACTGGGTCTTGCCATCGTCAAACGGATTATGCACTGGCATGGTGGCACCTGCGCTGCCACCGACAGCAAATCAGGTGGCGCAAGAATTTCTCTGCATTTCCCAACCAACGCCACACACAGTCGTTAATGTCTGACACCTCTCCCTTTCGCATAATCACTTTATCTGCCTCCGGATTCGTCACAACTAACACGCTGACTGGTTGATGCCGCTGCGGCAATATTTTGCAGCAAGCTGTTTAGGCTAAATGGCTGACACTCTCTCACTAATTCCGCTGCAATCGTGCTATTTTTACGTTCACGATAAGCGAAAATTGTTTTACCGAACCGTCGTTACAGGTTACAACGGCGTTCACCGTTTTACAGGCTCCCTGAGGAGTGAAAGGTATTTTGATGGATTTTTCTTCACTGCAGACAAAGTGGAATGCATTTTTGCACGCTGCCAATGAGGCGATTGTCAGCACACACTTTCTGGTTCAGATATGTCTGATAGCGGGTATTTACCTGATCGCGTATCTGTTGGCTGGCACGCTGAGAAGTCGTATTCCTTTTACCCAGGCCAGGCCGGGAGAAGGCGCGCATTCACTGCACTGGCTGGGTTGGAAACTCGGTGGACTCCTGTTTCCGGTACTTTCCATTACGTTGCTGAAGCTAACCACAGTGCTGGGCAAAGAGTATCAGTTCAACGCCTGGCTGCTGGAAGTGGCGCTGGTGGTCGCAGTGATGCTGTTTCTGGCATCCTTTATTCGTGCCTTTGTCACCAGCGACACCGTGGCGATGTTTATGCGATGGGTTGGTCTGCCACTGGTATTTTTACACCTTGTTGGGGTACTTCCCGCCGTCGTGGATGCCCTTAAGTCAGTCTCACTTTCTGTTGGGAACGTTGACATTTCCGCTTACGGGGTTGCCCGTGTCATCATTTTCGGCGTGCTGCTATTCTGGCTTGGCCGCGCCTCCAATAATGTCGGCCAGGATATTATACGCCGTCATAAAACGCTGGATATCACAACCAAAGAAGTCTTTGTCAAATTGTTTGAAGTGGCCCTGTTCTGTATCGGCTTCCTGCTGCTGTTAAACATCATGGGCATCAACCTGACTGCGCTGGCAGTGTTTGGTGGAGCGGTCGGCGTTGGCCTTGGTTTGGGCTTACAATCTATCGCGTCGAATTTTATTTCGGGCATCATCATCTTACTGGACCGCTCGCTGACAGTGGGTGACTACGTCGAACTGGACGATGGCAGCAAAGGCTTTGTGCGGGAGTTTAAGATGCGCTACGCCGTGCTGGAAACCTATGACGGCAAAGACATCCTGGTGCCGAATGAGAAATTCATCAGCTCGCTGCTGATAAACTGGACGCACAAAGATCCCAAGCAGCGTTACCGCATCGACTTTTCGGTCGCCTACAAAACCGATATCCGAGCTATGTGCGACATTATTCGCGATGCCGTTGCGCAACATCCGCAAGTCATTAGCGGCGATCATATCCCCTTTGAGGAGAGACCAGACTGTGAAATTGACAGCTTCGGCGACTCCGGCGTCAATATGTTCGTTGAGTTCTGGATGGAAGGCATTGATGACGGTAAAAACCGCGTAGGCGGTGATTTGCTGCTGTTGATATTCGAAACACTACGCGAAAACAACATTGAGATCCCGTTCCCGCAGCGTGAAGTGAGGGTCATTAATGAAGAACCAATGTCGATTAAAAACACCACTCCCAAGTAGCCCGCGTCACCTTCGAAACGGGAATTTTGCAAGCCAGTCAGCCCGGCGAGTGCGCTGAGACAGGGTTACTAACCACTACCGCGGCAGGGCATTCTGTCCTGCCGGCGTTATCTGCCCGCCGCCACTTCTCTGGCACTTTGTAATATCTCTTTACAATGCAACACCCACCAAAAGCCACCATAAAATCGACTCCCTGATACCAATAGGCTAACATCAAATTTCCAAAGCACATCAACAACCTGAGCGTATAGGGAGACACATACAGTGAGTTTACTTCGCACGTTATTAATTAGTAGTGCCGTCATGGCGCACACCGCCGTGCCGGTCATGGCAGAGACACAGTCAAACAGCACCAATACGGTCGCAGAAAAACAACAAAGTGAGCACGACCGCCTGTTTGCGTTGTTCGCAGAGTCAGATGAACGTCAACTGGCACTGAACCCGATTTCCGGTTTGTTTCGGGGCGATATGCGCCGTGCTGATCGTCTGGGTGACTACCTCACCGATGCGCAATTTCTTGCCTCGCGCACCGATACCCTGCTGAACCTGGCCAAACTCGATCAAATTGACCGCAGTAAACTCAATGACACCGACAAGCTGTCTTATGATGTGTTTAAGTACAACCAGGAACAAAGCCTGAAAAGCCTGACGGATGAAATCCGGGCGCTGACGATTGTACGTCCTGTAAACCACTTCAGTGGCTTCCATACGTTTTACCCGACATTCGCCAGCGGTAAAGGCGCGGCACCTTTCAAAACCGTTGAAGATTACGAGAACAACCTGTCTCGTCACGATGACTACATTGACATTGGTGAGCGTGCTATCGAACGTTTCCGTGAAGGTATGGAGTCAGGGGTTCTGGAAACCAAACTGACCATCGACAGAGTCATTAAGCAACTTGATAAGCAGTTATCTATTCCGATGAAAGAGTCTCAGTTCTGGGGCCCTATCACTATGATGCCGGAGAGTTTCTCAGACGAAGAGAAAGCGCGCCTGACTAAAGAATATGAAGAAGCAACCAAAGCCATCTATGCCTCTACTGAGCGCATGCGTAATTTCCTGCGGGATGAATACCTTCCCGTAGCCCGCGAATCTATCGGCCTGAGTGACATGAAAGGCGGCGACAAGCTGTATCAGATGCTGATCGAAAGCACTACCACCTTACCGTTAACGGCAGACTATCTGCATGATCTGGGCTTAAGTGAAGTCAAGCGGATCAAAGACGGCATGCTTGAAATCATGGACGAAGTAGGATTTGAGGGCACCTTAAACGAGTTCTTTGATTTCGTGCGTACCGATGCGCAATTCAAACCTGAAAGCCGTGAAGCACTGACCCAGGACTATTACCGTATAGGCCGCGAAGTGGATGAGAAAATTGATGACTATTTCTCGCTGCTACCCAAATCAGAGCTTGAAATTAAGCCTTATGATCCGGCAATTGAGCAGTTCAGTGCTGGCGGTTCGTACCAACGTGGCACGCCTGATGGATCACGCCCGGGAACTTTCTACTTTAACGCCTATGATCTGCCGAGTCGTCTGACTACCGGTAATGTGACGCTCTACCTTCACGAAGGGGCTCCGGGTCACCACTTCCAGATCAGTCTGGCACAGGAAAATGAAGCATTGCCTGCATTTATGCGCTTCGGTGGAAACACCGCTTACGTAGAAGGCTGGGCACTGTATTCAGAAACACTGGGTTATGAAATGGGCTTCTTTGATGATCCGTGGAATCGCTACGGTACATTGCAGGATGAACAGTTGCGCGCGATGCGCCTGGTCGTCGATACCGGTATTCATGCGAAAGGCTGGACCCGAGAGCAAGCCATTGACTTCATGTTGGAAAACTCCGGTATGACCCGCACTGAAGTTGTCGCCGAAGTTGAGCGTTACATTGCTATTCCTTCGCAAGCTCTGGCTTACAAAGTGGGCGCGCTGAAAATTCAGGAACTGCGTAAAAAGGCAGAAGACGCGCTGGGTGACGACTTTGATATCAAAGCTTTCCACGCCCAGGTGTTGGGAACCGGCGCACTGCCCCTGCCGATCCTGGAGCAGAAAATTGACCGCTGGATAGCATCACAGAGCTAAGCCTCAGTCATCCTCTCTGGTTGAAAGTGAGTAAACAGGCGGATACCGAAAGGTTATTCGCCTGTTTTACTTTCAGTACCATGAGCGCGTGTGGTGTCATCGTGTAATCAGGCAGCGACAACTTCAACCGAACTGCGCGCAGAAAACCGCATCCTATACCTTTGTCTAAACCTCCCCGCTTTCTGTATACAAAACGTTGCGTGTTAACTACACTCAGCAAAGTTGTTGATTGCGGTGATCGCACCGATCTGCTGGAAAGATAATGCTTCCGCTATTCGTGTGTATCAATCCTTGCAGAATAAAAAGAGCGCATAAGTGAGAGCCGAAGCTGCGAAAACTCCCTTACCACTAATTGAAGAAAAACCTGAGCAATATCTTTCCCGTCGAACTGTCGAAACCTTATTTGCCCGCTCCAAGATCGGCCCGGTTTTTTATAGTCTGGCAGTGGTTTTCAGCGCACTTCCACAAGGACTTTTTCAAACCCACAGCGCTTATGTATTCACTTTTTTAGTGCCTTTACTGGCAATAGCCGGTATTCGCCTTACAGCCAAACTGCCATCAACAGACCAATACGCGTTGTGGCGAGTTCGTCACTGGATCCTGGTTTACGGCTGCGTATTAATTTGGGGGGCGTGGTTTGGCTGGGTATCCATGCATCCAGACTGGACCAGCGCATTTATCGTCAGCCTGATTTGTACTGTGAACTTCTCCACTGCCATCGCGCACCAGTTCTGTATCGACAAGCGCAATGCTATGGTTTGCAGCCTGTTGTGTTTTATCTGGGCCTCCATAGTTATTATTTTGTATCGCCCTGAGCTGCTTGCGATTTTGTATGCATTCGGATTTTATTGCCTGTATTTGATCTCGACGATAAAAAACGCGCAGGCCGAATTTTTCAGAAAGCTCGATATCGAATTAACACTGATAGAGACACAACGCGAGCTGGATAGCATGGCGCGAACGGATCCTCTGACGGGACTCGCTAACCGGCGCGTATACGACACCGAAATGCAGAGAAACTTCTCCCTGTCAAAGCGTCACAACACGGATTTCAGTTTGATCCTGTTAGATTTAGACCACTTTAAATTGCTTAACGATACGCATGGGCATGCTATTGGTGATCTGTGTATTAAAGCGGTAGCAAGACTGCTTAATGACACTTGCCGGCGTGAGCTGGATATCGTCGCCCGCATCGGTGGAGAAGAGTTTGCCGTCATCCTTCCGGATACATCCATTGAAGATGCCCATACATTGGCGAAACAAATTCATCAGCGCTTTCAGGGGCTGACGATCCCGGAGGTTCAGGAGACAACAGCGACGATTACCGCCAGTATCGGCGTCGGAAGCATCGCACAAACAGGCGCACAGGACGTGAATACCCTTTATAAGCTAACCGATGCCGCCGTTTATGCCGCGAAACAACTGGGGAGAAACCAGATTGGCATTGCCCGGTTGCGTTAGTTGGTGCGCAAGACCGCGTTCGCTAACCGCATCAATCAGACGGTCAAATTTAATGCGGCGCTATTCCCTTATCGCTCTCTACAATCAAACCAGATTATCAGAAAAAAAACGCCAGCTCGGTGGCTGGCGTTTTTACTGATATAACATTTTGCGCTACGTGTTAGTTGATGTCTGCAGTCAGGTCGTGACGCAGGTCGAACCGGTCGAGGCGCATGACCTTGGTCCAGGCGTCGACGAAGTCATTCACGAACTTTTCGCCTGAGTCATCAAAGGCATACACTTCACTTACTGCGCGAAGTTCAGAATTTGATCCGAATATCAAATCAACTGGCGTTGCGGTATACAACACGTTACCCGAATTCCGGTCTACTCCTTCATAAACTGACTCATCGTCGGTTTTACGCCACATTATGCCCATATCCGTCAGGTTGACGAAAAAGTCATTAGTGAGTTGTCCCGGCTTGTCAGTCAGTACACCATGCTGACTGTTGCCCGCATTAGCACCAAGGGCACGCATGCCGCCTACAAGCACCGTCATTTCCGGTACAGTCAGGTTTAGCTGATCGGCTTTGTCCACCAGCATTTCCGTCGGGCCGCGATAGCTTTCTTCTACATTAAAGTAGTTGCGGAACGCATCTGCACTTGGCTCGAGTAGCGAGAAAGACTCAACATCGGTTTGCTCCTGCGTTGCGTCACCACGTCCCGGAATGAAAGGAACGGTAACGTCATATCCGGCATCGGCGGCTGCCTTTTCAATTGCGGCGGCACCAGCCAGAACCACAAGATCACCCATGGAGATTTTCTTACTACCCGAATTACCGTTGAAGCGTTTCTGGATCTTATCCAGCTCCATCAGAACTTTATCGAGTTCTTGTGGATCATTCACTTCCCAGCTGGCTTGCGGCTCCAGGCGGATGCGACCACCAGTGGCACCACCACGCATATCCGATGCCCGGAAACTTGACGCCGCTCCCCACGCTGTTTTCACCAGCGCAGGAACACTCAGCCCGGTGTCCAGAATGGCCTTTTTCAGCGATGCTATATCGGCATCCGTAACCAGGTCATAGTTGATTTCCTGCACCGGATCCTGCCAGATAAAGCTTTCGTCAGGCACATGGTTACCTAAGTAGCGGGCTTTGGGTCCCATATCGCGGTGCGTCAGTTTAAACCAGGCTTTGGCGAACGCCTGTTGATATTCGTCAGGGTTTGCCAGGAAACGCTCGGCAATTTTCTTGTACTCAGGATCGTATTTCAGCGCCAGGTCAGCTGTTGTCATTACCGGCGGATTTTTCTTGCCTTCAACGTGCGCATCCGGCACCGCATTATGCATTGCTTTATCTTTGGGTACCCAGATGATAGCGCCGCCCGGGCTGCGGGTTTGCTCCCACTCATTGTTAAGCAAATTAGACAGATACAGTGTCGTCCAGCGGGTTGGCGCTTGTGTCCACGCGCCTTCCAGGCCACTGGTCACAGTATCTTCAGCATTGCCTTTACCGCACTTGTTCTTCCATCCCAATCCCTGCTCTTCAACGCCTGCAGCGCCCGGTTCTGAGTCAAGGCAATCACCGGCTTTGTGCGCGCCATGCATTTTACCAAAGGTATGACCCCCAGCGATTAGTGCAACGGTCTCTTCATCGTTCATAGCCATACGACCAAACGCCGTGCGGATATTTTTCGCAGACCCCATCGGATCCGGTTTGCCTTTTGGCCCCTCCGGATTCACATAGATAAGCCCCATGTGCGTGGCGCCCAATGGACGTTGTAACTTACCATCACGATCTTCGCGATCGCTTGCCAGCATTTCTACTTCGGGACCCCAGTACACCAGATCCGGCTCCCAGTCATCAGTACGACCACCAGCATAACCATAGATATCAAAACCCATGTTTTTCATACCTACTGTACCGGCAAGGATCATCAAATCTCCCCACGACAATGCGCGGCCATATTTCTGCTTTATCGGCCACAACAAACGGCGAGCCTTATCGAGGTTGCCATTATCCGGCCAGCTGTTCAGCGGGTCGAAGCGCATTTGGCCGCCTTCACCGCCACCACGGCCGTCCAGCGTGCGATATGTACCGGCACTGTGCCATGACAGCCGGATAAAGAATGGCCCATAGTTACCCCAGTCTGCAGGCCACCAGTCCTGTGAGTCTGTTAGCAAGGCATCTACATCTGCCATGACCTGATCAAGGTCAAGCTTGCTGAACTCCTCGGCATAATTAAAATCTTCGCCATAAGGGTTTGATCGTGCGTCGTGACTGCGAAGTGCTGTGAGGTCAAGCTGCTCTGGCCACCAGAAGTTATTTGACTTTGGTGCAAAGGGCTGTGTGGCACCATTGCCTTTTGCTCCCTCGGGTTTACTCATTGTCTTGTGGTCATCAGCCAGCGCCATTGGGCTGGAAATCGCCAAAGCGACAAGTCCAGACAATGCTGTCCGTTTAAACCTAGAAATCGCCATAGTTTTCACCTGTATTGTTGTTTTACTCAAGGCGTGCCCCAAGCACGCACGTTAAAGCGTTGTTAACCGTTATTTCGGCGTATAGATAAGATAGTCAAGAATTGATGAATCGCATAAGCGATAAAACAAATACAGGTAATTGAAAAAGCTGATTAAGCTTTTTGATTGGTTCACAAAATGACATTCACCGTTCGCGTTACATACCTGAATGAAACCCCTAAGCCAGAAACAGAAGTGGTTATTCTTCAACTAAAAAACAGAGACAAATAGATAGTAAAAAGAAAGTAAACGGCAATAAAAGTGCGATGGCGACGCCGCTCTCCCTTCTGGTAGTCTACGCTATGGAATTTCTGGTTAACTTTGATGTAAGAAGTGGCAGGTAGGGAGCTAAGTGACTTTTTAGCATCTCTTAATAGCGGTAAAAAAGTAACAAATTCAGACGCACGTCTTCTGACGCATCAGTTAAGTCAGGAAGCCTTAAGAATCACGTTAGGTCAGAATGTCTGGATTGGCCCACACGCGACAATTCTGGCTGGCGAGACTATCCACGACGGGGCTATCGTGGCGACGGGCGCTGTCGTCAGAAAAGACGTACAACCCAATACTATCGTGCGTGGCGGACCGGCTAAGTACATCAAAGATGTGTCGCGCGCCATTTGACCACCGCGAGACCGACAATGCCTGGTAAAAATTCCGCCGCGCCCCGTTGGTTGCTGGCAGCGGTTTACGGCGTCTACGTCAGCAGGCTTATAAGCCTCCACCTTGCAGCGGCCAGTCAACCTGAAATGTGTCACCCTTCCATGTTTGTACTGTCAGCCACAGCTTGTCTTCGTCATTGATGCTGTCGCTGGCCAGAGCATGAACATGCTGCCCGTGACGAGTCCCGTGCAAAATACCCAGCTCTTCTTCCTGCAGCACATCCAGCGGCAGAGGCTCTGGCCCGATGTTCAGGTAGGCCTGACGAATATCACTTACCTCCCCGTCATTCACCATCACCAGAAAGTCTTTAACATATTTACCGTCATGCTGATAAGGCGGCTTTTCATCATAAGGCATGGGCGTAAAATCAAAGCCATTAGCCGACTTCTTTTCCAGCGCATCAGGAAATACCGGGTTTTGCGACTGATAGTAAAACCATGGGGGTAATGTCAGAATCACTGCACTTAACAGATATTTCACTTTTCGCCACGGGGTTGCGACTTTTCTGGCCATCAGTTCGCTCCTGCTGTTTGTGTGCTAGTTGAACCCGACGGGGCCGCTGTCGTCTGGCTCACCAGTTTGCGGCGCCACATCCAGAAACCGGTGATCGACATGCCCGTGATAAGTAAGCCAAACACAAACCAGATTGCTTTCGTCACAAGCCCCCCGAAGGTGCCAAAATGAAGTCTGTCAGCCAGATGCATAACCGTTTGCAGCGGCGTCATGGAGGCAGGGGAATAAGTATCTGTTACTTCGCCGGTATACGGGTTTACCGCTACACGATAACTGTACTGGTCGTAAAAGATTTCTCCCTGATCGCCAGAGATTTTATAGGTATCCCGGTTATGTTCAGGCAACATGATAAAACTGGGACGCAGGTCAGGGTATAGCCGCCTGGCGGTGGTCATCGCCTGATCCAGTGACACTGGCTTTCCCGCACCTGCAACATTTTCGGGCATCGCCTGCGCTGACAGCGAAGCTGGCCAGGGTTCAATTTCAACTTCGTTGTGCCACAGCACGCCTTGAATCAGATACCACAGACCGGTAATTCCCATGACGAGTAAAAACCAGATAGACCATGCCCCGGTGGTCTTGTGCAGATCCGCCAGCAATGTTTTTGTTCCCTGCGTAAAACGCAGCGTTGGTCGGGTGAAGGCGCGCCAGAATTTTTTGTATACCATCATGCCGGTGATTACCGCGCCCAGCACAAACACACTCAATATACTAACCAGGTAATATCCTATGCTATACCCCTGCTGCCAGGGGAACAGCAGCCAACCGTGCAACGAGCGCATAAAATCGATAAACGTCTGCCCGTCGTTAATTTCCTGAACCTCACCGGTGTACTGATTAATATAAGCAATGGCATACGGCTTATCGACATCAGTGAACATTACCGCATATGTCAGATAAGGTTCTCTGACGGTAATACCAGTGATATCTGCAGTAGGGTGCTGCGAGGTCAACGCGCGTGTGACGGCATCCATCGGCAGTGCGGGCGCTGAATCAGGGTTATGTGCCCGGGCATTTTCATTTACCAGCCAGGTAATTTCATGACTGACTACCGCCAGCGTGCCCGTCAGGCAGATAAAACAAAATAACACCCACACCGGCAGTGTGAACCAGCCGTGAAGCTGAAACCAACGTTTATTACTCACTCTTTTTCCCATGGAAATCTGGCTCTGTTTGTCGACGTCTTCACTAGTTAATGATAACGGCGACGGGTTGTGCTTTAAAACTATCATACAATTATGGCTTGCCAGCGCCACGAATTCAATTGATAATAGTTATCATTACCTATTGCATCAATACTATGAGGATTGTATCTTGTTTTTGCGCTCCTTTCGCCCCCTGTCTGTCGCGCTGGCAGTCACATCTGCCTTATCTGCACCGGCTATGTCTCAACAGTCACCTGCAACTGAGGATATCGAAAAGATTACGGTTTCAGGTAGTTATACTGTCAGTGAAGTCATCGATACCGCAACGGGACTAGGGCTGACGCTTCAGGAAACACCGCAATCTGTCAGTGTGATCACTGACTTGCGTATTCAGGATCAGGCACTCGATACACTTACCGATACCGTGCTCAATGCTGTTGGCGTCTCCTCAAAAGAAGTCGACAACGTGCGTAATACGTTTCAGGCCCGCGGATTTGATATCACCAATTACCAGGTGGATGGTGTTCCCCTTTCATGGAGCCTGGCTGGTGATTCCGGTGAGACGATTGCGGATGTCGTATTGTATGAACGCGTGGAATTTGTGCGCGGCGCTACCGGCTTACTGACAGGCGCTGGGGATCCATCAGCGTCAATCAACCTGGTTCGTAAACATGCGACAGCAACCGAAACCAGTGGCTATGCTTCAGCGGCAGTAGGAAGCTGGAATAATCGCGAAGTAGTCGCCGATATCGGCACTGGTCTAAACCGCTCAGGATCTGTTCGCGGACGTGTAGTGGCGAAATACGAAGAAGGCGACTCGTACCTGGACCTCTACGAAGATGAAACCACGGTGCTTTACGGCGTTCTGGAAGCGGACATCACCACTAACACCTTATTCCGCGCAGGCGCAAGTTATCAGGAAAATACGCCTACCTCACCCACCTGGGGTGCATTACCTACGTTTTTTAACGATGGAACGGCTACCGACTGGGATGTTTCACAGACAACCGCTGCCACCTGGACTCGCTGGGACACCACTGGCACTAACGTGTTCGCTAACCTGCACCACGTCCTGGATAATGGCTGGGAACTAAAGCTCAATTACAACAAGCTGCGCTACGAACAGGAATCGAAGCTACTTTATTTGTTTGGAACACTGGATAAAGAAAGCGGCGTAGGTCTGTCATCGTGGCCGTATCAATCTGAAGGTACGAGCGAACAAGACAGCGTGGATATTCAGCTAAGCGGTCAATATTCGCTTGCCGGTCGTGATCACGAGTTTGTACTGGGCGCACTACGCAGTGAACAATCAGCCGATACGCTTGAGTTCAGCGCTATGGGAGACAATGCGTTTCTCCCGGTAGGTAACTTCTACGACTGGGATGGTAATTTCCCTGAGCCTGAATGGAGCACGCAAGGCAATGTGGCGCAGGATATGGATACTGAGCAAACCGGTTTCTATGGAGCCACTCGCCTGCACATCACTGACCACCTGAAAGTGATTGCCGGCGGCCGTCTGGCCAGTTGGGAACGCGAGGGCGTTAGCTATGGCGTAACTACCGACTTTGGCGACGATAATGTCGTTATTCCTTATGCTGGGGTGCTGTATAACGTCACCGAACAACATCGGGTGTATGCCAGCTATACAGAAATATTTCAGCCACAGAATGCGCAGGATCGAAACGGTGATTATCTCGACCCGCTGGTTGGCCAAAGCACGGAGGCCGGCCTGAAAAGTACATATTTTGACGATACGCTACACACATCTATCGCGGTGTTTCGCATCGAGCAGGATAATCTGGCACAGGACGATGTCGGCTATATTGTGCCAGGTACGGTAAATACGATTGCGCAATATGAAGCTCAGGGCACAGTGTCAAAAGGATTTGAGCTGGAAGTTGTAGGACAGCCCATTGAAGGCTGGCACATTACTGCAGGGTATTCTCAGTTTACCGCAGAGGATTCTGCCGGCAATAAAGTGAATACCGATCAGCCACGTAAACAACTTAAACTGTTTACCACCTACCAGTTAGTCGACGTACTTCCTGAACTGACCCTGGGCGGCGGCGTTAACTGGCAGGATGACACCTATTCAGTCAATGGTGACATCAGACTGGCACAGTCCTCCTATGCGCTGGTTAATCTGATGGCACGCTACGACATCTCTGATGCCACATCGCTGCAGCTGAACGTGGACAATGTGACTGACGAAAAATACTACAGCCAGATTGGCTTTTTCGACCAGTACCGTTACGGTGCGCCGCGAAATGCAACACTGACCCTGAAAACACGTTTTTAAGTCGGGTTAGTTTGTAAACAGGGTTTCCTGTCGGTGTGAAAAGGATTCATACCGACAGGGAATTTTCACCTATCCCTTCCTTCCCTTACTCTTACTACTTGTTGTTTTTACGCAGATTTTTTACCCAATCCTGAAAGTCTTTCCGACTTTTTCCGCTTTTTGCGTATTTTGTAAGGTGGCACGGCAATTGAAATATTCTCAGTGACATTTGTGCCCCGTTTCTTTTTCACCGGGGCTTAATTCAATGTAAGAAGGAAGTCATTATGAAGCACATGAAAACAACACTGGCGGGAATTATTGCACTAACTGCATTCGGCGCAAACGCGCAGTCTTATGATGAAAATATTGACGAAAGTGGCTTCTACGTGGGCGGTAACTACGGTTACCTGCGCGTAGAAGGTGAAGACGACTTCGATGATGACAAAGATGTGTGGCAGGGGCTGCTGGGCTACCGTTTCAATGAATACTTTGCACTGGAAGGAAGTTTCATCGATTTTGGTGATTATGGTAACGACGTCGCCGGCGCGTCTACCGATGGTTATACCGCCGCGCTGAAAGGATCGTTCCCAATCACAGAGCGCCTCTCTATCTACGGTAAGCTGGGACAGTTATGGTCAGAAACAGAATACAACGTGGGTACCTTTAACAACGATTATGACGACGAAAGTCTGTTTGTTGGTGGTGGTCTGAGCTTCGCCGTCACGCCTAATTTTCTGATTAATGCAGAATATACGGTTTACGATGCCGAACTTGATGCAGAGAGTGCGGTCGAGGATATCGACGACACCAACTTTGAAACTGATCTGAAACAGGCCAGCCTGGGTATCGAATATCGTTTCTAATGGTGAAACTTGCTGCAAGTGAACATTTTTATTGAAATGTTTCACGCTCCGATGTTGCCGGGCTCTGCCCGGCATTTTTTTGCGGCCTAATGTAAAGAGAAAGGCTGTCTATTGTCATTTTGCAATGATGAAAAAGGCAGTTGCAAGGCACGATGCAAAGGCAACCACACTCGCCATTACCAACACCAGGAATTCCAATGTCCAGTTACGTATTTCAGCACGCGTATTGTGGTACCTGCTGCTAAGCGCTTATTCGTTGCCGGGCTTAACTGTTCAAGCTTATTAACGCTACAAGACCGCCCTGATGAATCAGTTGGCTGTGTGCCTGAAAGCCCACAGACTAATTCGCACCGTCTTTAGCTCTCAAAGTGTCAGCCAGCTGATATACTCAAAACAACCTCGTGATTTTAAGATGTGATCATGTTTCAACAAGCCCTGATTTATCTGGGGGCAGCATTGGTTGCTGTTCCTATTGCTAAGCGTCTCGGACTCGGCTCTGTATTGGGCTACCTGCTTGCAGGCATTTTGATTGGCCCCTTTGTGCTGTCCCTGGTAGGCGATCAGACGGAAGTCATGCATTTTGCTGAGTTCGGTGTGGTGATGATGCTGTTTCTCATCGGTCTAGAATTACACCCTTCCCGGCTATGGAAGTTGCGACACTCTATTCTTGGACTGGGCGGATTACAGGTCACGGTTTCTGCATTACTGATTTTCCTGATCGGCTATTTTGCACTGCATCTTGCCTGGCAGCCAGCTCTGGCTGTGGGTCTTATGCTGGCACTTTCATCCACTGCTATTGTTATCCAAAGCCTGGAAGAAAAAGGCTGGCTGAATCTGGATGCCGGACAAAATAGCTTTTCGGTATTGCTGTTTCAGGATATTGCCGTCATTCCTATGCTGGCAATGTTACCACTACTTTCCTTTCAACCAGCCTCTACCATGGAGTCTGCCAGCCATTCGCTGGTACACGACTGGCCCATTTATGCTCAGGTGCTCATTTCCACTGCCGTGATCCTGGGCATCATTCTGGCCGGTAAATATGTGTCTTCTCCCATTATTCGGTACATCGCACAAACCCGTTTACGCGAGATTTTTACCGTATTTGCCCTGTTTCTGGTGGTGGCCATCGCATTGCTGATGCAGGCAATTGGATTATCGCCGGCGTTAGGGACGTTTCTGGCAGGCGTCGTGCTGGCAGAAAGTGAATTCCGGCACGAGCTTGAAGCCGATATTGAACCTTTCAAAGGGTTATTGCTGGGCCTGTTTTTCGTGGCTGTCGGGGCCTCCATCGACTTTGCCCTGTTCAGCGACAATATTATGCTGGTACTGGCGTTAGTAGGCTCGTTAATAGCTGTCAAAGCGATTGTTCTGTTTACGCTGGCCAGGTTATTTGCAATCAACCGTCAGCAGCAACTGCTATTTACGCTGGCACTGGCCCAAGGTGGCGAATTCGCATTCGTTCTGCTGACATTCTCCAGGCAACTTTCCATTTTAACGCCAGATCAGGTTAATCTGATTACACTGGTGGTGGCCATATCTATGCTTGTCACACCTCTTCTGCTGATGATTTACGACAAACGTCAGCGAGCGAAATCAGATACGCGGCCGGCCTTCGACGCCCCCGCCGACATCGGCGAGTCAAAGCACGTTATTATCGCGGGCTACGGGCGTTTCGGCCAGATTATCGGCCGCCTCCTTCATGCACAGGGCTACGAGGTGAGTGTATTGGACCACAGCCCCAGCCAAATCGATTTGTTACGACGATTTGGCAATACTGTCTATTATGGCGATGCCGCGAGAAAGGAACTGTTAGACGCTGCCGGCGCAAACAACGCCAGGCTTCTGGTGATTGCTATCGATAACGCCGATAAGACCTTAGAAATCGTGAAGCTGGCGCAAAAGCATTATCCCAATCTCGCCATTGCGGCAAGAGCCCGGGACAGACGTCACGCCTACCAGCTACTGAAGCTGAAAGTAAATGCACTGAACCGGGAAACGTTCGATTCTGCGATCGTCCTAGGTACCGAGGCATTAAAGCTGTTGGGCAACAGTGAGGAAGATGCAAACCGCGCCAGCCGGATATTCCGGGAACACGATATCGAATCTATGCATCAGCTGGCAGATCTGTGGGGCGACGATGCGTCTTATGGCGTTGCCGTTCGCCAGAGAATGGAAGATTTAAAACAGGTACTGGCAAAAGACACTCAGGCACGCTCGCGGCTCAATACATGTGATGAGACGGTTAATAAGGATGATGACAAGTAGCCTGCATCGGTGTATTGGCACGCGTTGGGTGTCAGCCTGATCTGACTCTGGGGTATGACGCGCACGATGTTGGAATGTTCACAAGCGGTAAACCGAAGGTGCCGGGCACAACGCCAGTAGACCACGTCTGTTAAGCGTATAAAAAGCCACACCTATTGCAAGCGATCTATACGCTAGCCAGACAGTAGCTTAAGAATAAACTGGTATACTTTCGTCTATTATTTGTGACGTAATCATCACGCTTTTTATTGCATCAGTTATGCCCGACGGAGAGATTACCCGGCATGTCGCTTAGCCTTCCTATCGGCATTGTAATGGCGTTTGCTATTAATTTGCTGGTTAGTATCTACTTCTTTGCCTTATATAAAGAGCAACGAGAGCACCAGTCTTATTTGTACTGGGCGGGCTCATGTGCGCTGTTTGCTCTTGGCATTGCCGCGACGGTGGGATCTCACGCCTTAGGAAATATTCAAATTCTCAATTCCGTAGCCTGCTTAATACTCTACAGCGCTACCTACGGACTTTTCTACGGACTCAATGCATTTGAGTTAACACGCAGCTCTGCCCGGCTGCTTAAAAAGGCACAAACGTTATTTTTCGCTGGTGCCGTCGCCATTCTGGTTGCCAGCCTTTATGGCCAGGTGGTCAACGCTACTACGTCGGTATGCATGGCCATTATGTTTCTGATTACTGAAGGGTTCTTTTATCATCGCCGCTCACCCTACCAAGCTGCCTACGCGGTGTTGCGGGGTGTCTTGCTGTTGCATGCTTTTATCCTGTTTTTGCAAGGTGTCGTTATTTTAGTAATGATGGCATCAGGTAACGATTCCGCTATTGTTCAGTTGTTTGAAACAACATTACTCACGCACTTGATACTGACAGTAGCAACCGCACTGTTGTTGCCCGTCCTGCACCTTCTCAGACAACGTCATCACTGGGAAAAAGTAGCCAGTCGCGACGATTTAACCGGACTTCTGAGTCGGCGTACGTTCATACAAAAAGCCTATGGTTCCATCGCGGATCCCAAAATTGAAAGGCACGCGTTGCTTATGGTTGATATTGATCACTTCAAAGCCATTAACGACACTTTCGGACATCAATGCGGCGATGATGTGCTGCGTCAGGTAGCCAAAACGCTCAGGTGTGGGATCCGGGAAACCGACTTAATTGGCCGGTTAGGGGGTGAGGAATTCGCTATCCTTATGCCCGGGCTTTCAGTAGACCGTGCACATGTCGTAGCCAACCGACTGCTGCAAGCCGTTGCTGATAACGAACTGTGGTTTGAAGATAATGTCATTAACGTGACTATAAGTGTGGGTATTGCGGCATCCACGGACGTTTTAGACAGCTGGGACGCGCTTTTCGAAAATGCGGATAACGCACTTTACAGCGCCAAACGAGAAGGAAGAAACCTGGTGTTTATGTTCGGCCAGTCCATTCCGTCGCAATCCATCTGAACCAGCAGCCTGTCGTTGAGACAGGCCCTCCGCTCTTTTTGCATTTCCGCCTCACCGTTTCCACTTAACTGTCTATCAGTTGAATCAGCTTTGCAACTGACTCAATTCTGGAGACGGTGCTGCGGACCAGATTATCAATCTCGTTACTCGCTTCTCGTGAATTGCCCGCCAGTGTCCTGACTTCATCCGCCACAACAGCGAACCCCCGCCCGGACTCTCCGGCCCGCGCCGCTTCGATAGCCGCGTTCAGCGCCAGCAAGTTTGTTTGTTCTGAAATAGTATTTATCGTGCCCACTATATTGCTGATGGTCTGACTGGTAGTCACTAATTCCTTCATTGAGTGCTGAGTTTCGTTAACCGCTTGCTTGCGCGAGCTAATATCGACACCGAAAAACACATAGCGGGTAATGTCGCCGGAGAAATTACGCAGCGCACTTATCCTTGCATCAAAAGCCAGGTAGTTGTCGCCCTCGCCTACTTCAAACACTTTTTCCACCGCTCCGGATGAAGACATCGCTTTGATTTCATTATTATTCAGAGAACGAAATAATTTGCTCGCCATCTCTTCAGGGGTTAGCTTCCCTTGCAGCTTTGTTTTGAGTAACGCGTTTGCGTCTGTAACCTTACCGTTCGTGTCGATTTCCAGCAAAACCAGAGCACTTCCAATGGCGTCCAGTTTACGGGTAAAGTCGAGCGCCATTTGTTTTACTCTAGTCACGTCCGCCTGTACCGCAATGAAATTTATTAGCTTGCCTTGTTCAAACACCGGATTAATCGACAAAGAGGTCCAGTAAGCCTCTCCATTCTTGCGATAATTAAGGATTTCATCGTAGAAGGGCTGACGAGCATTCAGCCGCTGCCTGATTTCTGCAACCGTTTCTGACGATGTTTCTTCTCCCTGCAGAAAACTCCCAGGCTTTTTCCCCTTACTTCTTCGAGGCGCCACCCCGTAAGTCGTTCAAAACCGTTATTTACGTACTCAATCCGGCCTTCAGCATCACTGATAATGACCCCATTGTCGGTTTCATTCGCCACCAGCGATAACATTCGCTGCATTTCTCTTTGCTCGACCTCTTCTGTGACGTCCCTGACAAATGCCGTGTACAGAGTACGACCAGCCAGTCGTACCTTGGATAATGACAGTCGCCCCCACAGTACCTGCCCGTCACGACGCTCTACTTTCACTTCCCGGCTGGTGCCGACAATTTTATCCTTGCCTGTTGTCCGGTTAGCATTGACATAGCTATCATGATTGCCCTGAATGGCTTTCGGCACTAACATTTTTACATTTTTACCGATCACCTCTTTACGATCGTACCCCCAGAGTACCTCCGCCGCGCCGTTAAATAAGGTGACATTGTTGTTCTCATCAATACAGACAACAGCGTCCAGCGCCTGCTCCAGCGTTTGCTCGACAATCTCCCGGGATTCGCGTTCTTCAGAAACGTCACGCACAAATGCGGTGTAATGCTTTTTGCCTCCCACAATTATCTGCGACAGTGATAGTTGCACCCAAATTCGCTCGCCGGACTTTTTCTCCAGCTCCACTTCGCGGGAACTTCCCACAATTTTGTCGATGCCACTTTGTCGGTGAGAATTCACATAACTGTCGTGGTTTTGCTGGTGCTCCATTGGAACCAGCATGCGAATATTTTTCCCTAAAACCTCGTGGGCGGAATATCCCCATAGTGCGCTTGCAGCGTCGTTGTAAAACGTAACATTATTCTTCTCATCAATCGTCACAATGGCAATGATGGATTGTTTCAGGGCCTGCTCTGCAGCAGTATTTTTTGAAAAAAACGACATGCTCTGATTTCCTTATCTGACAGAATTAGCGGCTGAGACACTCCGCATTATCTTCAGCGTAGTTCATCTTATAATCGTTAGCGAAAGTCGACGTAAATTTTTTCAAACCAGAACAGTTAGTAAAAATGTATTTTACATTCAGCCATATGGCGGCTGCTCAAAGGGGCCAGGTATGGCGGTTACGGAAAATATTACAGACCCACTCGCTAATCTTTCCCGCCGCACTCTGTCAAAATTACACACGGTGATGCCAAATCCTATGCCAACACCATATAAAACAACGCGTTATCCTTAATTTTAGCTTTCCCTTCTACTGGAACACTTTGTGCAGTATTTCATAATTATTTTTTCATTTTGTTGCGTACTCAAAGACATAGGAGGCGAAAATGTCTGCGTCAGGCTCAATTTTTAAACAAGGAGAGAATTGCTGGGTGACGAGCACCGCAACATTTGCATCACCGTTGATAGACTGTGCAAATTATTACCGTGCCCTGCATTCATCTATTGTCAAAGCGAAATACAGCATTTTTATTGTTGGCTGGGATATCGACAGCCGCATCCGTTTGCTGCGCGGAGAAGAAGAGGCCAACTCAGAAGCGCCTTCCATTGTCAGCGACCTTCTGGCCTGGAAAGCAGAGCAAAACCCGGATATCAAAATTTATCTTCTTCGCTGGGATTCTTCTCTGGCCTTTTTTGCCCAGCGTGAAATGTGGGCCAAAGAAGTCTGGGATGAAAAAACGCCTGATAACGTAAAGACAGAATTGGATGACACCATCCCCATGGGGGGAAGTCAGCACCAGAAAGTCGTGGTTATTGATGACGAACTGGTTTTCTCAGGTGGCATGGATGTATCGACCAACCGCTGGGATACTCGCGACCACCCCGTAATGAGCGATGAACGAATGGGCCCCGACGGCGAATATGGGCCATTGCATGATGTACAAATTGTGTCGTCAGGCCCGGTGGTCAAAGATTTTGCCGATCTGGTTCGCTGGCGTTGGTTACGGGTAGCAGAAGAGCAGCCAATCGATATTCGTGAAGACGCTCTGAACGGGGCGGATGCACCAAAGCCGGCGTCCTGGCCTGATGGAGTAGAGCCTTGGTTTGAGAATGTAGAGTGTGCGCTTGCGCGGACCATTCCCTTTATGGACGAAGTCGAGCCGGTTCAGGAAGTTCGCCATATGTTGCTTGACCTGATCAGTCAGGCAGAAAACCTGATATACATCGAAAACCAGTTTACTACTCGTCAGGAAATCGCTGAAGCACTAAATCGCAGATTAAAAGCGTGCCCTTCACTGCACGTGATTATTGTCAGTTCATATGAACCAAAAGGTAAGTTTGAACAGGAAGCATTCTGGGCAAGCAGAATTGAGTTTAAGGATATTCTGGAAAACGGCGTAGAGAGTGATCGCGTTACCATGACCTATTCTTCGTGTGAAGACATGAAAGGACGCAAAGCCTACAAGCGCATCCACTCTAAGGTAATGACCATCGATGATAAATACGCGGTAATCGGATCATCGAACCTCAGCAACCGTTCTATGTCTTTAGATACAGAAATTGACACGGTCCTACACGGCAATACCGACAAAAACCGCAAACAGGTTGCACGGATCCGTGATGACCTGTTGGCAGAACATACAGGCAGAGACGTTGAGGAAACCGCAGAGCTGTTAAATCAAAGCAACCCGGTAGTCGCCTTGCTGGAGGGGCAGCTGGCCCATGGATATGTGTTAACGGAAGTCAACGATCAGGTATTTACTGAGCAATCTAATACCAATATCTTCCGTTCACTGTCAGATCCGGAAGAACCTCTGATTTCACTGCCGACCATGGATGGCAATGCGACGCCAGCACGCAACCCGCGCAGACGCACCATCATGATTGCCATCGGCACCGTTATTGTCGCCATCATTGCCGGTTTGCTGGTATGGGCAAGTTATTCTATTGCATGGTTAAGCTCTGAAAATATCAACGCGTTTTTAGAAAAGAGTCGCGGGACCTATTTTGCTCTGCCTACTGTTCTGATGGTGTATGTTATCGGTGGCTTACTGTTCTTCCCCGTTACCGTTCTCTCCCTCGCAGTGGCGGCGATATTCGGGCCAATATGGGGGCCTATTTACGGGATCATGGGAGCGCTGCTGAGCTCTGCAACTACCTTTGGCATAGGCAAATTACTTGGCAATGCGGGTCTGAAAAAAGTGGGCGGACCGAAAGTCGAAGCACTGGATGAAAAACTCAAAACTAGCGGTATTGTGGGCGTCGCGGCAATTAGAATGCTGCCTATAGCCCCGTTCAGCCTGGTGAATCTGGTAGCCGGCATTTCTTCTATTGGCCTGGTACAGTTTCTGGTAGGTACGTTTCTCGGCATGTTCCCTCCAATGATTGCCAAAGGTCTGGTGGGTGACTCGATTACCCAGATTTTCCGCAATCCGTCACCTGAAACTATCAGTTATCTGGTCGGTGGAATTGTGCTTTGGGGCCTGATGATATGGGGTTCTCAGAAATTTGCGCGCTATTATCAGGAACGTAAACAACGTAATAAAGCAGAAGCTGAAGAATGTGTCGTATAGTCAGTTATAACATTCATAGTGGCATTGGCAGAGACAAGAAGCAGGATTACAAAAGAATAGGGAATTTTCTGGCCGATGCTGGTGCCGACATTGTATTGCTACAGGAGATGGATACCCGACCTTCTGAGCGCAGTACGGAGCGGGATATTCGGGATATCTGTGCTGGTCAGGTCTTTCGCTTAGTCAAGTCACCGGCACTGGAAGAGCCAGACGGCTGGTATGGCAATGCCGTGCTGTCTCGATATCCGGTGATCAGCAATGAGACACTTGATGTCAGCCAGAAAGGACGGCAACCCCGGAATATACAAACGGTTGAAGTGGATACCCCTAAAGGCCCGCTTACGGTAATCAACACGCACAAGGGATTGAAAAAGCGTGAAAGGCGTTCACAGTTTGCTATGTTGCATGAATATATTCAGAAGCGACTGAAAGAGCACCCTTCGCCCATTGTGGTAGCCGGCGACTTCAATGAATGGCAGTTTTTCACCTCGGCCTTTAAGGCCATGAACGATACGCTGACCCAACATCGGCTGGGAGCTACATTTCCCAGCCAGTTTCCTTTGTTCTCTCTCGACAGGGTGTGGACAAGTAAAGACATTCGCGTGTTGGGCTGCAAAAAGATGAAAGATCATCGTGCCAGAGTGTTTTCAGACCACTTACCGGTACAGGTCGACATCGAACTACCTGCGTAAGGTGCGTCAGCTACCTTCATCTTTGTTTATCAGCGTGTTGGCAGTGCGGGCGTGTAAGCGTTTATCCGGTAACATATCAGCACGAACACCTGATATACGGGCAATCGAACTCCGGCAATGTTATTTAACGCTTGTCCAGCCTCATGGCAGCGGTCTGCTTTACATGAGCATAAAATACCTTCACCGGGCAGAAGCACTTTTGGTTTCTGCCGCTCCATGCCTAAGCCATTTCCCAGAGACACAACATACACTCACATACTGGTGTAAGTGATAACCCTCTGCCCGGCGACATAGCCGACGCCCCCGAATGTCAGGAAAAGAGCGGATATCGCTTTATCCGGAGCAAGTGCCCCTTCAGACAGCCGCGATTATCAGGATAATTTCGAAATTTGCTTGCAGGAACCGGAATATCGCAAATACTTTTCCTTAGACGTCAATTCAGGAGGTCTACATGGCCATTTTTTTATTGGTAGCCGATGATTCAAAACTGAGCAGGCGTAGCGTAATCAAGTCGTTGCCTCCGGAAATTGAGTTTGATATCACCGAAGCCACCAATGGCAAAGAGGCGATTGCACGTATTCAGGAAAGCCGGTTTCAGCTACTGCTATTGGATCTGACAATGCCCGAAATCGATGGTGTCGGGGTGTTAGAATACCTCAGAGATAGCGGCAAAGCGCCGGATGTCGTGGTGATAAGCGCCGACTTTCAGCCAGAAAAACAGCGCAACGTGATGGCACTTGGAGCCAAAAAGTTCTTGCGAAAACCCCTCGACAGCGAGGAGTTGGCAATGACGCTGTTTGAGTTGGGTTATCTGTAAGCCGCGTCACTCCACTCAATGAATATCAGAACGACGCAGTACGGGAACTGCTGCCCACTTCCTTGACATAGATCGCACACTCCCGGGCCCATCTTACATAGATCAATACCGGCACCTCTATTTCCATGATTGTCTCTGTCACAACCAATGCGTTATTTGGCTTAATACGGCATAACTACCAGACTTATTTCACACGACAGTTTTTTAAGTGAACTGCATGGCAACGTGATGTCGGTATTTTGCCAAAAAGGCGTTACAGAGATAGCAAAGCACCTTTAGTACGTACTGCCCGTGCAAAAGTGAACATTCAGCAATCGCGGCAAACGCTGTCTGGTATTCTGCGAGGCGCTTGTCTGGCGGAATTGTCAGAGGCCCAGACGGTAACGGTGAGGCACAACGACAGTGTCATATAACTCGTGCTGTCCTGGTCGCGTGACAGTAGTTGTAATTAGATTACCTTTGCGTCAGGATGAAAATTCACCAAAGGAAGTTGCATCTGAATGTCCGGGTGAATCGTTTGGCTAAAGAGAAGCGAGTCCATTTTCGGGATCAGGGTTCAGATTGCAGCCTGAAATATCATCCCCTTGCAGTTTTCCTGCGAAAATAAGGACACTGGCCCTTGTGCTTACGTCTGACACGCTCTTTTCTTAATAATTAGAATGAGGAACGGCCATGGAACAAGAACAGCTTTTTCCCCTGCTTTGTCAGACTGCTGACGGCAAACGCGACGCATTTGCAGAGCTTTATGAAATAACCAGTCCACAGCTTTACGCTGTCGTGTTAAAAATGCTCAAACGCAAAGAACTCGCAGAAGAGGCGACACAAGACGCTTTCATCAAAATCTGGCACAACGCTGGCAGTTATCAGCGCAACAAGGGCACCGTGCTGACGTGGATGGTAAGTATTGCCAGATACCGGGCACTGGATCTGATGCGCTACCACTCTATTCGCAACGAAGTAGTACTGGAGGACGAAAGCGGGCCTCCCGGTGACGCAAACGAGATATCGTTGCCAACACACGAACAAAAAAAATTGGATGAATGTATGGATGAGTTGGATCAACAGCAGCGTCAGGCCATTCATCTCGCGTACTTTAACGGATTGTCTCATCACGAAGTGGTGAAGCATCTTTCTTCGCCTCTTGGCACCATCAAAAGCTGGATCCGTCGTGGTCTGCAAAGTCTGCAACGGTGCCTGTCGATATGAATTATCTGAAAGAAGAACTCAGAAATGCGCTGGCGGCAGAGTATGTACTGGGTACATTACGAGGCAAGGCGCGGCTTCGCTACCAGAAACTGATGATGGAAAGTCAGACAATCAGCGAAACAACCTGGATGTGGGAACAGTATTTAAATGGTCTTGGACAGACTGTGCCACCGGTAAAGCCGCCACAAAAGGTATGGGAGCTGATTGAGCAGAAGCTGGGCTTTGTAGACGCTCCGGCAGCAGACGATAACGTCATATCCCTTTACCGTCGTCGCTCTAAAGTCTGGCGGACATTCTCCGGTCTGGCTGCAGCCGCCGCACTGGTAATTGCCGTGTTGTGGGGTACCAGCATCCCTCCTGAAGTAATTGCACCGACACATGTCGCCGTGGTCAACGATGAGGAGGCAAAGCCATTATGGTTGATTGAGGTCTCTGAGCAAATGCTGACGGTACGCTCTACCGATGTATTGCAGGCCAGAACTGACAAAGATTACGAACTCTGGATGGTACCGGCGAATGGCGAAGCGCCCATATCGCTGGGACTTCTGCCAGAAGGCGGCAGATGGGAGCGCGGTACCCCCGCCATACTGCTTCAGCCTGATATCGCTGCACTGGCGGTTAGCCTGGAGCCACCGGGTGGCTCGCCTACGGGTGCACCAACAGAAGTGCTTTACATTTCACCGCTGGTATCCGTCTAAGGAACGAAAGCAACGAGAATCAAACAAGCCGGCCCTATTGTGGCTGGCTTTTTTTTGGGTCTGAATGCGCCTGCAGCCCCTACTGTTAAAGCATCCTTAAAAACGCGTTAAAAAAAAGAACAGAAAATGTGATTTTCTTGCATCCACCTTGCGCACTTGATCGTTTGGCTTAGGGAATACACAACCCGAAGGGAATAATAATGTTCAAACTCAAGCCAACAGTATTGGCACTATCCAGTGTCATTATCACCACTGCAGTATTTGCTTCAAGCCACCGCGAAGCACCGAATATTACGCGCATGCCTACGCTGGATTCAACAGACTATTACGCATTTAACAGCTATGAGCAGGGCCGTGAAGGCTACGTCACCATGATTGCGAACTACATCCCGCTTCAGGATGCCTATGGTGGTCCGAACTATTTCGCTATGGATCCGGCAGCAGAATATGCAATCCATATTGATAACGACGGTGATGCCATTGAAGATATCAGCTTTACGTTTAACTTCACCTCGATGCTGGCAGCTGAAAACGAAGGAATTGCCTTACCTGTAGGTCCGGAAGGCGATCAGAAAATGATTAAGGTGCCGCTGAAAAACGTAGGTCCTGTCAGCGCAGATGATGCCAGCGCCGCAAACTTCTCTGAAATGTATGAGATGACCATGGTGACCGGCCCGGTTCGCTCCGGCGAGCGCACGATGTTAATGCCAGCCTCGGGCGATATGTTTGGTAAGCCGCTGGACTATATCGGCAATAAAACGTTTACCAGCATGGAAGAATACGAGCGTTACGCCGGACAGTTTGTGTATAACTTCAGTATTCCAGGCTGTGACGATATGGGCCGGGTATTCGTGGGCCAGCGCAAAGACCCGTTTGTAGTAAACCTGGGGGAAACCTTTGACCTGGTAAATTATGTGCCGGTGGAAGGTGACAGCGCACCGGGTGCAGGCGATGGCAACGGTTTCCCGGGCGGTATCACGCAAAGCGCGGATAACGATGATCTGGCAGATAAAAACGTCACGTCAATCGCGGTAGAAGTGCCCTCCGCTTGTGTTACCGGCGACGGAAATGGCGTAATTGGAAGCTGGACAACCGCGAGTCTGCCTCAGGCACGAATCCTGAATCCAGATGCCACGTTCGGAAAGCCAGAAGTGAACGGCGGCGCAATGACGCAGGTTTCACGCTTAGGTAATCCACTGGTAAATGAGCTGGTAATTGGAATTGGCGATAAAGATAAGTTCTCTACCTCTCACCCAAGTGGCGATGGTCAGTTTGCTGATTATGTCACTAATCCGGTATTACCCGAGCTTCTGAACATTCTGTTCAGAGATGCGGTGAACACCACACTGGGCGCTTCAATTGAGACACTGGCACCTACCAACTTCCCACGCATGGACTTAGTGACAGCCTTTTTAACTGGCTTTGAAGGTGTAAACCAGCAAGCCACAGTGACGCCTTCTGAAATGCTACGTCTGAATACAGGTATTCCGGCAACACCAGCAGATCAGCAGTCGGCATTTGGCGTTGCTGGTGATGACCTTGCAGGCTTCCCGAATGGACGCCGTCCAGGTGATGACGTGGTTGATATTGCCCTTCGCGTAGTGATGGGCCGTTTGTGCTACCCGATTCCGGTTAATGGCGAAGATACCGATCTTGGCCTGTGTACGCCGGATGATGCGAGCGTAGGTAACGTGCCATTTACTGATGGTGCGCCGCTGGATGCCTCGATGATCGATACGGCATTCCCCTATCTTGCGACGCCCAAAGCGGGTTCAGAATAGGAGTAAATGATGCGTAAATTATTACTACTTTCCGTAGTCAGCCTGGCACTTACCGGGTGCTTTGATGACGACGATGACGATAAGGAAATGCCGGCAATGAATACAGCGCCGGAAGCCGTTTCAGAGGCGTTTATCACACAAACTGATACGCCATTTAGCGATATGCTGAGTGCCTCCGACGCGGACGGTGATTCCCTGACTTATTCACTGGATACCGAAGCTATGCTGGGCTCGGTAGCGATAATGGATGATGGCAGCTTCACCTATACGCCTAACGCACAGGTAACCGGTGAAGACAGCTTCGTCTTTACCGTATCGGATGGCAAAGCCAGCGCCACCGGCACCGTCACCGTCACTATTGAGGTGCTTGAAGTGTCAGTGTCTGAGTTCACGCGTGACGCGTTTGCTCAGGAGCCAACTGATACGCCACTGCCAGTCAACGGCAGGGAGTTTATACAGGATGCGGACGATCCTGATGCTTTCGACGACTTGCTGATAGATCAGTAGTCAACCGTCAAAGCCAGGGACGGCTTTTTTTTGTTGATACTACATTCAGAGAAACCAATGTGATGCACGCCCGGCTCAACCAAACAGGTGCTCGATGACGAAACTCCACGACGATAAAATGATGATAACACTCACGGGTATTGGCGCAGTGTTACTACTTACTTCCATCTTGTGGCTGACTTTGCCCCGCAACGCCATTGCCAGCACAATAATGCCATCACCAGATACCGTTATCGCCAGCTGGCCAGTTACCGCCAGCACAATTGGTTCAGCATCAGAGGCCATGGAACTTTTACTGACATCCCGCAAACTGAATCGATCGGCACAAAGTATCGGACAGGTGAAAGGATATCTCGACGAACAGGAGGCCGACGGAAACCTCGACCCGGCTCACATGCTGGTAAAAGCCAGACTTCTACAGTTGCATCATCAGTTTGATGCAGCCGCAGCATTACTCTCAGAGACAGCCAAATCCCCTGCACAATCCGCCAACGCCCTATTGCTATTGGCAAACATACAAACCCAGATGGGACAGTTTAATCAGGCTCGGGGGACGTGCAGTGAATTATTCGGTCAGGTTGCACTTATCGTCACGCTTACCTGTACCCTGGATGCCGATTTTCAATCATCCCCCTCGCGTGCTACATATTCCAGACTGGCCGCCGTTACCGCTACCCGGGCAACGGCCCCGGCGGCGCAGATGCTATGGATAAATGAAACGCTGGCATCAATGGCGCTTCAGGTCGGTGAACCTGAGCTTGCCCGACATCATTTAAGTGACGTCGATTTACCTTCGGCGCCGGTCAGCCTGATTGCACTTTGGATGGACACCTATATTGTTGAGCAAAATCCGGCAGCTGTGCTGCACCGCATAGTGCCGATGGTTGCTAACCATAACAGTATTGATGACGCTATTTTACTGCGACTAGCCATAGCCGAAGCAAGGTCTGGGGAAGATAAGAAATGGCAGCATAAAATGCATCAGCGAGTCGCTCTTCGCGAATGGCGGGAAGATCATGAACACGCTGCACAGCTGGCTCGTTATTATCTGGATGTTGTTCCTGATAAAGACAAAGCGCTGCACTTTGCCTCGATGCATTTTGAGTACTCCAAAACAGCAACAGACGCAGCGCTGCTTTCACGCGCTGCCGCCTTTTCCCAAAAGTAACGGTGGAAACCTTTAACGTCATGAGAAATCCCGTATCTCGCTTCTTTTCGCTTATTTTACTGATTGGTGCAGCATGGCAGGCACAGTCGCATGAAATCAGCTCAGGCTATCTGACGATTGCTTCTCAAAAAGACAGCAACATTAGCGGCGAGCTTTCAGTAAAGCCGTACGATCTGGCACATGTGGTGAACGTCGATAGCGACGCTGACGGTCAGCTCACATGGGGGGAAGTCATGTTTGCCCAAGAGGCAATCGGTGATTACCTGCAATCCCATCTTTCTTTCAGTCGAAACAATGACGCATGCACTTTGACGTCTGGCTCGCCTACATTGTCGGTAATCTCCGGCGAAAACCTGATCACCGTTCCCTTCAGCGCAACCTGCCCGCCGGGCGAATCGCTTTCAGTCAGCTACCGCGGGATCTTCGATTTCGACCCCACCCATAAGGTGCTGACAACGTTTACTGCCAACGAGATAGCGACCTCCGTTGTGCTGACGCAAAGCTCGCCTTCTTATAAGTTTGATAGTCGCAACACCGGGTTTTGGGATGGTGTGCTAAGCTTTGTTTACGAGGGTATCATTCATATCTGGATCGGTATTGATCATATTCTGTTCCTGTTGGCCCTGCTACTGACCGTTAATTTGATCCGCCGGCAGGCGAGTTGGGTCGGACGCCCCACTATTACTCCCATCCTTAAAGAAACAATATATCTGGTAACAGCATTTACCGTTGCGCACTCCATCACGTTGACCATTACTGCACTGGGATGGATTGCTCCGAGTAGTCGCTGGGTTGAAGTGGGCATCGCTGTGTCTGTACTGTTAACCGCAATGAATAATATCTGGCCGGTAGTAACACGGCTGACCTGGATAACCTTTGCGTTTGGCTTACTGCACGGCATGGGCTTTGCCAGCGTGTTTGCCGAATTACAGTCTAATAGTAACAGTACCCTGGTTACCGTCGCCTCTTTCAATATTGGCGTTGAAATTGGGCAGTTGGTGATCGTACTTGCTGTCTTACCTTTGCTTATCGTCGTCAGAAAATGGCGCTGGTACCCCAGAGCAATGATGCCACTTGCTTCATCCGCAATTGCGATTGTGGCACTGAACTGGGCTATTCAGCGCCTGTAAGTGTTCTGCTAGTCTCGCGGGCCTGGGGCCTGCCGCTATGGGTTTAAACAACGAGCACGACGTCGGCAGACATAAAACGCGCGGCTTTCTGTAAACAGTCACCCGAGTCGCGCGTCAACACCCCATAGCTATGCCGGCGCCGCGCTTCTTACTGTTATCTGTAATTCTGATTTCAGACATCAAACGGCAGAGGCTGGCCGGTTTTTGAATCAATACGATCCAGAGACGGCCCGGTATAATTCCCCGCCAGTAGCGCTACCACCGCATTCCCGTAGCGCTCAAACCAGAAATCCCCCATCAGTTTCAGCTTCCTGATATTCGAATCACTGATGTCATCCATGGCATCATCGGGTGGCGAGGGCATACCATCCTGCACCTCCATTTGCGCGTTCACGCGAATGTAGTTACCCGGCGATGCCATGGTGATTGCCTGGTAGGCCACTACCCGCTCATCAGAGAGCACATCAATGATCTGGCCTTTGGACATCCAGCCCAGCGCTCCCCATTTACGGGATTCAGGGCCGTTGATTTTACGCGTTTGGTAACCAGTGCCTACTGACAGAATACGCAGCGAATCCCAGGGGTCCGCAGCCCACAACCTGCGAGCTTCCGCAATCGCGCACATCGTTGGGTTGTTCGCCGTGACTCCACCATCAATTAACCAGCGCTGCTCTCCGCCTTCAGGAATTTCCATCCCATGTGTAGGGAAATAGGTCGGTGCCGCACTGGAGGCATCCGCCACATCACGGCTCTTTAATGTTAAGTGATCCGGCACGGTAGTCTTTAATACATACGGCTTTCTGTCTTCTATACCGTATGTCACTGCCAGCACATGTTTACCGTTGGCTACCGCATCTGCCAAGCTGGCTTCTTTAAAGTTATCAGCCAGCAACCTCGATTTGCCCGCGGCTTCGTATTTGGGCGCATTAATGCCATCTAATTCCAGAAATCCCCGGTTCTCAGAAAAAATAATCCTGGCATTTTCCGGATTGTATAAACCGTTGATCTCACTTAACGATAATGAGGTCGTCGCCAGAGCCAGTGCGATAATACTGCCTGTACTGGTGCCGGCGTAAAAGTCGACACAGTCTCTGAGATGAAGGTTGTGCTCGGCTAACAGGGCGTTTTCAACGCGCGACAAAAACTGCGTCGTTGCAGCTCCCCGAATACCGCCGCCATCCAGCGACAGAATTAATTTAGACATAAGGAAGTCCTCTGAACGTGATATGATCCCAACGCACTGTAAACATAGGTTGCGCGGTCAACAGTACGGCTGGCGGATACCGCTTGTTTGTCTCAAGCCAACCTTCGCTACCTGCCAGGCCCGGTAGAGCGGCAAAATCAGCAGATACACTTACTCTTTAAAGAGTGTGGCGGGGAATGTGTCAAACGTCCAGCTACACCGTGGTGAAATCCATATCTGGCTGACCCGTATCTACATCATCAGCGAGAGTATCGATTGTGGTGTACTGATAAACACCATCCGCATTGATGGTGCGCGATACCTGGTTATCAAACAGTAAATAGTTCAGGTGCGACAAACATTCGGCAACGGCAAAAACGATATTTCTTCCTGTCAGTTTGCGCGCAAACATCACCGGCAGACAATCCACTACAGATTGAGGCGACTGGCATGCCTGAAGTAAGGCGTTAAGATGTCGTTTATGGTGATACCGCAGACCGTTTACTCGCTCCTGCAAGCCCATAAAGGGAATATTATGGGCTGGCAGAACCAGCGTTGACTCAGGCAGTGACAGAAATGGTAGCAATGTACTAAGGTATTCTTTCAGCGCGTTCCCTTCAGGTTCGGTTGAGTAAACGCCGATATTCGGAGAGATTTGGGGCAGGATATGATCACCGGAGAGCAGCACGTGTAGCTCATGGCAGAACAAACAGGCATGCTCAGGTGAGTGCCCACTTCCAACCATAATTTCCCAACGCCGTCCGTTTATCGTAAAAACATCACCGTCCCGTAACCGCTGATACGCCAGCGGTATTGGCGACACAACGCTGGCAAAACCTTTACCTGATGATACGATTCTCTCTACGGTTTCAGCTTCCAGACCGGCCCGTGTAAAGTACTCCCGGTCATTCCAGCGCGAACTATCTTGCGACACGTTCAGCAGCGCTCTGGCGGTGTAATACTCGCTGTTGGTCATGTACAGCGGAACCCGAAACGTTTCAGTGATCCAGCCGGCAAGCCCGATATGATCAGGGTGCATGTGCGTAACGATAACGCCCTTCACCGGCTTTTCCAGATTTGAGAATATGGTGTCCCACGCCGCTTTCGTTGCGTCTGTTCCAAGGCCAGTATCAACCACGAACCAGCCGTCCGTATCTTCCAGCAAATATAAGTTGATATGGTCCAGATCAAAAGGTAAAGCCATTCGCAACCACAGCACCCCCGGCATAATTTCAGTGGTACAGCCATCTTCAGGTAACGGAAAGTCGGGATAATCCATGCGGACACTCTATTTGCTATTTCGCGTACGGTATTGTGCCCACCTCAAAAAAGAAAATACAAACGCATCTGGCTGATAAGCAACTATTTGATAAATTAATATGGCACGTTATTTTCGTGTTAATGTGGGCGTTTATTCACGCCTTCGTGTATTGTTGCGGTAGAAGTTTTATCAAGAGGGATTTTCATGACCTGGCCGTTGTTTTCTGTTGTCAGCCATACACCGCTCCGCGGGATAGCGACGTTCCTTTTGTTATCTCTTTTCAGTCTGTCAGCGCTGGCTCAGGCAGACTATGTTCGTAAATGGCCTGACGCGGCCGCTGATCTTGTCAGCCAGGTCAGAAAGACACCGGATGCTACCATTTCCGAGCTGCAACGTGCATTTGCAATAACGGAAAGCGATGAAGATAAAGCAGCCGTTCACGCTTTGTTGAGTCGCGCCTATTCAGCCTTGTTACTGCACAAAAAGGCAATAGAACACGCAAATCTGGGGCTGGAACTGGTAAGTCCGGCAAATCAACCCTGGCTATATTACAACCTTACGGTCGCCAAAGCAGAAGCAATGGATACCGCCGGCACAGCGCAGCAAGGGCTGCCCTACACGCAATCGGCCATTGCCTGGGCAAAGTCCACCGAACATTACGACCTGTTAACTTATGCACTCAGCATTCAGGGTTATATTCATCTCGCGCTCAGCACCACCGATGACGCATTGTCGTTTTTTCAGGAAGGATACCGGCTGGCGCAGGAACATAATACGCTGCTTAAGCCTGAAGACTTCGCCAGCATGATTGCACTGGTATACGAATATCGCGAAGAGTGGCAGCAGGCAATTCCCTACTATGAAAGAGCGGAAGCATATTACCGGGAAACAAACGCCTCACTCGAGCTCGCCAATACGCTATTCGGGCTCGGGAAGGCCTATTTTGAAACCGGCGAAACCCAAAAGTCCATGATCTACCTGCGAGATTCAGCCAATCTGGCGCTGGAAATCGGGGACCTCCAGGGAGCAGCTTACAGCTATGCGATTATGGCGAATCACCTGATCAATCAGGGAAAGTATATTGATGCCGAATCGTTTCTTACTGAAGCGCTGGGTATTTTTGAAAGTGCTGAAAATCCTTATATGCAAATTCAGACGCTAATTAGCCTGGCGAAAGTCGAACAAAGGAAAGATCAGTTTGAAAGCGCAATGACGTTGCTCGACAGAGCCGATGATATGGCGAATGGCAGCGCTTTTCTGACTCAGAAGATCCAAATAGGACTGGAAAAGTCGGGACTGTACGCCTCTTTTGGTGAGTACGAAAAAGCGTATCAACTGATGCTTATTCTAAGAAATCTGCAGGACGATCTTGAGCGCGAACAGAATTCTCGCCGGCTACTTGAGTTGCGCACCGCATTTGAAGTTGAACAGCAGGAAGCCCAGAATGCGCTCTTGAAAGAGCAGAATCTGCGCCAGCAAACGCAGATAATGAACGAACAAAGCCTGCAGAAATACGTTGTTGCTGTCGCGTTTCTGCTGGTGATCATCTGTTTGTTGCTGTTGTTCCTGTATGTGAACGGCAAGCGGCACCAGCGTCGCCTTGAGCTGCTAGCCAATGAAGACGAACTGACCGGTTTACTCACCCGCCGTAAGACACTTGATGTTGTGGATAATCAGCTGCATCTTGCCATCCGTCATGATGATCCTCTGGCTATTGCCGTTCTTGATCTGGATTATTTTAAACAAATAAACGATAAATTTGGCCATCAGACCGGTGACGACGTACTGCGGGCATTCGGCAAACTCGCGAAAAAGACATTCCGCAGCACGGACATACTGGGTCGCATTGGTGGTGAAGAGTTTTTATTTGCCTTTCCTCACACTCCGGCTGTAAAAGCAGAAAGTCTGCTGAAAAAATTTGCTGAGTCAGTACGGGAGATACCGTTTACCATCGGCAATAATCAGTGCCGTATCAGTGTATCTGTCGGACTCGTGGATGCCAGTGAAGCCCGGACAACCAGTGAACTGACCGCTTTGGCAGATGAGGCCCTTTATGACGCCAAAGATGCAGGTCGCGATCGTATCGTCAGACATCAGCCTTAAGAATAAGTGACCACTTCAGCGAGACTGTCGGGACAAGGATTGATACTGTCCCGACGCACTGTCACTCAGGGAAAACAATCGTTTGTAGAACTTTGGATCGCAACTGACGACGGGCCGGTTTGCCTGCTTACGCTTCCGCAAACTAGTGTGTGCTTTATTCCAGCACGAGATACCGAGCGATGCAGGAATATGGTGCAATCGTTGCCCGTCACAATCACACCCAGCGATTTTAAAACCCTTTCACAAGAACCGGTTACGCTGCTTCGTACGCAGACCGAATTTCAAATGCAACGTCTGCGAAACGTCCTGCGCGCAGAGAACATTACAGCATACGAAGCTGACATTCGTCTGCCAGATCGCTATCTGATGGAACGTTTTATCTATGGCACATTGATTTTCCAGGGCAACCAGGGAAACAGGCAAAATACGCTGATTAACGCCCGGGTTAAGCCTGGCCGTTATACCCCTACGCTAAACAGCCTCAGCCTTGATATTGAGTGTGATGAACACGGTAAGCTATTTTCTGTCGCGCTGTCGTCTGTATCATGGCAAGAGGTCATCCTCATACCACCTGACAACCGCGTACCTGTCTCCCGTGAAGCACTTCCTTTTGTTCTGACAGTGGCAAGTGATGAGAAGGATCTGCTGGTGAAACTGGAAAACAGTATCGCCACTGCCGACCCGGATCTGTTGCTGGGCTGGAATGTGAAGCAATTCGACTTTGCCGTTTTGCAACAATGCGCAACGCGTTATGGCAAATCACTCAATATAGGCAGACACCGCCACGCCATGGCGTTAAAAACCTGGTCTGACGGGCAGGTCATCGTTGAAATTCCGGGCCGGTGTGCCATTGATGGTATTGAAGCGCTTAAAACCATGACGTATTACTTCGACTCGTTTGCGCTTGACGCCGTGGCAGACGCCCTGCTTGGGGAGAAAAAGCTTATCCAGGACAGTGATCGTTTAGGGGCTATCAAACGGCTTTACCAGCAGGATCCGGTCGCATTGGCACAGTATAACTTTCAGGATACTGAACTGGTGAACCGCATTGCCGAGAAAACCCGGTTTATCGATTTTCTTGTTCTGCGCGCCACGTTAACCGGTCTGGATTTAGGTCGGCCCGGCGGCTCCGTAGCAGCCTTTATCAATGTCTATTTGCCGAAATTACACCGTCACCGGTATGTCAGTGGTGTTCGTCCTCAAAACGGTGGCCTCGCCAGTCCAGGTGGATACGTGATGAATTCAAAGCCGGGGCTGTATCAGCACGTTGTAGTATTGGATTTTAAAAGCCTGTACCCCTCTATTATCCGCACATTTAAAATTGATCCTATGGGCCTGGCTGAAGGGCTGGCCGATCCCGACAGCGCCATTCCCGGATACAAAAATGCGGTATTTTCAAGAGACAGGCATTTTCTGCCGGATATCATTGCCAGCTTGTGGGCACAGCGCGACGAGGCCAAGCGCGAAAAAGACGCCCCGCGTTCGCAAGCCATTAAGATTCTGATGAACTCTTTTTATGGTGTGCTGGGCAGTGGCGGTTGCCCTTTTTATGATCCAAGGCTGGCCAGCTCGATAACGTTAAGAGGGCATGACATTATGCAAACCACCGCACAGTGGATAACCGAGCAGGGTTACGATGTCATTTACGGTGATACGGACTCAACCTTCGTACACCTACTTGAAATAAGCAATGCAACCGAAGCAAACGCCATCGGTAAAAAGCTGGAACAACATATCAACCAGCAGTGGCAAACAACTTTGCGGGAGAAATTCGATCTCGACTGTTATTTGGAGATTGAATTCGAAACCCATTTCGATACGTTCTTTATGCCAACGATACGCGGCGCAGAAACCGGCAGTAAAAAACGCTACGCCGGATTAACAACCAGAAACGGCAAGCAGGAACTGGTATTTAAAGGTCTGGAGAGTGTACGGTCAGACTGGACGGCCCTGGCAAAAACATTTCAGGAAACCCTGTATATGCAAGTCTTCACAGGCCAGCCCGTCGAGACATTCGTTCGCAGCACTGTCGATGCGCTTCGTGCCGGTCGTCACGACAACGCGCTGATATACAGCAAAAGACTTCGAAAGCCGCTATCAGAATATACGCGCACCGTTCCCCCACACGTTCGGGCTGCTCGCCTCGCTGATGAGAAAAATGCTAAGGGAAATAAGCCGCTGCGCTACCAGAACAAAACGCAAATACGATACGTTATGACGTTACAGGGCCCGCAAACCACCGAATGCCAGGATGCGCCGCTTGATTACGATCATTATGTAGAAAAGCAAATCAAACCTATCGCAGAAAGCATTCTGCCATTGATTGGATTACGTTTTGATACAATCGTAAATGAGCAAATGGGTTTATTTTAACCGTCTTTATGTCATGCTTGGGGCACTTGATGATTGACAAGGATTGCTTGTGAAATCTGTAATTGCGCTGGTACTGCTGCTGTTCATATCTTCAACGCATGCGGCCACACTTTATCTGACCCGCCATTTTGAAAAAGGCGATGGCGACGATCCGTCTCTGACATCGCAGGGGCAATCCAGAGCCGAAAAACTGGCAGTCATGCTGGCTGACAAGCCAATCAGCGCTATTTACGCGACCCCCTATAAGCGAACGCAAGAGACAGTCATACCGCTATCAAAAGCGACCTCAGTTGAGATCACGACATATGATCCAAAGAAGCTTAAAGCCCTTGCCCGAACGCTAAAGAAAAATAACGCCAGCGCTGTTATCGCTGGTCACAGTAATACCACTCCTGAACTCATTCGCTACCTGGGTGGTCCGGCATTTTCGATCTCAGAGCAGGACTACGGCACGTTGTTCATTCTGGAATTTGTCGACGGCCATACCAACGTTACGCTACAACGCGTGCCGAAACAGTAACCAACGGGCAAGTGTACGCTGATAAGCAAATCACTTTCATATCAACAATACGCCACTGTGTAAGGAATCGCTGAGCCAAGCAGCCTTACAATGCGTATGTGAATATACCAACCGTAAAAGTCGTATTATTCGCGTTGTCAGCATTCTGATGCGCTTGCTTAAACAACGGTAGTGCATTTTCGGCTAAATCAGAAACAGGGAGCGAACATGATTACAGTCGCACTGGCACAATACCCAATATCAACTCTGCGCAGTTGGGATGCGTTTTCTGATAACCTCAGGGCGTGGGTTAAAGAGGCCAGTGACCAAAACGCCTCGCTGTTAATGTTTCCTGAGTACGCAAGCATGGAACTGGTGGGCTTGCTGCCGACAGATATTCAAGTAAAACTTAACGATCAACTTACTTATCTACAAAAATTCTATACCGACTACCTTGCATTGTTTGAGCAATTGGCGCAACAATATTCACTCTATATACTTGCTGGCTCGTTCCCGGTATTGACGGACAATCAGGAATTCAGAAATCGCGCATTATTTTTTGGCCCGTCGGGCTACATTGGCTTTCAGGATAAGTTAATAATGACACGATTCGAGCGTGAGCAATGGCGAATCAGTTCTGGCGACCAACTTTCCTTATTCAAAACAGATATTGGCGATATTGGCATTACTATTTGCTACGACAGTGAATTTCCTATGTTAGCCAGACGTCAGGCCGAAGCAGGGGCTGACGTGCTATTGGTGCCCAGTTGCACTGACACGCAAGCCGGGTATCAGCGTGTAAGAACCGGTGCCAGGGCCCGGGCCCTGGAAAATCAGTGTTTCGTGC
The DNA here is from genome assembly GCF_047556435.1 of Alteromonas sp. H39. Classification (GTDB taxonomy): domain Bacteria; phylum Pseudomonadota; class Gammaproteobacteria; order Enterobacterales; family Alteromonadaceae; genus Alteromonas. The sequence goes on from NZ_CP180210.1 coordinate 3,553,549, forward strand.
TACATGCTGCGCTTGTCGGTGATGCCGCCAATAATCCAGCTGTATTTAGAAACAAAGGGAAATCCGGCGTTTATTGTCCGCCGGACAGTAAGATTTCGGAGTCCGGGATTTGGGCGCAGAAAGCGGATGAGTCGCCAGGCCTGCTGACCACTGATATTGATCCCGCAATTACGCAAACCTTGAGGCAACGAGGACAAGTCACTACCTATACTGACTGGCCAAAGCAGTGGCAAGTCACAGGGCCCTGAACAGGACAACAACCCAGAGCGAGCTTGATGAAAGAACCTGCAAAATTTATCCGTTTCCATGGCGGGCTGTTGCTATTTGCGCTGGCAACCAGCCTGTTATTTATGCTTACAGGCATGATCGAAAAGCGTGACGTCATTGCAGTGGCGATTGTTGCTTTTGTCTCACTGGAAATCATGGTTTTTATGCCTTCACGGGAATAAGCAACCAGTCTGCTTATAAGCCATTCACTTTGCGGTTACTGGCACAATCTCAACAACAAGACTGACAGGCCTGCGGCCTCCCGAGCTTGCGTGCAGTACGCGGTAGTCAAAAGGTCATTCAAGCAAAGCCACTACTGCTATATGTGAAGTAGGCATATCAAGGCGTACGCGCGGTAAGAGACTGGTTGTCATCCACATATCTGACTTTCTGACCCGATCTCAGTCTCTCGGCGCCGCGCACGACAACCGGGGAGCCCGCTTCCAGCTCACCAAACACTTCGATGCGATCTCCTACTCCCACACCGGTTGTTACTGCCACCTGTGTCGCTTCATTATCCGCATTAATCTGATATATGAATGCGCCGGCTTTTCTGAGTACTAACGCATCCCGCGGAACGGTCATTCCCCGATGCGCCTTTGAGTGAGGCAGCGCTACTCTTACTGCACTGCCAATGGCAAACTGATTTGGCATAAGCGAGATGCGTATTTCCATCATTCGGGATGCGGCATTGCCTACTGGCACCACCGTCCTTATCACTTCCTCTGACGTTTGTCTGCGGTCGGATACTGCAACCGACATACCTTGCTCTATAAAAGGAATCACTGACAGCGGTGCCCGTACGGTTGCTTCTACATTTGTCGGATCGACAACCTGTAACAACGACTGCCCGACACTTGTATACTCACCCGGCACCTGCAACCGGCTTACTATTATTGCATCAAACGGTGCTCTCACCGTGCTGCGTTCAATCTGATAATTCGTCAGCGAATGAGAGACTTTTGCCTGCGCCAACTCCTGTCGGGCGACTTCCAACTCAGACAGCGTTTCATCTAACTGGTCTTCAGAAACATTTTGCTGTTTAGCCATTCTTGAGAAACGCTCCCGTTTTCTTTCAAGCAACGCCACTCTGGACTCCCACATCGCAACATTTGCTTCATCTTGTTTCAGTTGTAAAGTAAGCCGGGTAGCATCGAGCTTGACCAACACCTCACCGCGGCTAATGTGCTGTCCAACCTCAGCCATCCACATGATCCGCCCGGCAACTTCTGATGCAATTTGCGCATCTGTGCGGCTCACGACTGTGCCGGGAACCCATACCTGCTGAGTGATTGTTTCATGCCTTAAAGTATCAATTTCAACCAGCGCAGGCGGTGTTGTATCCTGAGCTATTGCTGAAACAGACAGCAGCATCAGGCATCCCAGCCAGCGACACGCCTTAGGCATTCGTGTTTTCATAGTGAGTGTCCTTTATACGTTATCATCGAGTTTGCGTTGCCTGGCCCGTGCAGAAAGCGGCCCTGGCTGTACCACTGATGTTGAGTCAAAGCGAGGTACGGTAAGCTGTAAAAGTGTGGGTAGCAGTATCAGCGTGAACAGTGTACTGACCGTCATACCGCCGACGATGACCGCAGCCAGACCGCGGTAAATGACACTTCCGGCGCCAGGTAATAGCAGTAATGGCAGCATGCCGAATAACGATGTCAGTGTACTCATGAAAATTGGCCGCAACCGTAACAGGATCGCCTGATGTACAGCGTCACGTCGGCTAAGACCTTCACGCTCACCATTGCGGGTTTGGTGTACCAGCAAGATGGCATTATTAACCACCAGTCCCAGTAATATGATAAAGCCAATCATGGTAAGTAAATCCATTGGCTGAAAGGTCACCAGATTCAATAGCTGAATTGCAATAACACCGCCTACAGTAGCCAGTGGAAGGGCCAACACAACCATAATGCTGTCTTTCAGTGAGCGGAAAAGTCCCGCCATCAATACAATCAGCAAGCCCATCGCAAACAAAAAGTTCTGGCTCATGGTTGCAATTGCCGTTTTCAGACTGTCTGCGCTGCCGCCGTAATTGATTGCGCCACCGGCCGGCATGACAGCCAGGATCCCTGGCTCCACCTTTTCTTTGATTATCGCCATGGCTTCTTCTAACGTCATTCCTTCAGGGGGATTGAAGTTCAACGTGAGGGTACGCCGGCGATCAATGCGTTGAATACTGGAGGGCCCGACTGCTCTTTCAATAGTTACCAGCTCGCCAAGCTGCACTATCTCACCTGATGGCGTCATCAATGGAGTTGCCGCCAGTAACTCGGGGTTGTCCCAGTCTTCAGAGCGAAAGATAATGTTCAGGCGTTTAATGCCATCAAAGTACTCTCCAACGTACATACCATCGCCCATCGATCGTACCAGATTAGCGACTTGTCCACGGCTGTAACCGACTTCGCTTATTCGACTGTCGTTAGGGAAGAACTGCAGTTCCGGCTCTGTTTGCTCCAGACTCGGGTTAGCTCGTGCATTTGCTGTCGGAAAACTGTCGCGTATCAGATCCAGGCCAACCTGAGCAGCGGCGACAAGTCCGGTCTGATCCGTTCCCTGCAAATGAACATCAATAGAGCGCCCATTACCAAAGCCGCCGAAAAGATTCCCCTGCATGGCAAAAGTTTGTGTATCAGGCAAGTCCACCAGAATTTCATCCCTTACCACTGTTTCGAGTGCGCGAATATTATTTTGATCCTTCGCTCTGACGCCAAGAGTCCCTCCATTTGGCCAGGTAATAATGTAATAGTTTTTCAGTGCAGGCGACTTCGTTCCGTCCATATAAGGTTGTAACCGTTGCACCACCTTTGCCATGACATCTTTCTCTATATATGCGTCGCTAGCCCCCGCAGGAAAATTAAAAAAGGCATCAATTGCATCACGTTTCACCGGAGGCAGGTAATCAAGCTTAGGCATCAACAACACGCTCCCCAGAATAGGCAAACTCATTAGCACGGTCACCGTCAGTACTCTGCGACGCTGGGTGGCCGATACCGCCATTACATACGACGCGATTCGTCGCCATACCGGAAGCAGTTTGTCCTGTGGCATGTCATTCACAAGCCAACGACTGGCAATCACCGGCAACACCGTTACTGCAACGACCATAGATATGCTCACCGCGATGGCGATAGTCAGCGCAAGATCGGCAAACAGCTGACCTTCTACATCGCTTAAAAACATGACAGGAATAAAGATAGCCACCGTGGTAGCCGTGGAAGCCAGTAATGCGCCGAAAACTTCTTTCGTTGCAAGGTAGCTGGCATCATCAGACGTTGCGGCATCAGGCTTTTTACGCACAATATTTTCTAAAACCACAATGGCTGCATCGAGAACCATGCCTACAGCAAAGGCCAGGCCAGCAAGAGAAATGACATTTAAGGTACGCCCCGTAATTTGCAAAACAATAAAAGTACTGAGTAACGAGATCGGTATAGACAAGGCAACAATCAGCGTTGCGCGTAGCTGACGCATGAACAGCCAGAGCACACCGATAGCTAACAACACGCCCAGTAGCAAATTACTGGTTACCAGATTGACCGCCCGATAAATGAATACTGATGCATCAAAAGACTGTGCCATAGTCAGCTTCTCATTAATCAGGACCGTACTATTAAGCTCATCAACTTTGGCTTTTACCGCTTCCAGCGTTGATAGCACATTGGCGCTGTTCTCACGGTCAATTCGGATGGAAATTGCGGGGTTGCCATTTTGTACGCTGAAGTTACTGCCGTCGGCTCTCTGGATACGTATGTCTGCGATATCCTGCAACATAACAGGACTCCCCTCACGCCATTCTAAAATCATTTCGCCCATTTTCTGAGGCGCATACCGACCTTCAAATCGAAGAGTGTAACGACGTCTGCCTACATCAACAAATCCCCCGGAAACATCATTAGCGGCGCCCAGCATTGAGGTAATATTGGTAAGATCTACGCCGAGTTCGGCTGCCTTAAAAGGGTCAAATACAATTTGAAACTCTTCAGCACCGCCGACACCGCTTTCCATTCGCGCACGTGACACTCCCGGAATTGCTTCAATTTGAGGCCGGATCACATCCTCAAAATAAGTGACATAACTATTGATTGGGTTGGTATTGCCGGGAAGTTGTTGTAGAAAAAAATAAGTCAAGGCTGGCCCGCCGCCGTCATTTCCTCCCATCATAATATTCGGTGACAATGCGTCCCGGGGTAATGGAGGGATCCTGTTCATTCGACTGATAACCTCGATTAAGGTTTTCTGCATATCAGTCTCCAAACCGAACTCCAGATTGATCCAGGCATTCCCCTGATTCGCCCAGGCCCTCATGCTGTGCAGGCCGGGCAGCCCCTGAAGCACTTCTTCCTGAGGCTCAAGTATCTCAGACTCAATTTCCTGAGGCGAGGCTGCACGCCAGAAAGTCTGGATAGAAATAGATGGCCTTTCTATATCAGGAAAAAGCTGCACGGGGAGAGTAAACAGGCTATACAGTCCGATTGCGGCAATAATGGCGATAACGATCGTAACGCCAGAGGCATTTCTAATTGCCGCGCGGGTAATATCCATATGTGTGTCCAGACATATTTATGTTGTGATAACTATATGTCGAGAACAGATACCAAAAAGTTTAAAGCCACCAGTGAACAAAAAAATCAGGTCAAGCGGAAAGCAAATAGTAATACATTTTCAACGTACGATTAATCATCTCAGTTAGTAGCTTTTCCAACGCAACAGCCTCAAATGCAAGTGCCGATGAATTACATCTTCTTGTTAACTTTTTGTTATCAAAATTAAGAGTTAGTAGGTAAGTTTTGCAAAAGCTTCTATAGATATCTCATAAAGCAATAACCGTCTGGCTTAGCCAGTAATTTCACAGCTAATTGTTTTAATTGGATTTTTAGGTATTTGGCACGTTACCTGAATGGGGGATTGTGAATTTTCTCCTCCGTTTATGCAGTATGGAGGCAAAACCAAGGAGTTAGATATGAAAAAGTTAACACTAGTAACATTGATCAGTGCCGCATTATCAGCAAGTGCAATCGCTGGCGATCATCAGGAAAAGATCGATACAACTTTTGCAGACCTCGATAACGACGATAATGGGTATATCTCTCGTGAGGAAGCGGACGATAACGATATCTACGCGCATTTTTCCAACATTGATTTAGACAATGACATGCGCTTGTCTATTAAAGAGTTCAACACGCATGTCACCAATAATCCTGAGCATTTTGATGGAGATGTAGTGGCGTCGGTACAGTCTATGAAAAACAGCGTTGAGGAAGTCGATCCTAAGACCGTCTCTGCTGCTGGCGATGATCACAAAATGGATGCAAAAATGCACGCCAAAACCAAAGCAGAGTCTGGCGGCAAAATGATAGAAAAAGAAGTTAAAGTCAAAAAGACGGTCGTCGCTGAGAGCGAATTTGACCTGATGGATACCGATAATGACGGCGAACTGACAAAAGCAGAGGCGTCACGCGGTGGTGTAATTCAGAATTTTGATGATATTGATATCAACGGTAACGAGTTAATTACTCGTGTTGAATACTCACAGTATCAGCGCACTATGACTGAAAATTCTGAAGAGTAACCCCCACCCCTTCAAGAGCCGCCTGATGCGGCTCTTATCTTCACTCTCCGAAGCTATTTAGTTGACCTGCCTGTGGAGACATTAGGGTTATAAGACCTACAGCCATAAGATGATATCCTCAAATTGAATCTGTCAGTCCCGCCTTACACATAGCGAAAATCTATGGCCAACTTCTCATTCATAGAGGTGGTTTTATAGAGTGTCCGCAGCTATAGTCATAAAGATTACGAATAGTTGCTGGTATTTCACAAATGTATACACTGCGCAGTCGTCCCGGCACAGAGCATGGGCGTTATGAAGTTGCCAGTTTTAAGCAGGTTCTCACTTTCTCAGCTCGTGGTCCTTGGAATGATGAAACGCTTAGACGCGGCTCTCGCGAGATGGGCGAAGTCATCAATAATTTAGACCTGTCAAAGCCCTGGTGTCAGGTAAGTTGCTTGTACGGTGAAAGCTTAATGCAGCCTTCAGTGTATGATTACTTCGTAAAACAGACTGCCATTCGTCAAAAACTTGGGCTTTCTATTCTCGCCATAGTCATAGTAGATTCTGACATCTCTGCAACCATAAAACGGCAGCTCACGACCGCTTACGGCTCTGCAAATATTGATCACGAGTTTTACAATGATATTGGAAGCGCACTGGCCATGTTGGAAAACGCAGGGTTCGAGGTAGATTTTCCTAATATAAAACAATTCTTCGCACAGAATGCGTTCAGATGAATGACCATTATTTTGGAATATTCTTCATTTCGTGAACGTCACACTCCAGAAACTATATTGTCGTTTTTACAATAGTAAACCGTCTAAAGATTATCACAGATAACTCATAGCGATTTCACACTGTTAGCGCTGCACCAGGCGAAACCTATCTAATACGAAAATTCCCGCTGAGCTGAGCGGGCTTTTCGAATTTCGAGACCGTGCCGGCGAGTGACAGTGTGCCGTTTCTGCTTATTGCTTTGTCACCTGGGGCCGGGTCGGTCAGCGGTGATACATGGTGAGTGTCGCAAGCGAAGCATGCTCAATATCATTATGAGAATGAAGAACGGCCTGCTACAGATGGTGAGTCTTGGTGTAAGCATCAGGGTCTGGTTATTAAATATAAGCCTGTTCAGCAACTATTGTCTGAATGCCCAGATTAGCAAGCTTTCTTGTTCGTGATTCCGTGAGTGATGAAGTTATTTTATTCTGCATTTATCGTTGCTTCCGCTGCCTGGTGAACACCAGAGAGGTCCCTGACAAGCGCGTTGCACTACGGGGGATGAAGTTTTTTTTAGACGCACAGACGAAAAAAGCCCGCTCAGTTGAGCGGGCTTTTCGAATGGGAGCTTGGCGGTGTGCTACTCTCACATGGGGAGACCCCACACTACCATCGCCGCTAACGTGTTTCACTTCTGAGTTCGGAATGGGATCAGGTGGTGCCACGTCGCTATGGCCGCCAAGCATAAACTGTGTGCAGAATTAACGAAGCCAATTGCTGCGCGAAGCGCATGCTGCTTTCTGAGTTAACTTCTGCGCAAGGAGGACTCACAGTACATTTTACAGTGTGTTAAGTCAGCCTCGCTTAAATTAGTAACAATTTGGGAAAGTCTGATATTCAATCGTGTTGAGTAACTTATCTACTCTACTTTACTATTTCTTAGCTTGTCTCACACACAACACTCAAGCATAAAGCTTCTTGGGCGTTGTATGGTTAAGCCTCTCGGGCAATTAGTACAGGTTAGCTTAACGCCTTACAACGCTTCCACACCCTGCCTATCAACGTCATAGTCTATAACAACCCTTCCAGAGCTTAAAGCTCAGGGATGACTCATCTTGGGGCTCGCTTCCCGCTTAGATGCTTTCAGCGGTTATCGATTCCGAACTTGGCTACCGGGCAATGCCTTTGGCAAAACAACCCGAACACCAGCGGTTCGTCCACTCCGGTCCTCTCGTACTAGGAGCAGCCCCCCTCAATCATCCAACGCCCACACCAGATAGGGACCGAACTGTCTCACGACGTTCTAAACCCAGCTCGCGTACCACTTTAAATGGCGAACAGCCATACCCTTGGGACCGACTTCAGCCCCAGGATGTGATGAGCCGACATCGAGGTGCCAAACACCGCCGTCGATATGAACTCTTGGGCGGTATCAGCCTGTTATCCCCGGAGTACCTTTTATCCGTTGAGCGATGGCCCTTCCATACAGAACCACCGGATCACTATGACCTACTTTCGTACCTGCTCGACGTGTCTGTCTCGCAGTTAAGCTAGCTTATGCCATTGCACTAACCTCACGATGTCCGACCGTGATTAGCTAACCTTCGTGCTCCTCCGTTACTATTTGGGAGGAGACCGCCCCAGTCAAACTACCCACCAGACACTGTCCACAATCCCGATTAGGGACCTATGTTAGAACATCAAACATACAAGGGTGGTATTTCAAGGACGGCTCCACATCATCTGGCGACAATGCTTCAAAGCCTCCCACCTATCCTACACATGTAGGTTCAATGTTCAGTGCCAAGCTGTAGTAAAGGTTCACGGGGTCTTTCCGTCTAGGTGCGGGTACACAGCATCTTCACTGCGATTTCAATTTCACTGAGTCTCGGGTGGAGACAGCGTGGCCATGGTTACACCATTCGTGCAGGTCGGAACTTACCCGACAAGGAATTTCGCTACCTTAGGACCGTTATAGTTACGGCCGCCGTTTACCGGGGCTTCGATCAAGAGCTTCGCTTACGCTAACCCCATCAATTAACCTTCCGGCACCGGGCAGGTGTCACACCCTATACGTCCTCTTTCGAGTTTGCAGAGTGCTGTGTTTTTAATAAACAGTCCCAGCCACCTGGTCACTGCGACCTCCAAAAGCTTACGGAGCAAGTCCTTCACCTTCAGAGGCGTACCTTCTCCCGAAGTTACGGTACTATTTTGCCGAGTTCCTTCACCCGAGTTCTCTCAAGCGCCTTAGTATTCTCTACCTGACCACCTGTGTCGGTTTGGGGTACGGTTTACATAATCATAAGTTTAGAAGCTTTTCCTGGAAGCAGGGCATCAACAACTTCACTCCCTTGGGAGCTCGTCTCGCGTCTCAGCCTTAAGAAACCGGATTTACCTAATCTCTCAGCCTACTCGCTTTCACCTGGACAACCAACGCCAGGCTTGCTTAGCCTTCTCCGTCCCTCCATCACTGATTATATAAGTACGGGAATATTAACCCGTTTCCCATCGACTACGCATTTCTGCCTCGCCTTAGGGGCCGACTTACCCTGCCCTGATTAGCATGGGACAGGAAACCTTGGTCTTCCGGCGTGGGGGTTTTTCACCCCCATTATCGTTACTCATGTCAGCATTCGCACTTGTGATACCTCCAGCATGCTTCTCAACACACCTTCAACAGCTTACACAACGCTCCCCTACCCAATACGATAAATCGCATTGCCGCAGCTTCGGTATATTGCTTAGCCCCGTTACATCTTCCGCGCAGGCCGACTCGACTAGTGAGCTATTACGCTTTCTTTAAAGGGTGGCTGCTTCTAAGCCAACCTCCTAGCTGTCTGTGCCTTCCCACATCGTTTCCCACTTAGCAATATTTTGGGACCTTAGCTGGCGGTCTGGGTTGTTTCCCTCTTCACGACGGACGTTAGCACCCGCCGTGTGTCTCCCGGATAGTTCTCATTGGTATTCGGAGTTTGCAAAGGGTTGGTAAGTCGGGATGACCCCCTAGCCTTAACAGTGCTCTACCCCCAATGGAATTCGTCCGAGGCTCTACCTAAATAGATTTCGGGGAGAACCAGCTATCTCCCGGTTTGATTGGCCTTTCACCCCCAGCCACAAGTCATCTCCTAACTTTTCAACGTTAGTGAGTTCGGTCCTCCAGTTGATGTTACTCAACCTTCAACCTGCCCATGGCTAGATCACCGGGTTTCGGGTCTATACCTAGCAACTAAACGCGCAGTTAACACTCGCTTTCGCTACGGCTCCGCTATTCGCTTAACCTTGCTACTAAATATAAGTCGCTGACCCATTATACAAAAGGTACGCAGTCACCCCATCACTAAGCACCCTGCCTGATTTTGTCGGTTTACCGTTGGCTGCTTGCGCAGGTCAACGTTACTCGCTTATCAAGCTGTTGCACTTTGTGAGTCTCACCACTAAAGGCACTTAGTGATGGGGCTCCCACTGCTTGTACGTATACGGTTTCAGGTTCTATTTCACTCCCCTCACAGGGGTTCTTTTCGCCTTTCCCTCACGGTACTGGTTCACTATCGGTCAGTTAGGAGTATTTAGCCTTGGAGGATGGTCCCCCCATATTCAGTCAAGATAACACGTGTCCCGACCTACTCGATTTCACTACAAAGGTTTCTTCGTGTACGGGGCTATCACCCTGTATCGCGCCACTTTCCAGAGGCTTCCACTAAATCCAATGCAGCTTAAGGGCTGCTCCCCGTTCGCTCGCCGCTACTAGGGGAATCTCGGTTGATTTCTTTTCCTAAGGGTACTTAGATGTTTCAGTTCCCCTCGTTCGCCTCACTTACCTATGTATTCAGTAAGTGATACCTGTAAACAGGTGGGTTTCCCCATTCGGACATCTGTGGCTCAAATGCATTTTGTCGGCTCACCACAGCTTTTCGCAGACTTACACGTCCTTCATCGCCTCTAACTGCCAAGGCATCCACCGTATACGCTTTGTCACTTAACCATACAACCCCAAGCAGCCTTTTGACTCCTGCATTGAGTGGTAATTCAATACCTGCTGTATGATGACAAGCTAATCGGAAGAATTGCCTTGTCATCAAACTTAATTGATAACAAGCAATTCAAGTCAAGTAGAGTAGTTACTAGTGCAAAATTTCGATGCGTAGCATCGGAACTTTTGCGCAAGGAGGACTCACAGTACGCTCAGTTGCGCACTATAAATTCTCAGTTACTCAATTTTGATTGATTACTATTAATATCAGCTTTCCAAATTGTTAAAGAACGTTCGTAAAATGACGAGTCATTTCACTTTAGAGTAAAAAACCCTAATCAATGCTTACTGTCTTCAGTAAATATTCATTAGGATTTCAGTCCGTTTTGACCAAATCAGCATCCAATGCTGATGATGTTATTTCTTTCTGGATTGAGGCATCGGATTGCGTAGTGTGCAAGTAGCACATGAGCAATTCGATAACGAAAAGCCAGGAAGAAATGGTAGGCTTGGGCAGACTTGAACTGCCGACCTCACCCTTATCAGGGGTGCGCTCTAACCAGCTGAGCTACAAGCCTATTATCTGCTTCTGCTTTTTGCCCTATGCTGCGCCTCTGGTTCGTCACTCGGTCAGTCACATACTTATGTATGCTCCTTCGCTCGCTCCTCATCCGGCTTACCTAGAACAAAAATCATCGCAACTAATTGCTCGATTCAGCTCTTTCTTCATAAAGCAAAGATGGTGGAGCTAAGCAGGATCGAACTGCTGACCTCCTGAATGCAAATCAGACGCTCTCCCAGCTGAGCTATAGCCCCATAATTGGTCGTTCTTCTATTTATAACAAGACTATCTGTGTAGGCACTGCATCAAGTGTGTCACGTCGACTTTTGGTAAGGAGGTGATCCAACCCCAGGTTCCCCTAGGGTTACCTTGTTACGACTTCACCCCAGTCATGAAACACAAAGTGGTAATCGTTCTCCCGAAGGTTAAACTAACTACTTCTTTTGCATCCCACTCCCATGGTGTGACGGGCGGTGTGTACAAGGCCCGGGAACGTATTCACCGCAACATTCTGATTTGCGATTACTAGCGATTCCGACTTCATGGAGTCGAGTTGCAGACTCCAATCCGGACTACGACATTCTTTAAGGGATCCGCTTACTCTCGCAAGTTTGCTTCCCTCTGTAAATGCCATTGTAGCACGTGTGTAGCCCTACACGTAAGGGCCATGATGACTTGACGTCGTCCCCACCTTCCTCCGGTTTGTCACCGGCAGTCTCCTTAGAGTGCCCAACTGAATGCTGGCAACTAAGGACAAGGGTTGCGCTCGTTGCGGGACTTAACCCAACATCTCACGACACGAGCTGACGACAGCCATGCAGCACCTGTGTCAGAGTTCCCGAAGGCACCAATCCATCTCTGGAAAGTTCTCTGCATGTCAAGTGTAGGTAAGGTTCTTCGCGTTGCATCGAATTAAACCACATGCTCCACCGCTTGTGCGGGCCCCCGTCAATTCATTTGAGTTTTAACCTTGCGGCCGTACTCCCCAGGCGGTCTACTTAGCGCGTTAGCTTCGCTACGCACGAATTAAATTCACACACAGCTAGTAGACAGCGTTTACGGTGTGGACTACCAGGGTATCTAATCCTGTTCGCTACCCACACTTTCGCACATGAGCGTCAGTCTTTGGCCAGGGAGTCGCCTTCGCCACTGATGTTCCTCCAGATATCTACGCATTTCACCGCTACACCTGGAATTCCACTCCCCTCTCCAAGACTCTAGTCTGCCAGTTCTAAATGACCGTCCCAGGTTGAGCCCGGGGCTTTCACATCTAGCTTAACAAACCGCCTGCGTGCGCTTTACGCCCAGTAATTCCGATTAACGCTCGCACCCTCCGTATTACCGCGGCTGCTGGCACGGAGTTAGCCGGTGCTTCTTCTGTTGCTAACGTCACGGCTGGCAGGTATTAACTACCAACTTTTCCTCACAACTGAAAGTGCTTTACAACCCGAAGGCCTTCTTCACACACGCGGCATGGCTGCATCAGGGTTTCCCCCATTGTGCAATATTCCCCACTGCTGCCTCCCGTAGGAGTCTGGGCCGTGTCTCAGTCCCAGTGTGGCTGATCTTCCTCTCAGAACAGCTAGAGATCGTCGCCATGGTGAGCCTTTACCTCACCATCTAGCTAATCTCACTTGGGCCTCTCTTTGCGCCGGAGCCTAAGCCCCGTTTGGTCCGAAGACGTTATGCGGTATTAGCAGTCGTTTCCAACTGTTATCCCCCTCGCAAAGGCAAGTTCCCAAGCATTACTCACCCGTCCGCCACTCGTCAGCGATGTGCAAGCACATCCTGTTACCGTTCGACTTGCATGTGTTAGGCCTGCCGCCAGCGTTCAATCTGAGCCATGATCAAACTCTTCAATTAAAATCGAAATGTTAGTTTTATAAAAACTAACAAAATATGAATCGTCGTTGTTGACACTCTTAACGAGTGCCCACACAGATTGTCTTGTTATAGATTGTTAAAGAACGTTTGACCAAAAAATATTTTGCTCGCAAAATTTCTTTTGGTCTTGCTGAATCACCTTAGTTACTCAGCGTTGTTTCAGAGGCTTTCCCCGAAGCGAGGCGCATTTTACACTCCTCAGTGACAGTGTCAAGCGTTTTTTCAAAGTTTTTAATTTCGATTTAAACCGCTTTCGTTGCCGTGCTCTTCGTTTGCCGTAGCCCCCTCAGAACGTGGAGCGCATTCTACTTTCCGGATTCTAAAGATCAACACCTTTTTTAAGTTTTTTGTGTTTAAGCTTAATTAATGCTCATAACGCCTATTTTAGATACAAAACCTCAAGCATATTGCACTTTCGTATAGGGTTTTCAGTAAGCATTGTCCATTTTGTTACAAATGAGTAAACTACATACAGCCTCCAATGATCATAAAAAACAATATAAGGAAGGTATATGAAAGTAGGCTTTATTCAATGCGCGGTGATTAGCGCGGTATTTGCAGTAGCCGGTTATCTGGTTTTTTCGTCTGCTAGCCTGAACACAAGTTTGCCACTGACGGTTTCAGCGTCACTACTGTTAAGTGGTATTCTTACACCTTGGTTAGCGTCTTTGTTTAACTCATCAACGTCAGTTTCTGACAAGGACAATGCTTCAGCAGCTTCAGATGTCACTACATTATATGTAGGGAACCTTCCATATAAAGCTAATGAAGATGCGGTAAAAGAGTATTTTAAAGATTTTCTTCCTGTTCACTCTGTCCGATTAATGAAGGATCGCAGGACAGGCAAACGGAAAGGCTATGGCTTTATAGAAGTTGAGACCGACGACGTTGACGGTACGATTGCCAAACTGAATGATTCGATATTCTTAGAAAGGACGTTAAAGGTTCGTCCGGCGAAAGATAAAGTAACGGATCAGGAATGAACCAAAAAGCCCGGCAAACGCCGGGCTTTTTATTATGCATTTTCCTGTTTATCAGGTTCTGGCTTTGCCGTTACCGGTTCGTTACCAGGCATTGCGTCCAGTAAACGCTGATTAAAAGTATGGAATCGGTTTATTGCAGTAAGCAGGTCAGGTACCTGAACATCTTCCATCTTATTGATGATGCCCGCAATCAGATTGCTGTAATCTTCCCCGCTCTGGAGCTTCTCACCTGCACTGTTCATCGTATTCATCATTTTGTCCATATATTGTGAGATAGGACTGACTACATTCCCGTATTTGTTGGCATCAGCATTTTCATCCCGATAGTGCTGTATACTTTCGTATGCTTCCACTACCTGAGACTGTTTGGTGTGGTTCAACTGAAGTGCGTAGCCAACCAACTCCCTGTCATCAAAGCCCAGTGACAGGGCCTCTTCGAAAGCTTTATCCAAATCACCTGCAAAGAAAGTATCAGCGAGGTCGTTTGCTTCCCCTACCAAGTCAGCGATAGCCTTTAATTCATCTTCATCAAGTTCACCTTTCAGCGAGAAACTAACGCCACTTCTTTCGAAATACTGATACAACGATGTTTGCGAGGCAGTGGTGGTGTAATCCGCTGCGCCCGTATTATCGCCGCTGCCAGTGGTCTGGCTAGCTGAAGAGGTTAGCTGTGATTGCTGCGCATACTGAAACTGACGCAAGCTTTCAAAACTCAAGGTGAGTTCGTCGCCGTCACGGGTGCGAATAAGAATATTGCCAGAGCGGCTATCACTGGCCCCAATCGCCAACGACGCTTTAACTCCATCAACAGTATTGGCGTCATCACCACCTAACAGGCGCTGTTCTAATGAATCGATACGATCATTGATGAGATTTCGACTGCGATCAATCCCCTCTTTGATGTCGTCATTCATAAAACTGCCAATGTCTTTTTCTGCCATGGCAATGCCTTTCGCCACACCTTCGCGAGCCTGAGAGAATAAACTATTCAGCTTTTCCTGATCAGCGCCACCACGTGCTGCTCCTTCAATAACGCCACCGACAAAGCGCATGACGTTACGGGCAACTTTTTCAAAATCAAACAACGACTTGTTCTTGTCTTCAGTTTTGTCGGGCTTTTCTTCAGGCGCCTGTTTCCCGTCCAGCTTCACCGACTGGGACAAGGCACCACTAAATATTTTAAGACCGATAGCCGTGTTGGAGCTGCTAACACTAACTGCCGAAGACTGCGACTGTTTGAATTCTGCGGCCTGGCGCAAACCTTCTTCCTGTAACTGTTTCTTTAAAGCAGTATCCGGGTGCACAGATGCTTTCTGGTCACCAAGAAACGCCTTGATTTGACCCACGTTCATAATTTGATCCTCACTATCCTCAATCTTATTATCGGCTCAAAAGCGAAATTGTTTAATTTTAATGCAAATAGTGAGGGCTATAATGGCTTATGGCATTGCACTGGAAACAAAAGCCACTACAATGCGCACCCTTGGCGCACATGGCAATAGAGGACCGCATGACAACTCCTACCGACCAGCAATATCAGTCACAACTTGATGAAAAAGTCTCCAGGCTGACTGGCCTGCTGTCAGCATTCGATGCACCTGCGCCCCGCGTTTATGCCTCTGCAACGGTAAACTATCGAATGCGGGCTGAGTTTCGGGTATGGCATGATGGCGATGATCTTTATCACATCATGTTTAATCAGGATACTAAAGAAAAGTACAGAGTCGATTCATTTCCTCCTGCCTCGTCAGGTATCAACATCATGATGTCGCTATTGATGGATAAATTGCGCGACAATGCCGTATTGCGGAAAAAGCTGTTTCAAATAGATTATCTGTCAGGTCTGTCCGGAGAAATGGTGATTAGCCTGCTCTACCACAAACAGCTGGATGAGGAATGGGAAGAAGAAGCAACGCGACTTCGTGAGGAACTAGGCCATACAATGCCAGTCAGTCTGATTGGACGCGCCCGCAAACAAAAAAGAATCATCGGGAGTGATTTTGTGATCGAGCGCCTGCCAATAAACGGCGAATCGTTCATCTTCAAACATATAGAAAACAGCTTTACGCAGCCAAATGCACAGGTCAATTGCCGGATGATCGAGTGGGCACTGGATGTATCATCGGCTCTGGATGGCGACTTGCTTGAGATGTATTGTGGCGCGGGCAACTTCTCCATGCCTTTGGCAAAGCACTTTCGCCGGGTGATCGGCACCGAGATCGCTAAACCTTCAGTAAATGCTGCACAATATAATATCGACGCTAACCGGCTGGATAATGTCAAAATCGTACGATTATCGGCAGAAGAGTTTGTGGAGGCGATGAAAGGGACCAGAACGTTCGCACGCCTTGAGGGTATAGACCTGACTGAATATAACTTCTCTACCGTATTGGTTGACCCGCCACGTGCAGGATTAGACAAGGAGTCGCTGAAGAAAATCCAGGACTACGACAACATCATCTACATTTCCTGCAACCCGGAAACGCTAGCCGACAACCTTCGTACTCTTTGCGAAACGCATAAGATTACCGACTCAGCATTATTCGACCAGTTTCCGTTCACTCATCATATTGAGGCTGGAGTAAAACTTAGCCGCAACGTTTAGGCTCAAAAAATGAACGTTTTTTGCTATTCACGCAGCATCTGGTTTTTATTGAGTAGTGTCGCCGCAGCCCCCAGCTGAATAAATCGCAGCTGGGACTTTACCCGAATAGCAATCTCCCCTCGCAATTGAGTGTCAGCCTCTAACGCTTCAGCCCCCGCACTGAAAACCAGCCTCACCATGGCATCTGCCTGAATATTCGCGATGCTGTATTCCACTTGCTGCTGCTCGATGATGTAATCTGTTAGCTCTTCAATGAAATGCTGAATTTCTCTGAATACCGCCATACGATAGGCAGCGGATGTGCCGGTATGCTCACGCAACAATAACCGGAAAACATTCGTGTTGGCGGCAATAAACTCCATGAATGTATCTACCGACGTGCCAATGACACTGCCACCTGAAGCGATACGTCTTCTCGCCTGCCGCATCAACTGACGCAACGCGAGTCCAGCCTCGTCAACCAGAGTCAGGCCAAGCTCATCCATATCTTTGAAATGACGATAAAAAGAGGTTGGCGCTATCCCCGCTGCCCGCGACACTTCACGTAGGCTGATGGCTGACAAACTGCGGTTCTCATCCAGCAAACTGAATGCGCCATTGATGATGTTTTGTCTTGTTTTGAGTTTTTGTTCCTGCCGGCTCACAACTGCATCCCGTCCTGATTTCTTCCATTGTAGCGCACACCGCCGGAGAATAGCGAGGGGAGGATATAGGTGTTTTCACAGGGCTTTCCCATAGTGAACAAGTTGGAATACTGCATAACGTGAAACATTAAACTTAGGTCGCAATTTATCGATACCCCTTGCCCGCGACGACAGAAAACGATAAATTAGCGTACAGTTGTAAGCTGAGATTTAATATGAAAAAACCACCTCTTATTATGACCAACATCATGGTCTTTATTATCACCGGGCTTATCGCATTTGTCGGTGTTCCAGTCTGGGCTATCACAGTAGGGATCGACTGGGTAGAAGTGACATGCGCAATCGTGTTGTTTTTCTTCACTGGCATGTCAATTACTGCGGGATACCACCGCCTTTGGTCACACAAAACATACGAAGCGAACATCGTTGTTCGAGTGATACTGGCTATCGGTGGTGCAATGGCACTACAAAACAGTATTTTGCACTGGTCTTCTGATCACCGTGTCCATCATCGCCATGTTGATGACGTAAATGATGATCCCTATTCGGCAAAGCGAGGGTTGTGGTTTGCGCACATTGGTTGGATGTTGCGTGAATATCAAGCAAATCGATACAGTGACTACAGTAATTGTCGGGATTTACAAAAAGATCCGGTGGTAATGTGGCAGCACAAATATTATCTCCCGATTGTTCTGGCCGCTAATTTTGGTGTAGCAGGGGTTCTCGGCTGGCTAAACGGCGATATTCTCGGCATGATCCTGGTGGCCGGCGTACTTCGTCTGGTACTGGTTCATCACGTAACGTTTTTTATCAACTCTCTTGCACACTTCTGGGGTTCACAACCTTTTACAGATAAAAATACCGCAAAAGACAATGGTATTCTGGCGTTCTTTACATTTGGTGAAGGCTATCACAACTTCCATCACATTTTTGAGTACGACTATCGAAACGGAATACGTTGGTGGCAATACGATCCCACTAAGTGGTTAATTCGTGGATTGTCATTTGTAGGCCTGACGAAAAATCTGAGACGCTGTCCCGAAGAACGCATAGAGAAAGCGAAAGCGGCTATGCAGTTACAGCGCGCCAGTGAAAAAGCGTCAAGGTTGCCAAATGCAGAGGAAGTCATTACAAAAATTCAGTCTGAGTATGATCTGCTCATGCATAGGATGTCAGAGTATTATGCGACTAAAAAACGTTTGATGCTGGTAAGACAGAAGTGCATTAAGCGCAGCATTGAAAGGTTTGAGTTGGACTTCAAATACAAAGAGCTGAAGCACGCGCTCGCGGTTCAGCGAGAGAAGTGGCTGAGGCTACAGGATTTATCTCTCCAGTTTGCATAAAGTAAGAGCCCACTTCACGTGGGCTTTTTTTAACTTTATTTAATCAATTTCAATAGCCTACACCCGACTTTGTACTATATTGACTTGTGAATGATACAAACGTTTATCAAATATATATCTGTAAATGTCTGAGGTAAGTAATGCACAGGAATGCAAGCACTGACAAGAGTAGTGACCTACTATTTCGCTTCAAGGACGATGAAGCTGTAAATGCTGACAATCAGGGAAATGACGGCTGGACACTGCTAAGTGTCGAAGACGACAAAGGCTATCAAAACTCACTTGTCCTTGCTCTGAGTGGAATAACAGTCCAGGGCCGCAAGCTCAATATACTAACCGCAGAGTCAGCGTCTGAAGCGGCAAGCATTTTAGCGGAACGTGATGATATTGGCGTGATTTTACTGGATGTCGTGATGGAGAAGGACGACGCCGGCTTATATCTTGTGAACACAATACGGAATATTCTCGGTAATGACAGAATACGGGTGATTTTATTAACAGGCCAACCCGGTATCGCACCGCGCAAAGATGTCATGAAAGACTACGACATCGATGAATACTGGAATAAGGTTGACTTAACCGAAGAGAAGCTGCGAACGCTGGTAACAAGTAACTTCAGAACGTATATCTCGTTAACCGAGCTGTACATTGCGAAACGCGGTTTGCAGATGATTGTAGATGCTTCTCGAAGCATTACCGGGAAACAGGAAATCAACGCGTTCACGCATACCGTTTTGGATGAAGTTGGAAAAGTCATAGGCACTTCAGAAACCGGTGGCATTGTGTGCGTGTATCGCCCTGATAATGCGACTCTCGCCCACTGTCCAGTCGTCGCGACGAGTGGTGATTTTAGTAACGTTCAGGCAAACTCGCTGGCTGCGTTTCTGGAGCTGGATGCCATGGAAGAGGCATCCCCGCAATTGATCCATACCATAAATCGCGCACTTGAATTGAAGGAGCATCAGTTTTTCGATGGTTGGTCTGTTCTTTATTTTTCAACTGCAAAAGTCGACAGCCAGCATTATCTTATTATTGTAAGATCGCGACTGAAGCTGGAAAGCAGCCATATCACGCTGCTGATGGTATTCAGCGAAAATATTGCCAATGGGTTCACAAACCTGGCACTGCTAAATAAGCTCTCTACCCTCGCCTATTTCGACAATACGCTTCATATTCCCAACCGGAACTGGGTAATTAGAGAGCTTCAAAACATGACGTCCTCAGAACGCCAACGCAGCCTGATGATTTTAGTCGATGTTCAGAACTTTACTGAAACCGAAATTACACTTGGCAGTGAGTATACAAAGTCCTTACTTGAGGCGCTGCTTGCCAGCTTAAGACATCAATTTCCTTTGGTATATGCCATAGCACTAACGGGAGACGATTCTTTCGCCCTACTTTTTCATAAAAAAAACAGACCTTCACAAAGTGAACTTGCAGAACTAAGTGAGCAGTCACTTACTATTAACGGACTGGAACACTCACTATTACTAAATGTCTGTGTAGTGGACCTTGCGCTCTTGGACGGGCTTCCCCCAGAACAGTATTTAACTGTAGGTGAAATGGCGCTGACTACGGGTCGTGACCGGGGCGAACAAGTCAGCATTTTCTCTAAAGACTTTCCTACTGAAGTCGAATCCAGATACAAATTGCTTCGAGAGTTGCATCAGGCAATTTCTGATCAGGAAGGTCTGGAGCTGGCATTTCAACCAAAGTTAAACATGCGTACAAACGAGACGGTAGGCCTGGAAGCCTTAATTCGCTGGCGTAAGTCAGATGGAACTATGGTACCACCTATCCAGTTTATTCCCCTTGCCGAAGCCTCGGGTTTGATGGCCAAAATAGACGCGATGGTAATGAATAAAACGTTTGCGGCAGCGCAAGTATTGCAGGACGAAGGTGTGCTGGTGCCAATCTCATTTAATGTCAACTACAGCGATATCACCAATAAATTATTTATAGATAATTTGAAACAATTAGTGGAAGAGCAACGTGTTCCGGCATCTATGATTGAAATCGAATTGACGGAATCGCAAGCAATGGAAGACTACAATGAGGTGAACCCGATCCTCGACAAGTTACTGGACATGGGGGTTAAAGTTAATATAGACGACTTTGGAACCGGATACTCTTCGCTGGCCCACATTACAGAACTGGCGGCTACAACGCTGAAAGTCGATCAGAGTTTTGTTGCACAGCTCACCGGGACTGACCCATCTGCAGCGACTGCCGTTTGCGATATGGTGAGAAGGCTGGGCGAGCGCTTCAACTTTGAGTTAATCGCAGAAGGGGTTGAAAACGAAGAGCAAAAGCAAATTTTACTGCGAAACGGTTATCAATATGGTCAGGGATATTATTTTGCCAAACCGATGTTTCTGTCTGACTGTATCGCTTGGCTAAAGCGCTAGTCTGAACCATTATGCGTGAAACAATCACCCCTGTTTTATTGCGAGCATCGACATGGTGGATGCTGTTAGTCGCTTTTTTTTTAGCGGCGAGTACAGGTTACACCTTGTATCTCGTCAGGCTGGACGGTGCACTCCAAAAACTAGCAGGTGAACATAATGGTGTGCTGGGACGCGCAAGTAGTCTGTTCAGTGCAGAAATGGGTGATGTCAGACTAAGCACTACATTACTGGATACTCATCTGCAGGATTTGATTACCGAACGGGCTGATTCATCGACAATCATTGATGCTTTGATGAGGATAGGAAAAGGGCATCCTGCCATTTCCCAAATACGCTGGCTCTCGGTTGAAGGTATGGAAATGTACCGCATAAATTTTGACGGCAGCAACGCCGTTAGCGTGCCTCCTTCAGGTTTACAGGATAAAAGTCAGCGACAATACTACCAACAGGCCACCGCACTCCGTCCAGGAGAGCTCATGGTATCTTCAATCGACCTGAATGTGGAAAGCGGACAAGTACAAACGCCTTATGAACCTACAATCAGAGGAATTCTCAGAGCACACAGCAATCATCCGTTGGGAGATGGGTTCTTTGTAGTCAATATTGCACTGACAACGTTATTTTCTCAGTTGAAGACGCTCTCCACTAACCATGTTCATCTGCTGATAGCCAGCAATGATGACCGCTGGCTATTACATACTGAACCTGCAAAGGAGTGGACAATTGATCGAAGTAGCACGCCTCACAGTCTAAAAATAGACACCCCCCAGCTTTATCTGGCTTTGAATGAACAGTCC
Source organism: Alteromonas sp. H39 (assembly GCF_047556435.1). GTDB lineage: Bacteria > Pseudomonadota > Gammaproteobacteria > Enterobacterales > Alteromonadaceae > Alteromonas. The sequence continues at coordinate 3,575,289 of NZ_CP180210.1, forward strand.
GCTGTAGCCTTATTCAGGAACTCCCGTGACGATATTTACAGTGGTCACAAATTTAGACTGAATACAGGCTCGACCAAGCAGTCTGCAACTCTGTACTTTTTGGCCGAAACCCAGAGCAATATTATCTCCCGCTTGCATAGAGAGGCCTTGCTACCAGCCATAGGGTTGGCGCTGATGGTGCTGCTAATCAGCGGTCTGATTTTTTATCGGGATTGGCGTAACACTTTTGCGCTGGAGGTGTTAAGCAAGCAACTGAAGAAAGATAAAAATGAACTTGCGACATCCCTGGAAAGAGAAAAACTGCTTCAGGATGAGCTGGTTGAGGCTGAAAAAATGGCGTCACTGGGTATTCTCGTCGCGGGCGTATCGCATGAGTTAAGCACACCGATAGGTGGTGCTGTGATGTCAGTAAGCAGTATTCAGCAACGAACGCAGGAGTTTGTCAAAAAGGCCAGCAATGGGTTATCGAAAAAGCAACTCGATGACTACCTGAAGCACTGCGCCGATAGTGCTCAGCTTGCGCTGGAAAACCTGAACCGCTCTGGCGATTTGATAAAGCGATTCAAACGACTGGCGGTTGACAGAGGCAATGAAGAATCAGCCAGCTTTGATCTTGCACTAACTATTGATGATTTAGTCAGGTCTCTGTCACCCCTGCTAAAGCGGCAAGAAGCAACTCTCGACGTATCCGTTCCGGCGAATATTACTATGCTGAGTTTCCCGGGTATTTTGTCTCAGGTTCTGCAAAACCTAATCACCAACTGTATCGATCATGCTAACGTCGATGGTAGACGTCTTCATATTCACCTAAAAGCTTCTGTGCAGGGGGAGCAGGTTACGATAACCATTCGTGACAATGGTGGCGGGATCAGTGATTTAGTCAGGCATCGTCTCTTCGACCCCTTCATCACCACAGCAAGAAATAAGGGCAATACTGGCCTTGGCCTGCATCTCGTTCACCAATGGGTGAACCGGGTTCTTGAAGGTCAAATATCTTTCGACTCTTCACCAGAAGGTACGCTTTTTATTCTCTGTATACCTCAGGACATAGGCGTTACGTAAAACTCACTTGAATATTTCACAGAAAAGTTCAGGGTGCAGTGCCTCTTCAGCAATACTTTTTTATTCTTATCATAAACTTGCTAGACTTTATTTTGTCATACTATTTTTTCTCCCCTCTCTCATAGGATCTGTATCGCAATGACCAAGAAGACGGCAAAAAACACCACCCCGAAGTATCAGTTTGACGCCATTGTTATCGGCACCGGCCCCGGTGGAGAAGGTGTTGCAATGCAGCTGGCCAAGGCAGGAAAAAATGTAGCGGTAGTGGAACGATATGAGGCAGTTGGCGGTGGTTGTACGCACTGGGGAACCATTCCCTCAAAGGCGCTACGTCATTCAGTGAGCCGTCTCATTGAATACAACACCACGCCACTTTTCGCAGATAATCGAGTGAGCCGCAATTTGACGTTCGCGGAAATTATGAAACATGCCAGTGGCGTGATCAGTGCGCAGACCCGACTTCGCTCCTCTTTTTATGACAGAAATCGGGTAACCCTATACCATGGCGAAGCCAGCTTCATTGACGCCAATACTCTGGAAATTATCAGGGCTGATGGCTCCCGCGATACCATTACTGCGAGCCAAATTGCCATCGCCACTGGTTCCCGACCTTATACCCCCTCAGATATAGACTTTAGCCATCCTCGTATTTACAACTCTGATACTATTTTGTCGCTGGATCACGATCCTAAATCCATCATCATTTATGGTGCGGGCGTCATTGGGTCAGAATATGCCAGTATATTCCGGGGCATGGGTGTAAAAGTTGATTTGGTAAATATGCGCGACCGACTTTTGTCCTTTCTGGATACCGAGATTTCTGACGCCCTCAGTTATCATTTATGGAACAACGGCGTTGTGATTCGAAATACCGAGTCATATAAGTCAGTCGAAGGTAAAGATGATTGTGTGATCCTAAACCTGGAGTCAGGGAAGCGTATGAAAGCCGACTGTCTGCTTTTCGCTAATGGCAGAACCGGCAATACCGATATGCTAAATCTAGCCAATGTCGGCATCAAGGCTGACTCGCGTGGCCAGGTAAACGTAAACAAAAACTATCAGACTGAGGTAGAGAATATTTATGCTGTAGGTGACGTCATCGGCTACCCCAGTCTTGCGTCTGCCGCTTATAATCAAGGCCGCTTTGCTGCCGAAGCGATGTTGCAGGGAGAAACGCACTCTGCCCTTGTTGAAGATATCCCCACGGGGATATATACGATCCCGGAAATTAGTTCAGTAGGAAAAACGGAGCAGGAATTAACCCAGGCGAAGGTGCCCTATGAAGTGGGGCGGGCGCAGTTTAAGCATCTGGCCCGGGCGCAAATAGCGTCAACTCAGGTAGGAAGCCTGAAAATTCTGTTTCATCGTGAAACCAAAGAAGTGCTGGGTATTCACTGCTTTGGAGAGCGAGCCTCCGAGATTGTCCATATCGGACAGGCAATTATGCAGCAAAAGAACGGGGGAAACACAATAGACTATTTTGTAAATACCACGTTTAACTATCCCACAATGGCTGAAGCTTATCGGGTGGCGGCGTTAAACGGACTCAATCGAATTTTTTAGTCTGTTACTACTTATGCAGCGCCACAGAGGGTCTGTTAACGATAACAAAGATATTGTTACCGGTTTCTGTTGTCACGCTGGATGGAGACACTGGCTTTGCCCAAGATCGAAGAGAATTACACACCATCTGTGGCGTAATTAAATGAAACAATAGATTAAAGGCCTAGATTTAATACAAAAAAACCGGCAATACGCCGGTTTTTATTACAAGCTTACTAAATGCTTATTTGCGGTTTGCCGCCAGAGTATTTAACGCATTTAATGCTTCTCTGTGCGCAACGATATCAATTTGCATTTTTTCCTGGTCGAACGTCATGGTAGCAATAGCATATTGTCCATTGTTATCTTTTGCCATGTTCACCAAGTCAGTTTGTGCATCGCGGAAACGAATGTTATTGCTGATTTTGTCAGACATACATTGGTTATTCATTTCGAACGTTTTAGCATCCATACAATCGAAAAGCTGGTTTTCGCCAGATTCCGCATGCGCAACACCAAAAGCTGATAGCATTGCTAAGCCTAGTACTACTTTACGCATGTCTTTCCTCCTGTGGTACAGTACCTATTACTGTTATGTATTAAGATACAGTAAAAACGCCAGTTGGTCAATTTTAGATCACAGCAATATGACAGAAGTGTGACAGTGAGTGAAGTATTGTGAGATTTACTGAAAAAAATTTCGACAGACTGATAAAGGAAGTCAGGCAATGCAGGCTTTGTGAAGCACATTTGCCTTATGACCCGAATCCTGTGCTGGCTGCGTCTGCAGCGTCAAGGCTGATACTCATAGGTCAGGCCCCCGGCATTAAAGCTCACCAGTCATCCACGCCATGGAACGATGCCAGTGGAAACCGATTACGGGACTGGCTGGGTATAGAATTCAATACGTTTTATAATGCGCAATACGTATCCTTGGTACCCATGGGCTTCTGCTTTCCCGGTTACGTTCGGGGCGCGGATGCTCCCCCCAGAAAAGAATGCGCCCCCACTTGGCATGAGCGCTTGCTACGCTGCATATCGCCTCAACTGACTGTGCTAATTGGACGCTACGCGCAACAGTATTACTTACCGTCGTACCCTACTCTGACACAAGCGGTAAAAGAGCAGAACACCCCTGAAGCCACACTAATGGTATTGCCCCATCCGTCGGGAAGAAATAATCGCTGGTTACGACAAAATCCTTGGTTCATTGAAACCACATTACCATTATTAAAAAATAAAGTTCGTAGCCTGCGCTTCGAGAGCCATAATTCCTTATCATCCTGATGCCGCCTCTTTGCGACACATTCAGTTGATCATTGCTCTCTGTGCATCTGTTAGCAAGGTGCGTTAAGCACAACCATTACTGTCTCGATTTTAAAAACGTCATCACATCATCAAACGGCATGGGTTTAGCAAACAGGTACCCCTGTGCCTCTTCGCAGCCAAGTTTAATCATATAGCTGGCCTGCTCACGTTTTTCCACACCTTCAGCAATCGTTGTCAGCCCCAGTTTATTACCAAGTGTCACTATGGTTTCAGCGATAACTGCATTTCTGTCCGGGGAAATGTCACTCACAAACGAACGATCCACCTTTAGTCTGTCCAGAGGCAGTTGTTGCAGATAGCTCATTGATGAAAAGCCGGTACCAAAGTCATCGATAGCAATTGCCACACCATGTTCTTTCAGTGCCCGCAGTGCATCAATAACGATTTGCGGCTCGTCCATCACCACGCTTTCTGTAATTTCAAGCTCCAGTCTTCTGGGATCGCAATTACAGGTGGCAAGTGCGCCTTTGACTTTATCCACGAAGCAGCGATCGCGGAACTGCGGGATTGAAATATTGACAGCAACACGCAAATCATCGTATCCCGCTGCAGTGAGCTGCTGAATACGCCGACAGGATTCTTCAAGTACCCATTGCCCGATGTCCACGATTAATCCTGAATATTCAGCCAGTGGCACAAAGACCGCGGGCGAGATAAAGTTGCCCTCGCCATCAGGCCAACGCAGCAGCCCCTCCATGCCAATCACTTTTTCACTCACCAAATCCACTTGTGGCTGGAACCATAACTCCAGTTTTCGGTCAGCAAAATCATTTCGCAGGCGTCGGATCAAATTCAGGCGCCACGCGGTTTTCTCTTCAATTTCTGGGGCAAAGTATTCGAAGTTGTCAGCGATATTTTTCTTCGCGCGGTTCAACGCAATGTTAGTCCGTTTCAGAATATCCAGACCAACATTGCGTTGCCCCTCCAACTTGCAAAAGCCGATGGTTACGTTTACCGGTAACGTATGATCACCGGCCTGAAACGAGGACTGAAACACGCGGTTGATATTTTCCGGATTTACCAGCGACGCATCACCAATAACACCAAAAACATCTCCGCCAATTCGGGCACATTTTACGGAGCGCTCGAAGTGCGTTTCAAGGCGTTGCGCTATCGCCTTGAGTAATTCGTTGCCAGCATCCTGACCTAACCCATCGTTGATATCTGAGAAATGATTCACATCGACCAGCGCGACGATGGGCGATTCCGTCTTATGCAGGTGCGGCCGGTCCAGCATATTTATGAATTCATTACGGTTAGGCAGTCGCGTCAGATAGTCTCTAAATGCCGCGTTACGTAACTCATGAAACAAATTCACGTTTTCGTAACCCACAGAAATACTGGATAAAAATACTTCCAGCAACGTCCTGTCCATTTTGCTGATTTCGCGACTCATGTTCACATAAACCGCAGCTTCAAAACCCGAGCTGTTAATATACAGAATAGAACAGTTTGGCTCGTAAATGTGGCGCTTCAAACGCAAACAACGATTCACATGTTCAATGATTTCGTCGTTATGAATATTCTCAATCGGCTCATTTATAAACGAGGCGAAATCTCCGGCCGCGCCAAGCACATATACACCGTCGTCATCCCGGTCAACGACAGAGCCAGCCTTTGCACAAACTAACCCTTCCGCTTCCAGGCCTATCAGTGAACTTATTTGCGTAACGACGCCTTCACAAAATCCCTTAACCGAATGCTCTTCAAGCAAATTTGCTGACGAAGAAATGATTTTCTGGAGGCCAAGGCGACTTTGATTAATGGTAAGGATTTGCTGATAAGAGCGCAGTGACGAGATGACCGTGGTCATAAGCTTACCGCGGGTTAGCTCTGTTTTGGTTTTGTAATCGTTTATGTCATAGGTTTTAATGACATGTTCTTCAGGCGCGTAACCAGGTTGCCCTGTACGCAAGATGATTCTCGGCTCTGGTAGCTCCAGCTTTTCCCGCAAGTAGGTGACAACATCAAAGCCGGCGTCGTCAGTTTCCATTACGACATCCAGCAGAATAATTGCGATTTCTCTGCCGTATTCGTTAAGGATCTCTTTTGCGTGCTCACCAGAGTAAGCATGTAAAAAATTTAGCTTCCTGTCGCTGACGATAAGGTCAGAAAGGGCCAGGCGCGTAACGGTGTGAATTTCCTCATCGTCGTCGACGATCAGGATATTCCAGGTTTTATAAACCTTCGTATCAAGTTCCGTGTGTCCATCTTCGTCCAGGAAGATTAGCTCATCATTTTCATAGCCAGCCGACGACATATTCTAGATTATCCTCACTACCAGTCTATTCATCCTACTCGCCCCTGCAGGAATTGCAAAGTTATCGGGGCAATGCAATAGTGTGAATCTATGCTAACCACCTTGTTGTACCAGCGTTACCAAATGAAGTCCACATGAAGATCACTAACGACAATCTGACATCCGCGCTTAACAAGGTAAACCAAACTGACTCGCAGAAGAAAATTGCGTCGGAGTCGGCGAAACCGCAGCCACCTAAAACCGAGCCTGCGACGTCATCTAAAGACAAGATGGTATCGCTTTTCTCACGTGTCGGTATTAGCCCAGATATGCCATTAGCAGACAGTAAGCAAAGAAGGCAGGTCTCTGAGCGTCGCAAGCAAATTCTGGAACTACAGCGGATTGGTAACCTACAGTCTATATTGTCCATCGCGCTTTCCGTCAGCGTCGCCGAACGCGAAGCAGAGTCTGTAGACCCCGACTGGTTCTTTGCTTTTGCCGCCATGGCAGAGAATATCTATTCACCGGCAATGCAGGAATTATGGGGGAAGATTTTTGCTGTTGAAGTGAGTCACCCTGGCAGTTTTTCACTTCGTAGCCTGGAAACACTCCGGGCACTGACACAGCGCGACGCCAAAGTGTTTGGTAAGGCAGTGTCGATTGCCAGCCGCCGTCAGGGTGATACGGTGCCGCGAATACTGGTGGGATATCACCAACGTAAAAACTGGTGGTCATTGCTCGCAAGACCAGCGCCAGCACAGCTTAACCTTTCGGTATACGGCCTGTCTTACCCTGACTTGCTCGCACTCATTGACATGAAGCTTATATTTTCCAGCGAAATTGAAAGTGGAGAATTCCAGCCAGGGCAACAAACACATTGGCGCTGCGGTGCGGAGAATTTCACACTGCAGGCGAAACAACCCGGCACGGCGCTGGTGTATTACAAATTCACAGCGGTAGGTGCCGAATTATATAAGCTGGTCGCTCGTCATGATAATAGCCAGTATGTGGAAGCATTACGACAGACTCTCTCCCCGGCTTTCGAGATATAGCAGGCGTTTTAATACTTCTGTGATGAGGCGAAAACTGGTACCCGCCGGTGCGTTGGGTTAATACTTCAGAGATAAGCGGGAGTGAATATGAAGCCAGTACGCAACCTCTCAACTGAAACAGAGGCCGGCTGGCAAAATGATTAAGACGTTAGAGGTTGGGGAGGATGCGAGCAGGTCTAAGGTTGCCCATGCGTACTGCTAAGTGACTCAACAAGGCTGTCTTTTGCAAGACTACCGGGGCAAGTTAAAAAAGACCAACCATGAGTAGCTGCCTGGCGATGTGCCCCGAAAAGCGGGCCCTGAGCGCACGATTTACTGGCAAAGGCTACTGGCATTACCCGCGAATCCTGCCTTGCAACTGCATACTTCAGGACTCGCTGAGTAACTAACGCTTTTTCACATCTTCCTTAGATACCGTCACCAAATTCATGCAGGCCACACTCACGCTTCAATCCGAAGAAACGGGTATCCTGTTCACTCATACCTTCCTCCAACGACTGCGTAGTATGCCAGTCGCCAATAGAGACATAGCCCTGTTCCCATAGCGGGTGATAAGGAAGGTCATTGTCTTTCAGGTAGTAGTGTAGATCCTTATTGCTCCAGTCGATGATAGGATACAGCTTAAACTGCCCTCCCACTTTCTGCAGCACCGGCAGCTTCTCGCGGGAGTCTGACTGGCTACGGCGTAAACCGGCAAACCAGGTCCCTGCGTCAAGCTCACTCAGGGCGCGTTGCATGGGCTCTACCTTGTTCATGCGGTTGTATTTCTCGATGCCATCAACGCCCTGCTCCCACAAACGACCAAAACGTGCTTCCTGCCAGGCAGCGGAAACCTCTGCACGATACACATGCAGGTTCAGCCCCAGCTTGTCTGTTAACGTATCGACAAACCCATAAGTTTCCGGGAACAAATAGCCGGTGTCTGTCAGCACCACCGGAATATCCGGTTTCACCTGCGTGAGCAAATGAAGCATTACCGCAGACTGTGCACCGAAACTTGACGAGACAATATGCTTGTCCGGCAGGTTATCTAATGCCCAGGCAATACGCTCCTGCGCTGACATTTTTTCAAGTTCAGCATTAATCTGTTCAATCTGTGCCTGTGTGGTAGACAGAGACAGTGGCTCAGACAATGCAGTAGCTGTGTTAGTCATAGAAATCTCTTGCGGAATCGACGACTGGCTTCACTACGCCGGCGCGGACCACGAAGTCACCAAAGGCTTCCTTGTCGTTACGCTCGGTTGCCCAGCGGCCAATTAGCTCGTCTAATATGTTAAGAATTTCCTGCTCACCAATATTCTCTTTGTACATCCGTGGAATACGCGTACCCTCGCGATTCCCACCCAGGTGCAGGTTGTACTTACCAGGGCCTTTTCCGACCAGACCCACTTCCGCCAGCATGGCGCGTCCGCAACCATTCGGACAGCCGGTAACACGGAAGATAATGCTGTCAGACGCCACATTGTGCTTAGCTAAAATACCTTCCAACTCGGTTACCGCATCGGGCAAGTAACGCTCGGCTTCGGCCATCGCCAGTGGGCACGTTGGAAGAGAGACACAGGCCATAGAATCCAGACGCTGGTTCGACGTATCTGGCTGAATTAAGCCATGCTCTTTCGCCAGCGCTTCGATGGTTTCTTTCTGATCCGCAGGCACTCCGGCGATGATCAGGTTCTGGTTGGCCGTCAAACGGAAGTCCCCTTTATGGATTTTGGCGATTTCCGCACAACCGGTTTTCAGTGTTTTGCCCGGATAGTCCAGGATACGGCCATTCTCGATAAACACGGTTAAATGGAATTTGCCGTCAATGCCTTCCACCCAGCCAAAACGATCGCCACGTTGGGTAAACTCATAAGGCTTGCTGGGGGCAAAGGTAATGCCTGCACGTTTTTCCACTTCGGCTTTAAAGTTATCTACACCGACACGCTCCAGCGTGTACTTGGTCTTCGCATTCTTACGGTTGACCCGGTTCCCCCAGTCGCGCTGTGTGGTCACCACGGCTTCTGCTACGGCAAGCGTATCGCCCAGTGAAATAAACCCGAAGTCATCGGCTTTACGCGGATAGGTAGAATGATCGCCATGGGTCATTGCCAGCCCGCCGCCAACCAATACGTTAAAACCTACTAACTTGCCGTTTTCGGCAATGGCGACGAAGTTCAAATCGTTCGCGTGCACATCTACATCATTTTGCGGCGGGATCACCACGGTAGTTTTAAACTTACGCGGCAAATAGGTATCGCCCAGAATTGGCTCTACCGGCGTTTCAGTGGTTTCAACTTTCTCACCGTCAAGCCAGATTTCCGCATAAGCGCGGGTTTTTGGCAGCAAGTGTTCGCTGATTTTCTTTGCCCACTCAAAAGCTTCCACGTGAACCTGTGACTCCACCGGGTTCGAGGTACACAGCACATTCCGGTTTACATCACCGGCGGTGGCGATTGAATCGATGCCGGTTTTATTCAGCGTCTGGTGCATCAGCTTAATATTCGGCTTCAACACCCCGTGGAACTGAAACGTCTGGCGTGTAGTCAGACGAATGCTGCCATAAATCGAGTGATCTTCAGCAAACTTATCAATAACCAGCCACTGCTCCGGTGTGATCACACCGCCCGGCAACCGTGCTCGCAACATCACATTGTGCAGCGGTTCCAGCTTTTGCTTGGCACGCTCAGCGCGAATATCCCGATCGTCCTGCTGATACATACCGTGGAAGCGGATCAACTGGAAGTTGTCGGCAGTAAAACCGCCGGTGAGATCATCTTTTAAGTCTTCTTCAATGGTGCCGCGCAAATTACGGCTTTCACGCTTTAAGCGCTCATTGTCAGCCAGCTTGCCTTCGACAACAAAAGGGGATTTATCCTGACTCATTAATATACATCCTTCTGATAACGTTTGGCTTTGCGAAGCGCGACGACATAGGCTTTCGCTTCTTCTTCTGACTTGTTGCCGTGGGTTTGAATTAGCTCCAGCAAGGCATTTTCAACATCTTTGGCCATGTGCATGGCATCACCACATACATAAAAATGGGCGCCTTGCTCAAGCCATTCAAATACTTCTTTACCATGTTCTTTCAAGCGATGCTGAACATAGATTTTTTCTTGCTGGTCGCGTGAGAAGGCCAACGTGATTTTGTCCAGCAGACCATCTTTCACATAGCCCTGCCACTCTACCTGATACAGGAAATCCTGCGTGAAGTGCGGGTTACCAAAGAATAACCAGTTCTTGCCTTCGGCTTCCTGTGCATCACGCTCCTGCATGAAAGCCCGGAAAGGCGCAATACCTGTGCCCGGACCCACCATAATCACTGGCGTGTTAGGATCATCGGGCAAACGGAAATTGTCATTGCTTTCCACAAAGACTTCCACTTCACCGCCCTCTTCCAGATATTCGCACAGATGACCCGACGCACCACCCTGGTGACGATGACCAAAGGCGTCATAATCAACGTGCGCTACCGTCAGATGCACTTCGTCTTCCACTTCAGCCTGACTTGAGGCAATAGAGTACAAACGCGGCGTTAACGGGCGCATCGCGTCAACCAGTTCCTGTGCACTTAGCTTGCCGGGATGGTCGCGCACGATGTCAATTAGCTGGCGCTCTGCCATGTAGGTGCGCAGTGTGGCTTTATCTTCCATTAATGTGGCAAGAGACTCGGAACCGGTTGCGGCCTGATAAGCTTTAATAAAGTTCGGGTAGCTTAATGTCAGTTCCAGCTTGCTGGATAGCGCTTCGCGCAGGCTCATCTCTGCGTCTGCCACTGTGACCGTGTCATCGCCATTTAATGAAAGCTCAGTTAAAAATGCATCGACCAGTGACGGGGCGTTTTTGAACCATACGCCAAGCGCATCACCCGGCTTATACGTAATACCTGAATCTTCCAGACTGATTTCGATATGTCGAATATCTTTTACCGAATCGCGGCCGGTGATCTTTAATGATTCCAGCAATGTGGCTTTAAACGGCGCTTTTTTTGTATAAGTAGAAGTCGCACCCAACGTTTGTGCGGCAGTACCAGTTTGTGCGGCCACGGAGGCGGCTGGTGCACTGTCAAAGTCGCCTTTTAACGCTTCAATTAACGTATCCGACCAGCTTTCAGCCTGCGCTTCGTAATCCACGTCACAATCGGCACGAGGAATGACGGCAGAACCACCCAACGCGGCAAGACGCGAATCGAAGTCTTTTCCGGTCTGGCAGAAAAATTCATAGCTGCTATCACCTAAACTTAGCACAGCATATTTAAGGTTTGGCACCTTCGGCGCTTTCTTGCCACCCAGAAATTCATGCAGTTCAATGGCATCATCAGGTGCATCACCCTCGCCATGGGTACTGACAAAAACGGCAAGATGCGTTTCACTTTTCAGACTACGAGGCTTGAAATCCGCCATGCTAACCAGCTTGCTATTGTAGCCTGCGGCCTCTGCTTTCGCCTGAAACGCCTGTGCGAGGTGTTTGGCATTACCGGTTTGCGAGCCATATAAAATCGTCAGTACATTGCTGTTACCAGACGCGGCAGGCGCAACAACAGGTGCCAGCGCAGCGCCACCCTGACTGGCAGCCATGCCTGCAATGTAGCCACTTACCCAGGTAAGCTGTTCTTTGCTCAGGCCGGCAATTGCCTGCGTGATCGCGTTCCACTGCTGCTCATTTAAGACCGCACCAGGGATAGATTGTTGATTCGGTTGTTCTGACATAACTCATTAGCCTTATTACGATGGACATAAGGCTAACGAGTTTGCTTAGAAAGAGAAAAGAACTATTCTAACTTTTTTATTACTGAAAGTGCTTAAGACCACACTTTTGGCAATTAGAAGTGGATTTCCACTCCGGCAAAGGCGCCGTCATATTCCATGTCGGCGTACACATCATCGAGATCTTCAATGTCTATCTGCACGTTCCGATAACCCAGTTGCAGCGTCATATCCACTGCCAGACTTTCGATAAAAGAATAGGTTACGGCTACCTGATAGTCACTGACGGTGTGATCGTCGAAGCTTAAATAGCTGCCTTCCGCATAAGCGGCTAGTCCGGTAAATGGCAGGCCAACCTGTACTCTGGAATACACCATAGGTATAACACCTGAGAACTCTTCCACGCCACGGGTACTGCTAGCTTGGTCTTCGACAATCAACGTGCCGTCGATGTACTTACCGTTCAGACCCACATCGAAGCTAATGAGATCATTATCAAAAAGCTCGTAATACAGAATAATGTCCGTAGAGGTGATGTCAGCGTTGGTCATGACATCACTTTCAGCGGTATACAAGTTCCCGTCAAATGTGAAACTGGTTTCGAGATTGGTAACACCAGAGGTATCCAGTCCCGTATAATTAACTTTCAGATTTGGCAGAAACGGCACCGGATGTTCTACGGCGATATAAGCCGCGCCGTTGGTTTCATCATCAAAGTTAAAATTTGCGGTTGAGGAAGAGTCAGCGAAACCGCCAGAAGTTGAAGTGTTCCAGCCCTGAGCGCCAATATAGACACCGGCAATGGTGTCCGCCGTTGCCGAAGACGCAAAGAAAACGCAGCCAAGAGCGGCTGCGGTCAGGCATTTTTTCATGAGTTATCCTTGATTTAGTAGTTCTGACAGTTCAATTAAAGCAGCGTTTGCCCGCGAAATATAGTTCGCCATCACTAACGAGTGATTAGCTAACATACCAAAGCCACCACCGTTCAGTATCATTGGGCTGTACACTGTCTGTTGTGTCGCCTCTAACTCACGAATAATTTGTTGAATGCTGACACGGGCATTTTTATCATCCAGCACATCAGCAAATTCAATTTCTACCGCTTTCAAAAAGTGCAGTAACGCCCAGGTTGCGCCGCGTGCTTCATAGAAGTTGTCATCCAGTTTCCACCAGCTTGTTTTCACCACACGCTGGTCGGCTGACGGTGTAGACTGCTTCGCGTTCGGCGCACCAGCTAAATCGGTATTAATCCGTGACGATCCCACGCTTGCGCTTAAACGCTGTGAGTAACTGCCAAGACGCTTCTCGATTTGTTTAAGCCATTCCCGCAAATTGTCAGCACGGGTGTAGAACTGACTGTCGGCATCGCTTCTGTCTACCAGTTGCTGACGATATTGCTCAAGCAACTTGATACCGTCTCGGTAGGAAGACTCGGCCGGTGGAAATACCCAGCTTCTGTGATCAAGATTAAACTTGGGATGCGCTTTTGCCAGCAGGCTGTTTTCAATAGATTGAGATTGTGAACGACTGAAATCGTTTCGCATAGAACGCGACAAGTCTCTGACCATCTCCAGGGCGCCATATTCCCACGCAGGCATATTATCTAAGAATATGCTGGGCGGCATGACGTCATTGGACAGGTAACCACCTGGTTTGTCGAGCAAAGTACGCGTGACCTCAATGAGTGAGGTTGTCATGGTATAGCCTGCTACAGACTGATGATCAAATCCCGTTGATGCTTCCTGAACTTTCGTTTCCATGCTGAAGGTATCGGGTTCAGAACTCCAGTACACACCGATGAGCCAAAAAATCACGAACAGGATCAGGACAACCAGACCTATCCACTTTGCATTCAAATATTGCTTCATGTGTACCTCGTTCTTCCTTAATAGAAACCTCCGCGTAAAGCGGAGGTAAACATGATGATGGCATACGGGTTATTGCGGAATTTTGATTAGCTTCCAGAGTTATCTGGCATATTCCCGGTTGCTTCTGCGCAGGGCATAAACAATACCGATTATCAGTAAAACCGGCCATAACGCACTGACTCCAACTACAAATAATGCAGCAATAGCGGCCAACGCGCCCATGACCAGTGTTCCCACCACACTTACCGCTACTATAAAGCCTACCACAACAAAGACAACGGCAATTATAGACAGCGCCAGGATATTCTCCCAGGGAGACAGATATTCATCCGCCATCATAATGTGAAAACCGAACCAGTCTCCGACCAGTGATCCAAAGCAATTAACCAGTACCAGACCAATTACCAGAGCGATAAGAAACTGTTTCATAACGACCACCGTGGTAACAGAAATACTGCAGCCAGGTATGCGAGCAGGGTAACAGCAGGCATCATAAACATCGCGATTACCGCCGCACCACGAACCCAGACGGCGTCAACATCCAGATATTTCGCCACGCCCGCACACACACCCGCGACAACACCGTTATCCAGATCGCGATACACACGTTTTCCTGAGGTTGGCATTTTCATAGTCTTTCTCCTGCGTTTTCCTGCCCGCCTTACGGCGGGCCTGTAAATAATGTTGATAAAATTAAGCGGCTTTCTTTTTCTTCAGCTCAGCCAGCTCTTTATCAATCGCATCGTTGCCTTCAAGGGCTTTAAATTCCGCCTCCAGGCTGCTTGCTTCACCGTTGTGCGACGTAATGTCGTAGGCATCGACCTGCGCTTCTAAGTTGTCGATACGCTGCTCATATTGCTCGAACCGGGACATCGCATTTTCAATTTTACTGCTGTGTTCCATATTCTTTGCTTTTAGACGTACGGCAGCAGACTGCTTGCGTGAGACCAGCGATTTTTGCTTGGCTTTGGCTTCTGCCAGTTTGGCGTTCAAACGGCCAGTGTCTTCCTGCAGTTTGCTCAGCGATTCCGTTAATGTGTCGTATTGTTGCTGGAGCGCTTCGCCTTTCTGCGTGTAACGCTGCTTTTCGGCAAGCGCGGCACGCGCCAGCTCGTCTTTATCTTTGTCTACCGCCAACTGGGCTTTTTCCTGCCAGTTTGACGCTTCTTTCTCACACTTCTCCAACTGACGGGAGAGGTACTTTTGCTCTGCGATAAACTTGGCTGCCTCAGAGCGAATTTCTACCAGCGCTTCTTCCATTTCCTGGATTATCAGGCGAACTACCTTTTCCGGATCTTCCGCTTTATCCAGCATGGCGTTGATGTTGGCCTGCACAATATCGGTCATTCTTGAAAACATGCTCATGGTGTCTTTCCTTCTTCTCTCAATAAATAATCAACAGTGATGTTGCTTCTTGAGTAAGGTACTACAACTGGCGTGCCAATTATTTAAACCATTGTTTTTATTGCCATTTTTAATTTTCTATTCGTTTTCACCATCGTCCTGCTGATGAATCATTAATCTAATTAGCGTTTTTGACCAACTGATGTGGTGAAATTGACAAACACGAATGTGAAAATAGCATAAGAAATAAAATCACTATTTAGAACATAGAGTTACATTTATACGCAGCTAAAGCCTCAACGAATGGATCAGGGCTGTCATTCAGTGTGATAAGAGTGGTGTTTTAAGCAGGGTGAAACTAGTGGAACAAGTCGATTGATAAAGAAAAAAAGCAGATAACCAGAGAGTGTGGTTATCTGCTATGGAGAATAGCTACCCTTTGTCGTCGATTGTCTCGTACTTGTCCGTCGGGTAAAAAACCTCAGGCGACGGGTAGTGAACAGTAATGCGCCAAATGCAAATGAAGCAACGGGCATCAACATTATGATTAGCAGACTAAGTTGCTGAACCATAAAGTATTACTCGGTAGTAACCTGTTTAGGTGTTTTCGCTTTTTTACTGTCCGCTTTAGCAATATCAGTTACCGACACTGAACCAGTGATTGCTTTGCCATCCAACTCGAACATGTGCGATGTATTTGCGACAACTTGCTGCACACCCTGGTTAATTTCATTGCTTGTCATCTGGACTGTCTGGCTAAGCATGTAGCCAACGAATTTTTCAAGGCCTGATTCCTGCGCGTTTACCTGCGAACTAAAAGAACCTAAAACCAATGCTGATGCTACGATAAGTGATTGAGTTTTCATGTGTTTCCCTCTGGTATCTGTCAGTGCGACCACGCCGTGTCGTCGCTACGATAGAGATATAGCCAGAGGTGTGCCAAGCTTGAAAAAAATCGTAAGACTTTGAATTAAAATAGTTTTTTCAAGAGATTCTGAAATGAGGGAAGAAAGCGGATCAGACGAAAGTATAAATAGTAGCCTTTTTAACCAATCCGCTTAGTGTTTTTAACCAACTTTGGAATCGTTAAACGCTTTAACGTTTTCTTGCGCAGTGAGAACCGCATCCAGACCGTTAAGCAGCAGGTTGGGATCCGGATTTTTGCCGGTGCCATTCTGGCTCAGGTAACGCCGCCAGATACGGCCACCCGCCTGCCCCTGAAAAAGCCCCAGCATATGCCGCGCCGCATGCCATGGCTTAAACCATTGGTCGGTCTGACGCTCTACATACGCTTGCATTGCATGTACGATCTCAGCACGAGACAATAGCGGTGCCGACTCGCCAAATATCTCCTGGTCTACCGATGCCAGAATATAAGGGTTGGCATACGCTTCACGCCCCATCATCACACCATCAACATGCTGAAGCTGCGCTTTTGTATCCTCCAGCGATTTGATACCACCGTTGATACTGATCGACAGCTCAGGATGGGATTCCTTCAGTTGATAAACCCGTGGATAATTCAGTGGCGGGATCTCACGGTTCTCTTTCGGGCTTAAGCCTTGCAGCCAGGCTTTGCGTGCATGCACGATAAACGTATCACAACCGGCGTTTGCAACAATATCGATAAACCGGGCGAAATCTGCGTATTCGTCCATATCATCAATACCAATACGACATTTCACCGTAACCGGAATATCTACCACGGCCTGCATCGCTTTAACATTCTCAGCAACAACCTCAGGCTGCGCCATCAGGCATGCTCCGAAGCTGCCGTTTTTCACGCGATCAGACGGGCATCCTACATTGATGTTCACCTCATCATAGCCTCGCACCTGTGCAATTTCCGCACAGCGCGCCATATCCTTAGGTTCACTGCCGCCAAGCTGCAGCGCTACCGGATGCTCTTCCTCGTTAAACGCCAGGTAATCACCCTTGCCGTAAATAATGGCGCCGGTAGTGACCATTTCGGTATACAGCAACGCACGCTTCGAGATAAGACGAAGAAAATAGCGGCAATGCTGATCGGTCCAATCCAGCATTGGAGCGACAGAGAATCTTCGGTCAAGAGTTTGAACAGTAGTATTCAATTTAAGCCCATGTTTTATATAGATAATATTTAACTCTTCGAGTAAATACCAAATGCGGTATTTATCCCTTTAATTCCTTATTTTCACTGTATCGGGGCCCAAAAAGAGTCTTTTTGGGGCCCAAGTTTTTAGGCGGAAAATAAGATGGCGTATTATAGCATTACTAAGACGACGAGAAAAAATATCAATGTCTATCGCGTGAGAGTAAGAAACAAAGAGTCGGGAGTTATTACTTTTTCAAAATCGAAAACATTTCAAAACAAGGCAGCCGCAGTGAAGTGGGCTAAGGGCATGGTTCACAAAATTGAACGGCACTTAGTTGATGTCGACATGGAGCTAGTTGATTGCACCGTAGCAGAGTTAATAACTAAGTATCTTGATGCGAAGCAAAATAGTAATAGACCTATTGGCAGAACTGCTCTTTATACACTGCAAAATATCGCTAATAGCGACTTTGCGAAAATGCTCGTGTCTAAAATTAACGCTAGTGATGTGGTGAGCTATTGCCTTGAACGCAAAAAGTCTGACTCTTCCCCTTCGCCTGCTACACTCTCTGTTGACGTTAGCTGCATCAGAAAAGTATTTCGTGTCGGTAAAAGTATGTTTGGTATAAACGTAGACGACCGCCCTATCGTTGATGCTTACCCTGCGCTCCACGACTTAAGGCTAATTTCACGTAGCAACGAAAGAGAGCGCAGATTAGAAGGAAACGAGTTTGAAATACTATTAGATGCGTTAAAAGAAAAGCAGCAACATCACTGCTGTCAAATTCCGTATCGCGATATTTTTCTCATATCGATACTCACTTGTTGTCGAATAAGCGAGGTATGCAAACTTCAATGGCAAGATTTAGATAAAAAGCAAAAAACTATTTTGGTGAGAGATAGAAAAAGCCCGAACGGAAGCATCGGAAATCACGCGGTCGTACCGCTTCTTGGCGATGCGCTTAATATCATATTAAAACAGCCTCAGACTGATGAGCGCATATTCCCTTTCAATGCCCGCTCTATTACATCTGGCTTTCGGCGAACCCGAAAAAAGCTAAATATCCGCGATCTTCGCTATCACGACCTCCGCCGTGAAGGCGCAAGTCGACTGATTGAGATGGGTTACTCAGTAGAAGAAACAGCGCGAGTGACGGGGCACCGCGACTTGAATGTTTTGTGGCGAGTTTATGTGAATATCAGACCTCAGCATTTTTTAGAGCGTAAAATAAAGGAAAGCGACTAAGCAATTGAATTGTTTAAATATACATGGATTCTATGCCCCACAAAATAACTAAAAGCAATTTGCTTATACCGAATAATTCTAGTTTAATTTACGAACAAAAAAGTGAGTAAAAACAAATAGATTGGCAGTTAATGTAACTTTAATTGCCAATATCACTTGGTACAACCGAAATAATAAAGTGATGTAAATCTTCGGTTTTTAAAAAACAGTTCGAAAAAAGACAATTTCACTGCTCGAAAAAACGGCAAAACTGTGAAACAAATAAACATTGTTCCACACCACCAAGACACCATTATCCCATTGTTATTAAGAGATTTTTCATACAACATAAGTTTCTTTTTAAGATAAATGAGTATCTTTACGATGTGTATTTTGACGAAAACAAGCGTGTCAAAAGGAAACGTTAGTGAACTTTAATTCTTTGCTTCAAGACAACACTCGACCAGTGATCAGATTCAAAAAAGGTAAATATTTTTGTCGTTATAGAAACGCTAACGCAAATATAGATCGTGCCCCCCGATTTGACTCGCACGAACAAGCAGAGGAATGGCGGGCCGAAATGATCGAAAAGCATGGGCCTATTCAATCAAAAGGACCTGCGTACCAAAAACTATCATTTCGCAAAAGAAAACCGGAAATAACGCTCAATTCTGCTTTACGAGATTTTATAGAATTTTGGCTTAAACATGTCAAAGACATTCCCTTGACACCATCATCAACGACTATCGGTGCGGTTAAACACATGTTGAAATACGATATTGC
Organism: Alteromonas sp. H39; assembly: GCF_047556435.1. Taxonomy (GTDB): domain Bacteria; phylum Pseudomonadota; class Gammaproteobacteria; order Enterobacterales; family Alteromonadaceae; genus Alteromonas. The sequence goes on from NZ_CP180210.1 coordinate 3,594,492, forward strand.
ACGCTTACCCGTTAGAAAAATCGACTACATGAGTTTGAAAAAATATCTTCAGCATAGAAGTATTTCGCCTGGGAAACCTTCGCCTAGCACTTTGAGAATCGACATTGCGGTACTCAAGCGTGTAATTAGTGATAGCGTCGCTATCCTTAAATTAGAATTCGACACGTCAGTTTTTGATCAAGCCTGCATTCTATTGAACAAAAATGGGTTTATTTCTCAGTCCAACCAAAAAAACCGACGACTTGAAGAGGGAGAATGGGAAAGGTTGATCCAAGGCCTCAAAGAGGTCAGAAAATCTGAATATTTGCAAAGAGATTACGCCTTGCTATTCAAATTACTAATTAGCACTGGCTTAAGATGCTCAGAACTTCTCTCGATCAAGTGGAGTGATATTGACTTTACAGCTTCTAGGTTTGATGTGGTTATCCTAAAACAAAAGTGCAAATTTCGAGGAAAAGTAAAAACACTGCCAATGCTTGCAGAAACGAAATCACTGCTACTTGCATTGCGACCTGAAATTTATTCAGAAGAGCAAACAATTTATCAGATTAAACCACAAACTCTTCAAAATGTGTTCACCCGCGCAGCGACTCAAGCCGGAATATCAGGGTTATCGTTACATGACCTAAGGACAGAAGCTATTTCACGAATGCTCGAGTTAGGGCTTCCCGTGCCGATTGTCGCCTGCTTTACCGGCCACCGTGACCATTCGACAATAATTCGAATATACACAAACTTACATGCTCAAAAAATCATCACAAACATAAACTTAATATCGCAGATAAACCGATCCCACGCAGGTCTACTGTAAGAAAAGAAGAACGAATTATGCAAACATTTAATATTATAAAACGTAACCGAAAATATTTTGCTGCTCAGACAAAAAGCGGCCATAAATGTAGAATACTTATCGACTCAAATAGTGAAAAACTCGAGCTAGGAACGCAAGAGCTTGTCGTTTCGGATATCAGCATAAAATCAAAATTTGGCGTTGATTTGATTTTCAAGCTGCAATGCTCTGTCGATGAGCAAAAAGAAGCCGGAATTCGTACATTAACTCATTTTAAATATAATTCAGAACTTGTCGCCCGATGCAAGGAGCTTGGCGGTAAATGGGATGTGCTTTCAAAATGTTGGTTTTTTAGCGGATTAGTTGAAGAAGAGGTTGATGAACTTGATTATTTATACAACTCAGAACTTGTCGGGGTCGAATTGACTGCAACGAGAGATATTGGCCGTATCAAGTCACCAGTGTCTTTCTTAGGCTATCCACTTGCAGCTGCAAAATCTAGAGATTATGGTGCAACTCTAGAATCAGATGTGGCTTTAATTAAAGGGCGTGCAACCAGTGGTGGTAGTTATAAAAATTGGGAAACTGTGATTGAAAGCGGTACTGTTTTAAGATTGCATATCCGGTCAAAACTATTTGAAAACGAGGCAGGAACTATTGGAGCCTTTAATTATAAAGTTCTCAATGCGCTTAATAAAAATGTTCGCTGAATTCGACGAGTTTTATTAATAAAAAATATAAAAGTTCGTTTTTCAGAACCATTACCATTGACTAAAATGGTGACAAATACCATACTATATGGCAAGTGGATTGAGCATTCTCGGTCGGCGTCAAAACCTCGGTGGATTCATCGGGTTTTTTCGCTTTTTGGAACAGAGAAAGATTTCATGCAGATTCCTACGTAGTTTTCTTTACCACTTGCGTCCTACCAAGTAAAACTTGTAATCTTTATTTGAGAACTATGTCATGAATCTCGATATGGATAAAACGTGATTATAGTCACTAGTGTTTAACTCCAAATTCGTCACAAATTGTCAAAAAATCAGGTAGGTAAGAGCTAGTTAAAATTCGACTATCTGTGTGAGAACTATAATCTAATGCGTTAATCGAACCATATGTCTCGTATTTATCATTGCTATATTCCTCCTTCTTCAAGGTAGCAGTTACAATGACTTGATTATCGAGAGCCTCGAAGACTTCAATCATCTTCTGTTCTTTCGAACTTGACAATTCCCTATCCCTAAACGAATCAATGATGATTGGAAATTTGTGTTTAAAAACAGCGTAAAAGGCATAGAGCTTAGCAAAATAAAACTCTTGCTCTTCACTTCCGGAGTAATTTACTGACTTCTTAGTAAACAAATCTGTAAATACTTGCACTCCTGATTCATCAACAACTTTGTAGATGGCATTCATCGTTTCAACAATGGTTGAGATCAATTGTTTCTGTTTGACTGAAAGCCCTTCTTGTTTGCTGCTGGACGCTTGGATTTTTTGAGTTAATAAATTAATTTCACGTTGCTTGGCTTGGCGTTCTTTGTCCAAACTACCTGTATTTTTTAACTCGTCTGAAAACAATATGACATCTCTCAGGTCAGGGGTGACCTGTGATAGTTCATTGTTGAGCCGCTCTTGAACAACAGACATTTCGTAGTTAATACGCGACAATAGTTCTTTCTTTGTTTTAATTTTACTGTCTAAAGAATCCAGAATTGAGTTTCTAACTTCTTTGTTACTGATATCAAAAGTTACTTCTTTAGATTTGTAGGAAATATTTTCACTACCGCAGTCGTCACAAGATACTTTACCTATTGAAATCGCTCTATTTAATGAGTTCAACTCTGCTTGCAAGTTTAAGTGGTGGTTTAGGCGCGTATTTTCTGAATACAATTGTTTTCGTAAAGCTACTAACTGTTCATGCAACATTCTTAAACGTTGTTCTTGCTCTTTAAACGCACTATAACTTGCGGAAGACTTCACATTTTCCAAAACGGCTTTACTGATATTGAAGCGGTCAATCTCTTTGCCGAGTTTACTTTCAATTGCTCTAAGTTGTTTCAACTCATCTTTTAACTGCTTTAGCTGTTCGTTCGACAGCTCAGTACCAGATAACCCTTTTAAAGCGAACAACATCTCGACAAAATCGGACTTAGTGTAAAACCCGCTATTGAATATGCTCGAAGTATCTCGCTTGTCTTGACCAACGAAGAAAAGCTGCAAAAAGAGGCTCAAATCAACGAGCTTTGGTAAGCCTTTGTGGATAATTTCAGGGAGTTTAAATATGTGTTGATTAAAAAAATATTTAAATTCAGAAACTGACTCCAGAATGTGTAGCTGCTTGTTAACTAAAATCGAAAATGTCGTATGTTTTCTGAGCACTTTGAACGTTCTACCTTCGACATCAAACTCTAGGAAAAAGTAATGTTCTGAATTTTCGAAGCCAGCTGGAAAGATGGGTTCGTTTCCCAGTGCAAACATTATCCCCTGTAATACAAGGGTCTTGCCCTTGTTGTTGTCATCACTAAAAATAATATTAACTTCAGCGCCAAAGCGCTTTTCAACAAAGGCAGCTTTACTATTTCCAAAAGCAAACTTTCTAATTATCACTTAATAATCCATCCCTAATCATAGCTACGAGGAACCTAGTAGCATCCATATCAATATGCGCAGTGCGCTCGATAAGCTTTTCATCAATTGACTCTGTGACTTGGTGCACTTTTCTAGTTGAATCACCGTCAAACTCTTTAAAAATAGCCGCGAACAAGCGCCAGAAGTTTTTTTGGTTGTTTTTGTCGAAAAATGCTCTACTAAGTGCAGCATTCTGTTCAAATATGTGATCTTCGATTTCTTCTTCGTCGAGACTCCGTGTGAAAATTGCGTAACTACTTGGTAAATAGTTTCCTCTCGAAAAAACATCTCCACCGATCAGGCGGTTTAAGACGAATACTTGGAGTTTCTCGCTTGTAAGGTGTCTGTCTAGTTGAAGAACCTCATTAGGACGTGTAATTCTAGTATTTTCGATATCAGAGTTTTTTAGGCTTGTTTGTTTGTCTCGGATTTCTTTAAAGATTGCGGAATAAAAGCTGTCGCTATTCAATTTTAAAGATTTAAATTGCATTATTCTTTTTACGTAAGTGCATTCATCTGTTCTATCTTCAACAAATAAAACCTTTGCCAGAAACCCTGATAAATCTATATCTTCTTCTAGGTTTGCGGCACTTTTAAGACCTTCAATTACTTTGAACCGCTGCGCCTCTTTAAAGTTATCAATTTCATAACAGGAAAGAGTTGAGTTATTTAAATACTGCTCACCCAGAGGTGGCATAAAAAATATAAACTCTTGAAAGAATGGGCTAAATACAGAAACATAATTTTTGTATAAGGTGATCAGATAACGCCCAATTTTTCTTGGAGTTAAGCTTTTTTCACCTTTGGCTTGGACATCCCAGATACTTTCCTTATCAGACATCCCCCCTACATCGTTAAAGCAATCTACAGTGAATACTGTAATTTCGTTATACTTTTTACCCTTTGCAGCCAAATACAAAAGTGATTTAGTTTCAAAAACCGAAGCCTTCAGATTATTGCGTTCTGTATTGGTAAAGGTGTATGTCATAAAAAGTTAACTCACCAATTCACCGCGAAAAGCTTTCGCAAGGATCGATTGGGTTAGCTTTTCCAATCTTACTTTGGCAGCGTTATATTGCTTTTCAATAGTCTCCGCATGTTCAAATAATCCGCTAACTTTATCAACAATCGTCACCTGTTCTTTCTCACATGGCAATGGTACTGGCAGCTTTTCAAATATTGCTTTACCGAGTGTTGGAACACCTGTATTTGAGTTCATTTCTTTAAGGAGCCAATTTACAGTTTGTTCTTGCCTTAGAAGCCATAATAAATACTCCTTGTTTATTTTTCTGGCCCTAACAATGAATACTGTATGGCTATAAACATAATCGAAGCCCTTGGGTGCCATCCTTGCTAAACCCAATCTACCTTTTCTGGCAAAGATTATATCGTCTTCCAAAAACTTCGTTTTTTCTCTTCTTTCGAGAAAAAAGTCCCTACTTACTAATTTAGACTTGTCTGTAGTCCATGAGTCTAGTCCAACAAACTGTTGCGTTGACAGTATGGGAACGCCAGAGCTATCTGCTTTTGGATAACGATGAGAAGGATTTGGGTCTAAACATATTGAAACTTCCGATAAAGTTGATTGCTTCCAATCATCAATACTAACCCCATGCTCCTCACGCCAATCTCTAGTAAGTTCACCCGAAGTCGCAGCAGCAAGCACAGACTGGCGGAAGCGTTTTAAGATGGCGGGAATTTTGTCGAGGCGGGCCTGGGCGGCCTCAACTTTCGCGAGCACGCTATCGAGTTTGTCTGCGATGCGTTTTTGTTCTTCTAGTGGTGCTATAGGAACTTCTATTTTTTCATACTCTTTGAACTTCAGGTTGCGTAAATTGTTGCTGCCACCTTGATACTTAGTGACCTCACCACTTAAATAAAATGATTGAAGGTAGTAATTTAAATACCTTGATGAAACTGAATCTTGCGGCCTTGCCAAGCGAATAAAGTTCGTACATACAAGAGGCATGTTTTCGTGAACGTTGAGTGCTTGTTCGTCGATCAATATAGTTCGACCTACGGGTTGGTCAGGGCCTCCACCAGAGATTTCAATTAGTATATCGCCTTCTTGCAGCTTCCTTTTTTCGACACTGCTGCTTTTAACCTTTCGTTCAACACTCGTTAGACCTTTCTCTTTCCTCCAGTTACGAAACTCCGTCCCTCGGATACAATAAACAGTCTCGAAGTCAGCATCTGAATATTCAGGGTCTTTCCCCCAATCCCCCCCCAGAACAAATGAAAAAAGCTCTTTTAGCTGTTTGGACTCCCATCCCTTAGGCAACTCACTCATAGCACAACCTCTTCCGAAGCCTCTGCCACATCCAACTCAACCAAAATCGACTGTAAATCAGTGATAGCACCTGCTAGCTCTTCAATTGCCTCATTAATCAAGACATCTGGCTCAGGCAATTTAGAAGCATCCTCTACGCTATCGTCGCGAATCCAAGCCAAATCCAGTGAGTCTTCTTTCGCTGCAATTTCTTCGCGAGTGAATTTACGTAGGCGACAGGTATCGACATCACCCACATCACTGCCGTTTTGATGATTTTCGATAAACGCTTGTCGCTGAGCTTCATCAACCTGAGTAAGGTCGCTGCCTACTGCCTCGTAAAACTCATCGAAATGAGCTTTGGTTAACACGGTACGTTTGCCAAACTGCGGCATGTTCGCTCGCATATCGTAAACCCACACATTTTGGGTGTTACCTGTGTCTTGATTCACATCTTTTGGCTTGTCGAAAAACAGCACATTTGTTTTTACACCCGCCGCGTAGAAAATCCCTGTAGGCAAACGAAGGATGGTATGCAGGTTACACTTTTCCATTAAATCGTTACGTATCTTGCGGCCTGTAGAGCCTTCGAACAAAACGTTATCAGGTAGCACTACTGCTACTCGCCCACCAGGTTTAAGCATGGTTTGGTACATAGCGTGAAGAAAGGCTAACTGCTTATTACTAGTGTAATGTACCAGGTCGTCACGGGTTGGCACGCCCCCTCCCTGCTTTGTGCCAAAAGGCGGATTGGCTAGAATAAGCGAGGCTTTCGGTAGCGCTTTACCTTCGTTTGATAAGGTATCGCCGTAAAGTACACCTGCGTTGTCATCGTCAATCGCTAAGTCGTGCAGCATTAGATTCATCATTGCCAAGCGGCGTGTATCGGGTACTAATTCCATACCGAAGAAGGTTTTATGCTGGTACTTGTCGTATGCAGTTTCCGAAAGGCTTGAGATATCGTTGTGTTCTTCTAAATACTTATGCGCAGCGATGATAAACCCGCCTGTGCCAGCTGTTGGATCCACTACAACGTCGTCTAGCGTTGGGCGCATTAGCTTTACCATGGCATCAATAAGCACCCTTGGCGTGAAATACTGGCCTGCGCCCGACTTCTTCTCACTTGCATTGATTTCCAGCAAGCCTTCGTACATATCGCCCAAGCCTTCTGCTTTGGCTGAGTACCAGTCTAGCTTGTCGATTTCGGTTACCAACTTATTGAGTGTTGCTGGTTTACGAATACATGTTGCTGCATCAGCAAAAATCGCTTTTGTAATTAACGAGCCATGTGAACCAAGGTGAATAAGTAGCTTTTTGTATTCTTCTAGGCGTGTCGCTGCGTTGAAGTTTTCAATATCGCTCCAGCGATAATTCTCAGGAATAAGGCTATCCTGCCCTGTTTCTTCAACCATCTTGAGAAATATTAGATAAGTTAATTCGTTCAGGTACTCGTGGTAAGTTACGCCGTCATCGCGCAAGACGTGACAAAGGTTCCATAACTTGCTGATTAAATCTTGTGTGCTCATACTACTGTCTCTTATTTTGTTCGTTGCACAGCCCGAAATCAGGCTGTCGCTTTATCATCTGTATAGCCGCCGTCATCATCGTTAACCCACAGTGCTCGATTAAACTGGGCGAGGATGTCGGTGATAGGTTGATCGAAGAGTCTGTTGGCGCGATTGATGCCACCAAGTCTTTGCTTGAAGATACCTTCATTCAAGTTGGCTTCATCGACAATGATGTTAGCTTTCATTTGCTTGGCAATGGTGCTTAACCAGTCCCGCTGGGGTGTTTTCCACGGCTGACTTGCAAGTATTCTATCTAATGCTCTATCTACTCGTTGTTCGTATGGGATAAGGGCTTCACCTATTGCGGCTTGGCGAATGTAACCAATAATTCTAGCGGCAATATCTTCGTTTCGAACTTCCTTCCACGCAGCCTTAAGATCTTCTTCTCTAAACTCGTTTTTTTCAAGTTCTAATGCTAATTGTTTCAAGCTTTCACGGGTTAATTCCCACGGACGTTGAATGACTGTTTGTATAGCAACCATTCTATTGCTATTGGCATTCACGAAGTCGTTAAAGGCAGTTAGGTAGTCTTCTGGCTTCTGACCGCTGCCATAACCTGTTGAGGTATCGAGCACCTCGTCTTCGTGCTCAGAAACCACAATTCGATTAAACCCACCCGTGCCCTTCACTTTCATATCGAGCAGTTCGCCTAAGCCTGGATTATTTAAAAACCAGTCTGCTACTTCCTGCACAGGCTTTGCTTTTAATTCTTGCGCAAACTCCTGAGGCGGCTTACCTACGATGCGCTCGAATTCGCTTTGCTGGGTTTCAGTAAGGTAGCGCTTCTTACTTTGAAGCTTACTCAGAAATTGGTCTTTCGCGAGTTCCTGAAGTTTGCTGTCTTTACCCTCTTTAATCTCGCTTTCTAGCTTGCTAAAAGTAATGTCTACGTTCGTGACCACGGGCTTCATGGTGTTCACTTTTTCGAGCTGTTTGTAAATGTCTACAGCATCGTAAATACGGAACCGCTCTTTAGCGATGTCGTCACAGCGACGCGTAGCACGGCCTAACATTTGCTCGTAAAGAATACGACTGTTCACGCGGCGCATGAATACAAGGTTGCAAATGGAGGGCACGTCCACGCCAGTGGTCAACAGGTCTACCGTGACTACAATGTTGGGGAGACGGTCATTCTTATAACGCCTGATAAGCTGGAGCGGCTTATCGGATGCACCCGTTATTTTCATGATAGCGTCATCGTCAACGGCCCCGTGATAAAGCTCACACGCGTCCTTAAGCGCCTCTACCATCTCATCAGCGTGTTTGTCAGTTACACAAAATATGAGTGTTTTTTCTTGTGAGTATGGGTCGATTGAATCACTTTCTATCAGCCACTTTGCTATCGCTTTGGTAAACTCTGGTGCTATTACTTTTCTATTGAACTGCGCAACATCAAAATCGAGTTCATCGGGTGTGTGAATGAGTTCAAGTTGATTGGTTTGCGGGTCGTAAACCTGCACTTCTTCATTCACATTGTAGTGAATACCATCGGTGTTGAGTTTGGTATGAATTCTTACAGGAGGTAGATGGTCAACCAGATAGCCATCAATTACCGCTTCGGTATAGCTATAAGAGAATACAGGGTCGCCAAAGATATCGGTAGTATGTATGGCAGGCGTTGCTGTTAACCCAATTTTAAATGCATCGAAGTAGTCTATTACAGCGCGATATTTTGAAACATAATCTTGCTGATCTCTAAACTTTACCTCGGTTTCACTTAGCTCTCGGTCTAACAGATAACCACGGTGACACTCATCCACTACGATGCAGTCATACTGCCCTACACCTGGCTTAGTCGCATCTTCTGACGGGTACATAATACGCTTAACCAAACCTTGCACTGTAGCTACGTGTACTTTGGTGTCGTCATCAGGCGTGGGTTTTGGATTTTTTTCTGGCTCCATGCCCAACACGTCAAAAGTATCTGCAAACGTGTTGAGGTTTTCCATGCGTACTTCACCAAAATCGACGGTAGCCTGAACGCCAAGAGCACTGCGGTCTACCAGAAACAGGATTCGGCGAAAACGTTCGGCTTTTAGAAGGCGGTACACCAGCGCAATACAGGTTTTTGTTTTACCTGTTCCGGTTGCCATTGCTACAAGCGCACGCTCTTTCTCATCTTTAATAGCTTGCTCAACGCTTTGAATAGCTTTTTTCTGATAGTCACGTAGCTGAAGTTCGTACTCAAAACCCATCTCATCAAGTTGTGCATTAGCTTTCTGAGGCGTCTGGCGAAGATAGGTTTTAATCTCTTGCGGGGAATACCAGCCCTTTAACGCTTTGCGGCGATTAGTGGTATCACGAACGTCTAAAAACCAGATCCCGCTTTCTTGCTCCAATTGTTTTAAGTACGCGCGGCCATTGGTTGCGAATGTAAGCGGTACTTTGAATTCGCCGTATTCTGTCACTTCAATATCATCAGTTAACGATGCAATACCTTTTGCATAACGTTTGGCCTGGTCGATAGCGCCATATACATTCCTGGCATTTTTCTTTGCTTCGACGACAGCCACCAACGTTGTGTCAATAAAGAGTGCGTAATCCGCTGGCCCAGAATCTGTGGGCCACTCGGCAATAGCACGGTTTTTATTGGGTTCTGGGCGAGCGCCTTTGGAATAGCGTAAGTTCTCTGTATCAGCTTCCCAACCTGCATCAATGAGTTGCTGGTCAATGATGACACGGGTCTCCGCTTCATCCATTTCAAAGTGGGACTTTTCTATGCGTTGAAGCTCAGCGGCCTGCTGCTCTTTTGGTTGCGATTTAAAATGATCAAAGTTGTCTTTATTTTCACGCTCAACTTCAGCGCGATAGTTGGCAAGCGCTTCTTCTTGTTCTTGAGCTAACTGTTCCCATATCTCACGCTCTTCCGCCATTCGCTCTGCACGAAGGCGCTCAGCCTCGGCTTTTTCATGCTCAATTTGACTAAGCTTTTCCGCTACCTTTATGCGGTCTGATGTGCGTTGAGATTCGGTAGTAATTTGCGACAGCTTCTCTTCAAGCTGACGAACATAATCAGATGGATCTTCTGGCTTTACGAACTTCGACTTTTTAAAGCCTTTAGCTTTTTCGCCTCCAAAAGTTGAATGGAACCAACTTGCAAGAGAGTGACCTATTATCAGTGCTTTCAGTGCGTCACGATGCGTTGAACTATCGAACTCATGCGTAGCGTTATTCCCGAGAAACTTAAGGTCATAAAATGCTTCTCTTACATTCGGTTCTAACCTAAGTGTGTAATCTAAATCTTTAAGGAGATTGTGTTGTGTAACCTCTTTGCCAAATTCAACGCCCACACGGGCTGCAATATTCTGAGCAATGGCTTCGCCGAGTTGGCGCATTTTGATAAGAGTTGTATTAGGATCAGAGGAGAAGTTACGCTCAGCACTTGCTGCGAGGTTGTAAAACCAAACTCCGTGTGCTTTAAGAAACCCGAAATTGCTTGTGAATACCATACAACTTTCCTTGTCTACTCAGATTACCGGACAAACTATATACTAAAGTAGAAAATGAATTAAGGTTTATGTGGTTGTCACGTGCTAACTCAGTGGAATTACGCTTTACAGATACGATATTGCGCTTTGCTGGAGAGTTTATTTTTTATAAAAGATTGCAGCTTGGCAATGAAAAAACGCCCGTGCGGGCGTTTAATTGTTTTTACTAGTGACTCTATTTAGAATTATTCAAAAGATAAATTTTGATAGCTGAAGAAGTCAGAAATGCAGCCAATCCAATGTACAATATGACATCGGGCCCAACTGTTATTGCTTTGTTTAATTCAACGTTAAAAATTACATTCAGCACAAATACAATCACAGAGCAATAAGCAAAAGTCCGTAACAACTCCATCGTCATTTTTGCAACTATATCAATCACTGCGCGTTTTGATGTTCTCATCAGGTTTTCCTTTTTTGTCTTAACCCATATTAAATAGCCACTTCAAACGGGAATTTCGGCCATCCTTGGCCTTGAGGACATAACTCAATTACCTAAACGCATAAGAATTTTTCGCTTAAAACGCTAGAGAAATCTGAAAAAAGCATAACTTAGTAGACGATATCCAGACGACTGATGTAAGCCTTGCTCTTGTTGAGAAAAATATCTTAATGCACCAAAATAAAGCTTACAGAATACCGCCATGTTAATTAATGCAAAGATACATGCGAAATCGAGAAAATCTATGCTCACATAATAAAGAAATGTCGGCATACATAGCGAAGTAACAACAAACATAGCAGCTAGTACATATTTCATTGCTTTCGATTCACTCATAATCTTCTTTGTCATAAAAGCTACGGTTTAAAAAGTACATTAATGATTGAGTTTTTATAAGCAACCTTTTTTCTCAATAAGTTACACAACTTGTTCGAAAGAAAATTTACAACAAAAAGAGCACTTCTTACGAAGTGCTCTTTTCTCTTTTGTGAAAATCCAAAAGGCGTCAATGTATGGCTGCCTCACGAAACTCGCGACGAATGGTGTTGCAGTCAATACCACTGTATCTGCTCAGCGGCCCCTCTCTCGCTACATTAACAAAGACAGACTTTCGTTAATGTAGCTCTCGATTACACGAGAGAATGACGGAACATTAATTTCCCAATGCTCTATTTTTATATATGCACCTGCCATGCAAAAATTTCTCACACTTGCTTTAGATAAAGTTCGATTCATCGAATTAATTGATGCTCGAGGCACTTGGGTGTTACCTACTCACAATAAACGCAGAGTTTGGTGCATTGACTTTAAAAGTAAGAATTTTTGCAAAGCAGTGCCTACGTATACCGTGAGCATTTATTATTTAAAATCGAGCGGCTTTTTTCTTTAAATTGAGGCGCGTTCAGCGACAAATTCGGGGGAGCCGCAATTTTTTCGTACGCCCCAGCGTTAAGAAGTTGCCCCAGCAACGCAAAAACTGTGGGGGCTGGCCCCCGCCCGAGGATGCGCAGCGATTCCGAGCAACCGCAACTTGAAAGATGAATTGTCAGTTCGTACGAAGAGATGCAATCTCGCTCCGTACAACGCCAATTCACTGAAAGTGGTGGTTGCTCGGAGTCGCGCATGCGACGTAGGGCGGCTTTTCGTGCGCTTTTAGAATGTAGCTGCGTCCAGCAGCGGAGAGCTAAAAGCCCGAAAACCAAAGGTATTGCAGGGCGTCCAGCCCGAAGATATCGCGCTCTTTTCTGGCTACACCCTCGCTTACGTGAGGGTGTAGCCAGAGTTTGCACATTAAAGGCCTAGTTATTTTGCAGTCGACAAATAACTAGGAAAGAAAAATATGCAAAACCGAAAAAAGTTAAGTGGAGCAGCAGCGAAACAAATCTTCTTAGGTGAAGAAAATGAAATAAATATTCTTTTCGCATTGGGGAAATTTGGGTGGCTTAGTCAAAGCCAGCTTGCCTCATATTGTGGAAACAGCGTTCAGACAATACGACATATTCTCAGGCGTATGATGAATGACAAACTTATTTGGACAGAAACGTATAATGACTCACCTGGTGTTAAAGCTTTTGCCCTTACCCGGAAAGGAGCATCATTGCTGAAAAAAGGTCATCAAGGTAACTCGTTAGAAAAAGTATCGACTTTTTATAAATCTAGGGGTTTTTTAAGTAACTTTGAACATCAGTATCACCGGCACTTAGCTAATGAATTTCTTATAGCATTGCAATCTGAACAGATTGAGTTGGGCAGCCACGTGGTTAGCAATGTTAAATCAGAACACGAAATTCAGACCTTGAAAAATACTGCCAATAGTATTTTTCAGTGCGTGCCTGATTCATTAGTCCTCACAACCGACATGACGCTACTCATCATTGAAATCGAAAACTCCGCACGCGGAATATCACAGCATGCGGGTAGCTTGTCGCACTGGTTAGAGGTATTTGCCGAACGGTATGAGCAAGATGGCTATTACTCAGACTCACTTAGAAGTTTATTTAAAGAATTGGTAAATGAAGATGACGAAGGCAGCTTTGACTATCCTGATTTTGAAAACGTTGAACAAATATTTGTTTGTCGCAATGAAGCGATATTCAGAAATATTTGGAGAAAAGTCGAGAGAGTGACTGCGGCTTACCCCACATGTCGAGACAACATAAGCTATTTCGTTTTGCCGAAAAAACAACACTGGCACAACATATTTCTTGGGATTGAACCTCGATTTCATGACGAGTTAGAGACTCGAGAATTGATGATACGAGGTAGTGAGCGACACAAGTATACTGCTGATAGACGCCAACAAATTGTAGAAGAATTGAACGCAACAGGTGCTTCTCGTTCGCTGTTAGCGAAACAGCACAACATAAGTGTAAGCACGCTTGATCGCTGGAGAAGAGAGTTCTTGCGGTCGATTTGACCTCTTTGATAAATCTTATAAAAAGGTGATATAAATACAACTTCGTGCTATTGGCATATTTTGTTGCCGATACTTTTGAGCCAAGCGAATTATCAAAGTAATGGAACTACACCTTTTAGCACTTTGAAGTACAAGGAGCAGTATATGTCCACGATATTATCCATCAATAACAAGTTATTGAGCTTTAGAGGGCGAATGTCCATTGGTGATGAAAATGGAGCGCAACTCTACGATGCTGCTGGGCAGTTCGCGTTGTTCAATCCAACTTGGACTCTGAGAATGCGCAACCAAAAAATCGCTACAGTAAAACGTAAATTGTGGCCTTTTTGGTCTCTTATGTGGGACATTCACTCTTCTATTGGGGACTTTCAAGTGAAGCGAAAGCTCTTCTCTTGGACCCGTACCTATTATGTTATTGGTGGCAAATATGACGGCGCTATAACCAAAGGAAACTTCTGGGACTTAAAGTTCAGCGTCACTCATCAAAACAAACCCATTGCATCTGCGAAAGGAAAAATCTTGTCATTGCGAGATACTCACTCCATTGAAGTACACGATGACGAAAGTGACAGTGAGATATTTACCACAATAATGATGGTTGTCCTCCAACTAGACAGAAGAGATGAGAGCAACAACTCAGAATGATTTAGTGTTTTCTAGCTGCGTTTGTGTGGATGCCTAGGAAGCTTAGTGAACTGATAAAAAGTCGAAAGTTTCTCGTCTTAGCTGGACAGGCAGAAATGTACGTATAGCGGAAGTCAATCAAATCTAGGTTGGACGACCGCCCAACGGCCAAAGCGGTCATTGACCTTTGAGTGATGAAGAGCAGCTAAAGACAAGCAGCCAACGGTCAACGCCGCTACGATAGAGAATAAATTATGGCAAGTCCAGCGCCTAAGGGCTATTTTCTAGTGCATTGTTAAACCCATTGGACGTCTTCTACGGCTGGTTGACTACCAGTACGCACTTTCACAAAAATTGCGAACTGATACCCTAATTGCTCTTTAAAGGCGTTAAGCTTTGCTAAATCGTAACCGTCACTCTCTTGACTGGATGTCTTTTTCATTTCTATGACCACAAAGTTTTCGTTAGTACCCCTATGATGAACAATAATGTCAGGAAATACCGTTGTGGCTTGAGTGTCATCCGATTGAATATTGCGCCTCCTTATTTTTAATCTTTTTGGATCATCGTGATTGCGGTTGTATTCGCAATCAACATTCCACCCCTGAAAATGAGGTTCCAGATAAGAAGCAAGTCTGTGAGAAATAGTTCTTTCATTCACGTCCATAACGAGAATATCGCCGTCAGCTCTTATTAATTGTTCCAATGAGTCGTTCAAAGCCGATTCGACCAACTCTTTCATTAGTAAACTCCAATGCTGATACAATAATTTGATAGCTATACACATGACATAATTGTGATGATTAAAAATCACTTGATGTCTTTGAGTTTTTTTCCTTCGTTAGAGCAAGGCTAAAACCATAACTAGCTCCGAACAATGCTCCTAGACATTCAAAAACTGGCGCGATAATCAGGACAAGGGCCGTATTAAAACCTATCATCACAATAGAGAAGACAACAACTAATGCTTGGACGGCAATGATCAATCTACTGAAAATTTTCAGATATAAGAAAGTGTTTAAATCTCTTACTAATCTCACTACAGCGTAAACAGCTAAAGTTGAACCAAAAAAGAAACCAGAGGCTCGCCTCAACAGGGTAATTAAGTAACTGGGAGGCTTATCAGACGCCGAACCAGATAATTGAGCTAGTTTCCCTATTCCAATAAAAACTAGCTCAATTATTGCACCACCTATTACAAAGAATATAGCAGTTAATATTGAGGCCAAGCACCACTTTATTGCTGTCATACGAAGACTAGTGTTCTGCAAATTTATCGTGGATTGCGGTAAGGACGCTCGCAACTAATAAACCACCATAACTAATTACGATAATCGACCAATCACCCTCGGTAAACCCATGATAGATCGGAACAATAACAAAGGTGATGGGAGCTAGAAAAAAGCTGATTACAACGCCTAACATACCCCACATTGCATATATAACTTTCAAGCAGAGGATGAACCCCCAAAGCCCACATATCCAATAAATAAGAGTGCCTAATAGCTTTAACATTATCGTCCTTAACAAATTTTAAGCTTAGCACTTGACTATACAAGTTAAATTCACGAAAAACTAGAAGTGGTTCATTAGTTCAATGATGATGGGGCTGTCTCAACTTGAATTAAGCAAAACTAAAAACCTTATATTGCTGGCAGAAGCGGATTACGCTTGTTTCCCTTGAGGTATAGAACAGGCTAAGGTACTACTGATTATCAATGACCGGTTTCTGCCCTTTGCCGTCTTTTCAGAATTTATGCTCGAACGACCGTTGTTTGTCTGAAGCGGACTAACGCAAAGGCTCTTTCAAATGTCCGCTTCACGGTAAAAACAAGCCTATTTTGTTATATAAAATCTATTTGCCAAAATCGTACGACCCGATATGGTCCACTACGACTCACGCTGTGACCAGAAGACGATTTTGACTCTACTGAATTATCACGCAACTCCTATGGAGTTGCTTGTCTGCTCGGTTCGTCAGTATTAATAAAAAAAATGTTGAGGCGTATGTAGCTTTTCGATTAATGAAACTACGGGTTCAGCAATCCGTGGCTCTGGAATATTGTCTCTCGTACAAGCTATCAACAATCGCTTCTGTTCGTTAGGTTTTAGACTTGCGAAATTAATGCCAGTTTCTGCTTCAAATGATTTTAAAATCACAATTTCATATAGCGCAAATACAGCTTCTTCTAGCGCATTTTTTTCTAAGCCAAATGTCAGCTGCTCTTCTTGTTTTTTCATAATTTCCCTTTTCCATTGCTTCGATTTCTCAAATACGTAGTCACTGGCGATGGAAAATTTTTCTCTCGTTAAGTCAACAATAGATTCTGGCTGAAAAATTAGAAACCTAAAAACTCGTTAGCATAAATTTTTCATAGAGAGTGCCTAGTTAACATTGAGGTCAAAAAATAGGAGATGACTGATATGTACACAGAGTATGAGCAGCACGACTGGGCGAACGAGTATATTGTTCTATTCGAATCTGAAGAAGAGCAAATTGTTCTTCATCGTAATGTTTTAAGAAATGAAGAGTTTGTTCTGCTGGTCGAGAGACAAGCATCAGATGAGGTTCCAAGAAGCGAGTATTTACTTGACTTGAGTGAGTATTCGAAGCTGCTTACACATGAGTTCAAAATTCGCTGTTTTCACAAGAAACAAGACAACTATAAACTCTTTCACGCGTTCTTCGGACAAAGCATGACTGAGTTCTTCAAAAGTATTGTGTCGTTTTGACACCTTCCGTTAAAACTTTAAGTCAGCTTACGCTGGCTTTCCTGCCTTTATCACATGCTCCCGCAAGCCGTTCTGTTCAAAAATCACTCAAACATGAACTTTCTAGATAATTTTCTAAATTTTTTTCGAGCGCAAATGAGGTGGTTTTTTCATGCCTTTAATAGATAGATAAAACGGCTTCTCTAGCTATTACAGGTCAATTTATAGGCAAATTATTTTATCTAGAGCGCAAATGATGTGGTTTTTTTATGCTTTTGCAGATTTCACTTAATCTTTATTAAGTAGATGAAATACTTACAATAACCCCTCATAAGAGTGAAACTGGTTGACCTCTTTATTTTTTTCGCCGATTTGCAATACACTATTTTTTAGATCGAAAATAAATCTAAATCTTAATGAACAGCTTAATTATTTAGAGAGTTTTCATGCAAAAAAGTGACGTTTTTTCTGCACTACTTTACGAGTTCAAAACACCGCACGTTCCGTCGCTCGATCTCGGTTGCCGGTTGACCGGACTGGGACAAAGACAGTTCAAGACGAAGCTGAAGAAGAATGAGTTTGACCCTAGCTTTCAAAGACTGTTTGACCAAGACAGAGTATGTCTTGATGAATTGGCCGAGGTTATTCTGCAACGAAGAAGTGAGCAATCTTATGAGTAATAAAATATCAACCAGCCAACTCGCGTTTGAGCTATCGTTACAATTCGGTGCAATAGTCAATATACAAGACCTAGCTCACTTTTTTGGCTTCAAATCGAAATTAGATAAGCAATACATTGATACGCTCAGACAAAAAGGCTTAAAAACCTTCAAACTTGTTGACTCGAATAAAGCACCTCACTTAGTGCTGACGTACGATTTTCTGGAGTTCATTAGAAACCAAATGGATGACCGATGAAATCTCAGCACGCGAAATCTTTCTCAAATGCTCAGAAGAGGCAAATTCTTACAAATGCGTTGATTACCCAATTTGAAACATGTCTCATACCTATTGAGACGTTATCGGTTGAGCTTTTTAGTGATAGTTGTGCTGCATCCGCAATCAGTTACACAAAAGCGCTCACAAATGAGTCTTTCAGAGCTTTCACCTTCCATGACTCAGCAAGAGCACCTGAATTTGTACTAGTAAATGATCTTGCTGAGTATTTACTGGTGCCTATCCCAGAATGATAATGAAAAGCTCAAGAATAAAAGTCGATGTAAAATCTGTTTATTCTGAAGTAAATAATAGGCTTATTCACTAGCAGATTTAAATCGCAAAACAACGAGTAAAAAGACACTGAAGAAAATTAACTGATTCGGTTCGCTTACGGCAACAGAAGCTGGGGGTTGGGTAGAAGTAGAACCGATTCCTCTAACAAGTGCAATTGCCGTATTTGTTATCGGTGAATATATTGTTGATGGGCCGCTTTGAGTTTGCAAGTACCCATACGCATTAAAGAAACCTCTTGAATCATTTCCCCAATCGAAATCGTCGCGTGCGATTAACATTCTGAGCGCCCCCTCTTCCCCATACATTGCCTGTGCCTGGTTTCGAGGATTAGTTAAGCAACCTAATTGAGAGGTTCCACAGTCGTTATCCATGAACCCCGTGAATAAAGCGAAGAAATCTTCTCCAAACTCTGCACCAAAATCACCATTTAATCGTTGTCTCGAATTTAAACTCGTATCTATGGCTAAGTTTGGACCGAAGAAGGTGTTGAGCAACTCATACATTTCACCACTTGTTGCCAAACGCCAGCCACTGAATAGTGGTGAGTCATAGACGTTAGCTACAGACATAGAAATAGTTTCATCCCAGTTCAACCACTCTAACTCGCCACCAGTGATTATATTGGTTGAGGTGTCTAGGCTATAGCCTCTGCTTTCAATGATTGCGCTACTTCCATTAAAGGAAATCAACAAAAGTAAAGTGGTTAGAGCTGCTTTAAGTAAAAAATGATACTTCATACATCGTCCTTGAATAATTGTTTTTTTAATTCTAATTTAGCATGCTACCTGCTCTTTTTTCTAAATAAAACAAATTTTTATCTTTTTGCAATTCAAATAATTCCGTAATCGAAGACGGCAGAATAGAGCTAAAGAATCATTTCATTACTTGAGCGTTAGGTAATACGTCTAATAAAAAACTAAAAACGGGCACAAAGTGCCCGTAAGTCATTCCAGATTATTCATCATTCATATAACGCGAAAGAATAGTCGCCGATAGCGCGAAAAAAAACGATGCAACTACGCAAACACAGTGATAATAAAAATAGTTATTAAACTCTAAGTTAGCATCTGTAATTGATTTCCAGCGAAGCGCGACTGAAACGCATTCGTGCGCCCAGGGGAACAAAGTGAATGCTAGGAATATATAGCCCAATTTTATCCAACTATTCGCAAACCTGATTAGCGTGTTAAACATACTTTCTTTTTTGATCTTCATAGTTTTCTCCGTTTTTGACCTAAAACTATTTAGGCCCTCAAAGGGAAAAATCATGAAGTACACACGCTGACAGCTCAGCGGTTTAAAAATACCAAAGTGCAAACTAGCAATTGCAGTATTTCTCAGTATATTGATGTATTAGTCCTCTAACGGGGGGACCACATAGGGGAATTGGGGTAAATATCTTTAAATAAACGCTATATAAAACAACGCTTAAATCAGTTCAGCCAGCACAATCCAGCATTGGAGCGATTGAAAACCGGCGGTCTAAAGGTTGAGAAGCATTTTTCATAATATATTGATTTAGAATTACTTTTTAAAATTTCACAAAACTCAGAATCGAGCGCCGAGTTATTTTTGAGCCAACCAAGCCAAAACAAACTTTTTAGGCTTTGAGGCCCCCTAGGACCGCAAAAAATTCACGAAATCTTTTACAACGTGATGATAAAAGAAGGCTTATATTATCATAATTGCCATCACCGCCGCTAAACCTAATGGAGTAGGTCCATGCGTCTTCAGGCATACTCTGTAAAATCTTGGAAGAACTCTTGTGTGACTGCTTCTTCATCGGTAAACACTCAGAGACGAAGCCTAGCCGTTTGCAGCTAAAGCCATCTTGATAGTCAGATTTACTATCACTACAGACTTACCGAAACCATCTCTGCTCGAGCTGAACACATAACCATGATTCAGGCAAAAACTCTGTTATACATACCAGGTTGGGCGATGGCTTTGCTCGGCTACATCAGCATTACACTTAAGCGTAACGCTCAACGAAGTAATAGTGCGCTGCTTCTTGGTAGTAACACTCGTTTATTCAGTTTTTTGCGATGCCAGTACGTGCATTCAAACGGCTGCTTGGACAAAATGAGTTTTGCCCACATTGTCTTTGAAAAAACTATTGAAATGTGAAGGAAGGGGGGAGTTAGAACCACGTGGGACATGAGCGTTTCACATTGTGTAAGGTTTTAGGTATAACTGCACAGTTAAATTAACGCTGGCAAGGTAATCCGTTACTCATTGTCTCAAGCCATTGCTGAAAGGCCCCAGCATGCAAAACATTTTCTAAGGACGGTTTTTTATCACATGAGCATTTACTCCTGGCTTTTGTCACGCTTTCGCACTCTAAAGGGCCTTAAGGATCGCTTGTTCTGGCTCAAATCCTCGTATTTAAAACTGTTGCTAGCAGTATTGTCAGCATTTCTGGTTTTCGCATTTTTCTCTGTTGAAGAAAGCAGCATGCTTTCTATAGCCACAAACATTAAGAACTATGGGTACCTGACCGAGGCCCTCGCAATTCTGATTCTAGCGTTCTCACTGATTAAAGGGTGGAGCATTTCACACACCGACGTCACTTTTGAAAAACTTGCTCCAATCGACAATATCTCACTTTCAACAGGTGCTTATGATAGTTGCATACCGCTGGGTAATCAGGCTGTTATCTATAACCACGATGCTAACCTGATGCTTGAACACGGTAATAATCCGCTTAAAGTTATAGACGGAAAATTCCAGCTGCACCCATTAATTTATCAACTTTTGCCGGTGTTTATTATGAAGATGCCCGAAGCAAGGCTTGATACTTCAGATGATGCTAAAGTGCGTCTTGCCAGTGATATCGATTTAAACCTTATCTGTAACGACTCTCCGGTAAATGTTCAGCGCACATCGTATTTCCGCGACAGACTATCCAATACGTTAGCCAACTATCTGGTAAAACTCGATGGCAGGGTCATACTCGATTTAAGAAATACGGA
The DNA here is from genome assembly GCF_047556435.1 of Alteromonas sp. H39. Classification (GTDB taxonomy): domain Bacteria; phylum Pseudomonadota; class Gammaproteobacteria; order Enterobacterales; family Alteromonadaceae; genus Alteromonas. The sequence goes on from NZ_CP180210.1 coordinate 3,615,634, forward strand.
AGTTATCACCCGGGAAGGGTATTTCTACTCTTTAAGAGAATCTTCCTTATCTAACCAGCTCGGCGGAAGCGTTCTTTTATTCACCGCTGATGCAACTATCATCGTGTTAAGTCAGGGAAACCGGACAGCAGAAAATGCCGGAAGACTAGCGCCTGCAGGCTCTGGCTCGTTCGATCCACTGTCTGATAAGGCAATGGAAGCCATGACTTTTCAGGATTATGCCAGGCAGGAAATCAGTAGGGAATTGACCGAGGAATGTGGCCTTAAAAAGAGCGATCTTCACAATGTTCAGCTTTGCGGCTTTGGACGCTACCTTTACCGCAATGGCAAACCCGAGGTATTTGGGATTGCTACCACCACAAAAACCTCAAATGAAATCAAAGTGCCTGTACGTGAATGGGATTATCAGCAAAAGAGAGTGAAAATAATTCCTTTATGGGGTGACCTTTCAAAAGATAGTGCCATTTCTGCACTTAAAAAGATGGTGGAAGATATCGAAAACAAGGTAGAAGGCTTTGAGAATACCTCGGCACCTCTGTATTGGAATGTGCTGTTTGCAAAACACTATCTTGAGCATATTAACAAACAGGATGCAGATAGATTGTTTGGGCTTTATCACAGCTGAAACATTTAATTGTCTGAGATGTGGTAAACGACATTGTGATGAGGATTACAATCATTCCCTGTAACTCTGTAGTGGCACATCGAATGTAGCCACCCAATCAGAGCTGCTTGGAAAGCTGCATTACATTGACGGTTGGCAACAAAGTCAGGAAGAAAGAGTGGAGTTTCAGGCATTTAACCCGCTTTCGAAAAATGGACCTTCCCCATTAATTGATAGAGAGCTAATTAAGGATGTCGCCAGTCAAAATGAAAACCATAACTTGCTTGAAAGTGAGTAATGTCCTAATACCTAGTGTGGCACCATTTTACTTACTACAGCCCACTCATTTAAAACAACGAACAACAAGGCAATCCATGAAAAAACATATCCTTTGCATATCGCTGTTGATAAGCGCATTTTCAGCGACGGTGAACGCCCACGACTTCTGGCTTCAGCCAAATACATTCAACGCTTCTCAACAAACAGCCGTGTCGGTGGCATTTAAAGTGGGGCATCATCACGACAGTGAAAACTGGGATTTGCAGCCTTTTCGGATTGTTTCGCTCTATCATCATACCAACGACAAAAAACAAGATGTATCCAGCCAGATTATTTCCCGAACTGCGCTCACACCTGGACTAGTAAAGCTGAACGTCTCCAGTGAAGGTACTCACCTTGTCAGTTTTGAAAGTACTGAAAGTATCAGTCGCCTGAGCGCAGAGAAGTTTAATGCCTATGCTAAAGAAGAAGGATTGACGGCGATTATTGCGAACCGCAACGCGCTCAACAATGCTGACAAGGAGGGCGTAGAACGCTATTCAAGAAGAGCCAAAGCCATTATTCAAGTCGGCGACACTACTACTGACAATGCCCTGATGCCAGTTGGGCACTCGTTAGAAATTGTTCCTGTTGATCATCCCTACGAAGCCCTGGAGAACGGAAAGCTGCGCGTTAAGGTGTTGTATATGGGAAATGCGCTGTCTGGTGCCAGTTTAGATCTGACACGTCTGGAAAGCGAAACACATAACCCTCAAGCTACAAAAACGGATGAAAACGGCATAGCGGAATTCAACCTGACTCAATCCGGCAAGTGGATGGTAAATACGATATGGGGAACGCCTGCGGATGACAAAACTGGAGACGAATTTGTAACGTATTTTTCCAGTCTGACATTGGGTTACGAGTAGCTACCTGGGAACCGGTAAATAAGGGCGCGTAAACACGCTATTAACCCGGAAGGATGCGACCCCAGATTTCTCCGCATCCTCCCAAGCGAAAAGCCTCATTTTCTACTCTGCTAATTCAGGATCGCGAATAAACAGAATATCCATGATAATGGAGGGATCCCACTCCCTCATCTCACTTTCACATTTCTTGCGAATATCATCTAATTCATTAATGGTTGCCACCGAAAACGACTCATCCACGATGATATGAACAAGTAGATACTTGTCTCGGCCAACTTTGCTTATCCTGACTTCCACATGCTCATAAGGCACATCAACCAAGGTTTTTTTAAGCCGTTTTTCTATTGCTGACGATATCGCTTCTGACGGTGCTTTGTTGATGACTTCGTTTAAGCTTTCCAACATGATTTTAAAGGGAATCGGCAGCATCGCCATGCCAAGCACAATTAACAATAGCGGATCGACATAAGGCGCTAAGTGCGCAAACTCGCTCTGCTGTAAACCATAAGCAATCGCGAAACCAACGAGAATAGAGGCACTCAAAACACCATCTACAAACCAGGTATGTGCGTCGACCGCCACGAGATCGGAGCGAAGCGCTTTGCTGTTAATGCGCATATAAAATGACGCGGTAAAGCATCCTATCGTCGCAATAATTCCATACACTATTGCATAGCCGTATTCCGATACGTTCCCTCCTGAAAACAGGCTTTGTACAGAACTGACCACCGCATACAGGCAGGTTGCCACAATGATTAACGATTTGAATAAATTCAGGGTTGGCTCGATGGCGGTATAACCAAAGTGAAATCGGTCATCATCTGGCAACTGCACAAGGTTTGCTACTTTGAGTGTCAGTAGCGCCATAAAAAAGGCTATCAGTGAGTAAATACCATCGAACAAAATCGCTGCCGAAGCAGTTATGATTGCAAAACCTAAGGCAACAAACACAAAAAGACCAGCCACATAAAACGATATTCTTAGCAATCGTTTCTCTTGTTGCTGATAAAAACCAATGACCATTTTTTGACCAATAAAAGTGAGCGCGCGCGGATTCTACGCTGTTTTTCAAACTAGTCTAGCCCGAATTCATCATGGGAGCGCGGACTAAGCGAAAAACGTAGCGGACTGCTGTGACAATACATCAGTAAAGACACAGAGATAAGGATGGTAACGAACGAGCAGATTGCAGATATAAGAAAATCTTCAATGCCAGACCAAGAAAGCGTCTGCCATTTAAGCAGCCGATAACAGTAATCAAAGAATTATGCGGTGCCGCCTAATATAGCGAATGTTGCACGTAGGGGGTTGAATTGGCTACCTCTGACATTTGCCTCTGGATTCGCACCGACATGTGCGCTTTGTTCACCCAATTCATGATTCAGGACGGGTGACGTTAGCAGGATAGCTACCCTAGACCTCGACATTGAGGCGAAGACTGCCATGTTGTCGTTCCCAATCGCCTGAATCGGTTAATCCCGCTGCACCGGACGAAGCCCGGGGAACGGATATCACACCTATCCGTGCTCGTGAAGGCGGGCTTTAATTTGCTGCTGTTGTTCCTATCCGACAGCTACCATCGGCTTTCATTTCTGACAAGCTGGCAAGAGTCACAGGCTTTAACCTGCCAGTGAAGAAACCTTTTTTTGTCCTCTCATCATAGTATTTTGCTTTTTGTGGCAACCTGTTAGTGTAACCTGACGGCGAAATCAGTTAGCCTGAAGGTGCTGCCACTTCAAACAACATGGATATTCCCAATGCCACAAGACACAGAGAAAAAAAAGCTCCCGGCGTTCAAATATGAACAATCCTTCGAGCGATTTCTATGGAAGTCACGATTGCTTGTTTTGGTCGCTGTCGTACCTAGCTTACTCGGGGCTTTTGTCCTGTTTTTGATTGGCACGGCTGACATTATTGGTGTAGTAATATCGGCAGTAAATTACTACCTGCTTGGTAGCGGTGAAGATATTCATGACTCTGTGGTGCCCAGCATCATTATGGCGGTGGACATTTATTTAATCGCGGTAGTATTGCTTATTTTTGGCACTGGAATTTACCGGCTTTTTGTTTCACCGATTGATGATGCCGAGACACATAAGCCGGTCCATCCGTTTAATGTCGAGTCATTTGATCAGCTTAAGGACAAAATTGCCCGCGTGGTGATCCTGGCCGTCGTCATTGAATTTTTCCGCGCCGTGGTAGACATCCGGTTTCAAACTCCCCTTGATGCCATCTATCTTGCGGCATCCATTCTCGCGCTTGCAGGAGGGCTTTTCCTGATGAGTAAAGCGCAAAAGGATGATCATCACTCACACTGAGCCTACAAGGAGGGCTGCGATAAAATGCGCAATAACAGCGTTTCCACATCGCAGTTGAATCGGGGGAGAGAGTTAGCCCCCTTCTATGCGCACTGAAAGTAGCAACGAAGGAGAGTCAGTTTGTGTTTATCCATTCTCCCGAGTCACTATCTATTTTTTATTGCATTGAGCGCCCTGTATCTTTTCCCACAGCGCTTCGGCCTCTGCAGTGAGACTTGAATAGGTTTTAATGTCGCCATTTCGCTGCGCATGCATAGCTTTTTCCAGCAAGACATCATATTGCTTGCGCATTTTCTTGGTGGGATCAGAGTTAAACAAACCAAACATGATTGCGCCTTTTTAGATTAACTGCGTTTCAATAACCATAGTGTGCAGGCAGCATCAACAAAACCCCACTTAATGTTTTGTCATGTTGATGGAAAAGACTCAAATTCAATGTGAAAAGCGGGCGCGATGAAAGTCAGCCTCTTAAAAAAATGCCATCGTACGACTGACGATGGCATAGCGTTCGGTTATATCAGTCCCAGATGGCTGGCGTGAAACTGCAGATGTTCATCAATGAATGAAGCAATGAAGAAGTAACTGTGATCGTATCCTTCATGCATATTCAAGGTGAGTGGCGTATCCGTTTGCTGCGCCGCATTTAACAGCGCTTCCGGTTTCAATTGCTCGGTAAGAAACTGATCGGCTCGCCCCTGCTCCACTAATAAAGGCACATAGTGGGTTTTCTCGGCAAGCAGCACCGACGCATCATATTGCTCCCAGGCAGACTTATCGTTACCCAGATACCCACCAAATGCCTTATGTCCCCATGGGCAATTCATGGGATTGGCGATTGGACTAAATGCGGATACCGACACGTAACGTTCGGGGTTACGCAGCCCAATTACCAGTGCGCCATGCCCTCCCATAGAGTGACCACTAATGGCCCGCTCTCGCGTAACCGGCAGATTCGCTTCAATCAAATCCGGCAACTCTTTGGTGACGTAGTCGTACATCTGATAGTTAGCTTTCCACGGCGACTGTGTCGCGTTGACGTAAAAGCCAGCGCCCAATCCCATGTCATAGGCCCCTTCAGCATCATCAGCAACACCGTCACCGCGCGGGCTGGTATCCGGCGCCACTATCGCCATGCCCAGCTCGGCGGCCATTTTCATGGCACCGGCTTTTTGCATGAAATTTTCATCTGTACACGTGAGTCCGGATAGCCAGTACAACACAGGGACCGGGTTTTCTTCTGTCGCGAAGGGCGGCATATACACCGCGAAGGTCATTTTGCAGTTAGTAACTTCTGACTGGTGCGTGTAACGACTATGCCTGCCGCCAAACGCTCTGTTTTCGCTAATCAGTTCCATTATGCATCGGCCTCATCAAACAGCACTACGCTTCGAATACTTTTTCCTTCATGCATCAGCTCAAACGCCTCATTAATGTCGCCAAGCGGCATTTTGTGCGTAATAAAGGTTTTCAGCGGAATTTCACCATTGAGATACTGTTCAACAATGCCCGGCAACTCTGAACGTCCTTTAACGCCACCAAAGGCGGTACCACGCCACACGCGTCCGGTGACCAATTGGAACGGACGGGTAGAAATCTCCTGACCGGCACCGGCTACGCCAATGATCACCGATTCCCCCCAGCCTTTATGACAACATTCAAGGGCACTGCGCATCACGTTGACATTGCCAATACACTCGAATGAATAATCCACACCGCCATCTGTCATCTCAACAATGACTTCCTGAATCGGTTTGTCATAATCTTTCGGATTGACCACATCTGTGGCGCCTAACTGCTTCGCCAGCTCAAATTTGTCCGGATTAATATCAATTGCAATGATACGCCCGGCCTTTGCCATGACCGCACCAATAATGGCCGATAAGCCGATACCACCCAGGCCGAAGACAGCAACGGTATCGCCCTCTTCTACCTTAGCGGTGTTCAATACCGCGCCCATACCAGTGGTAACGCCACAACCGAGCAGACAAACTTCCTCCAGCGGCGCATCGGGATTCACCTTGGCCAGCGAAATCTCAGGCAAGACGGTGTATTCGGAAAACGTGGACGTTCCCATGTAATGATAAATAGGCTCGCCATCTTTGCTGAACCGTGTCGTGCCGTCAGGCATGAGGCCTTTGCCCTGGGTTTCACGAATTTTTCCGCACAGATTGGTTTTGCCTGATTTACAGAATTTGCATTCGCCACATTCGGGAGTGTAAAGGGGAATAACGTGGTCTCCCACTTTTACACTGGTTACGCCTTCACCGACGGACTCAACGATACCACCGCCCTCGTGTCCCAGAATACTGGGGAAGATCCCTTCAGGATCCTCACCCGATAAGGTAAATGCGTCGGTGTGACATACACCGCTGGCTATTACCTTGATTCTTACCTCACCCGCTTTGGGCGGCGCGACATCTACTTTTTCAATTTTTAAGGGCTCACCTGCACCCCATGCGACTGCGGCATTGCAGGTTATCGTTTGTCCTTCCATCATTATTCTCCCGGCTTTCGCGTAATGCGTTCAGTAAAGGGTCTATCGGCTTTTGGATCAAGTTCGTTTACACTAACCACCAAATTTTCAAGGTAAGCGATAACATGTTGAGAAGTTTGGGCCATCAGGTAGTCGGTATCCTATCCGTTCTTATTTATTTCGTTAATACGGTTTTCTGGGCGACACAGATATTTATTTTGTCTTTTTTCAAATTAATTCCCTTTGCCCCCTGGCGCAAATTCATCTCCTATCTACTGGATAACTGCGCCACCGCATGGATAGGGGTAAATAATCTCAATCAACGGGTCACCAGCAATACGACCTGGCATGTTCAGGGCTTATCTGAACTCTCCCCAAAAGACTGGTATCTGGTTATCGCTAATCACCAGTCATGGGTAGATATTCTGGTTTTGCAACGGGTTTTCAACCGCCGGATCCCGTTTCTGAAGTTCTTTTTGAAAAAAGAGCTAATCTGGGTACCCATTCTCGGAATAGCGTGGTGGGCTCTCGATTTCCCGTTTATGCGTCGCTACACCAAATCGTTTCTGGCCAAAAATCCGCACCTGAAAGGTAAGGATATGGAAACCACCCGCGCTGCGTGCGAGAAGTTTAAACATAAGCCCGTGAGCATTATGAATTTTGTGGAAGGCACGCGGTTCACACACGACAAGCATGAGCGTCAGGCGTCGCCGTTTACGCATTTGTTGAAACCAAGAGCTGGCGGTGTGGCATTTGTGCTTACGGCAATGGGAAATCAGTTACATAAACTTATCGATGTCACCATTGACTACCCAGCGGGCGTTCCCTCGTTCTGGGACTTCGTGAGTGGCAAAGTGAAAGTTATCCGGGTAAATATATCGGTCACGCCGATCAAAGACATTGTTCAGGGCGGTTTTTTCAGCGCGGATTACTTCGATAATCCTGAACAACGTGCCCGTTTTCAGCAGTGGCTCAACACTCGTTGGGAGCACAAAGACAATTTACTCGAATCGATGAATTCAACACAGTCACCATTATGAAAGTTGTACTAATACCACTAATATTTGTGCTTCATACCGCACTACAAATTACGAACCTTGCCTTATGGGGAGGCCTTATCATTCTGCTCGGTCTGGTAAAGCTGATAATACCGGTTGCCGCTTTTCGCCGCGCCCTGATGACAGTGATGCACGGTATGATGTTTTGTTTTGGAACAATCAGTGTGGGCTTTATCCGGTTTTTCAATTCGGTAGAGATGGACTATCGAATACACGGGGAACTCAGTAAAGAAAACTGGTACCTGATTGTGGCAAATCACTTAAGCTATCTGGACATTATCTTGCTTATTGAATTTGCAGCCAAACGCATTCCTGCGCCCAAATTCTTTCTCAAACAGGAATTGATTTGGTTGCCGTTCGTGGGGCTTGGCGCCTGGGCACTGGATATGCCGTTTATGCGACGATACAGTAAAGCCTATCTGGCTAAACACCCGGAAAAGCAAGGTAAAGACATCGAAACCACCAAAGCCTATTGCCAGAAATTTAAGTCCACGCCGACCACGGTGATTAACTTCGTAGAAGGTACTCGCTACACCCCCAAAAAACATGCATTACGGGCAAGCCAGTACCGCAACCTGTTGCCACCCAAAGCCGGTGGCGTAGCGTTTACCCTGACGGCCATGGGAGACCTGTTTACCAACGTACTTGATGTTTCTTTATTGTATCCAAAGAACGCAAAGCATCCAATGATGTCTATGCTTTGCGGACAAATGACCCAAATCGTAATCGATGTAAACGTGATGGAAGTACCAGAACCAGCCAGTGATGTTCCTGCCGATCCTCAGGATTTTCGATCACGTTTTCAGGGCTGGCTGAACACGTTGTGGGCCATGAAAGACAGTCGAATTTCTCAAATACTGGGGCACTAATCTGTGAAAGTTGCGTCATCAATCAGAGATACATTTATGCACACCGTTCAGGACTTATTCCCAGGTCTGACAACGGAAGATCCTCTTTATAACGCACTGGCGCTGGGTTTCATTATCACAGTCGCACTGGTTATCTGGCTGGCGGCCCGGGTGTTGCTGCGTGCTCAGATAGCCCTCTGGGTAAAGCGTTCAAAAACGCAGTGGGATAACTCGCTGCTGGATCACGGCTTCTTCAAACGACTGATGCATCTGATACCAGCACTGTGGATTTTTCTGGTTACTCCGGTACTGATTAATGATGAAAATGTCCTGCAAGGCTTACTGATAAAAACCTCGCAGCTGTACATGCTATTTACCGCGCTGCTGGCGATGTTTGCTCTGCTTAACACGCTGGAAGACGTGTATAACCAGTCGTCGATGTCCCGCCGCGCTTCTATTACCGGGTTTATCCAGGTCGCTAAGCTTGCCTTCGCGATCCTGGTACTGTTGTTAAGTATCTCGCTGATTATTAACCGCAGCCCCCTGATTATCGTGTCAGGACTCACCGCACTGGCGGCAGTGTTGCTGTTAATTTTCCGCGATACCATCATGGGGTTTGTATCCGGTATTCAGATTGCGGCCAACCGCATGTTCACCACCGGTGACTGGATCACGATGCCCAAATACGAAGTCGACGGCGAGATCATGGAGATTGGTCTGACGAACGTAAAAGTGCAAAACTGGGACAAAACTATCTCCACCCTGCCCTCTTACAGCCTTACCAATGAGGCGGTGAAGAACTGGCGGGGCATGCAGGAATCCGGCGGGCGCCGCATAAAGCGGGCAATTTACATTGATATCAACTCAATCAGGCTATGCAGTCAGGAGATGCTGGATCGCTTTTCCAAAATTCGCTACATCTCGGAATATATTGATGCCAAAGTGAACGAGTTACGTGCTTACCACCGTGATTACTCTATTGATGAGTCTGACCTGCTGAACAAACGAAAACTCACTAACATTGGTACCTTCAGAGCCTACCTTGAGGCCTACCTAGCAAAACACCCGAAGGTAAACCAGTCGCTGACGATGATGGTGAGACAGTTACCGCCCAACGAATTGGGATTGCCGCTGGAAGTTTACTGCTTTTGTACTGACAAAGAGTGGGTGAAGTATGAAAAAGTACAGGCTGATATTTTTGATCATATTCTGGCGATGATGCCATTGTTTGATTTGCGGGTGTATCAGCGCGATAACCACCTGGCGATGCCGCTAGCAATGCCACAATATACTTCCGGACCGGAAAAGGTGTCTGAGGCAGACGACCCAGCCACGAAAGAAGACTGTAATGGCAGTAAAGAAGAGTAGCATTATGCTGTATTATACACTTTGCAATGAAATGATACTGCCTGCTGGTAGTGACAAAAAACGGCGCTGAATGCGCCGTTTTTTTCATCACTGTTAATGGGAATTACCCGCTGGTGTCACGCCAGACCGTAACCCAGCATCAGACAGACAACCAGACCTGAGACGCCAAAAAAACCGTATTCGATTTTTTCCTGCATACCTTTACTGCCTGTCGCAGGTGACAGAAATCCCATAATAATGCTGCTCAGTCCCAAAGTGAACGCGACGAGCATCACACCGAACATAATTGCGTTAGTCCAATCAGTCATCATTTTTACCCTTACTTTAAGCTGTGCGTATTATGCACCAAAGCCAACTATTTGAATATGCTGCTTTAGTAAAAAATCCACTGCTTTGATCTTAGTCAATCTGACTAATTAATAACAGGGATCGCCAACTCTATATCTCGCCGAGTCACATCGGGACGCATGAAAAACACTTATCTCATTGAATTTAAATACTTTAATAAAAATGGCCTGCGCATTGCTGAACATAGCTGAGAGTACCAATATCTGAGGTAACAGCCTCCGTGTATATAAGGAATAACTGACCATGAAAACACGTACCACCTTATCTATTATTGCTGCAGGTATGCTGGTGTCCGGCGCGGTGAACGCCCATGCAGAGTTCAATAACGATCATTGTGATGTGGAACTGGATGGCAACATTCAATACTACAAGGGTCTGCTGACTGTGGATATGAACAACGGCAGTACTATGACCATCACCGACGACTACGAACTAACCATTAATGGCGAAAGTGTATCGTTAACTAGTGAGCAGCAGCGCTGGGTTGAAGATTACTACGACCAGATCGACACGGCCATCCCTATGACGCTGAATATTGCAGCAGAAGGGCTTGAGATCGCCAGTACAGCGGTGGGTGAAGTGTTCGGTGAATTGCTCGGTGCTGATGATGAAATGGTAAGAGAGTTTGATGATCTGTTTACCGGTCTCTCTCAGGAAATGAAAACCCGCTTCTACGATGCACAGGGTAATATCCGCGTAAACTCAAATGAATTTAACCAGCCCGGATGGTTTGATAACGCCTGGGAGAATGAATTTGAAGCGCGCATTGAATCGCTGGTATCACAGTCTGTGGGTCGTATTATGGTCGCTATCGGCACCGAGATGATGTTTGGCGATGGCGATATGACCGCATTTGAGCAAAAAATGGAGCGCTTTGGTGAAAGCATTGAAAACCGCGTAGAAAAGCAGGCCAGGGCCCTTGAAGACGATGCTGAAGCCCTGTGCGCAGTATTGGCCAAAGCAGACTATGCAGAGAAGCAGATGCAAAAACATATTGATGGTTTGGACGATCTGAACCTGTTGGATATGAAAGGCGGCGAGCTAAAAATGTAGCCTGCTATCACTTCCGTGCTAGCATAGTCCTTCTTTAGTTGAGCGATACGACTATGCAGCACAATCTTGTATTATGCGGGCATGGCTGGTTAGGGGGTTACCTCGCCGCCACCTGCCCTGACGCGCAAATCACTGCCACCACGCGTACTGCCGAGAAACAGCAGGCGCTTGCCGGCGAAGGGATACATGCCCTTTGTTTTTCTTTAGGTGATGACCCTTCTCAGTTAGTTCAGGCAAGTAAAGACGCGACCGTTATTCTGAACATTCCCCCCGGCAGACGAAGCAAAGATTTGGGCGATTTCAGGCAACAAATGTGCGAGCTGGTCGATGGCTTTATGGAACATAACGCACGCCAGGTCGTGTTTATCAGTACGACCTCCGTATACGGCGATGAAACCGACGGAACCGTGACTGAAACCTCGGCAACGGATCCTCAGACAGAGTCTGCCAAGGCCCATGTCGCCATTGAAAAACACATCCAGCATTATCCGGCAAATCGTTATACCATTTTACGTCTGGCCGGCCTTACTGGTCCTGACAGACATCCGGTTAACATGCTAAGCGGAAAGCATTTTAGCAGCGGCAATAAAGTCGTTAATCTGGTACATATTCATGATGTCACTACCGCATTAACGCGAATTATCGAACGCGGTGGTAAGGGAGAAGTGCTGCATTTGTGTAGTCTGAGCCACCCTAAACGAGGTGACTATTATAGCCGCTGTGCCCATGAAAGAGGCTTGCCACCGCCTACGTTCGATGACACTACCGCGGTACCTGTGGGGAAACAAATAGACGCAACGTGGAGTTGGGAACAGCTAGGGGTTACTCCCGCATATCCTACTGTGGAAGACATGATGTAATCTGCATTCCCGCGCTGATGATTGGCGTTGACTAATATCAAAAACAAAGACGCCCGCGACACATGCGGGCGTTTTGCTTATCGGTTTCTGGTTGACGTGGACTGAGTCCCCCGACATTCGGGGAAGCCCGGTTTATTGCTACTTAACCAAATAAACTCACGCCAAAATATTTCAGCGCCACCGTGTTGATGAAGATAATCAACAGAATGACCGGAATAAACGTACCCACTGAAATATCGACATAGCGCTCAAAGAAGCTGCCTTTATAACTGGCTGCCCCCTGATCGAGCGACGCATTGAAGTTCGCTTTCTTCCAGCGATAGATAACAAAAATACAAATAAGGAAGCCGTTTAGCGGCAGTATGGTGTCGTAGAAAACATCATATACAATGTCGAAGAACGACTTAGGCGTATCGGCGTAACTTGTAAAACTGGTTAGAAAGTCGACATACCCAAAAGATAACGCGCACAAACAGGCCAGCAAAATCATTCCTACACCCAGGATGAATAGCGCAGGTTTGCGGTTCATGTCTTTCTCATCCATCAGCGCGGCAACAGGCACCTCAAAGATAGATACCAGAGACGTGATGGCGGCAAAAAACACCAGCAAAAAGAACAGGCTTGCTACAACAGATGCGCCGATGTAGCCAATACTGGATTGCAGCGCCAGGAAAATCTGTGGCAAATACGTGAAGATCATCCCGATAGACGACTCACTCAGCTCGCTTGGATTAGTGTCCGGATTAAAGGAGAATATCGCAGGCAGAATCATCAGTCCGGCCGTGAACGCCACTGCAGTGTCGGTCAGTGCCACCAGTTTCGCGGAATTTGGCACGTCGGCACGGTTGTCGATGTAGCTACCATATGTGATCATGATCCCCATACCCAGCGACAATGAGAAAAAGGCCTGAGACAACGCACCGTTTACCACCGAGGCGTTGATTTTGGAGAAGTCAGGAATAAGGTAAAATTTCACCCCTTCCATGGCGTTGTCCTGCATAAGCACAAAGATAACCAGTCCAATCAACATAACGAACAACGCCGGCATTAGCAGCTTGGCCGCCTTTTCAATGCCCTCTTTCACACCGCCCTGCAATATGAGATACACCACCGCAACAACAACGGCCATGTAAATAAAAATCCGGGGGGAATTAATAAACGCACCGAAAGTGTCAGGATTCGCCAGCGCTTCAAGATCGCCAGTCATGGCTTCAAAGAGGTAACCAAAAATCCACACGGTGATCACCATGTAGAATACTGCAATCATGAACGGTGTGATGATGGAAAGCCAGCCCGCGAGTTTCCAGTGCGGGGCATTGTTGCTCAGGTCGCGATACGCGCCAAGGGGATCTTTACGGGCATGACGCCCGACTGACATCTCTGCCAGCATAACGGGCAGACAAATAGCGAATACAAATATGGCGTACATGAGCAAAAATGCACCACCGCCATTTTTCGCCGCACCTACCGGAAACCCTACCAGATTCCCAATTCCCACAGCAGACCCTGCCGCTGCTAAAATAAAACCGATGCGCGATCCGAACTGTTCTCTGGCGCCGCTCATACCCAGTTTCCTCTTGTTGACTTATTGTTATCGTTGTCGCGGGCAAACGTTTTTTTATTGTCGATAGAATGACGGTAACGCCACTACTGCGCGTGCTACCAGTACCCTGCACGTTCATCCCGAGCAAAGCATGTTAACAGCAGATTTTTTAAATGTCTTGATGTTAAACGTGTGAGTGGCCTGCTCCGGCGTATACGCTGACGTACGGAAGAGGCGCAACGAGAGGTTATTGCACAAATGCAATCGGGTTACCACAGTGGTGTCATCAGCCTGGTAGCGACTGACGGCTTCATCACAAGAAGGCTTTCATGGGTAGAAACGCAGTAAAACCGGCTACCAGTTAATGGGCTCGCCATCCCAGTCCAGATAATAAGGCCCTTCTTTAGGATCCAGATCGCGGGTGATTTTCAACAATTGAGACACAGTGAACTCTGGTGTGAAAAGTTTTTCCGGCTTGACGTTGCCCTGAAACGGTTCCGACAGCGCCGTATCAACGGTCCCGGGGTGGTAACACACCAACGCAGTGCCTTTAGCGCGCCGCCCATATTCAATGGCGGCTGTTTTTATCATCATGTTTAAGGCGGCCTTCGATGCCCGATAGCCGTACCATCCGCCAAGGCGGTTGTCACTTATACTGCCTACACGCGCACTCACGCACACCAGCAACGCGTTATTGCTCATCACACCGACCAGGTGTTTTACCCATAACGATGGAATAATGGTGTTGACGGAGAAGTATGCCGATAACTGCTTTTCATTCAGTGATTCCAGTTGCTTCTCGGGTTGTACGTTGATGCCATCGACCTCGCCATGCAACATACCCACCGTGCAGACCGCCATTCTGACAGTTTGACCATCTGAACTAAGCTGTTTTACCACGTTTTCTATCTGACTTTCATCGTGGCTGTCGCAGGCTACGCTGGTCACGTTGTCCGGCCAGTTGTCATCTGTAAACCCGCTGCGGGACACCGCAATAACATCATTGTCGTTATCCGCCAGTTGCGACACCAACTCACGTCCTATTCCCCCTGACGCCCCAATAATTAGGCTGACTTCACTCATGTTTTTTCTCCACGTTGCATGTGCTGTCGCAAGGCCGTTTCTGCCCCGTCAACCAGTAAGAAATGGTATACCGGTGGCGGGCAAACAGGGTGTAAAAGTAATCGGCAACAATACGAATTCCCGGCCATCGAAGCGGTGCATATAACCACCCCTTGCCCACTGCCGACCATGCTTTGTGTGTCGCATCAAGACCTGTCACCAACGTGCCATCAGGTAGTTGAACATGAATTCTGGCATTCAGCGCTTGCCAGTCGAGTTGGGGAAAGCGACGCTGGAAATTTTCCGCCTGAATATCTTCAAACTGAATCGCCTGGTGTTCGTCATACTTTTTGAGATGACGCATTTCTGCCTGGCACAGCGGACAATATCCGTCATAAAAAATTATCATTACTACCTCTGGCTACTTTCAGGTGTCTCACGCGGGTGAGCTTTCATTACGAAAAAGCTTCCCTGTAGCAAACGTAAAATCGCGCAAAAAAATGATGTGATTTACTTTACTTACTGTGTCGCGACGTACGCTGATCATCGTAATGTTTGAGTATTGGAATAGAAATGTCGCTGAACGTTGCCACAGCTGCCAGAGCAAAGAAAATTAAACTTGTGTAACAAGGGGCTCGCTCTACGCTGACTCTCGTTATGGTATTTCACCTGCTGCGGGGCTCAATGATGATAACAACATGCATAAAAAATAAATTAGCGCGTTTTGGCATAACAGAAACCCTTGTGTTTCCTGCTGACAGCACCCACACTCAGAAAAAGTTAAGTCACCATAAGATGTGAGGAAAAAATATGGCAAACCATCAGGTCGCAACATTAGCCGGTGGCTGTTTTTGGTGTATAGAATCAGCATTTAACAGCGTAGACGGCGTTGAAAGTGCTATCTCTGGCTACGCCGGCGGGCAGACTGATTCACCGAGTTATGAGGCTGTTTGCCGAGGCGATACCGGGCATGCGGAAGTGGTGCAGGTCACGTTTGATGCAGACAGCATCACGTATCGGGAAATACTGGAGATTTTCTTTGCACTGCACGACCCAACACAATTAAACCGCCAGGGTAATGACGTCGGTACACAATATCGCAGCGCCGTCTTTTATCATAACGACGAGCAGCGACATCAGGCAGAAGCCATTATTCAGGAAATGACAGACGATGAAATCTGGCCAGATCCAATCGTTACCGAAGTCGTGCCAATTGATAACTATCACCCTGCTGAAGATTATCACCAGAACTACTTTAAAAATAATCCGCAGAATCAATACTGCGCAATGGTTGTTGCTCCCAAGCTGGCAAAATTCAAAAAGACATTTGCCTCCCGATTGCGATAACCACGGCCTGACAGCGCGTTGTGTTGGCAAGGCGTGATAAGAGATGTTGATTAAAGACAAAACGCCGCAATAACGATTGCGGCGTTTTTTTTGTCTGCTGCCAGCGCCAAGAGGCAGATTAATAGACAGCCAGTACCATCACTGCTTTTTAACGGCGCGTGGTTACCCAACCCGCATTGTGTGATCAGCTAAGAGAAAACACACCAATTCGGCTTGGTATTAGCGTGTTATTCAGTAAACCAAGCTTCATCCAGAGGTACAGAGAACAATAATGGCGCCATCGCGTTATAGTGGCTCTGATTCGCACCGCACTGCACATTTTTCAGATAATTTTTCTTCCAAGGGTCATTGATCAGCCACAGCGTGCTGTCAATTACGGCCAGCCCTTCAATTGAGGCATTATCCATCACCTCAGTGGCCGGACAATTTTCCTCCGCATCCTCAACCGGCGCGGTAAACTGCATCACGATGCGCGCTGTAGGCCGCGTATTGTTCTCGCTAATTACCCACAGCTCGTTGTCGTTTCGGGCCGCCGCCAGCAAAAAGCCCTGTTGCGACGCCTGGTGATAATAATACTCAAGGCCATTAATTGGATGATTTCCGCTCTCAAACTGTGGAACTGCCAATTGTGGCTCGGTCACTTCAATAAAGTCCTGACTCTCCCAGAAAGCCTCATCCATCTGAACTGAAAAAATTCTGGGCTGGCCCGCTTTGTCTTTCTCAAGACCAAGGTATAACAGACGCTCCGGGGTCATTGCCATGCCTTCAATGCCGTCATTGGGAAAATCTCCTACCTCAAAACTGGCAGGAAAAGAGACTGGGCGTACATTTGTCATGGTGGTGGTGCCATCGTCGTCGCGAAACAGCCTCACTAACAACGTTGGATAGTCCGTAGAGCCCGTTTCCGCAAAGCGCTGCTGACAACGAACCGACAACGCGCCGGTGCGCGTCGCATCTTCTGTAACAGTGTAGAATACCTGCTGATTTTGCGGATCTACTACCAGTGCTTCTAAATCTGGCTCTTCCTTTAAATAATTAGCAAAACAGCTTCGACGCACTTCTGTCGCCATACGCATCGATTCCGGCTTCGGTAACAGTGTGGCGTTCGCAGGATTAAGAACATGAATACGACGTTGTTGGTCAGTTTGAGCGCTGGCATCAGAGAGTGTTGCCAGCATGCCATTAACGTGGGTGAGCCCTGAGGTTTGTGGGTCGGCCATAATGCTGCCGTCAGCTTCTTTAATCCACTGCCCCTGCACGGTTAATACTGATGGCGATGTGTCGGCCTTCGCTTCGGGCATATTATCTGGCGCGTCTGAACACCCGGTAAGGCCTAGTGCCAGCATCACAACTGCGGTAGTTTGTTTTATCATTATCGCGCGATTCCTGTAGCTGCTTGAGTAGTTGAGAGTTGGTAGGGCCAAAAGCCACGATACTGTTATGTTTTACTTTCCCGTCACAAAGAAAGCGACAGCGTTACCCTACAATCCGTTGGTAAACCTGCTGCGTATTTGTTGATATGAATAACATTGGCATGAAGTATACCCAGCGCACAACGCAGTGCCAATGCTGCGCAGTGCTAACTCGGTGGAACTCATCGCAAAAAGACATACTTACTGACAAAAAGTCGTTATCTCACAACAAAAAAAGCGTTATGGTACGCCTATGACAACGACTCGACGAGCATCCGAAAAGCTCTTCGCAAATTGGTATCACCGGTAAATGAGGCAGCGTTATCAGTAAGCCAGAAGTTCCTGCCGTACTGGCAGGTCCCATAGTCAGGCACGTTAGCAGTGAACACTGTTTCCTGTGGATTGTCACGTCTGCACCGGTGACGGGTAGCGTGACGTTGCAGCAACACGCGCAGACTGTGGATGCAACGACCTGTATCGACTACGTCCCCGTTGGCTCCCGTGCATTCGTCGGCATGATTCGTATCGACTACACGTCGCCTGTCGAAGCAGACGTTCCGCTTCACTACGATTTGCAGTTTGACGAGCCGGCTTTTCAGTCCAGCTGGGAAGACACCAAAACCGGATTATGCTATCCCGGCACCACATCGCTAAGTTTCTGCTGGCAGCCACACCTACAGCAAGTGCTTCACGGTTCCTGCCGCAAACCACACCATCCGGGACAAGATGCGTTGACCCGGGTAGATAGCCTGCTTGAAAACGCAATCTGCAACAATAAGCGTCGCCCGGACTTGTTACTGATGACGGGCGATCAAATCTATGCAGACGATGTAGCGGGTCCGACGCTACAAGCCATTCAGGATGTCATTACCGCTTTAGGTCTTTACGGCGAACCGCTTGAAGGCGCGGTCATTAACCACAGTGATGAATTGCGCTCACACCCGCATAATTTTTATGAACGTGAACAGTTGCTGCCGAAAATCAGCACCAATACCGCACTGTCAAAACTCTTTTTCGGTGCCAAGAAAAAGCCGGTTTTCACTTCGGTTAACGCTCAGAATCATCTGATTAGCTTTGCAGAAGTGATGGCAATGTATTTGCTGGTTTGGTCTGATGCCCCCTGGGCATTTGTGACACCTAATAAAGAGGCTGTGAGCGGCGTTCATCAGGACAGGTTCGCTCACGAGCAGGATAATCTTAAAGGTTTCATTACTTGTTTGCCGCGTGTTCGTCGAACACTGGCCCATATTCCTACCTACATGATTTTTGACGATCACGATGTCACCGATGACTGGAACCTGACCCGAGGGTGGGAACAGGAAGTGTACGGACATCCGTTGTCTAAAAGGATGATAGGCAATGCGTTAATCGGTTACCTGTTATGCCAAGGCTGGGGGAATTATCCCGATAAATTCAAAGACATTCAGCCTGATATCAAAAAATCCTTCACAGCTGAGGGTATCCGACATCACGATGCTTTTATCGACATGTTGCTGGACTTTGAAGACTGGGATTATCAGTTAAACACCACGCCATCTATACACGTAATGGATACCCGAACCCGACGCTGGCGATCAGAGTCGAGCCTGAATAAGCCCTCGGGGCTCATGGACTGGGAGGCACTGTGTGAATTCCAGCAATCACTGATAGGCAAGCAGTCGGTAATTGTGGTGTCTGCCGCCCCCATATATGGAGTGAAGTTTATTGAGGCTGTGCAAAAAGTCTTCACCTTTTTTGGCAAGGCGCTGACCGTGGATGCGGAGAACTGGATGGCCCACAAAGGCACGGCCAACGTTATGTTGAACATTTTCAGGCATTACAAAACCCCGCCTGAATTTATAATTTTATCCGGTGACGTGCACTATTCTTTTGTGTATGACGTGCGACTGCGCTTCCAGCGCAACAGTCCTCATATTACGCAATTTACCTGCAGCGGTATTAAAAATTGCTTTCCGGATACACTCATCACCTGGCTGGATCGATTTAACCGTTGGCTATACAGCCCATCTTCGCCGTTAAACGTATTTACCCGTCGTCGAAATATGTCGGTAAGAGCC
Organism: Alteromonas sp. H39; assembly: GCF_047556435.1. Lineage (GTDB taxonomy): Bacteria > Pseudomonadota > Gammaproteobacteria > Enterobacterales > Alteromonadaceae > Alteromonas. The sequence goes on from NZ_CP180210.1 coordinate 3,635,172, forward strand.
AGAGAGCCAGAGGGGCACGACGGGGAGCTGTTGAATGCGCCGGCTATTGGCTTACTTGAGTTAGACCAAAATGACACTACTGTTCATTGCAAAGCCTTGTGCGCGAGTGGAGAAACGGTAGAATTCCCACCGCACACACCACCCAAAGAGTAAAAGAGGGCAACGCATGAGTGATAGCGCGCTAAAAATCGGGTTATTTTACGGTTCCACTACCTGTTATACCGAAATGGCGGCAGAGAAAATTCAGGCCCAGCTCAATGCGCTGTTTGATGACCAGGTTGTGGACGTGCACAACATTCAGGAAACGTCACTCACCCGAACCACTGAGTATGACATCCTGATTTTTGGTATCTCCACCTGGGATTTTGGCGAATTACAGGAAGACTGGGAGTCGCACTGGGAAGAGGTTCATCAGTTGGATCTCAGTGATAAAATTATTGCGCTGTATGGGCTTGGCGATCAAATAGGCTATACCGACTGGTTCCAGGACGCACTGGGGATGCTACACGATGCCATCGTTCCCTCAGGTTGTCGTATTATCGGTTTCTGGCCAAATGCAGGCTATGACTTTGCGCAGTCTAAAGCATTAACAGATGATAAATCTCAGTTTGTGGGTTTGTCGCTGGATGACGAAAATCAGTACGATTTGACTGACGAGCGTATTCATACCTGGTGCCACCAGCTACTCGAAGAGCTCAGTGAGTAACACTGGCCGACTTCACAAAACCTATTTCAGAAACGGCGCCAGCCATCGTGATGGTGCCGATGTCTCCTTTAACGACATCAGAAAACTGTTCAACTTTTCCAGTATTACGATTGGCCGCTGGGTGACAACCCAGGAACAGCAGATCGCGGCCAACCTGTTTTTTGACGCACTTTACGACCTCATTGATATTTTACAGATCAATGAGCAGGTGATCTCACTGAACGGATCGCTGTCACTGGCTTTCGGACATGGCGGGCAAAAGCACAGCAGCGCGCATTATCATTCTGCCAAGCGACAGCTAGCACTGGCAAAAAATGCAGGTGGTGGCGCACTTGCCCACGAATGGTTCCATGCATTCGATCACTATATCGCTGGCAAAGTATTCCCTGATACCCGCAACGGTAGCTTTGCGTCGAAAGCCTGGCTGGATAACGCACCGCAGCACCCTCACCCACTGAATAATGCGCTGTGCGAATGCTTTTCTTTGATGTTTTTAGAGGACATGAACACGCCGAGTCACTACCTGACGCGCTCCATCGAGGCTGACCGGGCACTTAAAATGTACTATTACGCAATGCCACAGGAGATGGCTGCGAGGGCTTTCGAAGCCTGTATACAGGACCATGACATAAAAAATGCATTTTTAGTTCAGGGAACAAAAATGTCCACCGAAGCCAAACTGGGGATTTACCCTCAGGGCAACTTACGGGGTCTGCTCAACGATGCATTCGCCCTGTACTTCTATCAGTTGGGTGTCGCCTTGGCGGCAAAACCTACATAATACCGTCAGGCTTTGCCACTGTCTGCACAACCTGTATTTGCTAACCACAGCAGTATCGCCGGCGTTGATCGCGTAAAATGATTGCGTCCGTAAAAAAAGCCGGTGGAAAAACCTGCTTGCGCCAAGGCCAGTGCAGTCATCCTGCGTCTATCGAGGCAGGTTTTATCTTCCCTGTCTTTATCCTGGCCAGAACACCCGCCACGACACTGCCACACGTAGCGGGGAGGCGGTCAGCAAGTGAAAACTCACGCGTTATACTTTCTCTGCAAAACGGAGCAATTCGTTTATGATGGTATCCACCTGAACCGGTTTATTGAAATGTCCGTCAAAGCCGGCTTCTGTTGTCAGGCGCCGGGCTTCGGCATGTCCGTAGCCGGTAATGGCCAGAAAAAGTGAATTTTCCGGCAGCGCTGGCTTAATTAACCGAATCAGATCGTTACCGCTCATGTCTGGCAACCCGATATCAAGTAACGCCACATTGGGATTAAACTCTTTGAAGTGACTTAGCGCCTCATGACCCGAGTTATACACGGCAACTTCACACCCCTTCAAACTTAAAATAAGCGACAACCCGTCTGACACCGTTTCATTGTCATCCACCAGCATAACCCGCAACTTCTTTAATGCTTTTAAATCAGATGACGTGACAGGGGGTTGCGAAAGTGCAGTATCCTTTTGCGTACTTCCTTGGTCAACAGCCAGGGGTAAGGTTAAAGTGACTGTAGCCCCGTAACCTAAACCTTCGCTGTGAATTGTCACCGAACCTCCATGAAGCTCAGCAATTTGCTTTACCAGCGACAGTCCAATCCCAAGGCCATTGTTCTGACGTGTAGTGTTCTCTTTAATTTGCTGGAACGGTTCGAACACCTTATCTTTGAACTGCATGTCCAAACCAATGCCGCTGTCTTCTACCTGAATCGAAAATGCGTCTTCCGAACTCAGAAGCTTTACACGAATACGACCGTTTTCAGGTGTGAACTTTGATGCGTTGCTGATGATATTGTTGATAACCTGCTGAATTCTGAGCTTATCAAGAAGTGTCAGAATGGGTTTTTCCGGTAACTCCAACAGCAGTTCCTGATGGATTTGTTGCATAGAAGAGGTAAAATTCTGAACAACATCGCTAAGTAACAAATTGACATTCGTCAACGTTTTCTCTAAACGTACCTCGCCCCTTGAAATTCGGGTCAGATCGAGTAACCCATCTAACAACGCCGACACCAGCGTCACGTTGTTATTCATGATCCCCAGCGCCCAATCTGTTCTGCTACTATCCTGTTCAATTATCTGAACCGCGGCACTGATGGACGCCAGCGGATTACGAATTTCATGTCCTAACGTAGCAAGAAACTCATTTTTCTTTTCGTTAGCATGCTGTAACTCTTTTACGGCATTTTTAAGGGATGCTTCAAGCTTACGGTGCCCCGTCACATCGACCACCATCCCTATCAGCTTTTTCGATTTATCAGCACTGATTACGATTTGTCCGTTTGCTTCAATCCAGGTAGTTTGGTCGGTTTTTGCGTTTATTACGCGGTATATCGCATGGTAGTGCCCATCCCCATCTGGGTCCTGAGCTATCGCTATTTCCTTGTTTACTGCCTCTCTGTCGTCTTCATGAACGCCCTGAAGAAACTCATTATAAGTAACGATGTAGGTATCAAACCCCCAGATGTCGGAAAGCATCTCGTCCCAGTAAATCTTGTCATCGCCAATATTCCACTCAAATGAGCCCATATGGGCTGAATCTTTCGCGATGCGCAATCGGCTCTCGTTGGCCTTGAGCTGCTTCTCCATACTCTTTCGGTGTAAGGCCACGGATAAAATATTGGCGGCAGACATAATGAAATGCACGTCTTCCTGATTGAACGAACGTTTCTGCTTCGTATGCACGCCGAGAACGCCGTAGGGATTATCGCCATTTTCAATGATGCAACTCATACCACTGACGACTTTATGTTCAATCAGTAATTCCGGGCCAGAGAATCGCTGCTCGGTCATCAAATCTTCTACAATCACCGGCTCTGTGGTTGAAAGCGTAAAACCGGCCTGAGAAGCATTATTTACAGACACTTTGGTGTTGCCCACTACACCGTTATCCCAGCCCACACCGGCTTTCACAAGCAACTGTTCCTCGTCAGGCAGATACTCAAGCACCTTGCAGTATTCCACATCAAGCGTGTGCGCGACTTCACGTACCAACTGATCCATTAAGTTCAGTGTATCTTCGGTACTTAACGCTTTCATACCCAGCTTGGCAATAACTGCATGTTGCTCACTGCTGACTTTCAGTCTGTTGGCAGTTGCTTGCAGCGTAGTCACATCGATAAACGTAATCACCACGCCATCGACTTTTCTCGATTCGGTCTGGTAAGGCAGGATTTTGCGGATAAACCATTTATCGTCAGCTCTTAGCTGACGTTCGCTGGACTCCAGACTGTCCAGCACACGCTGAGCTTCCTCTAATGTATCTTCACTGATAAGCGTACTGCTCAGCGCATTTATCGGCTGGTCAATATCCAGGTTGCCTATTCTCAACAGGCGCTCAGCGGCCGGGGTATATCGCTTGATTTTAAGTTCACTGGACAGGAAAATCGTTGCCAGGTTGGTGCTGGCAAAAAAGTTTTTGATGTCATCATGGGTTGAAGATAGCTCATCAATTTTGTCTTTAAGCTGAGCATTTACTGTAGTCAGTTCTTCGTTTAGTGAGCGAAGCTCTTCTGTGCTTGCCTCCAACTCTTCATTCGAAGATTGCAGCTCCTCGTTAGTCGATAATGCCTCCTCATGCGCCGCCTTGAGTTCTTCAGTACTGGTTTCCAGCTCTTCTACAGTGCTTTGCAGTTCATCCTTGGTTTCACGGAGTTCGCGCTCCATCGACTCTATCATGCTGTCCTGATCCTGATGACTCAGCATATCAGAAGAAAAACCCGGCTCATGCAGTTCTGGTAACACCTCTTCAAAAGAGATAACCACACTGCCATCTTCACGGTTACCGTACGATGATGGGGTAATGATACAGCGATAATTTGGACGATCGCTTGTCGGCTTCGTTGGTAGCGGAAAGTTAACCGTTACTTTTTCGCCGGATTTCTTGGCTTTGTATATTCCACTTCGCATCCGGGTACGGATTTCAGGATGGAGCATAGTGTAGAGATCCAGTGCCGCCTGTCCCTCTTCGGGAAGTTGTAAAAACCGGTTTACGTTACCGTGGAAATAGGTAATCGCGTTCTGGTCATCAACAATCACTGAGGGCTTTACTGCCATCAGTAATGTTTGTTGCACCCAGTTGTCCTGACTCTGTTGTTTCGCCTCACGTTTTGTTTGTAACTTTTCTCTATTCTCTTTCCCGTTAAAGAAAGTTGGCAAAACAGATGGGTAGTTTTTTACGTTATCACGTTGTTTTCGACAGTATATGCGCCATTTTTTTGATAACGGACTAAAGAGATCCTTTTGCTCACCAATACTTTCTGAGCTGCCCAGAAATAAATAACCTTCAGGCACAAGCGAGTAGAAAAAAGATTTCATCGCCCGCTTTTGTGCAGATTGCTGTAAATAAATCAGTAAATTTCGGCAACTTACCAAATGGAGTTTTGAAAACGGCGGGTCCACATACACATTTTGCTGAGCAAAGGAAATAACGTCACGGATCCGGCTATTAACCTGAGCGTCCCCCTCATTATTTACCTTAAAATATTTATCAACAAACGCTTCCGGAAGTTCAGATATAACACTGGTAGAATAAACACCTCTCCTTGCCTTATGAATGGCTTCCTCATCAATATCAGTCGCGAAAATACGAAGGCCTAACTCCTTATTTGATTTTTCAATCTGCTCAAGAAAAAGCATCGCCAACGTATAGGCTTCTTCACCACTGGCACATCCTGCTACCCAAACGCGAATATCTTCGCCCTCTTCAACTTCATCGACGATGTTTGCAATGACTTTGCTATCCAGTTCTTCAAATGCCTCACGATCCCGAAAGAAGTCAGTGACGTTGATTAATAAGTCACGTATTAAGGCCTGACGCTCGCTCTCACTGTTGCGCAAACTCGTCAGATACGCGGATGAACTTTTCATTCCGGTAAGACTCATTCTGCGAAACAACCTGCGCTTCACTGTGCTGTCTTTGTATTGACTAAGATCGAAACGTTCCTGTGCTTTTAATAGCGCACGAATCTGTTTGATATCCTGCGTATCGGTAAATTTGTCTTGATCGTCGGTTTGATGATAAGGATGTGCTGCATATTCCAGTAACAATCTGGGAATGCTTTCAACGAAAAGGATTTCGTCAGCCACGCCAGCATTAATTGCTGACCTAGGCATACTTGGATAGTCTGCGCTTTCAGGGTGCTGAACAATAGACAACCCGCCTGCAGCTTTCAGTGCTCTGAGTCCCGCGGTGCCATCGCTGCCTGTGCCTGAAAAAACCAGTCCCACTGCTTTCGATTCGTAAGTATCGGCCAGGGATCGGAATAAATGATCTATCGCTCGTCGACTGCCGTGTACGTCAGGTTGATCTACGATCCTTATCTTATTACCAGCCACCTCAATGAATTTGCCTGGCGGAATAACATAGGCATTGCCAGCTTCAATCGCCTGATTGTCCTGCGCCTGACAAAAACGGAACTGACAGTCACGTGACAGAATATCAGCCAGCATACTCCTGTGGTTCGGGTCCAGATGCTGCACAACGACAAAAGCAATAGGTGCGTCATCAGGTACATGCGTGAAAAAACGTTTCAGCGCCTCAAGACCACCTGCTGACGCCCCCACACCAACGACTATCTGAGCATCTTTAATATCCGTACCACCCACGTGACTCTCCTTCGCTCTATGGCAAATTGCTTAAAATACCCAAACAGGATAAATAATAGTAACAAGCTGCCCCTGATATTTCAGGTATTTGTCTTCAGTACCGTTTCACCCAAGCCTGCAATCTTACAGATAAGATAACATCGCGCGTTTTTAAATCGTACTATATGTTTTAATTTGGCAGTGGCTATGCCGAATACGCGTAAAAATCGCTCATTCTCATCCTACTATTGCGGAATCTGTAAGATTAAGCAGCCGCCTCAGCTAAAGATCCTGTTTGCATGACGATCTGAAAGCTTCGAGAATGGATCTCATAAAAAAAGATTAAAAACAATAACTTACATTAGGTAAAAACAGAAATATCCGGCAGCCGAACCAGAAAACGCAGAGCCGGGCTAGACTTAGGATCTCCCCTCGTGGTAATTTGCACCTTCAGCTCAATCAGGCATTGATGTTGTTTTTTTACCAACTAGGTGTCGCTTTGGCGAACAAATCACCTCGAAATGTAAATAACTTTCGGTGATTTTTGTCTATTTTTTCAGCAACAAGTGTTAAGTCGTACTCTGATTTGTACAAAACCCTATTCATTTTTGTAACAAACAGTATACTAGTGTGTTCGAACGTAAGAGAAGAAAGAATACGAGATGAAAAGAAAAAAGCATACCACGGCCGATGACGAGGCTCAGATTGACATGACGCCCATGTTGGACATTGTGTTCATCATGTTGATTTTCTTCATTGTAACGACCTCGTTCGTCAAAGAAAAAGGACTGGATGTAAACCGTCCTGAAGATAATCAGTCCAATAACCAAAACCCGACTAAGTCATTGTCTATTCGCATCGACGCCAATGGCACTATTATGATGGGTGGTCGTGAAGTTGACATCCGTCGTGTTGTTGCCAACGCGCAAACTTTCCTGGCGGAAAATAACACTGACTCTGCCGCCATTCAGGCGCATGAAGATACCGAGCACGGTACAGTGGTTGAAGTCATGAACCAGGTGAAAATTGCTGGAATCGAAAAAGTATCGGTGCTGGTTAAAGGCTCCTGACCCCTTCTTTAATTTAAAAAAAACCGCCTCGATGGCGGTTTTTTTATGCGTATTAAAAACGATACATAGTTGTGATCTACCGTGTCGAAAGCGGTAGAGGATCGATCTAGGATCGAGTTGTCTGGAAAGCCATGTTGAAAACGCTTCCGGCAAGCTTTATCACTGGAGCGAAAAAAAACCATGTTGAATAATAATAACGAACGCACCCGTGCGCGGGCACGTCGCAGCGCCCGTAAGGCTGCTGCAAAGAAACGCCGAAATACAGCCCTGCTAATCTTGCTGGGTCTGACATCGGTATCTGCTATTGCCGCAATGTTCGGTGCTACGCCTGCCGGTAGATACGTTGCCGGGCTGATGAAAGACAACATGTCACAACTCTTTGCTGAACCGACGTCTGAGCCAACGCCGGGGCAATCGGCTGAGTCATTACATCGTAATGGGGTATCCGAAGACGCAGAGCAACTGGTTACAGCAGACCGCACAGCCATCAATCCGCTAGCCCTGCCTCTCCTCAAGGACACCTACCCTGAGGGCGATACCGACAACTGGAATGTTAATACCCTGATAAGCCGTAAACGGGCGCCTGAAGACAGCAGTGTTACCGATCCCATGAATCCTGAACACTACGGTCTCGGAGACCAGGATGGCGGTACGTTATCCAGCGCATCACTGTGGGCGGCAGTAAGTTTCCAGGGTGATACCGGCAATTTCTTTAATACCGCAGCAAGAACACTACGTTCAGAACAATCAGGCCCGGGTTTTGGGCAAATTGGCGCTTTGTCAGCTGGTGGCATTATCCCCGCGGGTAACCCTGGTGATAATCTGAATTTATATGCCATCGGCCAGTCCGGTACCGCTGAAAGTGGTATTAACAATCCGCTTGTCGACGTTGCTGGCCCATCGGGTATAAACAACGACAACACTAATCAGCAGGGCAACCGCTTGCCAACGCCGTTACCGCTTTTCAAAGTTGCCGATATTGCACCCAATGACGAACCGTTGACACAGCCTGCTTCTGAAGGCCAGCAGGAAACCGTAAACGCCGACACTACTAATAATGGCAGTATCGAAGTCAGTGAACCTGCTACGCTCGCGATATTTGCTTTTGCTGCTTTGTATCTTTTCGGACTGCGCCGGGCGCTGACCAGACGGCCAGTGTTAACAGAGCGCGTTTCGGTATAACCACCACACCGTTGTGCTTATAGCATTACGGTGTGTTTGTATCCGTTTCGGACAGCCTGCGCTTGCGTTGCTTTTCCTGAATGAGCTTGGTGATAATACTGAACAGGTTACTGATGTTGAACACGGTACCGAAGATACTGCCCACCAGCACGGAATAAACCAAACCTAACGATTCAGCAACCAAAAACCACTGGCGAATACGCATCGCATCTCGAAGCACTATCGAGCCGACCGTAAATATCAGCGACGAACTATACGCCACAATGATTAGCCACCCGTGTGCCAGTACAAACCACTCGTAAGCAAAAAACGCCAGATTCGCACCGATGAAGAACGCCACTACACGGTGTGAGCGTGTTCGCAATGCAACCAGATTGCGAATACTTGCCAGCATACACCCAACGCCTGCCGCCATCGCATCCAGCATAAAAAAATGGATACTGACACTAAAAAGCGCACACGCGGATATGATCAGATAACGATCTACCTGGTTTTGCCGATAGCCAATAAAATTCAAAATGACTGCCAGGGCGCCGAAGCCCTCCGCCAAATACTGCATGAAAATGGTGTCCTGTTTTACCAATTTGCATTGGTATTTGATTGGTATTATTACAACTGTCTACGCAGGCTGTGTGTATCCAGCGGAAGGAACAACGGCTGCAGAATGGAATCTGCAGGATAGGCAAAAAGTCCGAACCGATTCCCCTCGCAATGACTCAGCACGACTGCGTGGGAGGGTAACACGTCCATATCCTGGTGACAGGGATCAAAAAGCGGCACATCATACTTACCTAACTTCAGGATCGCTACTTTTTGCGAGCGATAATCTACGGTATCGGCGGCAACCGGAGATGACAGTCTCGCGTATACCTGATAGTACGGCACGCGCCACTCGCGTCCCATCCAGAGAAAGGGTTGCAGTACCAGTCGGTTGGCATATCGTTCAATGCACGTAGGCAGCATAATCAGACGCCTGCAGTGTTAAAAGTTCAGGTAATAATCCCGGCAAAGTGCTTTGAATGCTTCAGAGTACTCGCCAGCCTCGTTATGGATAATGATGTTGTCTTTCTTAACTATCGATGGCTCACGGCGAAAACGCAAGGCCGCAACGTAGGCAGGTTTCTCTGCAACACTTTGTACCCATAGCAATGAATCGCAATAGAGTCCTTCGGCTTCTGCCTGAGGTATAAGAAACTGAACGGCGGGGGCAGGATACAAACAGTAAAAATCACCGTCTCTGTCCAGGTAAGCATTTACCCAATGAAATAACGCTTCAGGTTGTAAACTCCCGGTTTGTCTTGCCTGTTTTCTGGCGGCACTCTGCTTTTCATATGCGCGGCTGTGCTTTTGCACGCTATCAAAGTAAGGCGGGTTAGACACAATCAGATCATATTGTCGCGCCGGCGCCTGCGATAGCACGCACCCCTGACATGTGTTGATATTCTCTGCCCATGGAGAGCGCAGCACGTTTTCACGAGCTTGTGCGGCAGCATCAGCGTCAATATCTATGGCATCGATTACTGCATCGGGCGCCGCTTTTTGCGCCAGCATCAAAGCCAGAATACCGGTGCCCGTGCCAATATCGAGCATCCGGGTTTGCGACGTTACCTGTACCCAACTGCCCAGAATCATACTGTCGGTGTTCACTTTCATCGCGCATTTGTCCTGTTCGATGCTGAATTGTTTACACTGGAATGCCAAGAGGCTGTCCCCCATCATTGATAAACCGCTGTAAACTGATCATTTTGCGTGCGACTTCCCCGGCTTTTACCGGTTTATATTTTTTCAGAGGGCCTACCATCAGCGGCTTAATGACAGGCGCAAGCGCCTGGCCAACAGATTCCATTGGCCTGCTGTCTTTGCGATCTCCTAACAATAACGATGGACGCACCGCGGAAGCATGCTCCAGTTGCGGCATTCGCATGATCGCATTTTCCAATTCACCTTTTACCCGCAGATAAAAGCTGCTGCTGGTAGCGTCAGCACCCACCGAGGAAATCCAGACAAAGCTGTCTACCCGTTGCGCTCTGGCAAGCTGTGCGGCAATGTGCACGTATTCAAAATCAACTTTTCGAAAAGCGGATTTTGATCCCGCTTGTTTGAGGGTGGTTCCCAGGCAACAATACACATGATTAACCGAAAAATATCCCTGGTAATCCTGAAACTGTTCGAAGTCGATCACCACCGGATTCAGTTTATTCTCCGGATCGTCAAACATAGACGCAGACAGCGGTCGACGCACCAGCACCGTCACGGCATCATAGCGCGGGTCCTGTAACAGTAACGAAACAACCTCTCGTCCCACCAGACCCGTCGCTCCCAGCACAATTGCGGAATTCTTCTTACTCACCTTGTATCATCCTGTGTAATCACTACAATCATTCTTTCGACAGCAGCAGTATGAAGATAATAATGAAAAAAGCCCTTGTTTTTGGAGCCCTTATGCTCAGTACAGCAATTCAGGCTCAAACGCTCACAATTGAGCGTATTTTCGAGTCTCCTTCTTTGGATGGCAACGCCCCGCGTAACCTGAAAGTATCGCCTGACGGCGAGCGCGTCACGTTTCTGAAGGGCAAGCAAACCGATTACGAACGTCTGGATTTGTGGGAGTACCACATTCAAAGCGGCGAAACCCGCATGCTCTTCAACTCAGATGATCTTCACAGCGGTGAGGAAAACTTATCTGACGAAGAAAAGGCCCGCCGCGAGCGTATGCGCCTGTCCGGCTCGGGCATTGTCAGCTACGAATGGTCTGATGACGGAAAATCCTTATTGTTCCCCTTAGGTGGCGATGTGTACTACTACCAACTGGGCGATAAAGACGCACAGCAACTGCTGGATACTGAAGCCTTCGAGACTGATATAAAACTGTCTCCCAAGGGTAACTACATCTCTTTTGTGCGTGACCAGAACGTGATTATAAAGCACATTGCCAGTGGCAAAGAAACGGCCATCACCGAAGACGGTGGCGGCAATATCAAGTATGGCATGGCTGAATTTGTTGCACAGGAAGAAATGGGCCGGATGACGGGCTACTGGTGGGCCCCGGATGAGAGCCATATTGCATTTACCCGCGTGGATGAGAGCCCGGTAGATATCATCACCCGCTCAGAAATTTATGCCGACAAAATCGATACGATTGAGCAAAAATACCCGAAAGCCGGTACCGACAATGTGGAGGTCACGCTGGCTATCCAGAATATCACTACCGGTAAGCGCACCTGGGTGGATATGGGAGAAGAAAAAGACATCTATTTCGCCCGCGGCAACTGGATGCCCGACAGCGACACCTTTACCTACCAGTGGCAATCACGTAACCAGCAACAATTGGAACTTCGTGCTTATTCACTTGCCAGTGGCAAACAACAAGTACTGATAAAAGAAGGTAGCCCAACCTGGGTAAACCTGCATGATGATCTGACGTTCTTGGCAGACACCAACCAGTTTATCTGGGCATCCGAGCGAGATGGGTTCAAACATTTATATCTATACAACAATGATGGGTCGCTGGTTACACAAATCACTGACGGTGACTGGGTGGTAGACGAGCTAGAAGCTGTCGATACCAAAGCGGGCGTGGTGTATTTTACCGGCCGTAAAGACACGCCTCTGGAAAGCCATTTGTATCAGGTTGGGCTGAAGGGCGGCGACGTGAAGCGCATTACCGAACGCGATGCCTTCCATGAAATTACCTTTAGTCGCGATGCCTCTATTTACATCGATCGATTTTCCACCATCAACACTCCGTTTCAGGTAAGTCTGCATAATGCCAGCGGCGAACAAATTACCTGGCTGGAAGAAAATAACGTCGACAAAGACCATCCGCTATTCCCTTACATGGACAGCTGGACGAAGCCCGAATTCGGCACTATCACTACTGAGGATGGCGCAGATCTGAAATACCGCATGTATAAGCCTGCAAACCTGAAGAAGAAACATCCGGCGATTGTATTCCTTTACGGCGGTCCTCATGCTCAGGTGGTTCAGAACAAGTGGTACGGCAATCGCGGACTGCTGATGCAGTACTGGGTCGATCAGGGCTACGTGGTGTTCTCACTGGATAATCGTGGCTCGAATTATCGCGGTAAAGCCTTTGAAGATCCTATTTACAAGCAAATGGGCAGCATTGAAGTGGACGATCAGGTAGAGGGGGTGAAATTCCTGCGCACCCTGCCCTATGTCGATGCACAGCGCATTGGTGTGCATGGTCATAGTTACGGTGGCTACATGACACTGATGGCGATGTTCCAGGCGCCAGAGTACTTTAAAGCCGGCGTATCAGGCGCGCCGGTAACAGACTGGCGCTTATACGATACCCACTACACAGAACGTTATATGGGTAATCCTAAAACCGATGATGCCGCTTATACAAAGTCATCAGTCTTCCCTTATGCGAAAGACTTAAAAGGGCCGTTACTGATTTACCACGGAATGGCTGACGACAACGTACTGTTTACCCACAGCACCATGCTGTATAAACATTTACAAGATCTGGCTATCCCTTTCGAAACCACGGATTATCCGGGTAAGAAGCACAGTATTCGTGGTAAACAGACTGGGATCCACTTATACAAAACGATAACCAACTTTTTTAACAGAAATCTGCATCCTGCGCAGTAGTCCGTATAAAATAGTACAAATATCAAAGGCATAATCATCATTGATGGTTATGCCTTTTTATTAGCAAGACTTATTAATCCATACTCAAATAATCTTTTAAACGTTTGTTTAGTTTTTCTTCATAGTGTAGGTTAAGACTCGGGGTTTCGACCTCCAGGGGTGTCTTAGCAAAAAAGATCGACTCAAGTCGGCAATAGGCACAACAATCACAAGTGAAGAAGAAGTATATATGTTAAAAACAACAATCAAACCTACACTGGCAGCAACCCTGCTAGCCCTCGGTTCAACCGCAGCTTTAGCGGATTCAAACGACAGATACATCATCCAGGTGGACAACAACAGTAAAGGCATCGTCAAAGCACTGGCTAAACAGTCAGGTGCTGATATTCATATTGACGCAAACGGATTCATTGCCGCCACCTTCTCAGGGAAGTCGTTATCGGATGTAAAAGGGTTAATGAACAACCCGCATGTTAAATTAGTAGAACAAGATCAGGTCCGTCGTCCGATGGCGTTGTACAACGACGACGCTGGTAATCCGGACACCATGCAAATCACACCTTATGCCGTTTATCAGGCGCAGGCTGATCAGGTAACTTTCGATCCTAATGCAGGCATGAAAGTGTGTGTGATCGATTCTGGTCTGGATGACTCTAACCCAGACTTTGTATGGAGCAACATCACCGGTGATAACGATCCGGGTACGGGTAACTGGTTCGATAATGGCGGTCCTCACGGTACGCACGTAGCGGGCACCATCGGTGCGGCTGACAACAGCTACGGCGTTGTGGGTATGGCACCGGGCGTTGATATGCACATTATCAAGGTATTCAACGCATCAGGCTGGGGTTACTCTTCTGATCTGGCCTATGCCGCTCAGAAATGTTCACAAGCCGGCGCGAATATCATCAACATGAGCCTGGGTGGCGGTGGTGCGAACAGCACAGAAGAAAACGCCTTTATCGACTTTGTTAACAATGGCGGCTTTGTCGTCGCAGCAGCGGGTAACGACGGTAACGATGTGCGTTCGTACCCTGCAGGCTACCCTGCGGTAATGATGATTGGTGCAAACGATGGCGATGACAACATCGCCGATTTCTCGCAGTACCCGTCATGTACTTCTGGTCGAGGCAAGCGCGCTACTTCTGATGAAACCATCTGCGTAGAAGTAACGGCGGGTGGCGTGGATACGCTTTCTACTTACCCTGCAGGCGGTGCCACCATGGCATCAATGACCGCAGACGGTGCAGGTGTAGCGGCATCGGCGATGGAAAACTCAGGCTCTGCCAGCGCAGCAACTTACTTCATGGGTATCGGCGACGCCGTTGATTCCAATGCCTCTGGTAAAGTGTGTGTTATCGACCGTGGCAGCATTTCGTTCTATGACAAAGTAAATAACTGTGAATTGTCAGGTGGTGTGGGTGCAGTGGTCGTCAACAATGAGCCAGGTATGCTTTACGGTACGCTGGGCGAAACCAATGACACCAGCATTCCTGCCGTTGGCGCAGCACAGGAAGATCGTAGCACTCTGCTGGCGGCTTCAACTGTTGATATCAGCATCGGTGCAAGCGACTACGGCTTAATGAGCGGTACATCAATGGCGACGCCTGCGGTAGCCGGTGTGGCAGCACTGGTGTGGTCAAATCACCCAACTTGTACCGGTGAAGATATACGTGGTGCACTAAAAGCGACCGCACGCGATGCAGGCACGGTCGGTAAAGACGTGTACTTTGGTTACGGAATTGTGCAGGCAGCTGATGCCAGTGCTTACCTGACAGCTAACGGCTGTAGCGGTGGCAACGGTGGTGGTGATAACGGCGGTGGCGACACTGGCGGCGATCTGACACTTACCGCAACGGGTTACAAAGTGAAAGGGTCTCAGGCCGTTGACCTGTCCTGGTCTGGCGCCGCCGGCTCTGACGTTGACGTGTATCGCGACGGCAGCGTTGTTGCTACCACAGCTAACGATGGCGCTTATACTGACGCACTGAACACCAAAGGTGGCGGCGTGTACGACTATCAGGTATGTGAAGCAGGAACCACAACCTGTTCAGCAACCATGACGGTGGTATTTTAATATCCACGTTACAAATGGGCCGGCCATAATTTTATAGTGCCGGTATGAATTAAGGCTACAGCAAGGTTTAACTTAATCCTTCTGTAGCCTTTTTTGTTGGGTTGGCTTTTTTGCAACCAGACATCGATTCCGATAAGGTTTTTATAAGCCCGCCACTTACTGCAAGGGCCAGCACGGAAGGCAAAGTAGTAAACAGATGCAATCAAACCTCATAAAATTTTTCTTATTCGTAGCATTTCTGGTTTGCCTGTATCTCACATTGATTCCTTCGGCTCCAGATAACGCAAAACCTGAACTGAAGCCAGAGTCAGTGCCTCAGCAAGTCACAGAGAACAAGTCATTCTCGCAACGCGATACGGCTTCTACATCACTCGCCGCCTATATTGATGCCTGTATTGCCGACGGTAACGACCCGCTGCCTGACACTTCCGAAGACTACGCCATGAATGACCTGAAAGAAGTTGACCGCTTTTTTGATGCCATGAGCGAACCTGTGGAGCAGGGAGAACAAAAGCTTCAAAAGTTGGTGAGCTACTACCGCAATCATCCTGACGATGCGTTAGTCGCGCTGGAGATCATTCGCGTATGCACCGCCCCCCTGCACTAGAACAATGCGATTCTGCGTTACTGGGGTCGCTGACAGTTTCTTCTTCCGACGCTCAGCCCTGGATATATCTGGCTAGCTTTCACGCTGCGCGTGGCGACAGGGAAAAGGTGTTACAGGCTATGAAAAGCGCCATTCAGTCTGATTTCTATGGCAACGGTTATGCTGAGCGGGTCAGCAGGTTATCCGACATCATAAATCAAAATACGTCGTGGGGCTTATACAGCGCTGTTGTCGCAGCCATTGGTATTGAGGCGAGCAACTCAGTGTTTCCTCAAGATGTCTTTTCGTTTTGTAGAAAGGCGTCTTCTGACCTCTATACCGCAACGTTGTGCTACCAGTTGGGTGAGGACATGGCGTTGCGAGGCAAAACCCTCGCGTTGTCTGGAGTTGGTCAGAGCCTCACTACCATGATGCGCAACGTCAGTGAGTTTCACTTACCGAATGACAGCGTGGTAAACATTACCCCGGATGAAAGCGCCGACATGCTAACAATAGCGCCACTGATGAAATACCATGACCGGCTTTTGCTGAACTGGCTGGACGATCTGAAAGCGCTTGGAGAAAAGCAGGCTGCGGGACGTGCGATAGAAACGGTCAGGACACTGGCAAAATCCGGAGACTATTCGCACTGCGCCGATTAAGTGATCCCCGTAAAGGACGCCCTTCTTTACCTTCAGCAGAGAAGAGCGAAGCCGGTATACACATTACACAATCGAGCCATACCGGCCATGTCTGTGCACCTGGGATGGTTGTTATCCAAACAGCTGGTCAGCCAGCGTCTTCTGCACTTTCTGAGCAGAATTTTTACTCATTTCTATTTCCACCGGGACATCCTGCCCTGATACCCAGATTTTCAGCTCAGAATCGGTATCGAAGTGCCCCGCCGTTTCAACGATAAACTGCGTGATGGCACGATACGGGATCGAGTGATAATTCACCTTTCTGCCAGTCAGACCTTGTTTATCAATCAGTATCAGGCGTTTGGTGGTAAATACACTCAAATCTCTGATTAATTTGAACGCTGCAATCACCTGCTCGCTGTCCGCCATCACCGGCGCTAATTCCTCCTGAATTTCAGCAGCATCCGTCTCGCTGGCGTTACCCATTAATGTATCAAATAGTCCCATGTCGTGTTCCTTCTTCGAGTTTTCATTCACAGATACCACTTAGGCATGGCTGACGAAAGCAACTGCACCTGACAGTGGTAATTACGTGCGGGCAAGCCGCTCCTGCAGTGGCTTCGGTTTGTCCAGCGCAAAGCCCTGCCCATAATCAACGTTCAAATCTGCCAGGCATTCGCACGTCTCGGCATCCACCACAAACTCTGCAACCGTCTGCTTGCCCATGCTATGAGCGATGTTGTTGATTGCTTTCACTGTAGCATGGTCGATTTGATCGCGCGCCATGTTCCTGACGAACGAGCCGTCGATCTTAATATAATCGACATCCAGGTTTTTAAGATAGGTGAATGACGACATACCCGCGCCAAAGTCATCTAAAGCGAAACGACATCCCAGCTCACGAAGCGACTCAATAAACTTTTGTGCAGAAGACAAGTTCGTCACTGCCGTCGTTTCGGTTATTTCAAAGCACACTTTCTCGGCAGGCACCGACGTGGTTTTGATGCGCTGCACAATTCTCTCAAGCATCGTCTCATCACCCAGTGTTAACCCGGACAGGTTAATAGCTACCTTTCCCAGAGCATCAATATGATGCGGGTGCTGCTCCAGCGTTGCCAGCGTGTTTTCGAACACCCACCAGTCAATTTTGTTCATCAGACCATGACGTTCAGCCAGGGGAATAAACAGCCCCGGACTAATCAGCGTATTGTCTTGCGCTGGCAACCGCAGCAAAATCTCGTAATGTAGCGGCGCTTTCTCTTTATTTTTCAGCGGCAAAATTGCCTGACTAAAAAGGACAAACGTATCATCCTGCAGCGCCTGATGAAGCGCATTCAATACGGCTGACTCCGTGTTATCCATTTCCTGTTGAGCAGAGTTTTCATCAAAAAGATAATAGCGATTTCGCCCCAGGTATTTTGCTTTATAGCACGCGTTATCTGCAGCTTTAATCAATGAGGCAGCAGAACCACTTTGCTGGCCAATTTCTATCACTCCAATTGAAGCGCCGATGAAAAACAGCTTATCATCGTAGGTAAATCGATAGGCAGAGATCGCGTTTAACAGGTTATCCAACTTACCCTTTACGTCGTTCACACTCTGATGTCGGTAAATAATGCAAAATTCATCTCCACCTATGCGTGCCAGCAAATCGTTTTCCGAAACATGCTCTTGAAATAGTCCCGCGATAGCTTTAAGTAACTTATCTCCAGCCGGGTGCCCGCAACTGTCATTAACCAGTTTAAAGCGATCCATGTCGATGAAGCACATGACGCCGGCTTCTTCTCCTCGCTTAACCTCACTAAGAAAATCACGCAATTGATTATCGAATGCGTAACGATTCATCAGTCCGGTCAGTTGATCATGGTTAGCCTGGTAAATCACTTCCGCCTGCAGTTTTTTCTCGTTAGTCACATCACGCGCGATCCCTTCAACGGCAACGAGTGTTCCGTTGTCATCCACAATCGGGGTGTCTGCATACTCAATAACAAACTCATCACCTTCGGGGGCGCGATAGTGAACGAGGTAAGGTTCTGGCTTACGAACTGCGGCAATTGCTTTTCTGATTTCCCGGGTTTCGTCCGGAACCTGCTGTACCAAGGCGTGTTCATTCACACAAAAGTAATCTGGTTCCACCCCCATGATGGCCTGAACGCCAGCACTGGCATAGATAAACCGGTGACTGGCCTCTTTGGTGTAAACAAAGTGGCGATGCATGCCGTCGATTAAACGCCGGTAGCGCTCTTCGCTTTCTTTTAACGCTTGCTGCGCGTTGAATCTTGCTGTCACATCCCTGGCCGTAAGAGCGATATTTTCACCAGCCTTCACCACCTGTATTTTCAGCCACTCAGAATCTATCAGTGGGCTGTTTATCTTCAGATATCGCTCATCGGGTGTCTCTGAATGGGCTACCTGCCGGACGACATCAATCAGCGTCGGATGCCCGATCAGCTGGAACTGTTGTGACAGCGGTGCCTGCTGGTATCCGGTATCAGTACTGCAAAAAAGGTTTTGCGCATACTGATTAGACTCCACCAGCTTAAAATCAGTGCCTACTGGCTGATAAATCAGCAGCGCATCCAGAGATGCTTCGCTGGCCATTTTGTAGCGCTGCTGACTTACGGTTAAATTAACTCCCGCCTGCAACTGCTTATGAAGCACCCAACTCACCACCAGCGACATCAGAACGCCAACGATGACAATGATCGGCCCTGATGACAGGTTGCCAGGCTCAGACTGCATAGTCAGTGTCCACTCGCGCTCTAGAAAGGTGAAGGGCTCAGCCTGAATTTCAGTGCCATCCGGTACAATTTGACCACTGGAAAACAGCGCCACGTCTGCGTCCCTAAGCACAAAATTGAATTGCGGTCCGACTAACTCTCCCAGCATTACCGCAAGTATCGTCTGCACATCGAAACCCGCAATAAGAAAGCCATGTTCAGGCTCTTGCGGACTGATGGCTCTGCCAATCACAATGTAGTGATGTTCGGTTACTGGCGAATACACCAGCGCATGGGAAAATGATTCGCCCTGAGAAACAGCAACCCCTGTCGCCGACATTGGCTCCCCTATCAGGTTGTTGCTAAGCCGTGATTTTACTCCGTAGGATGGCGTGGTCACCCATTCAATCACCCCGGTTTGATTTGCGAAGGTTATCGAGCTAAACCCTTTTTGCATTCCCAGCAAAGACACAGCCTGAGCGTTAAACCAGTCAACCTGATTGGGCTCGAACGTCGGCCAGTTCTGCATGAGATTTAACAGTGCCTGCCTGCGCTCAGCGGCGATCACTTCCAGACTGATCTTTACCTGTTCCGCAACAGAGTGCGCTTTAGAGATCCTCGCCTGTTTTTCCTCGCTGTCCAGATAAAAGCCGGCCGCAATAAACAGCAACAGCAATAAAGCACATAATGAGGCGGGCAATGCGTATACCCTGTGTTTGAAATGTCCTGGCATCGACTACTCTCCCCAATCGGATGCGCGAGTGTACCGGCGGACTATGACCAAATTATGAATTCGCACTACAACACACTTGGTGGTAGGGTTATGCTCAGGTAACACCCTATCTTATAAGGAAAAACATTGGTTTCTTCGCTGACAACATTTGACGATATTGTTGCTGCTGCTTCGCGGGTGACGAATAAGGTACAGCACACGCCATTATTAGAGTCTCACCTGTTGAATACCTGGCTGGGCCACCGTATTTTATTTAAAGCGGAATGTTTGCAGACTACCGGAGCGTTTAAACTGCGCGGCGCAACTAACTTTCTGGCCGCAATGGAAGAACGGGGGGAATTGCCCAAACATATTGTTGCGAACAGTTCAGGCAACCACGCTCAGGCAGTCGCGTATGCCGCCTCACTGTATAACATTCCAGCAACCATTTTTTCTTCCCAGCGCATCTCTGAAGTCAAAGCCGCCGCCACGCGCAGTTATGGTGCCGAGTTGTGCCTGTTTCCAACTCGCGCGGAGGCAGATTGCGCGGTAGCCGAAGCGGCGAAAGCCGCTGGCACGGTGTGGATCCCGCCCTACAATCACCCGGATATTATTGCCGGACAAGGCACTGCTACACTTGAGGCTCTTAATGACGCCGGTCACGTAGATGCTGTATTTGCGCCCTGTGGTGGCGGTGGTCTGCTGGGGGGCGCGCTACTGGCAACCCGCGAATTATTGCCTGACGCCAGTGTGATTGGCAGCGAGCCAGCGGCGGCAAACGACGCCTCGCGATCATTGCAGTCGGGGCAGATTGAGTCACTTGATGGCGTACCAGACACACTGGCGGACGGCGCCGCCACACCAAGCGTTGGCGAACATACTTTTCCTTTGCTACAACAGCTTGACGACTTTTACGAAGTCGAAGAAAACCAGATTGCCTACTGGACACAGTGGCTGCAACACTTGCTGAAAATTCATGTCGAGCCAACCTGTGCAATGAGTATGGCAGCCGTAGCCGCCTGGGCAGTAAACACGCCGCCAGGGCAAACTGCACTGGTGATGCTTTCTGGCGGAAATATCAGTCAGGCCAGCATGAGTAAAATCTGGCAAACCGATTATCTGCAACAACCCCCGAACATTATGCAACAGGAAGACAACGTATGAGGTCATTACTTCGAATTATCACGGTGTGTCTGTCAGCATTCACCCTCCCGGTGCTCGCTGCAACCACGCTGGTTCAAAATGTAAAAGGTTATACGTTAAACAGCGATGGCGACATGCTGACTTTTACGTCAATGGCCATTGAAGACGGCAAAGTTATCGCGCTGGATCCAGACAACATACAAGCTGACACCGTTATTAACGGGAACGGCAACACGCTGATCCCCGGATTAATTGATGCCCATGGACATTTGCTGGGGCTGGGAGCGAACCTGTTAGAAGTGGATGTTCGTGACAGCAGCTCTGCCAGTGACGCTGCCGAACGCGTTGCTGCCTATGCGTTCGCGAATAAACAGCAGGCCTGGATAACCGGCCGGGGCTGGAACCAGGAATTATGGCCTGACCGGGCCTTCCCCACTGCGGCGGTGCTGGATGCACAAATCAGCGACCGTCCGGTATGGCTGACGCGGGTAGACGGTCATGCTGGCTGGGCAAATAGTCAGGCACTGGCGCTGGCCGGTATTACTAATGACACACCGGATCCCAAAGGCGGACAAATCATTCGTGATGCCGAGGGTAACGCGACCGGCGTGCTTATCGACAATGCCATGGCGATGGTGGAAAAACATATGCCTGCAGCCAGCACTGCGCAGTATGCCGCACAGCTAGAGGCCGCAGGCGCACATCTGCTATCGCTGGGCGTAACCGCGATGCACGATGCCGGCATCAGCCGCGACGTTTATGATTTCTACTTAAAGCGCGCCGTTGAAGAAACGCTGCCGGTAAGAGTCTATGCCATGATAGCCGCAACCGATCCTGAGCTGGATACCATGTTAAGCAACGGCCTGATAGACAGCGCTGATGATTTTCTGGAAATAAAATCAGTGAAAGCTTACGGTGATGGCGCCCTGGGAAGCCGGGGTGCTGCGTTGTTAGCGCCTTATTCTGATGCGCCGCACCAGCATGGCCTGATGCTTACGCAGCCAGAGGATTTTCAGAGCCTGTTTAACCATGTCATCGGTAACGGCTTCCAGTTAAACTTCCATGCCATCGGCGATCGCGCTAATCATCTGGCACTGAATCAGTTTGAGAGCACGTTTAACACCATCGGCGGTAAAACGCTTCGTAACCGTATTGAACATGCGCAGGTGATTGCTGTAGACGATCTGCCGCGCTTTGCTGAACTTGACGTGCTGCCGTCAATGCAGCCCACGCATGCTACCAGCGATATGAATATGGCAGAAGATCGTATCGGTAAAGCGCGGATGAAAGGCGCTTATGCGTGGCAGACGTTGCTGGATTCGGGCATCGCTATTCCGCTGGGTTCAGATTTTCCGGTTGAACTGGCTAATCCGTTTTACGGTATCCATGCCGCCGTCACCCGTCAGGACAGAAACAATCAGCCGGTGAAAGGCTGGTATGCCCACGAAGCCATGACTCTCAAGCAGGCGTTTCGTGGCTTTACTCTCGACGCAGCCTATGCCGCACATATGGAATCCAGTCTTGGCACACTGGAACCCGGAAAGTGGGCTGATTTTATTCTGATTGACAGGGATTTATTTGATATCCCTGAGCAAGACTTGTGGAAAGTACAGGTACTTGCTACTTACCTTGCCGGAGAGAGGGTTTATCAGTCCTCCCAGCAATAGCCGCGATGTGTGACTATGGAGCTTAAACGTAATATCGGCTTTTGGGGTGCCAGCTTTCTGGTATTAAACGGATTGATTGGCGCCGGCATCTTTGCGTTGCCAGCGAAAATGGCGAATACCCTGGGGGCCGCAAGTCCCTGGATATTTCTGCTTTTCGGTGCGCTGATGTTGTCGATTGTCTGGTGTTTCGGGCAACTCGCCCTAAAGCTCCAGGATACGGGTGGTCCAACAGTGTACAGCGAGGCCGCTTTTGGTCGGTTTGCGTCTTTTCAGACGGGCTGGTTATATTATCTGGCCAGAGCCACCGCCATTGCTGCGAATATGCATGTGCTGCTGCTTTACGCAAGCTACCTGTGGCCTGAGTTACAGTCAGCAACAGGCCAGTCACTGGCGATCCTGGTTATCAGCGCGCTATTAGTCTGGGTGAATATTACCGGCGTGAAAACAGCCATTCGGGCCTTAGATGGCATCACATTGCTAAAATTGCTGCCATTTGTGGTACTGCTATCGGTAGGCATTGTTAACCTGCCGGACACCGCAGACGCGGTGACGTTGCCTGCACTAGATACCATTGGCGCAGGGGCGTTATTAACGCTCTACGCATTTATTGGCTTTGAAACGGTTGTCGTCACCTCAGGCGAAACCCGGAAGCCTGGCAAAACCATTCCCCGAGCGCTCATACTCACGGTCATCGCCATCGCGCTGTTCTATTTCGTCGTGCAATACGTGTACTGGCATACCATAGGCGCAGGCGAATCCGACAGCGCTCCTCTCATTGTGCTGGCAGATGTGTTGTTTGGCCAGACTGGCGCCATAGTGATGACACTCACTGCGGTATTTTCGGTGGCGGGAAATTTACTGGCAAACAGTATCTCAACGTCCAGGCTTACCTTTGCCATGGCAAAAGAAAAAACGCTACCACACATTTTTGGTCATGTTCATCCTCGCTATGCCACACCGGATATCTCAATTATCGTGTTGGGCGTATTTGCTGCCATCATGGCATTAAGTGGCGGCTTCGTATGGCTTGCTATTGCCAGCGTACTCGCCCGGTTACTGGTTTACGCGCTGTGTATTGTGGCGCTGATGAAATTACAAAGACAACATCAGTGGCTACATAATAAAGGCCGTTTCAAAAAGGCAATGGCGTGGGGCGTTCCAGTACTGGCCATCGCGACCTGTATCTGGTCAGTCGCACAATCAGACGCGAGTGCATGGTGGTTTCTGGTTGGCGAATGCGCCGTGGGAGGCTTGCTGTACCTGGCGTTGCGTAAATCCAGCCACTTCCAGTCAGGCAACGGGAATGCATGAACACCGTCTTCGCCCCTGCCGCATATTGATAGTGGCTATAGGGGAATGGCATCAATGCGCAGGAGTATGTATAAACGGCCGATCCGCTTCCACGAATGATAACTGACTGGGTAATACGCCCCCATTTTGTTCGCACAGCAAGACCGACGTTGAGCCTCTTACCTGACTTAACGGTTTACCAGCGTTGCATGTACGCATTTCACCTTGAGCGGCGTACCATTCTGAAAACAAAAAAGGGCGAAACGCCCTTTTTATGCAGTCAGATAGCTGCAACGTTGCTATGAAACGATCGCGAATACTCGTCAACCCGACTGTGCTTGAGACAACTCAATACAGCGTGTTAATCCAGCGTTCTTCAGTGATGAAGTTCCAGCTCCACGCGGCCCACTCTTCGCCGAGCCCCTGTTCAACAATCTGCTCCACACTCATGCCAGCGGCTTTGTGCTTCTGGACGATGTCGCGGGTGGCTTCAATCATATTCAGAAACGCCTGATAGTCTGATTTATTCGCAAGTGGTCCGTGGCCAGGAATGATAATCGTATCGTCATCCACTTTTCCTAGCAGGGTTTTCACAGACTGAATATAGCCTTCTACACTACCGCCAGATTTCAGGTCAATGTAGGGAAAGCGCTCGTTAAAGAACAGGTCGCCGGTATGCAGCACATCAGGCTCTTCAAACCAGACTACGCTGTCACCGTCGGTGTGTCCGTTTGGCAAATGCATAACATGCAGCGTTTCATTATTAAAATGCAGCTTAATGCCATCTTCATAGGTCACCACAGGAAGTGCGCTTTCTGACACCTTGTCGTCATCAGCCAGACGTACCCGCACATTTTCATGGGCGAAAATCGTCGAGCCTTTGTGTTCATGGAAAAACGCATTTGAGCCGGTATGGTCGCCATGATAGTGGGTATTAATAATGTATTTTGGCTTGTCGCTGCCTAGTTTACCCAGCGCGGCAGCAATTTTCTCTGCCAGCGGCTCGTACTGGTCATCGATAATCAGAATGCCATCGTCCCCTGCAGACACACCAATGTTCCCGCCAGAGCCCTGCAACAGATGCACAGCACCATTAAGTGGGGTGTCAGTTATTTCTACATCTGCAAATCTGTCGTCAGCGTTAGCGCCTAACGACAGTGAAACGGCACATACCGTCGCGGCCACGCGATGCATTATTTTCATTCTGATTGCTCCAAAGTGAGTAGTTCCCGAGTCATTTATGCACCGAACAGGCAGAAAGATCACCTTTTATCAGCGACTACGCGCGTTGCCTCTACCTCGCATCCGATTTCTATATTCGCTTATTACTGTGCGGATTATCATTAAAGCGGGGGGTCAACATCCTCAGGCTGCGTTTGCAGATAAGCAAAGCGTGGCACATTCTGTCCGTCCCGAGTCACGGTTTCGGTAAACATCGTTATTGGTCTGACCCACAACTGACGCTCACCATAGCAAGGCCGGTATACCACCAGCACCTCCTCTGTTTCAGAATGCGTGGCTGTGCCTAAAACATCGTAGCAGGCTCCCTTATAATGTTGGTAGCGACCTGTTGGCAAAGGCTGTGACATGTTATTCCTCAAATGGTAATACTAACTGCTGAATATCAGTGGGGTCCGCAAGACCGATATGCAGTCCTAACAAGCGGATCCCCCTACCTGTCGCCCTGGCAAAAGCTTCATCAAGTAAAGTATAAAAATACGCTTCCGATAGCTTGCCCTGACGATGTTCAACAGTAGTTAACTGAAAGTCGTTGAATTTAAGCTTAACACCCTGCGTGCGCAACCGAACCTCTTTCCCCGTTTTCTGCTTGTGGCTGAGCATGCGTTCACGCAATTTCTCCATCAGCACGGGAATAAATTCTCTGCACTCGTCCAGTGTGTGAATATCCTCGCTTAACGTGCGCTCCACGCCAATTGATTTGCGTACTCGGGATACCGAGAGTTCGCGCTCGTCCACACCGTGAGCGCGGTTCCACAATACCGAACCAAATTTACCCAGTTCCCGCTGTATGCGCTCAAACGGGTACTGGCGCACGTCATTGCAGGTATGTAAACCCAACCGATTGAGTTTTTGCAGCGTTACTTTTCCTACGCCGGGAATTTTCCCCAAGGGCATGTTGCGCACGAATGCATCAAGTTTGTCAGGCGTGACCACGCAGATACCGTCCGGCTTATTTTCATCACTGGCAACTTTCGCCACAAATTTGCACGGGGCCACCCCGGCACTGGCAGTCAGGTTTAACTCTTGTTTAATGCGACGCCGGATGTCTTCGGCGATGAGTGTGGCGCTGCCTCCAAACAGGTTTGAATGGCTGACATCGAGGTACGCTTCATCTAAGGACAATGGCTCGATAAGGTCGGTATAGTCTGCAAAAATGGCGCGGATTTTTTGTGACTCGCGGGCATAAACGTCCATTCTCCCCTTCACCAGCACCAGGTCCGGACACAAACGCATAGCGTACGCCGTTGCCATCGCACTGCGAACGCCGTATTTTCTCGCCGGATAATTGCAGGTGGAAATGACACCGCGACGATCAGAGCTACCACCTATCGCAATGGGCACTGACTGTAAGGCCGGATTGTCACGCATCTCAACGGCGGCATAAAAGCAATCCATATCGATGTGGATGATTTTTCGCAAGGCAAACACCAACTGTATACTTAACCAGTATTTTAACGGATTTATTGCTACTGTCACCCTTTTGCAGACATCCTGTGATGAGGAGCAACGCCGACCCTAACGGAAAAATAAGATAATGCCTGCAGTTTCCTACAATTCGTAAGAAACAGACTTTGCCTCCCCCTGCGACTTTATATTGCTGCCCGCCCTTCTCTGTCTTCAGGGTATTTCAAAAAGGAGCGCCGCTCACTGTTATCAATAAATAACTATCAGCGAATATCAGCCCCGGTGTGTCACAAATCTATTAGGCTTGTGGTATCTCTTCTGTTTGCGTCATGGTTATTATGGATACGACTTATACCCTGATAGGTTCGCCGTGCTCTCTTTATACCGGAAAGTTACGCAGCTATCTGCGTTTTAAGCACATCCCCTTTGAAGAAAAACTGTCTACACAGTCCTGCTACAAAACGTTGATTATTCCGCGTACCGGGGTGCAGTACATACCGGTATTAGTGACGCCGGAAGACGATGTCTGGCAGGATACGACTGTCATCATGGACCAACTGGAGGCGCGCTTCCCGGATAATCCCATCACATCGCAGGATGCCGTTACCAATTTCGTTGCTGAACTACTGCATTTCTATGCCGATGAATGGCTGGTGATCCCCGCTATGCATTATCGCTGGAGTATAGAGGAGAACCGCCAGTTTGCTTACCGGGAGTTTGGCTTTACCGCGGCGCCAGAGTCGTCCCAGGACGCGCAGATACACCTTGGCCAGCAACTGGCACAACGTTTTGCCGGTGCGCTACCGGTGCTGGGAATAACGGCGCAGACTATCCCTGCTATAGAGCAAAGTTATCACGCGTTACTCAGCGACTTAAATGCCTGTTTTACACATTCTGACTTTCTACTGGGGAGTAAACCTACTATTGCAGACTTCGGATTCTATGGGCCTCTGTATGCGCATTTAGGACGGGATCCCTACTCGAAAAGGCTGATGGATGAGACTGCTCCGAAGGTATCTGCCTGGGTTCAAAGAATGGCATTTTCATCGCCACTTGATACCCGCGTGAGTATGGCTGGCGAGAGCAAATCGCTTCACTCCATCGTTTCCCGAATGGTGGAAGAGATGAGCGACGTGATAACGCAGACACTGGAGCAGGTGGCGAACTTTGCTTCCACACACGGCGACGTCCCGGTGCCCAGAGCAATAGGGGATGTATCTTTTAGTATCTGCGGTAGTCAAGGACTGCGAAAAACGTTTCCGTTCCTGCAATGGAAATGGCAGCGGGTGCAGGCCTGTTATCAAAGGCTAAACCGCGACGAAAAAGCCAAGATAGCAGCCCGTTATTCGCCTGGTCTGCTGCCTCTGCTCGAACTCCCCGTTAAAGCAAAGCTGACAAGACGCGATAACCAGTTGTGGTTCTCTTAATGATATGAATACTACAGACGCGACGTGGATAGCAGCGGCTTACTTGTGAACACTGAACTGCCGACTAACGCACAGGCAGCAAACGCGGTAGCGACAACATGAAGGTGGTGTTAGCCTGAGGCGCTAAAAAAATATGAGGGGAAATACCCCTCAGATACAAAAAAGCGGGCCATTAGTCGGCCCGCTTTTCTACATCATTGAAAACGCAATAACACTGCGCTATCAGCATGTTACAAAATTTGATTCTCTTTCCACTCTTTGAGCTTTTTTTCCCGCGCCTGTTCTTTTTCCATACGCGCTTTTTTTCTGTCGCAAGGCTCGGGGCAGTCGCAGGCTTTCTCAATACCTAACGCGCCCAGTCCACCACAACTACCAGAAATAGATTTTCGCTGCACCAGGTATCCCACTGCCATGGCAAGCACCATCGCCAGAAAGAATACAAAGGCAAGAATAAACGTGGACATAGTAAACCTCTAAGCTGTTACGCACTAATTCTGTACGTCTACAATTTTATCAAATTCAGATGAAATATACTCTTCAAAACCTTCCTCGGTTTTTCGGATCAATAACACCGCCAATCCCTGTTCCTCTGCCAGTGACTTCGCCTGCTCCCATCCCATCACATTAATTGCGGTTGCCAGGCCATCTGCTGTCATTGAAGAGGGATGTACCACGGTAACTGACACCAGATTGTGCGTTATGGGTCTGCCAGTGCGAGGGTCGATAAGATGAGAGTAACGAACCCCATCATCTTCATAATAATTGCGGTAGTCACCAGATGTCGCGATGGCGTTCCTGCCTATAGAGACAACTTTTTGAATCGCCCGTTCCGTGGTTACCGGCTTTTCTATGGCTATCAACCACGGATCGCCGTTGCCGCGGTGACCACGAACCCGCATTTCCCCGCCAATTTCAATCAGGTAGTTTTTAAGGCCATGCCGCTCAAGCAGTTCTGCTACCTGATCAACACCATACCCTTTTGCAATGGTGGACAAGTCGACGTAAACCATCGGATGACGCTTGGTAAGACCGGAGTTGCTTACAGCCAGTTTATCCAGACCAACAAAGTCCCGAACTTCGTCTATCTCGGCCTGCGTTGGGATTTGTGCTGGCCTTTTGTTAGGCCCGAACCCCCACAAATTCACCAGCGGCCCCACGGTAATATCCAGCACCCCGTCGCTTAATTCTCCCAGACGTAACGCTTCGGTCACTACCAGCTGCGTTTCATATGAAACCGCGAAGGTGTCGGTATAACGATACTGGTTGAATCTGGAAAGCTCAGAGGTCATATCATACGTCGACATCAGCTTATTGATCTCAGCCAGGCGATCGTCAACCTTACCCTGTAGATCCTCTCTTGCACCTTCATCCTCTACAACATATTTAATATTGTAGGTTGTTCCCATAGTCTGGCCGTTCAGATGCACAACCGGCATTTTCTCGCTGCTGCATGCGCTAAGAAT
This sequence comes from Alteromonas sp. H39, assembly GCF_047556435.1. Taxonomy (GTDB): domain Bacteria; phylum Pseudomonadota; class Gammaproteobacteria; order Enterobacterales; family Alteromonadaceae; genus Alteromonas. Next base: position 3,664,697 of record NZ_CP180210.1, read on the forward strand.
CAATATCGCAGCGGCTACCATCAGAGCCTGAATATAAGCTGTTTTCACTGCATTCCCTCACTATAAAAAAAGGGGGCCTCTGCCCCCTTTCATTATACCGCTGCTGTCTTAACCACCAAAGTCATCCAGCATGATATTTTCATCTTCTACCCCGAGGTCTTTCAACATGTTGATAACCGCGGCGTTCATCATAGGCGGTCCACACATGTAGAACTCACAATCTTCAGGCGCCGGGTGATCTTTCAGATAGTTCTCTAAAAGTACCTGGTGAATGAAGCCTGTGTAACCTTCCCAGTTGTCCTCTGGCTGAGGATCTGAAAGGGCAACGTGCCACTGGAAGTTATCATTTTCTTCCGCCAGCTCGTCGAAATCTTCGGTATAGAACATTTCACGAAGTGAACGTGCACCGTACCAGAACGAAATCTTGCGATCTGTCTTAAGTCGACGAAGTTGATCGAAGATGTGCGAACGCATCGGTGCCATACCCGCACCACCACCTACGAAGACCATTTCGGCGTCAGTTTCTTTCGCGAAGAACTCACCAAATGGACCTGAGATAGTCGCTTTATCACCTTCTTTCAGACTCCAGATGTACGAAGACATCTTACCGGCAGGCAGGCTTAGATTATTAGGCGGCGGCGTAGCGATACGCACGTTCAGCATAATAATGCCTTCTTCTTCCGGATAGTTTGCCATTGAGTAGGCGCGGATAGTTTCCTCGTCTACCTTTGACTCAATATCGAAGAAGCCGAAACGTTCCCAGTCAGCACGATATTCTTCAGGAATATCGAAGTCTTTGTATTTCACGTGGTGCGGTGGAGCTTCAATCTGAATATAACCACCGGCACGGAACGGAACGCTCTCGCCGTTAGGGATTTTCAGCTTAAGTTCTTTGATGAACGTAGCCTGGTTATCGTTAGAAATAACCTCGCAGTCCCATTTCTTAATACCGAACACTTCTTCAGGCAGCTCGATGTCCATGTCTTGTTTAACCGCTACCTGACAAGACAGACGGCAGCCTTCACGGGCTTCGCGCTTGGTGATGTGGTCTAGTTCCGTTGGCAGAATTTCACCACCACCGGATTTCACATCAACACGGCACTGGCCACAAGAACCACCGCCACCACAGGCTGAAGACACGAAAATACCTGCTTCTGCCAGTGCACCAAGCAGCTTACCGCCTGGCTGAGTTTGAATGGCTTTGTCAGGATCATCATTAATGGTGATTTTCACATCACCACTAGGTACCAGTTTTGACTTGGCAAACATGATGATGAATACCAGCGCCAAAACGATGGCAATGAACATGCCGACGCCAAGAAAAATTTCTACTTGATTCATTTATATGCTCCCGAGCTCAATTACAGCTGAATACCAGTGAAAGACTGGAAACCCAGAGCCATCAGACCCGCGATCATGAACACAGAGCCCAGACCACGAATACCATCAGGCATATCAGCGTACTTCAGCTTCTCACGGACAGCGGCCAGCAATACAATTGCCAGTGCCCAGCCCATGCCACTTCCTACGCCGTAAACCACACTTTCGCTCAGTGTGTATTCACGTTGTACTGCGAATGCCACACCACCGAAGATGGCACAGTTAACTGTGATCAGCGGCAGGAAGATACCCAGCGCGTTGTACAGTGCAGGGAAAAACTTATCCAGACTCATTTCCAGGATTTGCACCAGTGCAGCGATAACACCGATGAAAGTAAGGAAGTTAAGGAAGCTCAGGTCCGCTTCAGAGAAGCCGGCCCATTCCAGCGCGCCCGGCGCCAGGATATTTACGTAAATAATCTGGTTAACCGGTACCGAAATACCCAGTACCACGATAACAGCAACACCCAGACCCATCGCTGTTTTTACTTTCTTGGATACGGCCAAAAATGTACACATACCCAGGAACAACGATAGTGCCATGTTCTCAACAAAGATTGAGCGCACAAATAGAGATAAATAATGTTCCACGACTTACTCCTTAGGCTCTACTTGCTCTGGACGAATAGTACGGATGAACCACACCATGCCGCCAATCAGGAAGAATGAGCTGAACGGCAGAATTAACAGACCGTTACCCTGATACCAACCACCGTTTTGTACCAGTGGCAGAATTTCAAATCCAAGAATGGTACCGAAACCAAACAACTCTTTGATGGTGCCGATAACAATCAGGATGAAGGAGTAGCCAAGACCATTACCAATACCGTCTAGCAGACTCATCAGAGGCGGACTCTTCATCGCGTATGCCTCTGCACGTCCCATAACGATACAGTTGGTAATAATCAGTCCCACGAACACCGAAAGCTGTTTGGATATCTCATAAGAGTAAGCTTTCAGAATCTGGTCAACCACGATTACCAGTGAAGCGATAATCGTCATCTGAATAATAATCCGTACACTTGACGGAATCTGGTTACGAATTAACGAGATAAACAGGTTTGAGAACGCCACAACGCTGGTCAGCGCCAGTGACATTACCAAGGCTGTTTCCAGTTTGGTCGTAATTGCCAGTGCTGAACAAATACCCAGAACCTGCAAGGCGATTGGGTTGTTGTCCAGGATCGGCCCCAGGAGGGCCTTTTTCATTTCTTTTGTATCTGCCATGAAAATCCCCTTATGAACGCCATGCCTGTTTCTTCAGGAACTCGCCAAAGCCCTGTTCACCAGTCCAGTAACGAATGGTGTTTTCTACACCGTTACTGGTAAGAGTTGCACCTGATAGTGCATCCACTGAGTGTGGGTTGCTTGGGTTTGCATTTTTCTTCACGCGGATAGCCACTTCGCCATCCTCAAAAAGCTTTTTACCGTCCCATTTGTCCTGCCACGCAGGGTTTTGCACCTCACCACCCAGTCCAGGCGTTTCTTTTTGCTGATAGTAAATCAGCTCTCTGACTGTCTGGCCGTCATTATCCACTGCCAGGAAGCCATACATCAGGTCCCACAGGCCACTGCCATGCACTGGCAGAATAACGCGCGATACGTCACCCGTTTCATCACGAACCATGTATACACTTGCCACGTCAGGACGACGCTGGAAACCCACATTGCTGTTGGTTACCTTGGTGCTGTACTCGGTTTGTTTGGCGGCTTTGTACATATCGTAATTGGACTCAGGTGCTTCAGTGAACTCACCGCTATCCAGATCTACGAAACGTTGCTCAACGCGCTCTGCGTATACCGACTCAATCTGCTTGTTGCTCATGCCTGTCTCATAAAGACCGGCGGCAGTCAGAATGTTGGTTTTCTTGTCCAGCGCGGCATTCGTTTGCTGCAGTGAACGAAGGCCAACCGCCGCACCTGATACCACGATAGAACATACAAGACAGACAGCAACAACGATACCGACTGTTTTTCCTAAAGATTCTTTCTTAGCCGACACGAGCTACCCTCCGCTTAATATTGCTTTGCGCGACAAAATAGTCGAACAGTGGCGCCCACAGGTTAGCAAACAGAATTGCCAGCATAACCCCTTCCGGGAAAGCAGGGTTAAGGACGCGAATCAGTACTGTCATAAATCCGATAAAGATACCGTAAGCCCATTTACCTTTATTGGTGAAGGAGGCTGATACCGGGTCGGTCGCCATGAAGAACATACCAAATGCCAGGCCACCTACTACGAAGTGCCAGTGAGCAGGCATCGCAAACATGTAATTAGTATCGCTGCCAATCATGTTCAGCAATGTTGCGAAAAACGCGACACCAATCGCCACACCCGCAACAATTCGCCAGCTGGCGATGCGCATGTACATGATAAACAGACCACCAATCAAGATAGCCAGTGCAGACACTTCACCCGCAGAACCTGAAATGGTTCCCAGGAAGCTGTTCATCCACTGATCCATGTTGCTGTAATCCAGATTACCTGACGCAGCCTGGCTTAATGACGTGGCACCTGAGTAACCATCTGCAGCAACCCAAACCTGGTCGCCAGAGATTTGTGCAGGATAAGCAAAGTACAGGAACGCGCGGCCTGACAGAGCTGGGTTTAAGAAGTTACGGCCAGTTCCGCCGAACACTTCTTTGGCGATAACCACACCAAAGGTAATACCCAAAGCCACTTGCCACAAAGGAATAGTCGCCGGCAATGTAAGCGCGAATAACACTGAAGTTACGAAGAAACCTTCGTTAACTTCGTGCTTACGCACTGAAGCGAACAGCACTTCCCAGAAGCCACCGACAATAAATGTAACGGCGTAAATTGGCAGCCAAAAACAGGCGCCGTAGAAGAACATGCCCAGGATACCGGCATTTGTCAGGTCACCACCTAACGCCGTGAACAGACCAGCCTGCCAGGTATCAGGCAGTGTACCTGCACCCGCAGCAATGGCTTCACTTGCCTGGAATCCGATGTTGTACATACCGAAGAACATGGCCGGGAATGTTGCCATCCATACCATGATCATGATGCGCTTCAGATCGATACTGTCACGCACGTGTGTACTGGCTTTGTTTACTTTGCCTGGTGTGTAGAAGATAGTCGCGGCTGCTTCATACAACGCGTACCATTTTTCGTGCTTACCACCTGGCTCGAAGTTTGGTTCGATTTTTTCTAAATACGCTTTTAAACCCATGACTTAACCCTCTTTCTCAATCGTGGTCAAAATGTCGCGCAGGATCGGACCATAGTTGTATTTGCCAGGGCATACGTAAGTACACAATGCCAAATCTTCCTCATCCAATTCCAGGCAACCCAACGCCTGAGCACTGTCAGTATCACCGGAAATCAAATCACGCAGTAATAGCGTAGGAATGATATCCAGGGGCATAACGCGTTCGTAATTACCAATTGGCACCATAGAACGCTCAGAGCCATTGGTTGTTGTTGTCATATCGAATTTCTTGCTGCCACTTAGGTGACCTAAGTAAGCACGGGTCACTGAGTGTTTATCTGAACCAGGCGTGATCCAGCCAAACAATTTCTTCTCGCGACCTTCTTTTAACAATGAGATTTGCAGGTGGAAACGACCCAGGAAGCCGTGAACACCTTGTGCAGTTGTCCCGTTCAGTACGGAACCAGACACTACGCGGATATCACCGTCAGTTTGTTCGTTTTCAGTCAGTTCAGTCACATCTGCGCCCAAAAGCGTGCGAACCAGGCGAGGATTTTTCGCAGCCGGGCCACCAATAGCCACAACACGACGATTATCCAGTTCACCACTGGTCAGTAAGGCGCCAATTGCCATTACGTCCTGATAGTTAACTGTCCAGACTTTTTTGCCCTGACCCACGGTATCCAGGTGATGGATGTGCGTGCCAGTAAGTCCGGCAGGATGCGGTCCGCCAAACTCTTCAACGTCAACCGCGGCGTTGCCGGTTGGTACCGTTGCGCCAGCCGCTTTACAGACGTAAACCTTGCCACCGCTCAATTGCGTTAACGCATTGAGGCCGCTTACGAAGTCGGCTTCACGCTCAGCAACGATAACGGTTGGGTCTGCTGCCAGTGGATTGGTGTCCATAGCATTAACAAAGATGGAATGAGGCACAGAATCGAGTGCAGGTGATTTGCTGTAAGGACGCGTTCTCAATGCCGTCCACAACCCTGACTCTACCAGAATTGACTGAAGTTGCTCACGTGATGTGCTGGCGATCTGGTCAGCTGCGATCTTGTCGAAAGTAACGGCATCGTCACCTTCGATTTTAACCACTACTGACTGAAGAACACGTTTTGCACCACGGTTAACCTCTACCACTTCCCCCGCAGCCGGCGCAGTGAATTTCACGCCAGGATTCTTTTTGTCTTCAAAAAGAATCTGACCTTTTTTCACTTTGTCGCCAACCTGGACGTGCATGGTAGGGCGCATACCCACATATTCTTCTCCCAGAACGGCAACGCGCGTGACAGCAGATCCGTCAGAGATCTGCTGCTGCGGCGCTCCCTCAATTGGGAGGTCGAGACCTTTCTTGATTTTTATCATATGTAATTGCACTACTCTAATAGAAATACCCTTTTGCATGACCGCAGGAATTCTGCCTGTCATCATGCGAAAGCGCACTCTAAACAGGTGTTAATCACCTTTCGCTATTGAATATCCCAATTTAGACATTTCCGGCTACCGAGTTTTCGGCTAATCGCGTCGGAAAGTCGCTTCTGACGTTTCTTGCTTTTCTATCTTGATAGACGAGTGGCTGGCCGCTTGCTTGTATTATTATTGTTGTGATGCGTGTTCCGCGCCACTGTCACGACGTAAGGCAGATTAGACCCTACTTAATTTCGGGATTTTAGCATTAACCAATACGGTTGTGCCATGCTAATCACTGAGAAACCAAAATTTTTATACTAATTAGTGTAAAAATGACGATACTGCCAGTCAGTACAAGGCGTTATCTACATTCCTGCAACAATAGCCCCGCTTTTTTTCGCCCTATGGCAACACCTGATTCGCCTATCAATAAAAATTTAAAATATTGATAAAGCTGGAAAAACTTAGTTTTGTAACCAAGAGCCCAAAAAAGCCGTCGTGAACGACGGCCTTTTTACAGTAAAACTCAAGGAAGGTGCGAATAAGTCTATGGTCGCTCAGGCTCACAGCCACGTACCTTCCTTTACTTACCAGCTTACCTGCGGATCGACATCGGCATCATAGTCAACACCGTCAATATCAAAGCCGAATAACTTCAGGAACTCATGATGGTAACCAGCATAGTCGCTTAACTCATGAAAGTTTTCCTGCGTTACCTGATCCCACAGGGCTTTGATTTTAGTCTGTGTCGCATCGTTGGTTTCTTTGCCGTCCATGCGGAAGCGATTCGCTTCATCCAGCGTTGGGTTATCTCCATACAGGCACGATGTGAATAATCCGTAGATTTGTTCGATACACCCTTCATGGGTGCCTTCTTCTTTCATTACCTGATAAATCAGAGAAATGTACAGCGGCATCACCGGAATCGCTGAACTGGCCTGCGTTACCAGTGCTTTTAGTGAGCTCACATGCGCATCCACTAACAGGTGGCTGTGCTTGCCAATAATTGCGGCGGCGGCACGGTCAAGGTCTTCTTTCGCTTTACCAATTGTCGCCTGCCCGTAGATTGGCCAGGTTAATTCTTTACCGATGTAAGTGTAGGCTGTGGTCTGGCAGTTTTCCGCAAGTACACCGGCATTGGCCAGCGCATCCATCCATAGCTCCCAGTCTTCACCACCCATCACCTTGATGGTATTGAGAATTTCTTCGTCGTTAGCCGGCTCCAGTGTAACCTCATGCACTTTATCTTTATCGGTGTCGTAGGTTTTCGTCGTATAAGACTGGCCGACTGGCTTCAATGTTGATTTGTAGGTGATGCCGGTTTCAGGGTCGGTGCGCCGCGGTGCTGCCAGGCTGTAAATTACAAGATCGACCTTGCCCATCTCTTCTTTGATTTTGGCAATCACATCGTCTTTCATTTCGCTGGAAAAGGCGTCGCCATTGAGCGTGTCGGCATAGAGTCCGGCTGATTTAGCCTGGTCATGAAAGGCCGCCACGTTATACCAGCCAGCCGTTCCGGTTTTACGCTCGCTGGGTTCTTTTTCAAAACATACGCCAAGCGTTTTTGCGCCGTAGCCGAACGCTGCGGTAATTCTTGATGCCAGCCCGTATCCGGTCGAGCATCCCAGCACCAGCACATTTTTTGGGCCCTCACCCAGATCGCCCTGTTGCTTTACGTATTCAATCTGTTGTGCCACCGACTCTGCACAGCCTTTCGGGTGTGCATTGGTGCAGATAAAGCCTCTGACTTTAGGCTTGATAACCATAACTTACGTCCTTTGCTAATTGTGCGGGTATTGTAATGATGCCTAACGGGATAACAACTCGGAGCAGATAAGACAATGGTCGGATCGCGTCAGGCCGCAGGAAATATAATGATAGTAGCGACCTGTTACTGTGTCAGCAACAGGTCCTGATACTTTGTCTTAGCGGTTATTATAGTAAGCCTGCTCGGAAAGTTTGTGATACTCGCGAACGCCTTCATAGAAAGCCTTATACGATGCATACACTTTTTTAAACATCGGATCTTCCGCCGACTTTTGCGCCATGACGTCAGCCGTCGCTTCTTTGAGTGCAGCCAGCACGTCATCCGGTAGCGGTCGAACCTTAACGCCGTGTTCGTTAATCAGCTTCTGCATCGCCTGGTTATTACGCGCGGTGTACTCGTCCAGCATATCCTGATTTACCGCGCGGGTAGCGACCTCCACGATTTTTTGTAAATATGCCGGCAGTGCCTCATAGGCTTCCTGGTTGACAATAAATTCCAGCGCGGTGCCCGGCTCATGCCACCCTGAATGGTAGTAATAGTCAGCGGCCCGAAAAAGACCAAAGGCAAGATCATTGTATGGACCTACCCATTCGGTCGCATCAATCGCGCCGGATTGCAACGACACAAATATCTCGCCGCCGGTCAGAGACACGGGAACGCCTCCTACCACTTTGAAGACTTCGCCACCCAGGCCGGGGATACGCATATTCAGGCCCGAAAAGTCATCCAGGCTGGTAATTTCGTTTTTGAACCATCCCGCCATTTGCACCCCGGTATTGCCACCGGCAAACGGGATAACACCAAACGGCGCATACAGCTCGCGCCACAGCTCCATGCCGCCGCCATAATGCAACCAGGCATTCATTTCCATCACATTCATGCCAAACGGAATGGCAGAAAAAATGGGCGCTGCGGGCATTTTCCCTTTCCAGTAATATGCACCGGCATGCCCCATCTGCGCGGTGCCCTGCGATACCGCGTCAAACACTTCAAATCCTGGCACCAGCTCTCCAGCACCATAAACCGTTACCTGCAGGCGACCACCCGACATGGCATTAACGTAGTCAGCGAAGGTTTCCGGGCCTCGTCCGAGCCCGGGAAAGTTTTTAGGCCAGGATGTCACCAGCTTCCACTTATAGGTTTGTTGAGGTGCGCTTGTTGTATCAGCTGCGGTTTGCGTCGTATTATCCGAGCACGCAGTCAGGGTTGCCAGGGCGAGCACTAACAATCCGGCTATTCCGTATTTTTTCATTTTATTATTCCGCTTAATCGTACAGGGTATCCGGCAACCAGGTTGCCAGTTCAGGCCAAACAGCTAACGCTATTAATAGCACAATTTGTATACAGATGAACGGCACAACGCCACGATAAATATCGCTGGTCAGTACCTCAGGTGGTGCAACGCCCCGCAAATAGAAAAGGGCAAAGCCAAACGGGGGAGTTAAAAATGATGTCTGCAGATTCACCGCTAACATGATCCCCAGCCATACCGGGTCCACCCCCATCGCCAGGAGTATCGGCGCCACCAGCGGTACAACAACAAACGTGATTTCAATAAAATCCAGGATGAAACCAAGAATAAACACAACCAACATCACCACCAGCATGGCACCAATGATGCCGCCGGGCAGGTTGCTAAGAAAATCATGAATAAGCCGTTCGCCGCCAAACCCACGAAAAACCAGTGAGAATATAGATGCACCAATCAGGATTAAAAACACCATTGAGGTGACTTTCGTGGTATCCATCATCACGTCTTTTAAGCGCTGCCAGTTTAGCTGTCGCTGCATTATCGCCAGCAACAACGCTCCGGTTGCCCCCACGCCGGCGGCTTCTGTCGGCGTGGCGAATCCCGCCAAAATAGATCCCAACACCACAATCATCAGCACCAGTGGCGGAAATAACGCGTTTATCAGTTGTGTACCGCTGATTGCCTGGGGTGCAACGGGCTCCGAGTTACTCTCATCAATGCTACGGCTGCTGGTCAGCATCACGTAAAGCAAGTACAAACCGACCAACAACAATCCAGGAATGAGTGCGCCGACGAACAAATCTCCCACTGACACGGTATCCGGCGAGAATATCCCCATAGAAAGCTGCGCTTGCTGGTAGGCACTTGATAACACGTCACCCAGTAGCACTAAGGCAATTGAAGGCGGAATAATTTGCCCCAGCGTACCTGTGGCACAGATAGCGCCAGAGGCAAAGGAAGGTGTGTAGCCACGCTTGAGCATCGACGGCAACGACAGCAACCCCATAGTCACCACTGTGGCCCCGACAATGCCGGTGCTGGCGGCCAGCAACATACCAACCAACACGACAGAGATTGCCATACCTGAGCGAAACCGCCCCATCAATGCGGCCATCGCGGTTAACAGATTTTCTGCTACCCGCGATTTTTCAAGCACTATGCCCATAAAGATAAACAGAGGGACGGCTATCAGCGTTTGATTGGTCAATATGCCATAAAGCCGGCTAGGCATCGCATTGAGATAGCTGGTATCGAACGTGTTTGTGGTAAAACCGATGGCGGCAAAAACCAACGACGTTCCCGCCAGCGTGAACGCCACCGGATAACCGAACAGCAGTACCACGCACACGCAGACGAACAGCGCAATAGCCATCCATTCCATCAGCGCGCCCCTCCTTTTAGCTGGTGAGCGTAACGTGCTATATCACTCAGTCCCTGCAGTAATGTCAGGCCAGCGAATAAAGGAATCAGGGATTTAAGCAAAAAGACCAGCGGTAAGCCACCAGCTTCCTGTGACGATTCAAGCAATTTCCAGGATTCCGCCACATACGGGAAGCTTATTACGGCAACGGTGATACAAACCGGGACCAGAAAAACCAACGTGCCAACCAGGTTCACCCATGCCTGGCTGCGAGCGGACATTTTTCGGTATAACACGTCTACCCGCACGTGTCCCTCGGCGCGCAGTGTATGGGCAATGCCCACCATAAAAACCAGCGCATGCAGATACATCACCGATTCCTGTAAGGCAATCCATCCCATCTGAAAGCCGTACCGCAGTACAACAATGAGAAAGGTTAACAACACCATTATCAGGGTACCGATACTGACCCACCGACAAAGCGCGGCATTAAATTTATCTATCGTACGATATGCCGGTTCATCGACATGGTTGCTGGAGGGCGTGGACATAGCTACTTATCAGTCCGCTTAACAATTTATTTACGTTAGTTGCTAGGGTAATAAGATTTCAGCGTTTTGCCAATCACTATGCCTGACAGGATGCTGTTTAGCGTGCCTGGGCAACAGTAACGTTAACACAACACCGGACACAATAACGCTGCCTGTAAATCGCATTGCAAAGGCTCGAACGACGGAGTCTGTGGTTTTAACATGAAGGGATATCAGGGGCGATAACGGCTTTTGATGTTGGGCACTATGCTCCAGGAACACAGCAGACTGAGAGCGCTATCTGGCTTTTCCGGCAGGTAAAATAATCAGAGAATGACGGGAGTGGCCGGTCACAACCGACCACTCCGCAGCGTCTTTAGCTAAGTACGTCAAGTAGCTCAACGTCGAAGACAAGCGTGCTGTAAGGGGCAATCGCGCCGCCTGCACCTTGCTCACCATACGCAAGATTGTGCGGTACATATAAACGCCATTTCGCGCCTTCCTTCATCATCTGAAGGGCTTCAGTCCAGCCTTTAATTACGCCGTTTACCGGAAATTCTGCTGGTTGACCACGCTCATAAGAGCTGTCAAACACCTGATCGTTAATTAAGGTGCCGTGATAATGAACGCGCACAGTGCTGTCGGCATTTGGTGAGTTACCCTCGCCTTCTGCAATCACTTCGTACTGCAGGCCTGACTCGGTTACAGACACTTCGTCACGCTCGGCGTTTTTTGCTAAGAAGGCATTCCCTTCTTCAATTACTGCTTTGCTGGCTTCTTCTTTCGCCGCTTGCATGCGCTGATGAATTTCGCCGAAAGCGTTACGCAGCGTGTCGTTATCGACCTGAGGCTGAGAACCGCCAAACGCGTCCTGAAGACCGGCAACAACCGCATCGATGGTCATGCCATCGAAAGGATTTGTGCGAAGTTGTTCACCCATTTGATAACCAATGCCGTAGCTGGCCTGCTTTTCTACCGTATCGAAGGTATCTGTCACAAGAACTCCTGAAATAAAATTACATATATTGGTTAAGTTTTGCGCACTTGATACAATACGCAACGCACCAATATTTTTCGGGCAAAGAGTGTATCACACCACGAAACGTCTTGCCTGACACAAAGTTTCACCTCAAATGAACTAAATTTATAGATTTAAATTATAACTCTTTGACGTTAGACAACGACGCCTTGACGAAGTAAGGTGAAAGGCATGCTAGCAGGAGGACGCAATGCAATCACACTATGATGCTGAACTGAAAGATACAGTACGCTACCTGGGTAAAACACTTGGTGAGACCATCAAGGCGCAACTGGGACAAGAGTGGCTGGATAAGATTGAAACCATCCGTAAAGACGGCAGATCATCCTATCAGGGAGATGCTGACCGAAGCGAAAATCTGAAAGAAATTTTCAAAAGCATGTCAGATGCCGATCTTTTGACTGTCGGCAGAGCATTCGCACAGTTTCTGAATTTGGGCAATATTGCCGAGCAGGAATACAACAGTGCCATGAATGTGGACGCTTCCATTGATGCCCTGTTCGAGCATCTGGATAAGGCCGAACTGAGCGCGGACAATGTGCAAAAGGCCGTAGCGAAGCTGAATATCGACCTTGTGCTTACCGCGCACCCAACTGAAGTGACGCGACGTACGCTGATCCACAAACACAAAGAGTTATCCCGTTGCCTGAAAGAACTACATCAGGACACGATTTCCGATGCCGAGCGCGAGAAAGTAGAAACCCGCATCGCAGATTTAATAGCACAGGCATGGCACACCGAAGAAATCCGCTCTGAGCGCCCGACGCCAGTTGATGAGGCGCGCTGGGGCTTCTCGGTTATTGAGAACTCGTTGTGGGAAGCTGTTCCTGATTTCCTGCGTGAGCTTGATGATCGTTTGCAAAAAGATTATTCGGTGTCACTGCCACTGGACGCCGCGCCGGTACAGTTCAGTTCCTGGATGGGCGGTGACCGCGATGGCAACCCATTTGTTACCTCTAAAGTGACCGAGCAGGTATTGCTTCTGGCGCGTAAACGCGCTGCCAAGCTGTTCACGATAGACTTAGACCGTCTGCAGGTTGAGCTGTCAATGTTTGACTGCAACCAGGAACTGCGTGACCTTGTTGGCGATGTGAATGAGCCCTACCGCGCGCTGCTGCGTCCGCTGGTTCGCCGCTTTGCCGCTACCCGTGATGGCATCGCCGATTACCTTGCAGGCAACTCACCGGACGAAAGCGACTGGATCACCAGCAACGATGAACTGCTGAAACCACTGTTGTTATGTTACCGCTCGCTGTGCGACTGCGGCATGAAAGTGGTTGCCGATGGCATCCTGCTGGATACCATCCGCCGTGCACGTTGCTTCGGTGTTCACTTGCTAAAACTGGACGTCCGTCAGGACTCAGAGCGTCATGCTGACGTGTTCAGTGAGTTGACCCGGTATTTGGGGCTTGGTGACTACGCGCAATGGAGCGAAGCCGACAAACAGGCATTCCTGCTGCGTGAGTTGAGCTCGAAACGTCCGCTTTTCCCGGCTAAATGGGATGCCTCGGACGATGTAAAAGAAGTGCTTGAGACCTGCCGCGTTATCGCGAAACACAGTGAACAAGGGTTTGGAATATACATTATCTCGATGGCCAGTGAGCCGTCAGACGTAATGGCAGTACAGTTGCTGCTGCAAGAGTCAGGCGTATCCTGGCCCATGCCTGTGGCGCCGCTGTTTGAAACGCTGGACGATCTGAATAACTCGCCGTCAGTTATGCGCAAGCTGCTGTCGATTGACTGGTATCGTGGTTATGTGAAAGGCCAGCAATATGTGATGATTGGCTACTCAGATTCCGCCAAAGACGCTGGCGCACTGGCTGCTGGCTGGGCACAATATGAATCGCAGGAAGCCCTGGTTGCATTAGCAGATGAGTTCGATGTGACGCTTACCTTATTCCACGGCCGTGGCGGTACAATTGGCCGTGGTGGTTTGCCTGCGCACGCGGCAATCCACTCACAACCGCCGGGTTCACTGGACGGTGGCTTCCGTGTTACTGAGCAAGGCGAAACCATTCGCTATAAATTTGGTATGCCACAGCTTGCCAAACGCAGCTTAGGCATATACACCAGTGCCATTATTGAAGCGATGCTGTTCCCACCGCCGGCACCGAAACAGGAATGGCGAGAGCTCATCACTAAGATGGCGGCAGCAGGTCGTGACAATTACCGCGGAACTGTGCGCGAAGACAAAGATTTCGTGCCTTACTTCCGTGTGGCCACGCCAGAGCAGGAGCTGGGTAAGCTGCCGTTAGGTAGCCGCCCTTCTAAGCGTAAGCCGCAGGGCGGAATTGAAAGCCTGCGCGCTATCCCATGGATATTTGCCTGGGCGCAAACTCGCCTGGTATTGCCTTCATGGCTTGGCGTAATGCGTGCTATCGATAAGGTGAAATCGGAAAGCGACGAGAAAGTTGTGGCAGAAATGTTCTCTGAATGGCCATTCTACCGTTCGCGCCTGTCGATGCTGGATATGGTATTCCATAAGGCCGACCCACGCATCAGCGAAGCGTACGATGCACGCCTGGTACCACAAGAGCTGAAACACTTTGGTGAAGCCCTTCGTACCGAGCTGAAAGACAGTATCGAATCGCTGCTGGCGCTAACCGGACAAAAAGGCATTATGGACAACGACCCGTCCGGCAAAGAGTCGATGGAGATCCGCGCTGCGTATTTGCAGCCATTGCACTATTTGCAAATCGAGCTGCTTGAACGTATTCGTGAGGCCGGTGAAGATGCTCATAATACTACGCTGGAGCGCGCCATGATGGTGACAATTGCAGGTATCGCGATCGGTATGCGTAACACAGGCTAGCTCAGCAACGTCTGATTTTGCAGACTGACAAAACAGAGAAAGGCTGGTTTCGACTAGCCTTTTTTATTTCTAAAACCGGACGTATGTCATTTTATTGCGGCGCAGGCCGTAGTAATGCTAACGGCAATTGACCGGCCGTGTCATTGCAACGCAGGGCTTAAAAGCTGGGCACACTCCAATCACACCGCAACCGCTAGCAGTTACTGCACTTCACCGGGATGACTTACTGGGAGTGGAATTTCGCCCCGGCACAGAGTGACATACGCATAACATTACAGACATAAAAAAGCTCCCACTCACGAATGAGTGGGAGCTTTTATCATATTCAGTGCGAGACAAAGAGACTCGCGAAATATTTAGCCGTTAACGAAGTCAACGCCCAGCTTGATATCGCCACGCAGGCCTTCAAGCATAGACTCTTTGGCTTTCTGTTCGAAGTCGCTCAGCTCGCCGTAAGGCAGAATTTCTTCTACGCCATTCGCGCCAAGGCGAACAGGGTGTGCGAAGAATGCCGCGTCATCGCTCTCATCAGTCTGAACGTATGCATACTCAACTACGTTCTCACCTTGCATTGCCGCTACCAGAGACAGACAGAAACGTGCTGCAGCCTGACCCATAGACAATGTTGCAGAGCCGCCACCGGCCTTCGCCTCAACAACCTCAGTACCAGCGTTCTGGATGCGAGTCGTCAGGCTCTCGATTTCGTCGTCAGAGAAAGATACACCTTCAACCTGAGACAGCAGAGGCAGAATAGTCGTACCTGAATGGCCGCCGATTACCGGAACGTGCGTTGCAGCAGGATCCAGATCTTTCAGTTCAGCCACAAACGTCTCAGCACGGATCACGTCAAGTGTAGTCACACCGAACAGCTTGTTCTTGTCGTAAACCCCTTTTGCTTTCAGCGTTTCTGCCGCGATAGCAACAGTGGTGTTTACCGGGTTAGTGATAATACCCAGGCATGCAGAAGGACAATGGTCAGCAACACCTTCTACCAGCGTTTTCACGATGCCGGCATTGATGTTAAACAGGTCTGAACGGTCCATACCCGGCTTACGAGGCACACCGGCAGGGATCAGCACTACGTCACAACCTGTCAGCGCGTCGCCCAGATCGTCTTTACCGTGACCGGTGACTTTCACTGCAGTGGGGATGTGGCTCAAATCAACCGCAACACCAGGAACTACTGGCGCAACATCATAAAGCGCTAATTCTGAACCTGCTGGCAATTGTGTTTTCAACAACAAAGACAGCGCCTGACCAATACCACCGGCAGCACCCAACACGGCTACTTTCATACCAATTCTCCTATGGAATACTCACGTATAAAAAATGGAACGTCACACTAATGCAACGAAGGGGAAAACTCAATCACCTAATGGTCTTATGGACGCCATTTGATGAATTTTATGAGCAATATTCATAATCATGAATGATTATGCAATTAAATTGC
Source organism: Alteromonas sp. H39 (assembly GCF_047556435.1). Lineage (GTDB taxonomy): Bacteria > Pseudomonadota > Gammaproteobacteria > Enterobacterales > Alteromonadaceae > Alteromonas. Next base: position 3,680,870 of record NZ_CP180210.1, read on the forward strand.
GGAAAGTTCACGTCTGCGGCACAATATATACTCTTTATTCACCCTCGAAATGTTTACAGGACGCTATGGCTAACCCAAAACAAGAACAACTGATCAAAGCCTTCAAGGAAATTCTGAAATCGGAGAGCTACGGTTCGCAAGGCGAGATTGTAGACGCACTCAAGTCGCAGGGTTTCGACAATATCAGCCAGTCCAAAATATCCCGTATGCTCAGCAAATTCGGCGCGGTACGTACACGAAATGCACGCGGAGATATGGTGTACTGCTTACCACCTGAGCTGGGCATGCCGACGGCCAAGAGCCCGCTGAAGCAGCTAGTACTGGATATTGTTCATAACAACGTGATGGTTATCATCCGTACCAGCCCGGGTGCTGCTCAGCTTATAGCCCGCTTACTCGATTCACTAAGCAAAAAAGACGGCGTGTTGGGCACCATTGCCGGCGACGATACCATCTTCATCGCCCCGGCTGACGTGGGCAAAATTGAAGAGTTGCGCCAGCGCGTCGAAGATCTTTTCGACAACGTGTAAAGCACGTTAATTCTCATTGAGCCAGGTACACAAAAAAGCGAGAGCCCGAGCTCTCGCTTTTTATTTGGATGCTGCGTTCGAAATCAACACGCATTTCTATTCGCTTACATCCTTAAACATTCAGCATTAATGCCCCAATCGCGCTATTAGCTTATCTGCTGCAGGTTTAGAAGAAGCAGGGTTTTGACCGGTGATCAGCAGGCCGCTTTCACACACATGCGGCTCAAAATTATCTGCCTGCGAAAACTTACCGCCTTTGGCTACCAGTTCATCTTCCACCAAATACGGCACCACGCTCGTGAGCTCCATCGCGTCTTCCTCTTTATTAGAGAAACCGGTTACTTCTTTACCATCGACAAACGGTTTGCCATCCGGCCCCTTCACCTCTTTAAGTACGATAGGAGCATGGCAGACAGCGCCAACCGGCTTTTCAGCTTTGACCATATTTTCAATAAGCGACACCGAGTGCTGATTGTCTGACAAGTCCCATAGCGGCCCGTGGCCACCAGGATAGAAAATGGCATCAAACTCATCCGCCGTCACATCTTCAATCGGGATAGTAGAAGATAGCGCTGAACGGGCCAGCTCATCTTCAGTGAAACGCTTTGCGTCTTCGGTCATCGCATCATCGCCGAGACTGTTCGGGTCGATAGGGACCTGCCCACCTAGTGTTGACGCCAGGGTAACGGTATACCCTGCATCCAGAAAGGCGTAATACGGTGAGGCGAACTCCTCCAGCCACATACCGGTTTTATTACCCGTGTCGCCCAGAATATCGTGAGATGTCATCACCATTAAAATTCGTTTAGTCATACGACCTCCTGTGTATTGAAAGTCATATTGGTACAGCGACCAAAGCAAACTAGATTACTTTGAAAACATTAATTTTGTTGCTCTTAAAGTATGTAAGCACTCACATTTAACAAGCGGGCTTAAAGACTGTTCCTGAAAATATATAAGCGCAAGAATACCTCAGACACAAAAAAACCCGCCGAAGCGGGTTTTTCATTATTGTGAGGTTTCTTAGAACTTGTAGTCGAAACCGATGCGAATTTCCCACAGTGACGCATCACCGATACGGGCTTCGCCGTTTTCACCCACAACAGCAGTATTGAAGATAGCGCGCTCAGCAATACCCCAGTCATCGTTCAGGAAGTTCGTAAAGTTATCAAACACAACGAATGCGCTTGAACTATGACCTTCCATGAAACCTGGCAACTGCTGTGTGATACGCAGGTCAACCTTGTTCCACCACGAACCGTCTTCACCGTTACGCTCGTTACCTACCGGCAGCACGTTGTTGCTATCCAGGTAAGGCGTGAAGCCGTAGGCGGCATTCGAATCATCCTGTGACAGCGTATAGCTGAATGGCTTACCTGACTGAATCAGGGCAAACGCACCAAACGTTGTCGGATAACCATCAAGCAGCTCGATATCATATGAGATATTCGCTGTCAGACGATGTTCGATGTTGTAATCAGACAGTGAAGAAACCTGCTCCTGCGGGTCAAAGAATGCACGGTACTGATAGTTAGAGAACGCCACTGAACTGGTCATAGGCTGTACATCTTCAGCATGGTTGTAGGCATAGCCCCCTGCCACACTGATACCGTTGTCCCAGGTCTTCATCAGACCGAAAGACACCGTGTAAGACATCGAGTCTTCATCAGAGTTAGTCAGTACAAATGAGTCCATGCGTACGCTGTCATAGATAGGACGACCTTCATCAGTCGTACCTACCTGCTCCAAATCGCCGCGCAGAACAATGGCCTGATTCTGCGTGCGGGACAGCAGTAAGTCAGCCTGCAACACATAATCGTCTGCAGTCTGGTGTGTTACACCAAGAGACAGTTTAAGCTCTGACGGGATCTCGAAGTTCGGATCCAGATAGTTGATCTCAAAGTTAGAGCCTTCACCGTTGGCGACAGCATTGTACATTTCTGACGGAATACCGTAGCCCGGGCCAGCCGGAACTCCGTCTTCTACGCCAAGGTAAACCACATCGTCATCGAACAATGAACGGGTGCCATCGGTATAGCCGAAGTTACGACCACGCTGGCCGAACTGAAGCACATTGTTATTCGAGAAGTTGTTTGACAACCAGACGTTCGGGTTACCGCCTGAGAACAGACCCAATCCACCACGCAGTTCAGTGCTGTCATTCAGATAATAGTTAAAACCGATACGCGGCTGGATTAGACCTTCGCCATCCAGGTTAGCCGAGTTAGAGAAGCCGTAATCAGCCACGAACTCAGCATTTTCTACCGGACGGTCGTCAGTTGTATACCAGTCGTAACGCACACCTAAGGTCAGCGTCAGGTCATCGTTGAAGTAAAATTCATCTTCAACATACAGTGCGTGTGTTTCATAACCCCAAACCGCAGCGGCATCAGCCGGATCGCCTGAAGGTGCGTTGTTGTAATAAATCGCGCCTGGCGTACCTGCTTCAAACGCTTCCACGCCACCGTAGAAACGCATTTCGGTTTCGGTGTGCTGTACGAATACGTTGAATACGTCCAGCGCTTCACGCTCGTAACCGAAAGTCAGGTCGTGACCATTATCAAACGAGTAGTAACCACGGAAAATCAAACCGTCTACGTCATAGTCCAGATCGTTTGCCTGACGGCTGTCATCGCCACCAAGATAAACATCAACAGACCCGCCATTCGGATTGTCCGGGTTGTCGACTACGATACGCATCTCACCAAAGTCGATGCCACCAACCTGGCCAGTTGTATTCGATAAAGACAGCTGGCGGTTATCCAGCTCAAGACGCGATACACGTAACTCAGTCGAGAACTTATCTGTCCAGTCTGAGTAAAGTGAAACAACGTGTGAATTCAGCTCTGCACCCACTTCATATAAATGGTTCTGAAGCTCAAATTCGTCCAGATCACCATCTGACTCATTAATGAAGTAACCGTCATTGTAAGTGTCGGTGTAGCTCAGACGATGGTTATCGTTGATGTTCCAATCCAATTTAACCAGTAACTTCTCGTCTTCTTCCGGCAAGCTGGTTGGAACCGGGCCCGGATCGTACTGATAAAGCTCATTAGAAATACGGATAATTTCATCCAGGTCCTGCTGACGAAGGTTTACTTCGTTAATCGCACCTGAGCCAATAGTCCCGCGGGTGAACAAGCTGGAGCCTTCGTACTTCTCGTAAGCGACGAAACCGAACAGCGTGTCTTCAATCAATGGGAAGCCGATGTTCACACCATAGCGCTTATCACTATAAGACGGTGCAGCAATGTCTTCGCCTTCCAGAGAATCACCCTGCAGGTCATTCGAACCGTAATCGTAGAATACGCCGCCATGAATTTCGTTCGTACCCTGTTTCGTTACCGCATTGATGTTACAGCCGGTAAAGCCTGAATAAATAACGTCAAACGGCGCAATCTCTACAGTAACCTGCTGTATCGCATCGTAAGAGAATGGCATACGAACCGTCGGATAGCCGCTGGAACCCAATCCGAAAGAGTCATTCATTTTTACACCGTCAACAGTCAGACTGTTGAAACGGTTTGACTTACCCACATACTGTACAGGGTTAGAGTCGCCTCGCGTTTCGTCAACGTAGACACGTGGGTCAATACGAATAACGTCAGTGATATTACGGTTGATTGTCGGTGCCGTTTCCATCGCTGCCATATCAAATGACGCAGACGGGCTGGTTTTACCAAATACCGATACGCTCATTTGCGACGCAAAAACCTGAATCACTTCAATATCAGACGTATCCGGCTCCAGCGTGTAGTTGAACGAAAGCGGCTCACCCAGTGTTAGATAAACATCTGACACAACGGTATCAGCGAACTCATCTGAGTCGACTTCAATCTCGTAAGGTCCGCCTACGCGAAGACCACTTAACGAGAACTGACCATTCGATCCGGTAGTGATTGTTTTGACAGTGCCGGTTGGAAGGTGTTTAACCGTGATTTCTGTGCCCGGTGCAGGATTTCCCTGAGGGCCTGAGATGCTACCGCGAATTGAGGATGAGGTTTCCTGCGCCATGGCTGCTGATGACAGCCCCACAGAAAAAGCCACAGCCAACACAACTGAGTTTCGTCGAGGTGTACATGATGTGTGTTTCCCTTAATTTAACTTACTATTATTTTTGGGCATTAAGGGACCGATACTGCGTGGTCCTTACGCCTGACACTGGTGAAATTGTCAACAGTTAATATGACACTTTTATGACGATATGCAAATCCGTAAAACAATTAACCATTTGGTTAGGATTTTAAGTGCTTATTATGAAATTGTTGTGACAAGCCCCGCGAACTTGTTGTTTTTATATCGCGATGACTGTTGACGGCATTCCAGGCAATGCGGACACCATTTGACCAATCCAGCATACCACCGATTGCCAGTCACACAATAGCGTTTCGGTGATTTTATAACCTTTCTTTGCCACATCCCCCTCGCGCTTGCGCAATTAAAAAGGGCAACATAAACCGATGTCACGATGCCGGCGTTTGCCCGCCTTGAGAATCGCAAACACAGATGGAAGGTTTTAAAGCACGGGGCGTGTGCAGACGCTATCTGTAAAGATGCTTTTGATGAGTTTTAAGCAAAAAAAAGCCAGCTACCTTTCGGTAACTGGCTTTCGCTTCTGTCGTTAGGGACGCATTATTAGAATGTGTACTTCACGCCCACTTTCAATCTCCACGTTGACTCTGATACGTCAAACGTGTCGTAGTTAGCTGTGTTGGTTCCACCGAAACGCTCCTGATAGATGTACTGACCTTGGTCGTTAACATCAAAATCAAACAGGATTTGTTGAGGGAAACGCATACGGTATACCTTACCCCAATCATCATTCAGCAGGTTAGCAAAGTTAGAGATTGTCAGGTAAACCTTACCTTTGTGACCGTCTACGAAACCTGGCACTTCCTGAGAGATGTAAAGATCAGCCGTTGCAAACCAAGGTTGAGTGGCTGAGTACTTCTCTACGTAGCCACCTGCAGCACCCGCCACGCCGGCTTCGCTTGCAATCGCCATGATCTCGTCGTAGCTCAGGCCAGACTCAAAGTCCATGTTCGGATCGTCAGCACCTGAAGGGATGTAAGGGATGTAAATATCCGAATCATCCAGAGCGGGTTGATCACCGAAGTCATCATCGCGGAATGAGCCCAGAGTCCATGAGAATGGACGGCCTGAACGACGTTCGAAGAACAGGTTAAAGTTAGTTGTGTAACCTTCGAAGAACTCAGTCTTATAACCTAAGTTCAGAACAAAACGGTGCTCAACTTCATAATAAGCCGTGCCTACCAGTGGGTTGTTACGGTTCAGGGTAACTTCATACTGATAGTTTGAAACTGCACGTGAGCTGGTGCCCGGGTTCGCTTCTGTAATGTCTTGGTTAGTGTAAGACGCGTTGAAAGAGAAACCGTTATCCCACTCTTTATTCAGTGCCGTTGTCAGAATAACACTGCGGCCACCGTCATCAGAGTTTGTCAGCTGAATATCGAAGTTATCTTCATATGCCGTGCCGTTATAAACGTTATCCCAGATGATACGCTGGCCGTCAGCAGTACGGTTGCCGTTATCAACACGAGACAGGTCAACCCAATAAACACTGTCTTCACGATCCACGTAGGTCAACTCTGTTGTCCACGCGAAATCTTCACCCACGCCCGGGATGTCGAAGATATAGTCCGCACCGATCTGATAACGCCAGTCAGATGGCATTTCGAAATCAGGGTCGATTTGGTTGGTGCTACCAGCGCCTTGCGCCAATGCATCCATCGCAACCTGAGGAACTGAAGTGAAGTCAACATCTGACGGATCCAGTGAATCCAGTGTGACAGAGTCAAGCGTTACCCCATCGTTGGTGTAGGCATTTGAGATCCATACCAATGGTGTACCACCGGTATAACGTCCCAAACCACCACGTACTGTCAAATCGTCAGTCACGGTCCAGTCAAAGCTTACGCGAGGCAGGATGATATCAAAACCGTCCAGGTTCTCGGTGTTAGCAAAACCGTAAGTGTCCAGGAAGTTCTGGTTAAGCGCAGGTGCCTGGTCCACAGACAAGTACTCATAACGCAGACCTGCAGTCATCACGATATCGTCAGTCAAATCAAACGTCGCGTCACCGTAAAGCGCGTAAGTGGTGCTATCTACGTCATATGCAACGTCTTGTTCGTTATTTGTGTAAGCATTGCTGTAGTAGAACTCAGCAATCTGGCCCGCTGCGAAATCTTCGATGCTGTCGAAGTCCCACACACCGTCAGAACCTTCAGCAAACAGGTTGTAGTTTGTGGTGTCTTCCATTTCGAAGCCGAACTTGTATTCAACGTCGCCAGATAGGTATGTCGCGTGAACACCAAAGTTAAACACTTCGTTCGCAAGTACGTTAGCGTGACGGAACTGGTCCTGACCTGCTGTCACGTCAACTTCTTCACCACGAACGTTGATGGTGCCGTAACCATTTTTAGTTACTGAAGCTTGTTCGAACTCTTTGTAGGACATGCTGACTTCAGTGAAGAAATCCGCACTCCAGTCAGAGTAAACGTGTGCAGTATAGAATTCGTTAGTTTGCTCTGACGTCCACTGGTTTGAAGTTAGCAGAATGTCATAAGGCGAGTCGTTAAAGTTACGCGCCTGAGAGCTTTCCTGGTTGCTGTAGGTGAAATCAGCACGGTGATTGTTAGAGATGTTCCAGTCAAGCTTGATCAGAATCTTCTCATCTTCATTTGGCGAAGGTGCGCCACCGATGGTGTCAGTGATGCCGTACTGGTTAGCCAGGATATCAATGACTGCGTTTGCATCAGCAAGGGCTTCAGCAGAGTAAGTTGAAGGGTCAAAATCCAGAACAACATCTTCTTCCCACTTCTCATAAGAACCGAAGAAGAATAGTTTATCTTCGATTAACGGTGCGCCTAACGTAAAGCCGTAAGACTCTTCTTCGTTAGTGGTTGGGAACTCAATTGGGTCGTCACCTGGAGGAACACGATCATCAATCGCATCACCTGTGGTAGGTACAGTTTCGAAGAAAACAGAGCCTGAAACTTCATTGGTACCAGATTTAGTAACAACGTTGATGTTACCACCACCGAACTTCCCTGCGCGGGTGTTGAATGGTGCATACTCAATAGAAACCTGCTCTACCGCGTCCAGAGAAATAGGCGGACGTGAAGTAGGGTAGCCGTTGCTCTGCAGACCGAAGGTATCGTTGATGCCTACACCGTCAATCGTTACCGCATTATATTTTGGGTTGCTACCAGCAACACTTAATTCATCACCGTCAGGGCTAACAGCGGCGAGTGGGTTGTTACGAACAACGTCTTTCAGGTCACGGTTAAATGTCGCAGTGTTATTGATGAAATCTTCACCGAATACAGAGTTTGCACCGCTGTTTGAGAAGAAGTCACGAGTACCTGTAACAACAATACGCTCAACGTCAGATACACCTTCAAGTTGTGCGTTCAACTGGAACGTGTCGTTCAGGTCAAGGTATACGTCTTCGATAACCTGACTCTGGAATTTATCAGACTCAACAATAATAGTGTAAGGACCGCCAACACGCAGACCACGTGCTGAGAACGCGCCTTCCGCGTTAACTTCGGCTTCTTTCACTGTGCCTGATGGTTGGTGAAGGATAGTAATGGTACTGCCAGCGGCTGGATTACCCTGTGGACCAACGATCATTCCGCGCATAGCAGACGATTGACCTGTATTTGCAACGGCAGTGGTAGCAACACCAACTGACAATGCTACAGCCATCGCTACGCGACTGAACTGAGATTTCGTAATCATGTGTGTTTCCCTTTAATTAGGCGATGTATCACAACCGCTCTTTCACTCTTGTGGTGTTTGAGTCGATTGCATGCTGTTTTCTATTTTAGGCGACAAGATTGTTCGTTAGTTTTGTTTCAGCTTTATGACAAATCATCAAAAAAGTGCTCGTTAACAGTTTGATAACGTATCAGTTTTCTCAAAAAAACCTGACCAAGCGGTCAACAAAACTTACTTATTCTAATTATCAACAGGAACAATTCTGTACTGCGTCGTATTCTTCGCTGATATCGCTTTAGTAAACAGCGTTTATCGCAATTCAAATTTACTTATCAAATTAACATGTAAATCAACACCTTGAGCACTTAAAGTAAACTTACTGGTTGCAATAAATAAGGTTAGCTGGTGAAATTGCGCCATTAAATAAGGTAAGGTTTTGAGTAGTAAATTGTCATTTGTGCGGATACCAAAATTTGTACAGCATAGTTTTCTGGTACTTTTACTGGCGGTCACGGTTGTGTCTGCGTTTTACCAAAAGCGAGAGAAATTGCCTACTATACAGCCACAAACTGGTCAGAATTACATCTGCGAAGCCCCCTTTTCCGACAATGATGACACCTTTGATGTGTATGTAACGGACAAATCTGTCGCATTAATGTCAATCGAACGGTTTTGTAGCGATAAAGTGGTACGCAGACAATTTGGCAATGTGAATGTCATTTTAGGTCAAAATGACTACGATACCTTTCGCTACATCAATCACGGTGTGGTCGATTTGGCGCTGGTAAAAAGTAATGTGGTCGAAGCATTTGGTGCTGACAGCATTTACGGCTATGAAAACATCGCCTCTCACCCTGATTACAGCGCGTATTTTATCGCATTAAAGGAAAAGCCGGAACTGAGTAAGGAGTATCTCCTCGGTAAACAAATCGGCATTCTCGACTATCCCAGCAGTCGCTCCGGCCATATTGTTCCTAAAACTGTTCTGAAATCGCTCAATCTCAGCGATAACAATGTAGAGCTTAACTATTACAACTCACATGTCGAGTTACGTCGCGCGCTTCTCGCAGGGGAAGTGGACATTATCTCCTCATACTGGGGTAAAGGTGACGATGAAATTCTGTCGAAAAACTACATTACGTCTTTGCACAGTGGCGTTAGTGGAATGCGCTGGTACCTGAAGATGCAAACACGAAACACAGATTTACGCTGCGCTACACAGCAGGTTATCAAACAAATCGCGGCATCCCATCCGAGGGCCTATTACCAACGTGTCGACCTGGAACAGGAGTGTGGTAGTGAGTAGCCTGGGAAGACGCAGAAAGCGTGATACTGCCCGTTTAGCTGGCATTTGTGTCGCCCTCCTGATTGGATTTCAGCTTGCAGCATTCGCGGCTCAGTATCTGGGGACCACGCTCACACAACACCAGGCACTGGATGAACTTGAATTGAGAATAAGTCTCGATGCCGCTTATCTTGATGTGGGCAACGCGGCTCTGAATACGCCGGTAAATAATTCGGCAGTCCAGCGGTATCTTGCACGCTTAAATTCTGCCTTGTATAACGACGACTACCCCCTGATGGTCTCCTCGCTACAGTCGGTAAATTATGATGGCGAGCTTCCCACCTCATTTAACAGCAACGAGACCTTAACACTCACGAATTCAGAACAGGCAATCGTTGTGGAAGTGGCCATGCCGACAGCCTTTTCAACGTTATCTTTCAGCCCGATGGCGCTGTTATTCAGCCTGGTATTAATGCCGCTTTATGTACGTACCTCAGGCAGGCGGAGACGCAGAGAGTTGATTATTGCCCAGGAAGAAACCGCTCCTGTGCCACTGCTTATTATCGACCTGAAAGAAAAAACACTGGGCAACGGCGTCAATGACGTCAAGGTAGTGCTACAAAACAAACCTTTGTGTTTTTACACTGCATTGGTGAAGTACTGCATGGATAACCCCGACGAACCCTTGCAGCACCATAAGGATGTGCCGACAGAGCTGCTGAACCTGGCCAACAAAGTGTTTGGCCGACTGATCGAATTAGGCCACACCAAACGTAAACGCCCGGACTTTAACGCTAACCTTGATAAAACACTGAGTGAAGTTCGTGCCGCGCTGGATGAGGTTTTTGCCGAGTTTACGGCAGAAAAAGAGCGCTATTACCCCCCTCGGGCGCAAGGTGAAGGCTCGCGCTCAAAACAACACAGCTTTGCTCTAACCAGTCTCAGTCCGGAGGATGTAGAAATTATCGGTAATTAAAATTTACGGCTTTTCAACGCATTTAAACACCCAATAAGTGAGTAATCGCGAACTTAACATTGATTCGTGAGGGGCAAACGCGTATCTTTGCATCAAGAAAAATAGCCTTCATGTATTATGCAATCGCCGTTAATTATTGCCATTTCCGGAGCTTCAGGCTCTGGAAAATCGTTATTTACCGAAAATTTATATAATGGATTCTCCGCACAGGGCCGTCCTGTGCAAATTTTACGAGAAGACCATTACTATCGCGCGCAGGACCATCTGCCGATGGAAGCCCGCGAGCAAAATAACTATGATCACCCTAACGCCTTCGAGCACGAGCTTCTTAAAGCCCACCTGCAGGCGCTGCGTAACGGGGAACCGATCGACTACCCGCATTACTGTTTTAAAACGCACACGCGTTTGCCGGATACAGAAAGACTGAACCCGGCTCCAGTGATCATTCTTGAAGGGATCATGTTGCTTGCCCGTGCAGAGCTACTTCCCCTTTATGATGTCAAAATCTTCATCGACACGCCGTTAGATATCTGCCTCATGCGCCGCATGATGCGGGATATAAAAGAGCGTGGCAGAACCATTGAATCGGTGGCACAACAATACGAACAAACCGTTAAGCCCATGTATCACCAATTCATTGAACCCAGCCGCTTTACTGCAGATGTGGTAGTGACCCAGGGCGGAAAAAACCAGATTGCCCTGGACGTTATCAAGTCGCATATCCAGCAGGCATTAATGTAAAGGATTATCCCTATGGTAAGTTTACTGGGCATTGCGCTATTGCTCGGCATTGCTTATGCGCTTTCGTCAGCGCGTCGTTCGATTAACTGGCGAACCGTGGGTGGCGCTTTTGCCATCCAGGCTGTCATCGGTGCATTCATTTTGTACTTCGAGCCAGGCAAGCAGTTGCTGCTGAATATGACCCAGTTTGTTGCCAATATCATTGGTTACAGCCAGCAGGGCATCGACTTTGTGTTTGGCCCTATTGGCGACAAATCACTGGGCTTTATCTTTGCCTTCAACGTTCTGCCTGTCATCATTTTCTTCTCTTCGTTAATTGCTGTGCTTTATCACTTAGGCGTGATGACGTGGATCATTCGTCTAATCGGCGGCTTCCTGCAAAAAGCGCTGGGCACCAGTCGCCCGGAGTCAATGTCTGCTGCGGCCAATATTTTCGTTGGGCAAACTGAAGCACCACTCATCGTACGTCCGTTTATCCCGCATATGACCCGGTCAGAACTGTTTGCCATTATGGTTGGCGGCCTGGCATCCATCGCCGGCTCAGTTATGGCGGGTTACGCTGGTATGGGTGTAGAGCTCAAGTATTTGCTTGCTGCCAGCTTCATGGCGGCACCAGGCGGGCTACTGATGGCAAAAATCATTTTGCCCGAAACCGAAAGTGCCAAGGACGAACTTAAAGAAATTGATGCCGAAGATACCGGCTACGCCAATGTTTTCGATGCTGCCGCCAGTGGTGCAGCGTCAGGCCTTACCCTGGCCCTGAATGTTGGCGCAATGCTACTTGCTTTCATTGCGCTTATCGCCATGCTTAATGGTATTGTAGGCTGGTCGGGCTCGTTATTTGGCTTTGAAAATCTGACGTTTGAAGCCATTTTGGGTTTCTTGCTACAGCCACTTGCCTGGGCCATCGGTGTACCGTGGGAAGAAGCCAAGATAGCCGGCAGTGTTATCGGTCAGAAAGTCGTAGTGAACGAGTTTGTTGCGTATTTGGGGTTCCTTGAGAATCGAGAGGCCTTATCTGCGACGTCTCAGGCTATCATCACTTTTGCACTCTGCGGTTTTGCAAACTTTTCCTCAATTGCCATCCTGATGGGTGGAATTGGTGCGATGGCCCCAACCCGACGTAAAGAAATCGCGCGTTTGGGCCTAAAAGCTGTTATTGCAGCAACGCTATCTAACCTTATGAGTGCCTCACTGGCAGGTTTCTTTATCTCATTGGGTTAAAAATACGGCCATTAGTAGACTATTTGGTCAAGTTTTTGTAAATTACGCACCTCTTCGCGCAGACGTTGATTTACGTCAACGCCTGCGTCTTTTCTGTTCGCGGGTCTATGATTATAATGCCGCCGTCTAAATTAACGGGAATCAGATATGCAATTAGTTGCTGTTGACTACCAGGCCGAAAACGCACAGGAACTCTTTGTTGAGTCGTTGCGTGAGACCGGATTTGGTGTACTTAAAAACCATCCAATTCAGCAATCGATGGTGTCAGATATTTATGTCGCGTGGCAGAAGTTTTTCGATAGTGAAGAAAAACACCAGTATCTCTACAACAAAGGTACGCAGGATGGTTTTTTCCCGCAAAGCGTCTCTGAAGTTGCTAAAGGGTTTACCAAGAAAGACATCAAAGAGTATTACCACTTTTATCCGTGGGGTCAGTGCCCGACTGAGCTTCGTCCACAGCTTGAAGCCTATTACAATCAGGCAACGGATCTTGCGAAAACGTTGCTGGGTTGGATAGAGGCACATTCACCGGATGAAGTAAGTAAACATTACCGCGAGCCGCTGTCGAATATGATTAAAGACAGCGATCAAACACTGCTTCGCGTGTTGCACTACCCGCCACTAAGCGGTGACGAAGAGCCGGATGCGATTCGTGCCGCTGCGCATGAAGACATTAACCTGATCACTATCTTGCCCGCAGCAAATGAGCCTGGTTTGCAGGTAAAAGCGAAAGACGGCAGCTGGCTGGATGTGCCGTGTGATTTCGGTAATTTGATCGTGAATATCGGTGACATGCTGCAGGAAGCGTCAGGTCATTACTTCCCGTCTACCACGCACCGGGTGATGAACCCTGAAAACGCAGACATGACCAAGTCGCGTATTTCATTGCCGCTGTTCCTGCACCCTCGCCCGGATGTGCAGTTGTCAGACCGTCATACTGCAGGCAGCTACCTTCAGGAACGCCTGAAAGAACTGGGCGTGATATAAGTGTCCGGTTCCTGATACTAAAAAGCCGTGCGACTGCACGGTTTTTTTTGTTTCGCACGTCTCAGTTATCACGCAATATGAGCATTGCCTTTCTGGCTTACTTTTGTGCTGACACAATTCGATCGCGTGATTTAAATAAGACGCGTTAAGCTACACCGTTTCGCGTACGCCTGACTACGACCTTACTGCACCATGTCTAGTTCACCCGGCTATGCAGCGTCGACAGCTTGCTTAAATAACGATTTTCGTCCTGCGCATTGGGCGCATAGCGTGCTGCTTTTTCAATATACGCTTTTGCGCGGGAGATATCGCCAAGCTGAAAGTACGTTTTCGCCAGACCAAACCAAATCTCATGACGGCTGTCATCCAGGCGCATTGCTCTGCGATAATGCACCAATGCCTCATCATAATTGTTGTCTGCCAGCGCCTCTTCTCCCAGCATATAATGATAAAACGGGTTGTTGTCACGCCGGCGCTCGACTTTTGCGGCGATAGCATTGGCCTCATCATTTCGCCCCTGGAAACGGTAGAGGATCGCCAGATTCTCCCAAGCAGTGAGATTATCTTCCTCCAGCTCAAGCGCGCGTTTATAGGCTACTTCAGCAGCATCGTAAGCATCTACTTTTCGATATAAAATACCCAGGTTTCCCCATGACTGTGACAACTGAGGAGACAGTAACGCTGCTTTTCTGAAATAAGCATACGCCTTTGAGTAACTGTTCGCGATAAGCGCATCGGCGCCTTTGTTGTTGTAAAACATGGAAAGTACTACGTCCTTACTGACTTTATAGCGGGGAAAATACTCCCGGACAGCCTGCGGATCGAAGTCAACATCAACGAAGTCTTCTTTCATGCGGGTAATGTTCATTTCTTTTGGCGTAGTAATGCGAAGGTTCAGATGCCCGTTCAACAAACTGTACCCAGCCCTGCGAGTCCAGTATTCAGGGATATCTACTTCGTAAAACTGCGCATCAAATCCCGCGTGTTCTGCCATCGAAAATGTCATGATGGATAAAGAAAGGCAATTTGCCGTTTGCATATGGAAGGTTTCTGACGCGGTAGAATTAGCGCTGCCGCGGTACTGCAGCCCTAGCGAAGAATAATCAAAGATATTATCTACCAGATTACGAATATTGCTTTCGTAATTGTCATGAGGCGACTGCGTAGATTTTACGAATGCGGCAGCGTCTTCATCCAAAGCAAAAATCGTTTCCTCGGACTCGGGCTCAAACAGCGTATAACTGGGAAACAGGTCATCCCGGAGTACCGGATAAGGCTGTTTCACCACGGTTTCAGTGCTGACACACCCCTGCAATATCGCCGCAATCCCCAGGCAAGTTACTAGATTTCGAGCTCCCATATACCACCTCCGCTTACCGCACTTTCCGGCACCTACTGGCGGGTTATGTCCCTACTAACGACTGACTCCACTCCTGGAAAGCACACCCTCAGATATAAAGCGCCAGAATGTAATATCCCTTTAAGTATAGAACATCTGCACACACTCACTTTCCATTTACAGGGGAAAGTGAGCAATTTGTCGCAAAATCACTCGGCAACGAGAAGATTCCCCCGCTGCACTTCTGTGATGACGACCTGAAGCAGTTAAAAAAAGCGCGTACTAAGGTTACGTAAGTTTAATCAACTGGATTGCAACAGCGGGCGTATCCATTCCCAGCATCGTTACTGACGTTTATATAACGTGCCACGACTTTACTTCTCAGGAGAATATATTATGAAACAACTGCTATCGTTTTTTACTAAAGCACTGATTATTGCCAGCTTCAGCATTACAGCCATGGCTGGTCACCACATGAAAGACAAAGAAGATATCGTGACTATTGCCGCAGGCAACGACGATTTTTCTACTCTGGTGACAGCGATTAAAGCGGCAGGTATCACTGACATTCTGAAAGATGCTGGTCCGTTTACAGTATTTGCACCTACCAATGCTGCTTTTGACGCGCTGCCTGCCGGTACGCTGGAAAAGCTTCTTAAACCGGAAAATAAAGATGCGCTGGTACAGGTACTTACCTACCATGTTGTTGAGGGTAAAGTCACAGCTGATCAGGTAGTAAATCTGAGTGAGGCAACGTCTGTTGAAGGTACTACCATCGATATTTCAACTGATATGGGTAAAGTGAAAGTTGAAAATGCTACTGTCGTCAAAACTGACATCATGGCATCAAATGGCGTGATCCACGTTATCGATACGGTCATTATTCCTGATACGCTTGCTGCCAGCTTATAATTCGCACGTCATATAAACACTGCGAAGCCGGGTTCCCCCCGGCTTTTTTCTTTTTTAAATATAATTCTCGACACAATTCTGCTTTACAGCTCCCCCTCCTCCTGTGTAACTTTTAATCGGAACGTTACGCACGGTTATTATTTGTTTGTATCGAATTTTTACGCCAACGCGGACTAACTGTTTACAGGCATTAGCTTTTCGGTATCAGCGCACATCATTTCTCACACAGGGATCACGACTATGATTCGAGTGGTTTTCAACCAAAAGGGGGGCGTGGGAAAGTCGACTATCAGCACCAATCTGGCCGCGCAGAGTGCAATCGCGGGGCAACGGACTCTGCTTGTCGACCTGGATGCGCAAGGTAACAGCACCCATTATGCTGGCGTTAACATCAGTGATGACACCCTTACTGTTTCCGACCTGTTTAAACAGGTAGCCGGGTGGTTCAGCTCACCCAGACCTCCGGCTGATTTTGTGCAGGCTACGCCCTTTAACAACCTCTTTGTGTTGCCTTCCCACCCGGGACTTGCAGACATCGAAAGGGAGCTTGAGTCACGCTATAAGATGTTTAAACTTAAAGAGGCTCTGCACACATTAGCGGACGAATTTGATCAGATTGTTATCGATACACCGCCAAATTTTAATTTTTACTCCAAGGCCGCATTGATAGCTGCAGATCGGTTTATTATTCCGTTCGACTGTGATGACTTTTCCATTCAGGCCATTGGCAGGCTACTCGACAATGTTATGGAATTAAAAGAGGATCATAACCGCGAGCTGACGCTTGAGGGTGTAGTGATAAACCAGTTTAATTCACAGGCCCGCTTGCCAGCTTCACTGGTAGCAGAATTAAGAGCGCAACAGTTGCCGGTACTTGAGCCATATCTCAGCTCCAGTGTGAAAGTAAAGGAATCGCACAGCGCACAAACGCCACTTCCCTTTTATGCCGGCAGCCACAAGGTAGCAAAGCAGATCGCTGCGTTATATTCGGGCCTGGAGCAAACTTAAACCTGCATCAATATCGTCACTTCTTCCAGTAAGATAAATGCCCCCAGGGCGAACAGAATGCCCCCTGCCAGTTGTTCCTGTCGAACCGCCCAACCGGGCGATTTGGCAAGCCAGCGTCCTAACTGAGAAGACAGGGTTACCACAAACAAATCACTTGCCAGCGCAATAACGGCAGCTGCAGCAACACCTGCTCTGGCGCCATTTCCCATGGTGCAGGCCATAATATACAAATTGGAAGGCCCAGGAGACAGACTGAGTATTAAGGCCGCTACTGCGAAAGCAATCAGTACATCCATTCCTATCAATGTATCTCCTTAGGTCAGCGTTCCTGACGCTGACAAATTACTGCTTTTATTAAAATAAGGATGACGGCCATTCAATCTTTACTGTGTAACATGTTAATCGGCGCCGCATCGCCAGGCACCTGACAAGCTTATCCGCAAAACGATGCAGTCTACGGCGCTTCAGTTCGGGCCTCCCACATCAGCTACATACAAGGCTAACAGCAAACTTTTAGGTCGCAATGCTGATCCTCTGGGTATAGCTTTCAGGTAGTAATCATTACAAATTAATCAGTCAGTTTCACGTTTGTCATGCTGAAGTGAAGCGTGTCTGACTACAACGAAAGTCATGGCCAACATGGCACCGGCCTGCAACCCACTGTGATGTGGACGCTTAGCCGTGTGGCTTATCATCAGTGCTTAAGGATATCACTTCTATGTTTTTGTCTTACAGTTTCACACTTTGGGGGCTTTGGCTTATTCTGTTAACTGTGGTGGTCCAGAGTCTTGTTGCTGCTGTAGCACACCGAAAGCAGTCACAATATATACCGGGTAAGGTAGATGAAAACCTGAGTCACGATTCCTTTGTGTTCAGGAGTCACCGGACGTTTCACAACTCGCTCGAAAACCTGGCAATCTTTGTATTACCAATAATGCTTGCCATTTTTGCAGGTGCAGAGCCACAAACCCTGACGGTGATTGTCTGGGTTTACGCTATCGCAAGAATCATTCACATGGCACTGTATTACGCTATAGCCACCGAGAAAAACCCCAGTCCGCGCAGCTATTTTTATATGATCGGACTACTCGCCACGCTGGCAGCCTACATCGTTGTTGCCTTGGAGTTACTCTCTCGTGGTGCGTAGGTGTGCCCAGGTAGCTCTGCTTTTTGCGATACTGCTCGTGTCCTTCGCGGGCCGAGCGCAAGAACAGACCGATTACCGTTTGACCAATGTTACCGACGATGTGTTTCGTTTCACCGCCGGAAACTATCACGCTCTGGTTGTTAATACCGATGACGGTATCGTGCTGGTAGACCCTCTCAACAACGATGCAGCCAATTGGTTAAAAGCCACTGTTAAAGAGCGCTTCAGCAAGCCGGTGACGCATCTTATCTACAGTCATAGCCATCCTGACCATGCCTACGGCGGTGACGTCTTTGACGATGGCAACACCGTTTTGATAAGTCATAAAGATGCGCGCGCTAACCTGAAGCGCGTTCGCGCTGACACCGCCCTGCCCTCGCTGGTATTTAATGACACCCTCACCCTTTATGCTGGCGATAAGGAACTGACACTTACCTATTACGGTCCGACTAACGGCTACGGCAACGTTGCCGTGCACGTGATGCCCGATGATGTCATGTTCGTCGTTGACTGGGTGGTATTAGGTCGCCTGCCATACAAAGATCTGATGGGTTATGATCTTGAAGGTACGCTTAGCGCTACTGAACGATTACTCAAACAACCTTTCACTCGCTTTGTGGGTGGCCACGCCGATATGGGAGATAAAGCCGACGTCAGCGCATATTACGAATATATCAAAACGCTTCATGACAGTGTGCTGGATGGGATCCTCGCCGGAAAAAGTCTGGAGCAAATTCAGCAAAGCAAACCGATGGCAGCGTATTCGTCACTCAAAATGTATGAAGAGTGGGTAAATCTCAATATTCAAGGGGCTTACGAGCAGCTGGTTTCCCGCTCGTACCTGAAGTTGCGTAACCCGGCACTCAGCCGGTAACGGCAATTTACTGTGGTAGCCCGTTACCGGCTCGATAACGATTTATTACCATGATTGCTTAGTGAATAACTGTCAATCTCTGATAATTAAACAACCAAAAGACCTCGACAATCAAAGCCATATACTTTTTCGTTAATTTAGGTAAGCTGTAGCTAATCGCGGTGCTGCGTTTTCTGGCGCACCCTCAACGAAGAGGTGATGTTTTGCAATCTACACGCACACGATCAGTGGAAGATTGTCATGTTTTAATCGTCGACGACCAGATAAGTAGTCGACTCATCCTTGAATCCTTATTGGATGACATGGTTACCTGTACGTTGGTGTCAACCGCACACGAAGCGATTGAATGGAGCCGGGCGAACAAACCCGATCTTATACTGATGGACGTGGTTATGCCCGATATGGATGGCCATCACGCCTGCAAGATACTGAGTGAAAACGTCGAAACCGCGAATATTCCGGTAATATTTGTCACGGCGTCTGCCACTGATATTGAGCAGGAAAAATGCAGGGAAGCCGGTGGTGTTGATTTTGTTGAAAAGCCTGTCAACCCGACTACACTGCGTAATCGCGTAAAATCCCACCTGAATCATAAATTAAAAACGGATTTGCTGGAAAAGCTTATATATCTTGACCGACTCACCGGGGCCTATAACCGTCACTATCTTGAAGAAGTCATCCCATCCGTGATCCGCGACGCAGAAAGAAACCAGCGCGACTTATCTTTTGTTCTTTTTGATATCGACCACTTCAAGCAATTTAATGACCTTTACGGACACCTCGAAGGTGATAGCTGCTTATGGACGATTTGTAAGGAGACCATGCAATCGTTGTTGCGGCCGCTTGATGTGCTGGTGCGGGTAGGCGGAGAAGAGTTTCTGGCTATCCTCCCGGAAACTGATGAAAAAGGCGCATTTTCCGTGGCAAACAGGCTTATTGCCACTATCGAATCGTTAGGTTTAAAGCATGAGCATTCACCCACTAATGTTGTAACCGTCAGTGCAGGCGTTTCCAGTTATCAGCAAGCCGATGATGGGATGTCTGAACATGGCATCCTGCGTGCAGATAAAGCACTGTACGAAGCAAAAGCGCGTGGCAGAAATAACGCGGTGCTTTACAACGCAAACATGGAATAGGCTTACGATGGGCGATACAACGCTGTTGTGGAACAAAGAAGGCGCGCTTAAACGAATGATGGGAAAGCAGGCGTTGCTGGATAAGATAATCGACCTGTTTCTGGCGCAGTTTCCCCAGGTCTGGACTTCTGCAAAATCTGCTGTGGCAAACAGCAACTGGAAGGAAGTGGCATCTCAGGCCCATACGCTGAAAGGTTCAGCAGCAGAACTCGGACTGGAGCGTCTGGCTGACGCTTTACGCGTACTCGAGCACGCCGCCAGAACAGAGGATGAGACCAGCGCAATTAAAGCCCAGGTTGAAGTAGACGCTGTTGTTGAAAAAACCCTGCCTCTGCTTACCCGATAACCTTCATAAACCGCCAGTACCGAAGAAGCTCGAAGGAAGACGTCATGTGGCTACTCTGGCTGACTGGACAGGCGATAACGGAGTCGGGTGGGTCTGCGTTGTTGCAACCGCAGCACTTTCGCCACAGTAGCGATAGCCTGACGTAAGTTCAGGCAGCAAGTTAACCCGCTGCCTGACCGGATCCGGATGCCATATCAATATCTTTCGCTTCACAGGGGGATGCAGGTTCAATATTGAAGACGATGAATAGCAAAAACGTAGAGTACAGCGCACCAAAGGCAACTATCAGCCCCATAAGATTCCATTGCATCATTAGCCCTAACGGTACGACATGAGAAATAGGAATAAAGGCCATCAGAGTTTTAGGTTGCAGCATCAGCGACACCCATATTTTTTCACCCTGAGCACGACTAAACCCAAGCCCGTGACAAAAGTGAGCTAATACCAGTGGCATTATCTGGGCGAGGCAAATTAGGGCAGTCGCAATTACCGCCACAAATAACTCTCCGGCGCCCTGCGAACTTTGAGATGCCATAGCAGCAGACGGTAATAAAGTCGCATCTTGTGAACTGACGCTAACCATTGAGATCAAAAAGTCAGCGACCACAAAACCAAGCCAGCTCAGACACAGAATCAACACGACGGCTGGAAGATACACGGCTTGCTGAAAACGAAGCTCCTGACCCAGTCCCTGTAACGATCCGGAACGGAAGTGCAAACTGGTTACACAGACTATCAGCGTGATAAGTATGGCATAGCTTGCCAGCTTAAGCGGAAACCATGCGAAAGGGATCGCCTCGGTAACAAGACACAGAAAAACAAAACCCGCTGCCAGCAATGGCTGCCGGAATAAAAAACTGAACATGTCCTTGTAGGCGTTGAGATAGTCCTGTTTCTCAAGATTTGTATTAATTTGCATAATTACAACCATCAATCAGGAACCGCTCACTATACGGATTAGTGAACAAAAGTTAAGCAAGCTCATCGCCCTGACAGTATGTTTAAACATACTCGCGTATTTCTTGCTGGTGATCCGGTAAAAGCATGACAGGAAGAAACACATGCACGGTAGCTTCTCCCCGCTTGCAGCTGAACGACCCAAAAATCCACGAATGTTGCCTGGAATAATTTACCGACGCCAATAGCACGCTATGTTTGAATAGTAACCACTGAGTTCGGGCCAAAAAATAGCAAATACGAGCGATGACCCACTGCAAATGCAATTATCAGCAGAACAGGATAAAGGCTAATTTTTTGATTTGGGATAGCGCAAGAACGTTAGTAAGGATGGTGCCCAGGGGCGGACTTGAACCGCCACGGCCGTGAGGCCACTAGCACCTGAAGCTAGCGTGTCTACCAATTTCACCACCTGGGCAACGTGAGCGTGGTCAGTAAGTATCGACCTTGCTGCGTTGTGGGAGCGAAATTTACGCGGTGTCCGAAGTTTTGTCAACGTCCTGTTTGCACTTTTTCGTGATTTTTTTCATCGTGATAGCCTGAGTGTGCAGAAAGTCATCAATCTTGGTTTCTTTGTCTCCACTCATGTCATAAAACTGCGCAAACCACAGCTGCATAGTTGCTACCGCATCATCCAGCGCATTGTGTGCCGGCGCGGCCGGCAAATCCAGGCGCTGACGGCACACGCTCAGCGTGGCGCTGTTTGGTGGCAATACATCATGTCGCTTCTTCAACTGATACACTGCCAGTTTCAGAGTATCCAGCGTGAGGATCTCAGTGACAGGCATGTTATGCCTTTCGAATAACTTCCCCAGCACTCCTAAATCCAGCGCGGCATTATGCAATACCCACACGTGAGTTTCAGCAAACGGTCTCAATGCGTTTAACACCGCTTCGACGTCGGTGCCCTCGTTAATATCTTCCGCAGTTAAACCATGAATGACAGGAGATTGTTCGAGTGATTTATTGGTTTTTACTACCTCGTAAAAACAGGAGCTCATTGTGATTTCAGCGCGTTTTCCTTCCACCCATCCCACAGACGTGACTTCAGCCTTAGCGATATCCAGTGAGGTCAATTCAAGATCGACAGCCAGTAAGGGCACATCGTACCATTTGCGGCCCTGCCAGTGTGGCGCCAGCGGCGCAACACCACCGCGCCATAAAGCCTGCCACCACCCTCTAAGTCCCATCTACGAAATACCGCCCGAAAACTTCATCACTACCGCCTGTTGCGCGCGATCAATAGCTTTAAAGGCCGCTTTTAGTTGATGCTTCTCAATAGAAGACAAGTCGCTTACCGAAACGCAGTTGTCAGTGACTTTATTGGTTAGCTGATGACGCCAGCGCAGCCGATTTAAAAACAGCCAGATGTCACGCAAATTATCTGCATCGCGTGTTGAGAGCCCGGCATTGGCTGGCAGGCTGGCCAGCCTCCCCAGTGTCGATGGCATTTTCAGCCCATTGGCCAGTGCATAAATTCTTACCAGGTTGTTTATCAGCGCAATCGCTTTGACCTTCAGATCAATACAATCTTTTTGCTTACGCCCTTTTTCGTAGACAAACTTCTGAAACATAGAAAGCGGCACAGACACTTCATTCGCGTGGCGCGCCAGCGCCGCCAAAAACATTTTTTGTTGCAGTAATGGCGCTCTGGTTGCCTGCATTTCCCGGAACAGTTCGGTATCGCCGGCGGCGGCTCTGGCGTCCAGGAAAATATTAAAATGCATGATGGCTTTGCTGGTGGGCTGCTTCACCCATCCCCGTGCCTCGGCGATGGACGCTTTCAAAGATAAACGTAATTCCGGATTTGAGGCCATAATGTTGCCATCGCACAGTTTTATCCCACACTTTGCCAGGCCGCTACAAACGTAGTCACTCATGCCCTTAAAATATTCGGCCTCATCAGCATCAGGCTCACGCGCCAGCAACAAGCCGTTATCCTGATCGGAGCCCATGGTCTGGTCTTCCCGGGCCTGCGAGCCATACACAATCCAGCAATACGCCATCGGCGCGTTTCCGTGGTCCCGCTGATAAAACTGGATAAGCTTACGGGTCATGATATCCGTTGCCTGTGACAGCACTTTTCCCGCAATATCAAAGTCACCAGGCCGCTTTGCATGCATCGCAAAATAATGTGGCATTTGCCAGGATGAACGTGTTAATTCGTAGAGGTTGTCGGCTTTTGACAGCTCACCGATAATAAACAGCACATTACCCCGCTGATGCCGGATAACATCCGTGGCGGTGACCATGCCGATTGGCTCACGGGAATGCCGGTCGATAACCGGGAGGTGATGAATATTTCGCTCACTCATTATCGCCATTGCATCGAACATGGTCCGATTATGCGTAATCATGGCTGGATTTTCCGTCATTACTTCACTTACGGCATTCTCAACATTGAACGATTGTGCTACTACCCGAGAGCGTAAATCTCTGTCGGTAACAATACCCGCCAGTTTGTTGTTCCGTGTTATCAGTAGTGAAGATACCCGATTTTCTGTCATCACCTGCGCGGCATTTTTCACCGACGTATTCACATCCGCTTTAATTGGTTCGCCACTAATAACCTCAGACAGGGGCTTGTACAACCACATCGAGTTGGATTCGGTTACCGCTTGATTTTGCAGTGCATCAGCGCGAGTGCCATGGAAGAAATTTGCTACTTCTGGCGTTTGTAAGGCGTCGTCAAAGCCACTGGCAGTGAAACAATACACCAGCCCGGGTTTATCCACCGTAACCTGTACCGGATAATTAACGTTATCAATGAGCCCCGGATAGCCAAAATAGTCGCCCTCACTGAGGTGGCGCAGTGGGCCGTCAGAGTCTTTCACGGAAAACTGTCCGCTCTGAATCAGAAACAAGCGCCCTGCATTTTGCTTTATCAGTTCACCAGCGTTGTCCTGAACCAGATACACTAGATTTGCCAGCTCAGCGAGACGGTGGCGGTCTTCGTCATTCAGCCGGTCAAATGGCGCAGACGTTTTCAGAAACTCTGTAACCTGTTGGGGTATCGCACTCATGGCGGCATATCCTGTAATACATATCCCGGTGACTTTCGTGATAAAAACACACGGGGATAAACACTGATAGTTTGTCCTGAATTATACTCGCGCGCTCAGAGCGCTAGTCGGTGTAGCTTACTTGGTAAATTGTAGCACTCAGAATATCGCCTGAACCGGAGGCTATCTATGCACTGGATCAAAAAGGCTCACAGTAACGTGAGCCTTTTATCAGTTTCGTTGTTGCTTAGTGCGCTGATGCTTCACCCGCGCCTTTCGGATAACGGATACTTTCTACCAGATCCTGAATTTCCTGAGGTGCTTCTTTGGTTGCTTTAAAGACGATGAAAGCCACCACGAAGTTCACCATCATACCCAGGGTACCAATCCCCTCAGGTGAAATACCGAACCACCAGTTCTCAGCGGTATTGGCTGCCGGGTTTACAAACTTAAAGTAAATGATGTAAGCCGCGGTAAATGCAATACCCGATACCATACCCGCAACCGCGCCTTTGTCATTCATCTTGGTACTGAAGATACCCATAATGATCGCAGGGAAGAAGCTGGAGGCGGCGAGGCCGAACGCAAAGGCGACCACCTGCGCCACAAAGCCCGGAGGATTAATACCAAAGTAACCTGCTATCACAATTGCCACACCGGCTGCGAGTCGGGCATAGAACAACTCGGCCTTATCGGTAATGTTCGGCATAAAGTTACGTTTGAGTAAGTCGTGGGACACGGATGTCGAAATAACCAGTAACAAACCAGCCGAGGTCGACAGTGCGGCCGCTACCCCACCAGCAGCCACCAGTGCGATTACCCAGGCAGGCAGGTTCGCAATTTCAGGATTCGCCAGTACCATGATGTCACGGTCTACGCTTACTTCGTTCGGACTGTTCGGATCGGTGACACTACCCGCGGCATAGTACATTTTGCCGTCATCGTTTTTATCCACGAACTGGATAAGTCCCGTTTTCTCCCAGTTTTTAATCCACGAAGGCGCATTCTCGTACGATGTACCCTGCAAGTCCGGACCATTGATTGTCTCAATCATGTTCACACGACCAAAAGACGCCAGTGCCGGTGCAGTGGTGTACAGAATGGCAATGAAGACTAACGCCCAGCCAGCGGATTTACGTGCATCTCGTACTTTTGGCACAGTGAAGAAACGAACGATAACGTGAGGCAGACCGGCAGTACCCACCATCAAGGCAAAGGTGATAAAGAACACATCGATGGTACTTTTCGTGACGGATGTGTATTCGTTAAACCCTAAATCGGTGGATAGCTGGTCGAGTTTATCGAGCATATACACCCCCGAGCCGTCAGCCAGCGTGGCACCGAAGCCCGTTTGCGGCAGGATATGACCGGTAACCATCATAGAGATAAAGACCACAGGCACGATATAAGCGAAGATCAACACACAGTATTGCGCTACCTGTGTATAGGTAATCCCTTTCATGCCGCCCAGTACCGTGTAGAAGAAAACGATTGCCATACCGATGATAACACCGGATACGATGTCTACTTCAAGGAAGCGGCTGAATACCACACCAACACCCCGCATCTGGCCTGCAACATAAGTGAAGCAGACGAAGATGGCACAGAATACCGCGACAGTACGTGCGGTTTGTGAGTAGTAGCGGTCACCGATGAAATCCGGTACAGTAAATTTACCAAATTTGCGCAGGTACGGTGCCAGACAAAGGGCCAGTAACACGTAGCCGCCCGTCCACCCCATCAGGTAGACAGCGCCGTCGTATCCCATGAAGGAAATCAGACCTGCCATGGAGATAAAAGATGCGGCTGACATCCAGTCCGCTGCCGTTGCCATACCGTTGAGGACAGGTGGAACACCACCACCGGCAACGTAGAACTCGTTGGTTGATCCGGCACGCGCCCAAATGGCGATAGCGATATACAGTGCGAAAGAGGCACCGACAATGATGAATGTGAGTAATTGTACGTCCATCGGTTTATTCCTCGTCTACGCCGTATTTTTTGTCCATCGCGTTCATTTTTGCCATATACACAAAAATAAGAGCGACAAACACATAAATGGAACCTTGTTGTGCAAACCAGAACCCCAGCTTAAAGCCGAAGAACTGTATCTGGTCCAGCGCATCAACGAATAAAATGCCGGCCCCGAACGACACGACAAACCAAACAACTAACAATTTGGCGAGAAGGGAGAGATTCTCCTTCCAATACGCCTTCTTGTCGTCATCATTTCTAAATGCCATCTTTCCGTCCTCATGTCAGGTTAAGTGGATGTGTTATTTTTACATTTTCCTAACGGGGAGGCTTTCAGGCGATCTTTGTGGTTCCCGATATCAGTCCGCAGACCTCACATCGCGCAAAAACCCCGCCGGTAGGAGCATTGGGTATACTCTAGACCTGCCTTTGCAATCTAGGAATGAGACGATGGTCGTAGGTCAGGTCGTAGGAGGTTGCGTATAATGCAACCAGATTTGTTAAAAACCTGTTAGGAAAAGGCATGACGCTAGGTTGGGTATCGCTCGGGCTAATTTATCTGTTTACGCTTTTTTATATTGCGAGCTGGGGCGATAAAAATTCACCGACGGCAAGATGGCTGACATCGCATCCCGCAACATATTCACTTGCGCTTGCAATTTATTGTACTGCCTGGACGTTTTTCGGTGCGGTCGGGCAGGCCAGCCGGGATACGTGGATTTATTTGCCTATTTTGCTGGGCCCGATCCTGGTTTACGTACTGGGATATCGGTTTATTTATAAACTGACTCTGGTCAGTAAGAAGCAACATATCACCACGATCGCCGATTTTATTGCATCGCGATATGGTAAGCGTCAGCTTGTTGCCCTGTTAGTGACGATTATCGCGCTTCTGGCCACCATCCCTTATATTGCGCTTCAGTTAAAAGCGATTGGCAGCACATTCCAGCTTCTGACACAGCAGCCAAACAGTGATTACATCGTTATTGCGGCGACGGCATTTATCGCCGTGTTCGCCATCTACTTCGGGACAAAACAAACCGACGTTACCGAGTATCGCCGGGGATTGATGCTGGCTATCGCGTTTGAATCATCGATAAAACTGCTGGCACTGGTGTTGGTGGCCATAGTGGGCTACACCGCCTGGAACAATTCTCAGGAAGGGCCAATAATAGCGCCATTTTTGGCTGAGAAGGCAATTTCCCAGTTTGGCTCATTCACGTTTATCGCCCAAACCATTATGTCTGCGGCGGCGGTATTGTGTCTGCCACGACAGTTCCATGTTGCGATTGTCGATAACCTCAGTCTCAGTCATTTAAAGACCGCACGCTGGCTGTTCCCGCTGTACCTGGCCATTATTGCTGCGGTAATCCCGGTTATAGCGATGGCTGGTACTGCCATATTTGGCAGCGCCAATGTCGAGCCTGATTCATATGTGTTGTCGCTGGCGATTTATTCTGAGTCGGTATTGCTGCAGATAATTGTCTTTATCGGTGGGTTGTCCGCAGCCACGGCGATGATTATTGTTGCCACGCTGACACTCAGTACTATGCTCACAAACGACGTGATCCTGCCACGTCTGTTCGCTATCCGTGAGCCCGCGGCCCGCAACAAAGACTACTCGCGACGCATCAAGCTAATTCGCCGCATAGTGATTGGTTTTATCCTTCTGCTGGCATTTCTATACCACCAGCAAATGACAGGCGCTCGGTCGTTACATTCTATTGGTTTGATTGCCTTCTCACTGGTCATTCAGCTGCTGCCGGCAATTGTGGGGGGTCTGTACTGGAAGCGGGCACACGCCCACGGGGTCTATGCCGGATTGTTACTTGGATTAATCATCTGGGTAATGTGGCTGGTAATGCCGCTGGTCGGCGAGCAGGTGCCGCGAATTGAACAAAATGAAATGATAAGTCAGGGGGCGCTGGTCAGTCTGGCCGCCAATACCTTCGCATATATTGTGTTCTCCTGGTTCGCGCCACCACGACTGATTGACCGTATTCAGGCTGAAGCGTTCGTATCCCCAGCTGAGGTGCGCAATGGTCCCCAAACGAAAAAGCAACATATCAACGTCACCATTGCCGACCTGATCACGCTGCTCTCCACTTTTATGGGTGAAGGCCGGTGTCAGCAGTTAGTGGAAGAATACCAGCAGCTCAATCACTGTAAGCTGAATGACAGCCACTCCCCCGATCAGCCTTTTCTCGCGTTTTGTGAAAGGGCTCTGGGCGGTGTAATCGGTGCATCCTCAGCAAAGGCGCTTATTGACAGCGTTCTGCGGGGTAAGAAACTCGATTTCACTGAAGTCATTAACTTCTTCGACGACACTACCCAGGCCATGCAGTTTAATATGACAGCGCTATTAACGTCGCTGGAGAACATGGATCAGGGTATCAGTGTGGTCGACAAACACCTGAATCTGGTGGCGTGGAATAAGCAATATGCGGCGCTTTATCAATATCCGGAAGGCTTTCTCAACGTTGGTACGCCAGTTGAAAAATTAATGCGTTACAACGCGGAAAAGGGAGAGTTTGGTCCCGGTAATGTCGAAGAGCAGGTAGAGAAGCGTCTTGAGCATTTGCGTACCGGCACGCCCCATCGATTCACGCGCCAGCGCAGTGATGGCAGGGTCATCGAGATGGTTGGCAATCCACTGCCTGGCGGCGGTTTCGTTACCAGCTTCAATGACATCACCGGTCACGTCGAGATTCAGCAGGCACTGGAAGAATCCAACATCGATTTGGAACTTCGCATTAAAAAACGCACAGAGGAGGTGCACTCCATAAATGCCGAATTACGTCTGGAAATCGAGCGTCGCTCCGAAGCCGAGAAAGAACTCATTCGCGCCAGAAAGGCCGCGGAAGATGCCAACGCCAGTAAAACCCGGTTTCTGGCGCTGGCCAGTCACGATGTTTTACAGCCCCTGAATGCCGCCAAGTTATACGTAACTGCCCTGGAAGAAGCAGGCTTGCCTGACAATGTTGTCAGCATTGTGCGCAAACTTAATCATAGTGTGAGCTCCAGTGAAGCGCTGATTGGTACATTACTGGATATTGCCAGACTCGATCAGGGTGAACTTCGTCCCACGTTGGAACCGGTTGACCTTTCAGCCTTGCTGACTCCGCTAATTGACGAGATGGCGATGCGTGCGAAAGAAAAAGGCCTGCAATTACGGTCACGAGTACGTCCATGCTGGGCCATCGCAGATAAAACCTTTCTGTATCGAATTGTGCAGAACCTGCTTTCAAATGCCATTAAATACACCGAAAAAGGCAAAGTGCTGATTACCGTAAGAACCCAGGGTGAGTCGGTGGAAATTGCGGTGAGAGATACCGGTATCGGTATCTCAAAAGAACAGCAGGGGCTTATCTTTAGTGATTTCTACCGTACTGGTGATTCCAGTGAGCACGGGATCGGTCTTGGATTGGGCGTAGTACGACGGTTATCCGGCCAACTGAAAAGCCAGATTCAGGTAACGTCAGACCAAGGTAAAGGCAGTTGTTTTTCCCTTTCGCTACCGAAAGCGCTGGCACGCAAACGCACTGCCACCGGACTGGCCAATCGCAATACGACATTCAAAGGGCTACGTGTGCTGTGCGTCGATGACCAGCAGGAAAACCTCGACGCCATGCGGACAGTTTTGGAAAAATGGGGAGTCACGGTCATGCTCGCCAACAACTGGGACGATGCCATCCGCCAGGCGGATATCTTCTCCCCCCAAATTCTGTTGATGGATTACCAGTTATCGCAACATCAGAACGGGCTGGATTTGATTGATGTTATTCGCCAACACCTAGATATTGTCTTACCCGCGTCTCTGATCACCGCCACGCAGGATGAGGAGCTGGTTGCCAGATGCAAAGCGCAGGGTGTGAATTATCTCACCAAGCCTCTCAAGCCCGCGAAATTGCGGGCGTTGCTGCAAAGCATGACCCGTTATATCAAGGATGCGGAGTCGACGTAGATTTGTTTTTCCGCTTCGGCTTGTCAAGTGGCGTTGCAGCCTCTTTTGACGGCGTGACGATCTTCCCGAGACTGCCCCACGACGTTTTCGGATTTATCAGCACCGGACGCGTCAGGATCAGGTTGTTAGGATAGAGAATGGTTTCCCTGTCTGCGGTGACTAGTCGGGTGCTAAAAGGATTAATATCGGCAATCACCCCTTCCACGAAATTGTCGCCGTCGAGGATGCGTATTCCGTTCCCGCGTCGATAGGTAACGTTCGTTAACAGAATAAAATAGGCTGTAATGTTGCTGATAAGAGACCAGCTTGCAAACAGCGCAACCCCGGTCAGCGTAATGATCGACGTGGATAATACCAGCAGACCGGAAAAATCTACCCCCCATGCCATCAGCACACCGGCAAATGTCACTACACCAGCAATGACGCGGGCCACAAACAATCCTTTGAGTGCACTGGAAGACTTCACCCGGCTGCTTTCCAGGTTTTTCTCCAGCCGGGGAATAATCACCCGGATGACCGCCACATAAAGCAGCATACATACTGCACTCACAATAAGATTAACCTGATAGGTCTCAACCCACCCAATCAAACCACGCAACCAAGGTGCCATGCACGTATTCCTCACCTGTTCAACAAAAGCTAACTATCGATAGCATAAGAAAATTATCAAGACGATTCCCAATATATCATCTATATTAGTAGCAGGACTATTGCCGTCACACACCAATATTTATGATGCCACGGCACTCACTTACTTTAAAAGCAAGGACTTCATCCTTTCCATGCGAATAGCCATTTTATCCCGTAACCCTAAGTTGTACTCCACCCGCCGTTTGAAGGAAGCTGGCGAAGCACGTGGCCACACTGTTGATATCATCGACACCATGCATTGCTACATGGATATTACCAGCGCGCGACCATCGGTGCGTTATGCAGGCCGCAAACTTCCTTACTATGATGCGGTGATACCGCGTATTGGTGCATCGGTCAGTTTTTACGGCACTTCTGTTGTCAGGCAATTTGAAATGATGGGCACCTACTCTGTTAATGAGTCTGTGGCCATTAGTCGCTCCCGTGACAAACTCCGTTCCTTACAATTGCTGTCCCGAAAGGGCATCGGCATGCCGCGTACAGGCTTTGCACATCACCCCGACCGAATTGACGACTTGATCAAGAATGTCGGCGGCGCACCGGTAGTAATTAAACTACTTGAAGGTACCCAGGGGATTGGCGTTGTGCTGGCGGAGACGCAAAAGGCCGCAGAATCGATTATCGAAGCGTTCATGGGCTTAAACGCGTCTATCCTTGTGCAGGAATTTATTAAGGAAGCAGGCGGTTCTGATATCCGTTGTCTGGTGGTTGGAGGTAAAGTGGTTGCTGCGATGAAGCGTCAGGCGGCACCCGGTGAATTTCGCTCTAACCTTCACCGCGGCGGGTCAGCCAGTCTGGTACGCTTATCGCCGGCCGAGCGCAAAACAGCCATTGATGCCGCGAAAACGATGGGCCTGAATTGTTGTGGTGTTGATATTCTGCGTTCTAACCATGGGCCGGTGGTCATGGAAGTTAACTCATCGCCCGGACTGGAAGGTATTGAAGCCGCTACCCACAAAGATGTAGCTGGCATGATTATCGAGTTTATTGCTAAGTCGGCAAAGCCGAACAACACCCGAACAAAAGGAAAAGGATAAGTGAAAGGCTCACCTATTACGATAGGCGGGCAAGATGTCTTGCCAGGTGAAACTAAGAAAATAGAACTGGAAATGCCACCGCTGTATACAGCGACCAACATGAGTATACCGGTTTTTGTTAAACGCGGAAAACGTGAAGGACCGACAATGTTTGTCAGTGCTGCCATTCACGGAGACGAGCTTAACGGTATTGAAATCGTGAGTCGTCTTATTCGCTCCAAATCAATAACGCGCCTGCGCGGGACATTGATTGCTGTGCCTATGGTGAATGTGTACGGGGTTCTGAACCAGTCTCGTTACCTGCCTGATCGACGGGATTTGAACCGCAGCTTTCCCGGTAGTAAAAAGGGCTCTTTAGCAGGACGGTTGGCTAACCTGTTCTTTAAAGAAGTAGTAAGTAAGTGTGATGTGGGCATCGATCTGCATACCGGCGCCATACATCGCAGCAATCTGCCGCAAATCCGTGCCGACCTCGACGACGCAGACGTTCTCGAAATGGCAAAGGCATTTGGAGTGCCGGTGTTGCTTAATGCAGAAATCCGGGACGGTTCGCTGCGTCAGGCGGCCAGTGAAGAGGGTGTGAAAATTCTGCTTTACGAAGCGGGTCAGGCCTTGCGTTATGACGAATTTTCAATTCGCGCAGGGGTACGTGGAATCATTAATACGATGCGACACCTGGGGATGCTCAATAAACGCCAGAGCAAAGGGCATGACATCAACCGCTTTATCGCCAGACAAAGTGGCTGGGTTCGTGCGCCGGAAAGTGGCTTTGTTACTCACATCACGCAACTGGGCGACCATGTCAGTAAAGGTGACCGTCTTGCGACTGTTGCCGACCCTTATGGCAATGTGGTTTCCACCATTTTGAGCCCGGCTGATGGGGTCATTATTGGCAAACAGAACATTCCGCTGACACAGGAAGGTGAAGCGATATACCATATCGCTTACTTTAAAGAGCCTGATACAGTAGCGGAGCACGTAGAGCTTTTGCAGGACAATCTGATCCTGGGTGATCAGACTGTAGTCGAGGAAGAATAGAATGAGCACCGGTAGCAAAAAACTGGTAGGCGCGATTGAATTATGCGACCTGCCCGAGCTGGAAATCTCTCAACTCAACGTCCGCGTAGACACTGGCGCCGCCACATCTTCGCTTCATGTCGATAATATTGAGGAATTTGAAAAGTTTGGTGAGACCTGGATCCGCTTTGATATTCATCCGGATATACATAATGTAGAAAGAGTCGTGCGACGGGAAGCCCCTGTCGTAGGTAAGAAGCAGGTGAAAAGTTCTACCGCGACGCGAGAAAAGCGTTACGTTATTGATACGCCCATCGTCATGGATGATATGCGCTGGACCATTCAGCTAACGCTCACGGACAGATCAGAAATGACTTACCTCATGTTACTGGGACGTGAAGCGATGAATGGACGTCTGGTTGTCGATCCTGAGTTTGAATATCTGTTAACCGGGAAAGATTAACGAAACTCGTATGCAAAGAATCTGTCTGGCAAGATGCGCAACGGTTATTGCGGTGCTGATAAGTCTGTTTATCAGCGCGGTCGCTGTCGCGCAGGAAGTCAGCAAAGAAAAAGAGCAGGAAACTTATCGAATCATCCGGATACCTCAGGTATTTGGTGGAACAGATCCGCTTTACAACTATGTCAAAACCCTTCTGCAAATGGCCCTGGATTCCAATGCTGACCAGTACGGAAAGGTAAAACTATTACCCAATGAACGCGGAACGGTTCAGGAGCGTCAACTCCGTAACCTGGATAATCGTCTTTTGGATGTTACCTGGAGCGTGACTACAGCGGAGCGAGAAAATCTACATAAAGCCGTTCGGATCCCCCTCACAGCAGGGCTATTTGGGCAACGACTGCTGCTTATTCGTGAAGGTGATCTCCGCTTCAATTCGGTGATATCGCTGAACACATTAAAACAATATCGTGCGGTCCAGGGACAGGACTGGCCTGATACACGATTATATCGTTATCATGGTTTTTCCGTACTGGAGTCGACGTATCAGGCATCATTCAAAGTATTGGCCGAAGGGTTTGCAGACTATTATCCCCGTGGCATTCTGGAAGTCGATTACGAACTTGAATACGCCAAAGACCTTCCCATAGCACTTGAAAAACACTTGCTAATTCGCTACCCCAGCGCCATGTTTTTCTTTGTCAGTCGGGACAATCACGCGCTGGCATATCGTATTGAGCAGGGCTTAATCAGCCTACTGGAAAGCGGCGAATTTCAGTCATTACTCGAGTCACAGCCTTTCTATCAATCCAGTGCCGCGCGCGCGAAAGGGCGCCATGTCCTGGAGCTTACCAACCCTATGCTCAGTAATGAATCCCACCAGGCAATGGAAGACTACCTGCCTTATTTCAATATTACGAATTAGGTACGTTACCGCAAAGCTAAACCGGCTTACCGGTTAATCAGCTGATTTTCTCATATCACAGCCAGGGGCGCGCCTTTCCGTTTACGCCACATCGGCACTTGCGTATGCAAAGCGACAACACGGCGTGACCATAGCAATGTCGGTGATATTCGCGAAGTAACGTGTCATAGTCTACCTTTTAGCACTATGGAGCTTGTTTATAACGGACTAGTCAATGAGGCAACCATCTATGTTGTGTAAGATGACAATGTCACAACCACGTATTTCGTTACTGATGCTGTTTTTTATTGTCGTGTCTCCCGCCGCGGTTCTCGCCGACGAAAGCAGTCAACCTGCTGTGCAAAGGTTATCCATTCCCCATCAGGTAGACACTACGTATGGGATCCATAATTACATTGTGGAAGTCCTGACACGTGCGCTCGCCCTCACAGAGCAAGAATACGGTCCTTTTTTGCTTGTTGGCGAACAGGAGGCAGCTGTGCAGTCTCGACAATTACGTAATCTCGAAGAGGGAGTAAGTGACATAATCTGGATGATAAGCGACAGAGACAGAGAACAACAATCTCGTGCTATCCCTATTCCAATCATTGGCGGCTTTTACGGATATCGGGTGTTATTGGTCAGGGAGCATGATAACCGTTTTCTTCGTTCGCCAAAGCTACCCGAACTGCGTCAGCTTCTCTATGCACAAGGCGCTGACTGGCCGGATACGCGGATCCTGATAAATAACGACTTTAACGTAGAAATGGTCACTTACAAGGCAGGCTTTCGCATGCTCCAGAGAGGGTTTGTTGATGCGTATCCCAGAGCCGTGCACGAAGCCCTTTTTGAACTTACACAACCCATTACCGACAACCTGACAATCGAGCCCTACACGTTGATGGTATATCCGAACCCGCTGTTTTTTTATGTTGCGTCATGGAATACTGAACTGGCCGACAGACTGGAAAGCGGACTGAAAATAATGGTGAGAAGCGGTGAATTACAATCGCGGCTGGAGTCGCAGGCTTTTTACCAGACCGCTTATGATGTTCTGGCAGGGCGAACTATCTATAAATTGCACAATCCGATCCTTAGCGATACCGCCAGAGTCGCTGTAGAACAATATCTCGATTTTGATGAAGTGCTGGAATATGTCAGCAACTCAACAGTGAAGAAAACGCCCCGCAAGGCTTTCAGTCAAAGCAGTAGCGGCAAGTAAATGCACT
The DNA here is from genome assembly GCF_047556435.1 of Alteromonas sp. H39. Lineage (GTDB taxonomy): Bacteria > Pseudomonadota > Gammaproteobacteria > Enterobacterales > Alteromonadaceae > Alteromonas. Next base: position 3,716,313 of record NZ_CP180210.1, read on the forward strand.
TCAGCACGTACTATAACAACCATCAGGTATGCGTTTAAACCAGCACAACCGCTGTGATTAGTCACTGTCTGCATACCCCAGCGGCAACAGAAGTATTCGCCCCTTACCTTGAATCTGTTTATCCTGGTTTAATGCTTATGCAGCAGCCGGCCCGTGTTGTGCCAGGTAATTTCAAATGAGCGAGATGTAGTGGGCCTGGATAAGTGAATAGGTGGGCCGTATAGCGCATATCTGGCCACTGGCCGACAGTGGAAGGGGCCGGTGCGTCATATTTCCGCGCTATCAGCGCTTATCTGGATTACCCAACTATGCGACTTCTTGCTTGTATCGGGTAGTTTTAGCGATCAGCATTAATAATGAACCAAGATAAACAGGCTCTAGCTGTGTGCGCTGGCTGGCGGTTCCAACTCCAGTTGCGACGCTATCAATACTGCCTGAGTACGGTTGTTAATTCCTAATTTCTTAAAAATTGCCGTTACATGGGCTTTCACCGTCGCCTCAGCAATATCCAGATTATAGCCTATTTGCTTATTCAACAAACCGTCGCGCATAAAGCACAACACTTTATACTGTGATGGCGTCAGTGAAGCCACTTTGTCAGCCAATTCAGAGAAGGCTTCATCAATCTCTTCAATGTCTTCGCTGACCGAGGCCGGCACCCAGATATCGCCATCCAGAATGGCTTTAACTGCGTTTGCGATATCTCCGGAACTGGCGGTTTTGGGTATAAAACCCAACGCGCCAACGCCGACGATTTTGGAAATTATGGTAGGATCTTCAGTGCCAGACACCACCGCGACAGGCAGGTCTGGATAGAGCTTACGAATATGTAATAAGCCGAACAGGTCATTACTGCCCGGCATATGTAAATCCAGTAACAGCAAGTCGATATCCTCACTTTCGAGAATACCGACTGTAGTATTCAGATCGCCTGCTTCGCGAAGCAGGAGATCCGGAAACGTCAATGATAACGCTCCTCTAAGTGCATCCCGGTAAAGAGGGTGATCGTCAGCAATCAGCAAGGTTATCATTATTCGTTGTTATTCCTGTTACTTGTTCAGACGCTCCTCAATCAGTGTATCAACAACTGACGGATCCGCCAATGTTGAGGTGTCACCTAACTGATCGTGCTCATTGGCCGCAATTTTGCGCAAAATGCGGCGCATGATCTTACCAGAACGGGTTTTCGGCAAGCCGCTGGACCACTGGATCATGTCCGGTGTGGCAATTGGACTTAGCTCAGTACGCACCCAGGCACGCAGTTCTTTGGTAAGTTCATCATCCGGGGTAATGCCTTCATTAGGCGTCACATATACGTAAATCCCCTGCCCTTTGATATCGTGCGGATAACCAACAACAGCGGCTTCTGCCACTTTAGGGTGGGCCACCAGCGCACTCTCGATTTCAGCAGTACCCAGTCGGTGACCTGACACATTCAGAACATCATCGACGCGCCCAGTGATCCAGTAGTAACCGTCCTCATCACGGCGAGCTCCGTCACCGGTAAAGTACACACCTTTATACGCACTGAAGTACGTATTAATGAAACGCTCATGATCCCCATACACCGTACGTGCCTGACTTGGCCAGCTGTCTTTGATGACCAGATTCCCTTCAGCAGCGCCTTCCAGCTCTTTGCCATCGGCATCAAACAGTGCTGGCTCAATACCAAAGAACGGACGCGATGCGGAACCAGGCTTAAGCGGCGTCGCGCCTGGCATTGGCGTAATCATCATGCCGCCGGTTTCGGTTTGCCACCAGGTATCCATGATCGGACAGCGGCCCTCGCCCAGTACGCGGTGGTACCACTCCCAGGCTTCCGGATTAATAGGCTCGCCTACGGAACCTAACAGACGCAAGCTGGATAAATCACATCCTTCAGCCGGTGCGTCACCGTGGGCCATCAACGCGCGAATTGCGGTAGGCGCAGTATACAGGCTGTTAACCTTGTACTTTTCTACGACCTGCGCAATACGTCTTACGTCAGGGTACGTCGGCACACCTTCAAAGAAGACCTGTGACGCACCGTTTATCAGCGGGCCGTAAACCATGTAACTGTGCCCCGTGATCCAGCCCACATCTGCGGTACACCAGTACACATCATCATCGCGATAATCGAAGGCATACTTAAATGTCATGGAGGTATAAAGCAGGTAGCCGCCAGTGGTATGTACTACGCCCTTAGGCGTACCGGTAGAACCCGATGTGTACAGAATAAATAATGGATCTTCCGCGTTCATTACTTCGGGTTCACACTGAGCAGAGCAATCCTCCACCAGCTTATCCCACCACACATCTACATCACTGTTCCAGTTAACATCTCCACCAGTGAGTTTATACACCAGAGAACTGGTAATTGAAGGGCACGCACCATTCGCTAATGCTTTATCCACGTTGGCTTTCAACGGCACACTGCGACCAGCTCGACGGCCTTCATCGCAGGTAATAATGACTTTCGCTGAACTGTCGTTAATGCGATCGGCAATCGCGTTGGGTGAGAAGCCACCAAAGATAACCGAGTGTACTGCGCCGATACGGGCGCAAGCGAGCATGGCATATGCGGCCTGGGGCACCATTGGCATGTAAACTGCGACGCGATCGCCTTTTTTAACACCCAGCTTTTTCAGACCATTCGCCAGCTTACACACTTCATAATGCAGTTGCTGATACGTGATGGTTTCATCATTCCCCGGTGAGTCGCCTTCCCAGTAAATTGCCGTCTTTTTGGCATTTTCCGCCAGATGGCGATCAATGCAATTGTAGCTGGCATTAATTTCACCGTCCTCAAACCACTTAATTGAGACATCATTGTCGCCAAAATGCGTGTTTTTAATTTTTGTTGGCGACGTGTACCAGTCCAGAGTTCCGGCATACTCAGCCCAGAAGCCTTCCGGATCTGACACGGACTGCTGATACATCGATTCATACTGCTCAGCCGTGAGGTGGGTGTTTTTCTTAATTGCCTCGGGTACTGGATACGTCTTACTGGCAGTCATAATTAGTGCCTCCGCTTTCGAAATCTTGAATTGTAATCCTGATGGTAAACCAATGTAGTCTTTCCTCAACAAAGCAAAATGAGACTTTGGTCTTAACGAAACACCTGTGCGACGCTTTTAGTATTCAGGGCTAGCACAGGTTTTACACCACATTGCGAATGGTTTATGCGACTCGCGCATTTCATGTCTTTACACATATTGGCAAAAAAACGGTTCACTCGCGCAGGTAACTATGAGGTAATCCGTGCCCGATAATTACGCCACAACGAAATATACAGTACGTCGCATGATCATCCCTGCGCCCCTCGGCATTCGCCGCAAACGCACCTACATGCTTGTGCACGTCGTGTAAATACGGCGCCTTGAACTGTATATCGGCATCAGGTTGATAAGACTTTCGTCTTATAGACCATCCGCTTATTTGCAATTCGTAGTTTGTCAGCCAAATTATCGTTTGTTAACTGCGAATTTACACTTTCTTAACCTGAAACACTGGGACGGACAACATTATGAGAAACACCATCAAAAAAACCACGCTCGCGGTATCCCTCGGTTTAGCTGGCATTGTCAGCACCTCGGCTGCACACGCCGACGTATTAGAAGACACCAATGTGCAATTTTCCGGCTACATCAAAGCCGACGCTATGTTTAGCAATTATTCAGAAGGTACGCTGGGTTCAGGCAGCATTGGTCGCGATTTTTACATCCCCTCTCTAACCCCGGTTTCAGGTAACGATGAAGGTTCGCAGTTCGACGCCCATATTCGCCAGTCTCGTTTCCGCTTCACAACCAACACGCCAACTGAAAATGGTGATACTATTACCGGCGTGCTGGAACTTGATTTTATCGTTACCGACGGTGGAGATGAACGGATCAGTAACTCTTATACTCCACGCGTGCGCCATGCATTCCTGAAATACAAGAACTGGTTAGTAGGCCAAACCTGGACCACGTTTATGGACGTGGCGACCCTCCCGGAGTCACTGGACTTCATCGGTGTTACTGATGGCACCATCTTTGGACGTCAAACCATGGTCCGCTACTCGAATAATGGATTTGAAGTAGCACTGGAGAACCCGGAAACCACGGTGACACCCTTTGGCGGTGGTGGTCGTATTGTTGCCGATGACAACGCCGTCCCCGATTTTATCGCCGCTTACACCGCAACACGCGACTGGGGTCACTTTAAAGTTGCCGGCCTGATTCGTCAGTTATCCTATGATGATGGCGCAGGTATAGACGCTGATGAAACAGGCTATGGGATTTCCGTGTCAGGTAAAATAAATTTAGATAACGGGGACGATATTCGCCTGTTATTCAACACCGGCTCAGGAATTGGTCGCTATACCGCGTTGAACGCGCATAACGGTGCTGTAATTGATGCGAATGGCGATCTGGAAGCGATCGATTCCTACGGCTACACCCTGGCATACCGTCATGTGTGGAATCCGAAAACCCGCAGTAATTTTATGTTCTCCGCACTGGAAGTCGATAACGATACTGCATTAACCGGTGTAGGCGTAACACAAAGCACTTACAGTGCTCGCGCCAACGTACTGTACTCACCAACAAAAGCGCTTACCTTCGGTGCGGAATATGCGTTTGCGCACCGCGAAACCGAAGCGGATTTGGAAGGCGACATGAACCGCGTCCAGTTCTCAGCTAAATACGCTTTCTAAAGTAGTCACAATATCTCCAGGCCACCTTTCGGTGGCCTTTTTTGTTTGCCGCCACACCTGCACAGTACACCGCAAATATTTTTTCTTTTCTGAGACGGTGTGCATACACACTATTTGTGTGCATTTATTAATCTGAAAAAATCGCTTCGGGCTTGATACAACGGGTTATCCAGCGCTTTAGTCACCTGTTTTTCATAAGCCCTGTACGACATCGTTTCAGGGAGTCTCGCATGCAAACGCAAAATTAATGCATACGTATTCACATTGTTTACAATTTATTCACATTCTAGGGTGTGTACTGTGGTTAAGCATTCATAGAAATGTCAGCCAGACAATCTCATGATGAATATTTGCACCGGCGTCAAAGGAAAGGAATTGCTGCGCCAATTGCAGGTTGACGTCTTGATACCTTATGACAATACGGGACACCCAATTATGAAAACATCTATTATGACCGGAGCGTTACTCGGTGCCGGCATGCTGGTTAGCGCCCCTGCCGCTGCTGCCGCCCCCACAACTTTTGTTCACCTGTTTGAGTGGAACTGGCAGGACATCGCGACAGAATGCGAAACCCACCTTGGGCCAAAAGGTTTTGCCGCAGTTCAGGTCTCTCCGCCGAATGAGCATATCGACGTGTCTGAATGGTGGGCACGCTACCAACCAGTAAGCTATGTACTGGAAAGCCGCGGCGGCACGCGCAGTGAGTTTATCGATATGGTAGAGAGATGTGACGCCGTGGGCGTGGATATCTATGTAGACGCCATTATCAACCATATGGCGTCTGGCAGCGGCACAGGTACCGCTGGCAATACCTTCGGCAATAAGTCCTATCCGATGTATTCGCCGCAGGACTTTCATAGCACCTGCGCCATTACAGATTATGGCAATCGCTGGCAGGTACAAAACTGTGAGCTGGTTGGTCTTGCCGACCTGAACACTGCTGACAACTACGTACAGTCTACACTGGCAGCCTATATGAACGACCTTATCAATATTGGTGTTGCAGGTTTCCGACTGGATGCCTCCAAGCATATGGCTGCCTCAGACATTGATGGCGTGCTGCAGAGACTTAACGGTAACCCACTCATTTTTCAGGAAGTGATTGACCAGGGGGGTGAAGCGATCGGGGCCTCTGAATATTTTGGTAACGGCCTGGTGACGGAATTTAAATACTCGGTCGAAATTGGCAATACTTTCAGAAATGGCTCGCTGTCCTGGCTTAGCAATTTTGGCGAAGCATGGGGCTTTATGCCCAGTTATCAGGCTGTAGTCTTCATAGACAATCACGACAACCAACGCGGCCATGGCGGTGGCGGCAATGTCATTACCTTTGAGGATGGCAGACTTTACGATCTGGCAAATGTGTTCATGCTGGCGTGGCCTTATGGCTACCCTAAAGTGATGTCCAGCTATGACTTTCACGGTGATACTGACGCGGGCCCCCCTGCGGTCCCGGTTCACAACAATGGGAATCTGGAGTGCTTCGCAAGCAACTGGAAGTGCGAACATCGCTGGAGTTACATAGCGGGAGGCGTAGACTTCAGAAACAACACGGCTGATAACTTCACAGTGACGGACTGGTGGAGCAATGGCGGCAATCAAATTGCTTTTGGCCGGGCAGACAGTGGTTTTGTTGCGATAAACAAAGAAGCTTATGCGTTAAACACCACGCTACAAACGTCTATGGCGCCCGGACAATATTGTGACGTATTAAGCGGTGAGCTGAACGCAGCTGGCGACGGCTGTACGGGCAACACACTTACGGTAGACAGCAGTGGCGCAGTGACTGTCGCGATTCCCTCCTGGGAAGCGGTAGCCATTCACAAAAACGCCAGGATAACGACAACACCTACCTCTGCAGACTGGCAACGCACCCTGATCTTTATTGAAGCCCAAACCGCCAGTGGTCAGGATATGTTTGTCAGAGGGGGGATTGATCACGATTACGCGGCTGCTAACCTTGGCCGAAACTGCACCAGCACCAACTACGCCTGCGCCATCCCTGTTGTTCACAACAATTTGCGTAACGCGACGACAGCGCCGTGGAAAGCCAATGATAACTATCTGGACTGGTATGGCATCGAGGCGTCGCAAAGCACTGAAGCAGAAGGCAGTGCGCTCGACTGGACCACGGACACCTGGCCTGCCGGCTGGGGTCCGTTAAAAACGGTTGCAAACGATGGCTATGGAGAAACCCCTTTCAATACCTGGGGATCACACTACTGGATGCTGGATGTGCAGATGGACTGCAGCAAAACTGTCAATGGCTGGTTCGAGCTCAAAGCCTTCGTCAAAAACGGACAGGGCTGGGAAGGCGATATCACTCAGAACGCCACGCCATATTCATCTACCAACCATATGGCACAGTGCGGGAAAAAGAATAGGTTTCGCTTTGGTCAGAACGATGCCGCTATAACTGCACTTTAATGTAAAGGGTGAGTATGTCTTCGTGCATGCTCACTATGTTTATCTGAATACGCGGGCCGCTTATTCTTAACCGGCCCGCTTTTCATTACCAGGTCGATGCCATAATCACACTCAACGGCAACGCAAAAAAGAGACCTCCCACGTAGGCCGCACCGTAAAATTTTCTTCGCGCAGTGATCACAGACAAACCGTAAGACAAGTTAAGTGGAATATTGCGCAAAAAAGGTACGCCATAAATCACCGCTACGCCCAGAACGTTATACAGCAAATGAACCAGCGCAATTTGTAATGCAAACCCACTGTTCATTCCGGTCACCCCAAGCGCGGCAATAAGCGCAGTGATACAGGTGCCGATATTAGCGCCCAATGTGAAAGGATAGATATCTCGCGCAGATAATATTCCACTACCCACCAATGGCACGATCAGTGATGTTGTGGTGGAAGAGGATTGCACCAATACCGTTACCACCGTACCTGAAGCAATACCTGAAAGCGGTCCTCTGCCAATACTTTTGTGCAGGATCTCTTTGGCTTTCCCCACCATAAGGCGCTTCATGATTCGCCCCAGCCAGGTAATAGAGAGCATGATCAGTGAAATTCCCAGTAAAATCGCTACAAGCCCAGGGTAAATCCCCGGCAAAAATGCCAGTCCCCCAAGTATTGCGTCCGTCAGCGGTTGTGTCATCGCTTTGATAGGGTTAACACCACTTCCAGTGAGTGCTTCTCCGGTATGGAGGATATCAACGATGAACCCGCTCATCTTTTCCAGTAAACCAAAAGCCATTTCCAGTGGCAAAAAGATAACGACACTGAGCACATTGAAAAAATCATGGATCGTCGCGGCATTAAACGCGCGCTGAAATTCATCCTTGCGGGCGATGTGTCCCAGACTCACTAAGGTATTGGTAACACTGGTGCCAATATTCGCCCCCATCATCATTGGGATGGCGATGGTAATAGGAAGCCCGCCTGCCACCATACCAACAATGATAGACGTTACGGTACTGGAAGACTGGATCAGCGCAGTTGCTACCATGCCAATGATTAGGCCAAGCACCGGATTAGACGCAAACGCAAAGAGCTCTTTGGCGTGATCGCCTGCGGCCAGTTTGAAACCTGAACCAATCATGCTGACTGCCAGCAGCATCAAATACACCATTGCGACTAAAAACAGCCATTGAACAGCGCGTGGACTTGATGGCAGCAGCTCAGTGACTTTTGCGTTATCTGAAGACACTGTCATAGGAATTCCTCAAATGCGTTACCGGTAAATCCTATGACAGCTATATGACAGGCTAATGACGGCATGCTCGCAAACCGTCACAAAAAATTATGGTGAAGATTGGCGCAGGCACCAATACACAGATCAGAATCCGGCAGGATAGCGACGCATTACCGTCTCAATTTGTCGTAATATGGCATCGTCCAGTGGCATAGAGAACGCCGCCACGTTTTCTTTGAGCTGCGCCATCGTAGTGGCACCAATGATAGTCGAGGTGACTCCCGGTACCTGCTGACACCACGCAAGCGCTAGCTGGGCGGGTGTTAGCTTAGCTCGTTGCGCCACTTCCATATACTGGCGGGTGGCTTCCTGCGCGGGATCTTTATCTCTGAAAAGCCCCTGACGCTGTACATAGGTCCAGCGCGACCCTTTTGGCCGGGCACCATCGAGATACTTTCCGCTCAGCATGCCTGTGGCCAGTGGCGACCAGGGCAGATAAGCAATGTCTTCCAGCGCGCACATTTCTATTAAGTAGGGCCAGTCTTTGGTATGCAGCAGACTAAACTCATTTTGTATTGAGACCGGCTTAGGGATATCCATGTCCTGGCATAAGCGAAGGAAGGTGTGGATTCCCCATGGCGTATCATCGGATAGCCCCCAGTGACGAATCTTTCCATCCACCATAGCCTGGTTGATTCCGTTGAGAATATCTCGCATGCCGTCGACTTCACGCTCGCGGTTAACACCGCATGGGTTCGTCTTTCCCGGCCAGTGCTTGCCAAAATGTGGCGTTGACCGGTTAGGCCAGTGCAGCTGATAGACATCGATTACATCAGTATGCAGGCGCTTGAGCGACGCATCCAGTGCCTGCGTCAGTGAAGCCGCTGAAATCTCGCTGCCCTCTCGAATATAGCTGAATCCGCTGCCAGCGACTTTCGTCATCAGCACCATGTCCCGGCGCTTTTCCGGGAACCGGCGTAGATAGTCGCCAATACACCGCTCGGTATCACCATAGGTTTGCTCGTTCGGTGGTACCGGATACATTTCCGCGGTATCAATAAAGTTGATACCGGCATCCAGCGCGAAATTGAGCTGGTCGTCGGCGTCTGCCTGAGTATTCTGAATGCCCCAGGTCATGGTACCCAGGCAAATATCTGAAACGTTAAGATCGCTGCTTCCAAGAGTGTGGTAATGCATAGGTATTAAATCGCTTTTCCTGTATGACGCTCTGGCAGGTTTTCCCGGGCGCAGGCCAGCTCAGCTTCCGCATTTGCCAACTTATGTTCGATGTCCCGTCTGGACTCGACCATCTCATTTGCCAGTTCTGCCAGTGACTTAAATTCGGCAAACCCCAATTGTCTGGGGTCCATTTTCTGATATTGTCGCTTACAGCGATAAAAGAACATGACAAAGTTAGCAAATGCGCGATGAAATGTCGCAAAACTCTTGACCAAAATAAGCAGCAGCGCGACAGACGTCAGTCCGGCAATCGTCAGGCTGTATATTTTTACCTGTTGCTGCTGTTTTTCAAGTATCGGCTGCAGCGCCTGATCGATGCGTTGCAGCAGCGCTTCCACATGGTGAGCCTGCCGGCGAAACTGCCCGCGAAGCCCATCATTATGCGTCACCCCGAGTGTGTGATAAGCATCGGCAAGGTGGGAAAATGTATTGCGGTATTCCTGCAGCATCATGGTTACCGCTGTGTCGGATTCCAGGCGATCTGCCAGTTTGGATAACGCCTGATCCGCTTTTTCCCGATAAAAGCTGTCGCGCGATAACTGGTAATTTCTAACTGCCAGCCTGGCTTCATCGAACTGTGTACGAGTTACCGAACCGTAGCCGAAGTCGGGCTGTCTTAACAATTTCTGCTCGGTGTTGGACAAGGCATAGAGCTGCCCCTGTACTGGCGATAACCCAATTTGCGTTTGCAGGCTCACTACCTGCTGAAATAATTGCTGATACTGATACAGCCCTTTGGCAAGCTGAGTCGCCTGCTCCTGCGGAAGCTCGTAAGTGGCAAATAACGGCGTTATTGTCTGAAGCCGGCCGTTCAGTGTGTCTGCCCGCTCACTGAAACGTTCAAAGTAGCGAGGATTGTGCCGCAACAGAAAGTCCTTTTCGTGGCGGCGCATTTGCAGTAAATCCTGCCCCATTCTGAGCAACTGGCTTTGTTGCTGTTGCAGTCGGTATTGCTGTTCAGAAAAATAATGCTGACTCCCCACCAACAACCCCATTCCCAGCACACAAACACAGGTCATCAAAGCAAGCCGGGATTTAATCGAGTCAAAACGCATAACCAGGACACTCAATAGCAAATCAGAGAGGCAGGCTACCGCAGTTATATGACCTTAATGTTTCAATGAGGCCGCTGCCATAAACACAGAAGTAGTGCATTTATGAACATATACAGTGATGACATTTTGCTGCTCGATTTGAGCAGGGCTTGAGAAATGCCGAATCTACTGTTATTCGAACACAGCAGACCGGCGTCAGAAAAATACCTGTGACATGATTTATAAAAAAACAGCGCCGAGTGTTAATCCCATCACAAATGTCGCGCTGCCAAGCAGAATAAGGTGGGTTACGGAAACACTGCTGTGCGCGTGCTTCACGCCTCCATCGGCAAGTAAGGCAACATATTCAACCGAAAACGCCACCGCCAGAGACTGCGTGGTTTCCATCGACGCAATACCGGTTTTCTCGGCGCGCTGCACAGTGCGTACAGAGATGTCACAAAGCGCGGCAACATGCTCCTGAGTCCAGCCTCGTTGCTGTCGCTTTTGTTTTATAATGTCGGCGTTTAGAAGCATCAGGCACCTCCGAAAAATGAGGCGGCCAGATAACCCACAACCAGTCCAGCCACTCCTGAGCCAATCATGACTGCTGTTAATTCTCGCGCATTCATACCGTTAGATAACGCTTCACTCACCTCATAAACTACCTTTTCACCACAACGAACTTCTAAAAATACCTCTTTTAGTTTATTGCGGCTGCCGAACGTGAGAGCGAGGGTATCACCTTCGACGACGATTTCATGAGTTGAAGACATGGCGAAACCGTTTTGGTTAATTACCAGTTCATCGTCTACCCAGACTTTTTCTTTGAACGACCAGCTGGCATTGTGAACGACAACCTGATGCCCTTTGTACATAAACGGCATGAACAGGCCATCACGATAGGAAAAGCTAACCGGGTTGTTATATTGTGTTGTCATGTAAAACTCCATGTGTGTGATTAGGCCCTACGATGACCTCTCACACACCTTTACACCATGTCATAAATACGACTGTCGCCCCCGTGACAGGGCGTGTCATGTTACTGTCAGGCCTTATTATACCGGACACAGGCAATGATAAGAGACTGTGTGCTAAAGACTTCTTAATTGGCGATGATACCGTTGAGAAAAGGTCTTTAGCATCCATGCACAGAAGATTCATGCAACGCTACGTTCTGTTATTTTTCACTTCGGTAACCCTGCCGATAAGCCCGAAGAGTTTTGATTTCTCCACGGGCTTTGACAAAAACTCATTCATCCCGGCATCGAGGCACTTCGCTCGGTCTTCGGCAAAGGCATTCGCCGTAAGCGCAATAATGGGGGTAGCAATGTTCATCTCTCTGATCCGGCGGGTCGCCTCGATGCCATCGACATGCGGCATTTGTAAATCCATCAAGATACAATCAAACGACGACAAACAACACGCATCCACCGCCTTCTGACCATCAGAAGCAAGAGTCACGTCGATATTCTCGCTTTCAAGCATCGACTTTACTACCTCTGCATTAATCTCGTTGTCTTCCGCCACCAAAATCCGCAAAGTAGACCACGTTTTCAATTCCGGTTCATTGTTTGCTGAGGAAAGCATCCTGCCCTGAATTTGCAAAATATCGTTTTCTAACGCATCACGTTGAAGTGGCTTTGTATGAGTGCGCCACAATAGCTCTCGAATCTCAGGCTCTGCCTCAAGATGTTCAAGCACAGCAGAAACGATGATGATATACGGAAGCCTCTCCTGGTACTTCTCCTTCAACATACGCACAGCCTCAACACCATCCATATTCGGCATGGAAAGATCCATCAGGATCAGATCAATCTGAGAGATGTCTTCCGATAGCAGCGCGGTTGCTGAATTGTAGACCACATATTGTGCTCCCAGGCCATCGAGAATGTGTGCGAGGTATTCCCGGCTGGTCTCCAGATCATCGACGATAGCGCAGGACAAGGTCACCTTGGGAAGAAAAGCTTTCGGCTCGCTCGCGCTCACCGTTACCGGCAGACTGAACGTAAACTCACTGCCCTTACCTGGCTCTGAGACCACAGAGAGCACCCCTTCCATCAGTTCACATAATTGTTTAGCGACACTCAGCCCTAGTCCGGTACCACCGTATAAACGTGTTGTAGACTGATCGGCCTGCTCAAATTTATTAAATATACGTTCAAGTTTTTCTTCGCTGATGCCTATTCCGGTATCAACCACACGACAGATAAGCCAGTGACGTTTGTTTTTCACTTTAAGTGCAACAAATAGAGATACGCTTCCGGTTTCCGTAAATTTCGCGGCGTTGCTCAGAAGGTTATGTAAAACCTGTGCGATCCGGGTTTCATCACCAATAATATTAACCGGAAGCGGCGTCTCTTTATGGAAGTGAAATGTGAGCCCTTTGCGCGTGCACGATATTGCCTGCAGCGTAACCACCTCGTCCAGAAGCTGATACAGATTGAATGTAGCATTAGAAATTGTCAGCTTACCTGCTTCTATTTTTGACAAGTCCAAGATGTCATTTATCAGCACCAGCAACTGCCGCCCCGAACTTTTGGCCTTATTGAGATATGCTTTACTTTTGTCCGGATTATCCAGAGCCAGTTCTATCATACCAAACAGACCATTCATTGGAGTGCGCAGCTCATGACTCATGCTCGCAAGAAACTCTGATTTAGCCAGGTTGGCACTTTCTGCTTTACGTTCGGCTTCCTGTGCAAGAGTAATAGACGATTGCATCTGCGTAAAAGAACGTGATATTTCCCGCTCCATAGGCCGGAAAATTAAAAACCACTCGCAGACCAGGAGCAGCAAGGTAATCCCCCAGAGGACCGCCTCAATCAGTGTGACAGCATTAACGCGCGCATTGGCCTCTGCTTCATATAGAGTCACAACATCGTTCAGCGAGATCAGCAGCGAGTTAGTGTTTTGTGGCTGAAATAGTTGCGGAACATCACCGCAGGGGCGTGAATTGATATAGGCGTAGCTGGCCGCAATATAGCGTTTCACACGCGTATCTAACGCGCTGTTGCCGTAGTATTTATTTGCGATAGCGGTAATATCAGAAATTATTGAAGTGAGGAACTGGTGATTGTCTGCAAACTGTTCAGTGGCTATTTTCAGTGCCTCATACTCGCTATCACGTTCCCCGCCACACATCGAAAGGCGGTTTACCGCTAGCGCGATGCGCTGTGAGAGCATGCGTTGTTGACCGGCGCGATTTATAATTTCAGCATCAGTTTTCTGTTCTTCAAAAAGCGACTGCAACAGCAGGGCAGACACAGAAACCATAGCGGCAATAAGTAATAACGCCAGAGTGTAGCGCAACCTGACAGACATATATTCACTTTATGTGCTCAGAAGATGTAGTCCTAACTGTACCGTAATCTGATTAAAACGCACGAATTCACCACCGCATAAATAGTGAATTCATATTGCCACTTCACGCGGGAAAACAGATTAAGCTGCATTTATTGAATAGAAAATATTGCGAGGGAACTGTGATACTTCGCAGGGGGGAAAACAAAAAAGGCCGCTTTCGCGACCTTTTTCTAAGATGACAGTGTGTCTTCTAAATTATCGAATTACTCGATGATTTTAGAAACAACACCTGCACCTACTGTACGACCACCTTCACGGATTGCGAAGCGCAGACCTTCTTCCATCGCGATTGGAGCAATCAGCTCAACAACGAATTTCAGGTTGTCGCCTGGCATTACCATTTCAACGCCGTCAGGCAGTTGAACAGCACCGGTCACGTCAGTTGTACGGAAGTAGAACTGTGGACGATAGCCTTTGAAGAATGGCGTGTGACGGCCACCTTCGTCTTTGCTCAGTACGTATACTTCAGCTTCGAACTTAGTGTGTGGCGTGATTGAACCTGGCTTCGCCAGTACTTGTCCACGCTCAACTTCGTCACGCTTAGTACCACGCAGAAGAACACCAACGTTCTCACCAGCACGGCCTTCGTCCAGAAGCTTACGGAACATCTCAACACCGGTACAAGTTGTCTTCGTAGTGTCTTTCATACCTACGATTTCAACTTCTTCACCCACTTTAACGATACCTTGCTCAACACGACCAGTTACAACAGTACCACGGCCTGAGATTGAGAATACGTCTTCGATTGGCAGGATGAACGGCTTGTCGATTGCACGCTCTGGCTCTGGAATGTATGAATCCAGTGCTTCACCCAGTTCGATGATTTTCTTTTCCCACTCTGCATCGCCTTCCAGTGCTTTCAGAGCTGAACCCTGAATTACTGGCAGGTCGTCACCTGGGAAGTCATACTCGTTCAGAAGTTCACGAACTTCCATTTCTACCAGCTCAAGCAGCTCTTCATCATCAACCATGTCACATTTGTTCATGAATACGATGATGTAAGGAATACCAACCTGACGACCCAGCAGGATGTGCTCACGAGTCTGAGGCATAGGACCATCAGTCGCTGCAACTACCAGAATACCACCGTCCATCTGTGCGGCACCGGTGATCATGTTCTTAACGTAGTCAGCGTGTCCTGGACAGTCTACGTGCGCGTAGTGGCGAGTAGGCGTGTCGTATTCTACGTGTGACGTAGAGATGGTAATACCACGTGCTTTTTCTTCAGGCGCGTTATCGATCATATCGAATGCGCGAGCTGCACCACCGTAGGTCTTCGCCAGAACAGTAGTGATAGCTGCCGTCAGAGTTGTTTTACCGTGGTCAACGTGGCCGATTGTACCCACGTTTACGTGGGGTTTCGTACGTTCAAACTTTTCTTTTGCCATTTCTATTATCCCAGCAAAGTTACTTTAAAAATTTCGAAAATCTAAACAAACATGAGCTGGGGAGAAAATGGTGCTGATAGGCAGATTCGAACTGCCGACCTCACCCTTACCAAGGGTGCGCTCTACCAACTGAGCTATATCAGCACTGATTTGGAGCGGGCAGCGGGAGTCGAACCCGCATCATCAGCTTGGAAGGCTGAGGTAATAGCCATTATACGATGCCCGCAAATCCTAATTCTCTGGCCACCTCATAAGAGAAAGTGGTGGAGGGGGCAGGATTCGAACCTGCGAAGGCTGAGCCGGCAGATTTACAGTCTGCTCCCGTTGACCGCTTGGGTACCCCTCCAGATTGATGGTGCCGACTGCCGGAGTCGAACTGGCGACCTACTGATTACAAGTCAGTTGCTCTACCAACTGAGCTAAGTCGGCACTGCATCAAGTGGGTGCGCATTCTAGAGTAATGATTTACTCCGTGCAATAGCCTTTTGCGAAAAATTTTCATTTTTCTGTTTAAGTGCTAAATATTTAACCACTCAAACATTTTGTTACGCTAAGAGATTTCTCTCTTCGCATAGCGGGCAAGGCCTTGCACCACCAAATTCGCGGCGAGGATGCTACCACCGCTTTCAGGGAATGCAAACAGTTTTTTGTCTCCACCGCCTAATATAACGTCAAAATCGGTTTGTTTGCTGTTTAAATAAGCAATAGCGCTTAAAAATACACCTTGCACTGCTGCCAGGCAGCCATTTGCCACACACATTTGTGTACTTATTCCAGGCTGTAACTTGTCAGGAACTGACTCATCACCAAAGACTCTTTTTGTGGAATTAATTAATCCATTTCGCATTGAGTGAAAGCCAGGAGTGATCCAACCGCCTAAATGTTGACCATTAAAAACAAAGTCAGTGGTGATTGCCGTCCCCACATCAATGACACAAAACGCCTTTTTTTTCGTCATACCGGCGCCGGCAATCATTGCAAGCCAGCGATCGACGCCCATTGTCGCAGGATTTTCATAGCTGTTTGTTATGCCGAATGCCGACTTTTCTGTATTTACCACTTCCAGACGGATGTTTTTGCCCTCAACTATCTGCCTGAGTGCATCTACAGCGGCCTCTTCTCTTACACTGGCGACGTAAATAAGCTTACAGCCAGCACGTGTCAGAGGCTCATAGAGCGCTTCTATCGTACCAACAGCTATTGGCTCGTTATCTGCGTCTGGTAGTGCACAATATTTTATGCGGGTGTTCCCGATATCAACCAGAAAAATCTCTTCGTCATTGACCACGTAAACTAACCTCTCCGCCATGAAAGCGGGTAATACCGTCACTCGTTTCAACCAACAAGGCGCCACTGGCATCTACACCGCGGTCAATGCCTGAAAATCGCTTTTCCCCCATTTGCAAGACAATGGTTTTGTCTGCGTATAAGTCCATGGCTTGCCATATGGGCGCAAAAGGCCCAAATCCTTGTTGTGAGAACTGTGGTAGCAAACGCCACAGAGAAGAGATTATTGCGCCGGCTAATTGATTCCTGTCCGGGGCCTGGCCAAGGTAGGATGCAAGGTCATTGTGGGGCTGGCCAACATCGTACTGGTTTTCAGGCATACAAACGTTCAAGCCAATACCAATAACGGAATGCGCGGTGGCGCCGATCTGACCTTCAACTTCTATGAGGATCCCGGCAAGTTTTTTGCCCTGAAGATAAACATCGTTTGGCCATTTCAGCTGTGCCTCATCGATACCGACAGATTTTAACCCCTCACATACAGCAAGACCTACTAGTAACGACAATCCTGCCATACTCTGGTAACCATCAGGAAAAGACCAGTACATCGAGAAAGTCAGACTACCACCGACAGGCGCCAGCCACTGGCGGCCGTGACGTCCACGACCAGCGGTCTGTACTTCAGCCAGTACCACATCCCCATTAGCCAGGTTATGCGGCGCATTGACAATACGCTTTTTCAATTCCGTATTAGTGGAAGGTAATACAGACTGCACGTCCACCAACGCCATGCGCGAAGACGGCAGGTACTTTTTAATGAGATCAGCGTTGAGCAAATCGAATCCTCGCTCCAATCGGTACCCCTTACCCTTCACTTTAAACACGTCTAATCCCCAGTCAGAGAGCTGAGTAATATGGCCAGCCACCGCCGTGCGCGACAAGTTCACCTCTTGAGCTATCGCTTCACCAGAATGAAAATGACCATCTGATAGCACCGAAAGTATGTGCTGTCGAATCAGCTTTGATGCCTGTCTCATAATTCGATAAGCCCTTCTTTACCTACCAGCCTGACCTCTGGCTCTAGCGTAATACTAAACCGCCCTTGCACAGACAGCATTATTTCTCTGGCTAATGACACAAGATCCTTCCCCGTCGCACCACCGGTATTGGTAAGTACAAGCGGCTGTGTGGGATGACAACGTACACCGTTAATCGCCCTGCCCTTGAACCCAAGTTTATCTATCAGCCATGCCGCAGGAACCTTTGTGTGATCGGTGCCTACCGCATAACCTGGTACATCATTATATTTATTGCTAAGCACAGCATAATGATGGTTTTCAATAATAGGGTTTTTAAAGAAGCTGCCGGCATTGCCGAATTGTGCAGGATCGGGAAGTTTGGCTTTACGGATCCTGATGACTTCTTCAAAAATTTTGTCTGGGGTTGGGCTTTCTAAAGCAGCAAGCTCACCATAGGTTGTCACTACCTCATTTTGTTTCGGCAAGCTGAAGTTCACATGAGTAATTAATGTTTCACCTGCGAGATCATGTTTGAAAACACTGTCCCGGTAGCCAAATTGACATTGCTGTGCAGACAATTCGAAGTGAGCTTTATCAGAAAAAGCCACACCTTCTACAGACGAGATGAATGTTTCCACCTCAACACCGTACGCTCCAATATTCTGGATAGGACATGCCCCAACAGATCCGGGGATCAATGCAAGATTTTCCAGACCATACCATCCGTTTTTGACACATGTGGCTACCAGTTCATGCCAGTTTTCACCTGCCCCAACTCTTAATTCGTGTGCTTTTGCAGTTTCAGTGTGTTCGATACCGAGTATTCTGTTGATCAGGACCTGGCCCTCAAAGTCCTTGAGAAAAATCGTGTTACTGCCACCGCCAAGTAAATAATTTGAGGTGTATTGAGAGCGCGCAGCAAAGAACGAAGTAATATCTGAAAATGGCGTTATTTGCTGGCTGGAAGCACTCAGCCCAAAGGTATGATAAGACTGCAGAGAAGGCATACTTTGGCCATATAGTTTTACAATATGCGCTATGGTAGGCGAAGGCGAGCCTGAAAGAAAGCAGACCGCGCTGGTGTGTAGCTGTTTATTCCCTACTTCGAGTAAGATTACCAGCGCTTACTCGAAATGTTTTATGCAGACGAGAAAGACTGAGAAATATGAGAACGCCTATCGCTGTAAATAATATATCTACAACATCAAAAGTGCGCGACGTAATAAAAAACTGTAAACACTCATATAGTACTAAGCCGATGCCAACGCCTATGGCTTCATTAGCTTTCACTTCTCCCGAGAAAATGCCGAGCAGTGAACAGCACAACAAAACCGCATTCGTATTCGGGAGGTTGTGATAAAAGGGAACAAGAAGCTCGGTCCCTTCGTGAAGGTAGCCGAAGAGAAAGAAAATGCAGGTTAACGTAAAATAATAAGCTTTCATTGTGAAACGCCTGCCCGCAGGCAGGCTGTCGTCATCAGGTTAACTTACGATACCAGTAGCGAAAAGACGCCTTTGTCGCTGCCCAACTATTACTGAAATAACGATCGATCGCAGGTTTGCCACCGATAGATTCATACACATAAGAACCCGCCACACCTACAACAATGGCGGCTGGTATACCGCCCCCGGTTACCTGCATCTGTTCTCTGCACATAATTTCTTTCATGTTTCCTCCTTAAAACAAGCAGCCTCATGCTGCAGTAACAGTCTATCAACCTGTTTAAATATGCATACTGTATTTAAGGCGTGAAATTCGAATACCGTAAGCTAAATAAAACCAATCACGATTTCTTTTAAGTTTTAGCAAAATAGTTAGTAAAGCTCATTGTGTGAATATACAGCCAAGTATGATGATGTAATTTGGCCTACTATGTCGAAATGACTACAGCCCATCCGACTAAGAAGGACGTAGACTGTTGTTCTATTTAGCGGGACGAGGTTTTTGCTATTTCATCAATAACTACTCTCGTGTATTACACATACCTGGCCCCAAAAATACAGGATAAGGAAAGCTTTTGTTATGTCGTAAATTGCCTGCCCTGTTCCGATTACCGGTTAATTTTATGACAGCTTGCACAAGCGCCTGCAACCTTACCTGCAAAATAATACCGGGGCTCCTCGAGAGAGGCAGCACTGCGGGCTTTATCAACTGAAGAAATGAAATCGCGCATGTGGTCCTCCATAAAAGGGTGGTTAGCGCCTCCTGAGCCAGCCTGTAACTCAGAGCCAATGCGGTGAATTTCAGATAATGCACTTACTACTTCCTCACGTATAGCATCACCATTGTCACCTTGTTCTGCGACACTGTGCTGGAGAGCGCCGTCGAGTATGCAGATCTGAATTGCCATCTCAGACATGCTTGACTGTAACTTTTCGCTATCTATGTATTTAAAGTCAGGTGGATAAGTGACTTATCTGAATGACGAGTACATGCTGCTGCACCCTACAACTGCGGCCAGTCCCACAAATATACAAAAATACTTTATCGCGTTCTTGCTCATCGCCATGCCCTCAACCAGATTTTGCTTATGGTACACAAATGACGAAATGCGGCATAACACGCATCTTATCACTGACCACAGTATAGCTGTTGGCACTGGCGGGATGCTGTCTCATTATCCCTAACGTGATTTTTGATCAATAATTTGGAATAGTTACACGCCGGACAAAGCAGCGTTATCCGGCTAGCCGATATTTAATCCGCAGATCAGTTGTTGGAGGTAAGGCACAAGCTCCTCTTCAAACCAGGGATTTTTATAAAACCAGCGGTTGTTTCGGCCGGATGGGTGAGGCAAGACGATGTCGGTAGGGGATAGCCTGCGCCAGTCAGCCACGGCACTGGTAAGCGTAGCGTAATGAGGTAAATAGTGGCTTTGCGCGTACCTGCCGATATATATGCGCAACTCAGGATTTAACGCATTTAAAAACTGAGGGTGCCACAGTGGCGCGCAAGGCTTTAGAGGCGGAGCATCAGCACCATTTTTGTATCCTGGAAAACAAAAACTCATCGGAATGACAGATACGCCGTCAGCACCGTAAAACTGCGCTTCAGATAAACCTAGCCAGGAACGAAGCCGTTCTCCTGACGCATCATTCCAGGCGATACCGGATTCATGTGCCAATCGCCCCGGAGCCTGACTGATTAGCGCTATCTTAGATTTAGGGTTGAGAAAGAATACTGGGTTGGGCTTATGAGTTATTAAGTCGCTGCAGTGACGGCATGCAGAAGCACGTTTTGCTAGCTGCAGTCCATCTCTATGATTATTATCTGATGCCAAAGTTGCAACCCGTCTCGTCTTTTAAGAATACATGAAGTTTTGACTTAACACTTAAATACTCAACCCGAAAACGATTAGTTTATTTTTATCCTGACTCCACTGAGCAATACTATCGGGTACAGACACCTCTTTATGATAAGCGTGGCTATATCAGCCACATTAGCCACCTGTACATAGTATCTGTATTCAAGGAGCCTCTGACTACCCGGATTGATTAGAGATATGCTAAATGAATGAACCGCATTTTTCATGACGATTCGTATTCGCGGGGGTACTGCATTGGCGGTTGTACGCAGAAGAACAAAGGCCATTGCAATAACATGTGAGAGATGGCTTTCGCTATCCGTTGTTTGCTTGGTACGCCTATGTGCCACGTTGTGAGATGTCTTGGCACAGCAGCAGCGTATGGTTTAGGGATATTGGATTTAACCGTCGCACAGACGAAAAAAAGCCCGCTCAGTTGAGCGGGCTTTTCGAATGGGAGCTTGGCGGTGTGCTACTCTCACATGGGGAGACCCCACACTACCATCGCCGCTAACGTGTTTCACTTCTGAGTTCGGAATGGGATCAGGTGGTGCCACGTCGCTATGGCCGCCAAGCAAAAAAGGTTGTTACCGGTTAAACCGATAACATAACAATTTGGGAAAGTCTGATATTCAATCGTGTTGAGTAACTTATCTACTCTACTTTACTATTTCTTAGCTTGTCTCACACACAACTCTCAATGCTTATCTTACCTACCTCTTTAGCGAGGCTAAGATTTGTCAGCAAGCTCGCAGCTTGCGGTAAAACAAATCTTTACGACCACTTGCGTAGCAAGTGCTTGTAGGTAAAAAGCTTCTTGGGCGTTGTATGGTTAAGCCTCTCGGGCAATTAGTACAGGTTAGCTTAACGCCTTACAACGCTTCCACACCCTGCCTATCAACGTCATAGTCTATAACAACCCTTCCAGAGCTTAAAGCTCAGGGATGACTCATCTTGGGGCTCGCTTCCCGCTTAGATGCTTTCAGCGGTTATCGATTCCGAACTTGGCTACCGGGCAATGCCTTTGGCAAAACAACCCGAACACCAGCGGTTCGTCCACTCCGGTCCTCTCGTACTAGGAGCAGCCCCCCTCAATCATCCAACGCCCACACCAGATAGGGACCGAACTGTCTCACGACGTTCTAAACCCAGCTCGCGTACCACTTTAAATGGCGAACAGCCATACCCTTGGGACCGACTTCAGCCCCAGGATGTGATGAGCCGACATCGAGGTGCCAAACACCGCCGTCGATATGAACTCTTGGGCGGTATCAGCCTGTTATCCCCGGAGTACCTTTTATCCGTTGAGCGATGGCCCTTCCATACAGAACCACCGGATCACTATGACCTACTTTCGTACCTGCTCGACGTGTCTGTCTCGCAGTTAAGCTAGCTTATGCCATTGCACTAACCTCACGATGTCCGACCGTGATTAGCTAACCTTCGTGCTCCTCCGTTACTATTTGGGAGGAGACCGCCCCAGTCAAACTACCCACCAGACACTGTCCACAATCCCGATTAGGGACCTATGTTAGAACATCAAACATACAAGGGTGGTATTTCAAGGACGGCTCCACATCATCTGGCGACAATGCTTCAAAGCCTCCCACCTATCCTACACATGTAGGTTCAATGTTCAGTGCCAAGCTGTAGTAAAGGTTCACGGGGTCTTTCCGTCTAGGTGCGGGTACACAGCATCTTCACTGCGATTTCAATTTCACTGAGTCTCGGGTGGAGACAGCGTGGCCATGGTTACACCATTCGTGCAGGTCGGAACTTACCCGACAAGGAATTTCGCTACCTTAGGACCGTTATAGTTACGGCCGCCGTTTACCGGGGCTTCGATCAAGAGCTTCGCTTACGCTAACCCCATCAATTAACCTTCCGGCACCGGGCAGGTGTCACACCCTATACGTCCTCTTTCGAGTTTGCAGAGTGCTGTGTTTTTAATAAACAGTCCCAGCCACCTGGTCACTGCGACCTCCAAAAGCTTACGGAGCAAGTCCTTCACCTTCAGAGGCGTACCTTCTCCCGAAGTTACGGTACTATTTTGCCGAGTTCCTTCACCCGAGTTCTCTCAAGCGCCTTAGTATTCTCTACCTGACCACCTGTGTCGGTTTGGGGTACGGTTTACATAATCATAAGTTTAGAAGCTTTTCCTGGAAGCAGGGCATCAACAACTTCACTCCCTTGGGAGCTCGTCTCGCGTCTCAGCCTTAAGAAACCGGATTTACCTAATCTCTCAGCCTACTCGCTTTCACCTGGACAACCAACGCCAGGCTTGCTTAGCCTTCTCCGTCCCTCCATCACTGATTATATAAGTACGGGAATATTAACCCGTTTCCCATCGACTACGCATTTCTGCCTCGCCTTAGGGGCCGACTTACCCTGCCCTGATTAGCATGGGACAGGAAACCTTGGTCTTCCGGCGTGGGGGTTTTTCACCCCCATTATCGTTACTCATGTCAGCATTCGCACTTGTGATACCTCCAGCATGCTTCTCAACACACCTTCAACAGCTTACACAACGCTCCCCTACCCAATACGATAAATCGCATTGCCGCAGCTTCGGTATATTGCTTAGCCCCGTTACATCTTCCGCGCAGGCCGACTCGACTAGTGAGCTATTACGCTTTCTTTAAAGGGTGGCTGCTTCTAAGCCAACCTCCTAGCTGTCTGTGCCTTCCCACATCGTTTCCCACTTAGCAATATTTTGGGACCTTAGCTGGCGGTCTGGGTTGTTTCCCTCTTCACGACGGACGTTAGCACCCGCCGTGTGTCTCCCGGATAGTTCTCATTGGTATTCGGAGTTTGCAAAGGGTTGGTAAGTCGGGATGACCCCCTAGCCTTAACAGTGCTCTACCCCCAATGGAATTCGTCCGAGGCTCTACCTAAATAGATTTCGGGGAGAACCAGCTATCTCCCGGTTTGATTGGCCTTTCACCCCCAGCCACAAGTCATCTCCTAACTTTTCAACGTTAGTGAGTTCGGTCCTCCAGTTGATGTTACTCAACCTTCAACCTGCCCATGGCTAGATCACCGGGTTTCGGGTCTATACCTAGCAACTAAACGCGCAGTTAACACTCGCTTTCGCTACGGCTCCGCTATTCGCTTAACCTTGCTACTAAATATAAGTCGCTGACCCATTATACAAAAGGTACGCAGTCACCCCATCACTAAGCACCCTGCCTGATTTTGTCGGTTTACCGTTGGCTGCTTGCGCAGGTCAACGTTACTCGCTTATCAAGCTGTTGCACTTTGTGAGTCTCACCACTAAAGGCACTTAGTGATGGGGCTCCCACTGCTTGTACGTATACGGTTTCAGGTTCTATTTCACTCCCCTCACAGGGGTTCTTTTCGCCTTTCCCTCACGGTACTGGTTCACTATCGGTCAGTTAGGAGTATTTAGCCTTGGAGGATGGTCCCCCCATATTCAGTCAAGATAACACGTGTCCCGACCTACTCGATTTCACTACAAAGGTTTCTTCGTGTACGGGGCTATCACCCTGTATCGCGCCACTTTCCAGAGGCTTCCACTAAATCCAATGCAGCTTAAGGGCTGCTCCCCGTTCGCTCGCCGCTACTAGGGGAATCTCGGTTGATTTCTTTTCCTAAGGGTACTTAGATGTTTCAGTTCCCCTCGTTCGCCTCACTTACCTATGTATTCAGTAAGTGATACCTGTAAACAGGTGGGTTTCCCCATTCGGACATCTGTGGCTCAAATGCATTTTGTCGGCTCACCACAGCTTTTCGCAGACTTACACGTCCTTCATCGCCTCTAACTGCCAAGGCATCCACCGTATACGCTTCGTCACTTAACCATACAACCCCAAGCAGCCTTTTGACTCCTGCATTGAGCGGTAATTCAATACCTGCTGTATGATGACAAGCTAATCGGAAGAATTGCCTTGTCATCAAACTTAATTGATAACAAGCAATTCAAGTCAAGTAGAGTAGTTACTAGTGCAAAATTTCGATGCGTAGCATCGGAACTTTTGCGCAAGGAGGACTCACAGTACGCTCAGTTGCGCACTATAAATTCTCAGTTACTCAATTTTGATTGATTACTATTAATATCAGCTTTCCAAATTGTTAAAGAACGTTCGTAAAATGACGAGTCATTTCACTTTAGAGTAAAAAACCCTAATCAATGCTTACTGTTTTCAGTAAATATTCATTAGGATTTCAGTCCGTTTTGACCAAATCAGCATCCAATGCTGTTAGCACATTTCTTTCTTAGGCAAGGCGGGGGAATGCGTAGTGTGCGTCTAGCACATGAGCATTTCTCCAACGCAGCATAAGGAAGAAATGGTAGGCTTGGGCAGACTTGAACTGCCGACCTCACCCTTATCAGGGGTGCGCTCTAACCAGCTGAGCTACAAGCCTATTATCTGCTTCTGCTTTTTGCCCTATGCTGCGCCTCTGGTTCGTCACTCGGTCAGTCACATACTTATGTATGCTCCTTCGCTCGCTCCTCATCCGGCTTGCCTAGAACAAAAATCATCGCAACTAATTGCTTGATTAAGCTCTTTCTTCATAAAGCAAAGATGGTGGAGCTAAGCAGGATCGAACTGCTGACCTCCTGAATGCAAATCAGGCGCTCTCCCAGCTGAGCTATAGCCCCATAATTGGTCGTTCTTCTATTTATAACAAGACTATCTGTGTAGGCACTGCATCAAGTGTGTCACGTCGACTTTTGGTAAGGAGGTGATCCAACCCCAGGTTCCCCTAGGGTTACCTTGTTACGACTTCACCCCAGTCATGAAACACAAAGTGGTAATCGTTCTCCCGAAGGTTAAACTAACTACTTCTTTTGCATCCCACTCCCATGGTGTGACGGGCGGTGTGTACAAGGCCCGGGAACGTATTCACCGCAACATTCTGATTTGCGATTACTAGCGATTCCGACTTCATGGAGTCGAGTTGCAGACTCCAATCCGGACTACGACATTCTTTAAGGGATCCGCTTACTCTCGCAAGTTTGCTTCCCTCTGTAAATGCCATTGTAGCACGTGTGTAGCCCTACACGTAAGGGCCATGATGACTTGACGTCGTCCCCACCTTCCTCCGGTTTGTCACCGGCAGTCTCCTTAGAGTGCCCAACTGAATGCTGGCAACTAAGGACAAGGGTTGCGCTCGTTGCGGGACTTAACCCAACATCTCACGACACGAGCTGACGACAGCCATGCAGCACCTGTGTCAGAGTTCCCGAAGGCACCAATCCATCTCTGGAAAGTTCTCTGCATGTCAAGTGTAGGTAAGGTTCTTCGCGTTGCATCGAATTAAACCACATGCTCCACCGCTTGTGCGGGCCCCCGTCAATTCATTTGAGTTTTAACCTTGCGGCCGTACTCCCCAGGCGGTCTACTTAGCGCGTTAGCTTCGCTACGCACGAATTAAATTCACACACAGCTAGTAGACAGCGTTTACGGTGTGGACTACCAGGGTATCTAATCCTGTTCGCTACCCACACTTTCGCACATGAGCGTCAGTCTTTGGCCAGGGAGTCGCCTTCGCCACTGATGTTCCTCCAGATATCTACGCATTTCACCGCTACACCTGGAATTCCACTCCCCTCTCCAAGACTCTAGTCTGCCAGTTCTAAATGACCGTCCCAGGTTGAGCCCGGGGCTTTCACATCTAGCTTAACAAACCGCCTGCGTGCGCTTTACGCCCAGTAATTCCGATTAACGCTCGCACCCTCCGTATTACCGCGGCTGCTGGCACGGAGTTAGCCGGTGCTTCTTCTGTTGCTAACGTCACGGCTGGCAGGTATTAACTACCAACTTTTCCTCACAACTGAAAGTGCTTTACAACCCGAAGGCCTTCTTCACACACGCGGCATGGCTGCATCAGGGTTTCCCCCATTGTGCAATATTCCCCACTGCTGCCTCCCGTAGGAGTCTGGGCCGTGTCTCAGTCCCAGTGTGGCTGATCTTCCTCTCAGAACAGCTAGAGATCGTCGCCATGGTGAGCCTTTACCTCACCATCTAGCTAATCTCACTTGGGCCTCTCTTTGCGCCGGAGCCTAAGCCCCGTTTGGTCCGAAGACATTATGCGGTATTAGCAGTCGTTTCCAACTGTTATCCCCCTCGCAAAGGCAAGTTCCCAAGCATTACTCACCCGTCCGCCACTCGTCAGCGATGTGCAAGCACATCCTGCTACCGTTCGACTTGCATGTGTTAGGCCTGCCGCCAGCGTTCAATCTGAGCCATGATCAAACTCTTCAATTAAAATCGAAATGTTAGTTTTATAAAAACCAACAAAATATGAATCGTCGTTGTTGACACTCTTAACGAGTGCCCACACAGATTGTCTTGTTATAGATTGTTAAAGAACGTTTGCTACCGGACTTGCCGATGGCGACATTGAGTGTTTTAATCAACTTTCTCAATGTGTTGCTTCGAATGTTTCCCCTCGAAGCGGACGCGCATTTTACGCGTTTCGTTTTCAGTGTCAACGTCTTTTTGAAATTTATTTTCTAAAGCGTTTTATTTGAAAACCGCATCAACAATGCCTGTAGCATTGTTGCGACAGGTAAGTAATTGACTTTCCCCTCGAAGCGGAGGCGCATTCTAGAGAAATATAAGTAAAGGTCAACACCTATACCTTAAAAAAGTTGATCCTTTTGCATCAACCGGCTAATTTTCATTCAACCGACGTGATTTTGTAGACAAATTGAACTATTTCTTAATGCTAACGTTCAAAGATTACGATAAGTTAATGTGCCGACCAGGATGTGTCCCACGATTACTACATATATAAGGGTGGAGAATAAATGATGCGTAAATCAGGTCTGTTGCTTTGTCTGACCGCGCTTTGCTTTACAGCACCAGTGTTATCAGTACCTTCGACAGCGCAGGAACAAAATGATGAATTTAAAACGACGTTTCTGAAACGACAGGTCGATCAGAATATGTCGGTAGGCAGAGCAATTCGTTCCATTGCCAGCCATTACCCTCAGGATGTGGTATCAATTGTTGATGTAGCTCTGGACACTTATCCAGACCAGTACAGAGAAATTATCTTCGCGGCGATTTCGGCGCAACCTGCATCGACCGAGGAGATTGTGCAGTTAGCCATAGCAAAGGATGTCAGCTCTTGCGCTTCGATTGTGAAACTGGCAATTACTGCCGAGCCTAGTTATGTCGATTTTGTAGTTCAGGCTGCAGCTAACAGTACCCCAGAAGAGTTAGATGAAATCGTGCGTGTCGCTGTGCTTACTGAGCCAGACTCTGCTGACAGCATTGTCCAGACTCTCAGTCAGGAACATCCCAACAAGTTTGTCGAAATCATGACCTCTGCTCTGAATGCCGTACCGTTTGTTGGTGAGTATGTAGTAGATGCGATGCTTGCAGTGTTCCCTGACGAGGCTGATAAAGTGGTAGAGACCGCGGTTAGAGAGTCTTCTTCTCAACGTGGACAAGTTATTAAGATCCTCAATGCCGCGCAACATGCCGGGGTAGATGATGACAAATTAAGAACCTATGCCTTGTCTGCCGGTATGACCGATCAAGAATTTACCGATGCGGTTGCAAACAATAATTAACTGCCAGCTATAGTGAAAGCAAGGATGCTTTCTAATCCCACCTGACTTAAACCTGACAATTTCCACAAAAGTATAAACGCCGCCCCCCTCTGTTTTCTCTTTTTATTTCTTCACCACACTGTAAGCAGGGTTCGGACTCTCTATTAAACACAGCAAATCGCGCTTGTTCGAAACCGCCGCCGTGTTTGCGCACGCTATCGTAGATCTTTTGATTTACCGTAATGCCTTTCGTTTCATAACTTCTTACCGTGACTTGTTTTATTGCGACTGTCAGTGCTTCACTTTCTTCTTCTGACAACGTCTCTGGCTTTCTTGTTGGTAACAAGCCAGCACTGTAAAGAATTTCAGATCGTAGGTAATTGCCTAACCCAGCCAGAAAGTGCTGATCTAACAATAACCCTGCTAATTGTCGGCTTTTAAATTCTCGCGCCCGTAATCGTTGCGCGATAACTGCGGGTGTAACATCATGATCCAAAACATCAGGCCCCAGCTTCGATAAAAAAGGATGATTCACCAACTCGGAAGTCGGCAGCACGTCAATATCTGAAGCACTGTACAAGAGCGCGCTTCCGGCGGCTGTGTCCAGTGCGAGGCGCAGTTGACGCGAGCTATCAGGCCTTGCCCTGGCGGGTACCACCTCCCAGCGTCCGTAGAGTTGATTATGACTGAAAATGCTGTATCCGTTTGCAAAATGAATGAGCATGGCCTTACCTTTTGAGGTCACATTGAGGATAGTTTCCCCACGCAACGTATCCGGATAATGCCTGAGTCGGGCTAAACCAAACTCAATGAACTTACATTGCTTGTTATTTAACACTTCAGCAAGTTTATCAGCCTGACGTCGAATTTCGGGACCTTCTGGCACAACTCCCCCCGGGGCCACATGCGCTACTGCTTTTTGAGATTGAACCGGGACTACAGCCCAGATTTAATCGTGTTCCTTAAATACCGGCAGGGACATATTTGCGATCACCTGCCCTTCCCACAAATCAATTGCACACAGCGCGACGACCTATCTACGAGAAGCCATGTACCGGCCAGCTTATAAAATTGCCAGACCTTCAGGCAGCCACGTTACCATCATCTAACGCACCATATGCCGCCTGAGTTAACACTTTTTCAAGTGCTGCCACTAGCGCCTGGTTAATTGGCATCAGTTTTTCACCCATCGAATAGTCGATTTTCGCAATGCGCTGACGACCATGCGTTAACATAGGCGGAGTGGAGGTCGACATGGTAATAAGGGCGTCAGCATATTTATTAGGCTTCGACGCTTTAATTGTTGAGCACACTGAAAGCGTAGGTAAGTCTGTTTTGGTCCTGTAACCCGCCACGCCAAACATTCGGCAAATTCCGGGACGCCACTCATATACCGTACACACCCCCTTCAAGCCATCCAGCGAATGGCGCTTAAACAGGTGGCAGGCAAAACCGCCACTGTCATGCATCTGATGTAAATAGTTATCTGCTTGCCCAACATCAAACAAGTGCAGTGCCAGGGGTAGCATTTCTAACACCGACGCCTCTATCTGGGGATTATTGCAGCATGCGCCACACCCCACAACACAGGCCAGGCCGGACGTTTTCTGATAACTGCCAAATTCTTCGGATAAAAGCTGGTACTCGTTTAGTACTTCAAGGGCTAAATCACGCAGCCTTTGCATAATTGCTCACTTCTTCACAATGACATCGAACAACAACAAATTAAAAGTACTTCAGCCGGAATGCCTTGGGGAGAAAAAGGAATAGAAACCTTACGGCAGGTAACTGAATTGCTGCGGATTTTACGGCCAGCAAGGAGTTTACGGCAATCTTTTCATTTAGAACATTTTTGTAAGATTTATAGCGGTGTTTATTACTTTTTGTGCTCTGGCTTTTTCCCTAAGCTGGAAACGCTCATTAAGAATTGTAATAACGTAGAAGTGGGTACCAAGATGCGAAGCGGTGAGAAAGCGATTAATGCCAATACAGAACGTTGCCACTTATACGGTGAAGTTGTAAGACCGTTTACGGGAAAAAAAACTATTCAAATAATAATGCAGATTGTTTAAGAAGCAAAAAACGCAGTCTGTCGGTAAAAAGACAGACTGCGTGGCGATTTACTGAGACGCTAGTCAGCGCCGAACAGGTCGCGTGTATAGACTTTTTCCAGTACATCCTGGATATCATCGGTAATACGGTTAGCGACGATAACATCAGACTCAGCTTTAAACGCTTCGAGGTCATTAATGACTCGGGATTTAAAGAACTCTTTTTCTGTCAGTACCGGCTCGTACACCACCACTTCGATACCTTTCGCTTTAATGCGTTTCATGATCCCCTGAATTGCACTGGCGCGGAAATTGTCAGAGCCAGACTTCATGATCAGGCGGTATACGCCGACCACTCTCGGATTCCGTTTAATGATAGAATCCGCAATGAAATCCTTACGAGTACGGTTTGCATCCACTATTGCCTGGATCATATTGTTCGGGACTTCGCTGTAATTTGCCAACAATTGTTTGGTATCCTTCGGCAGACAATAGCCACCGTAGCCAAAGCTCGGGTTGTTGTAGTGGCTGCCTATGCGCGGGTCCAGGCTCACACCCTCAATAATTTGCTTAGTATCTAATCCATGACGTTCTGCGTAGCTGTCTAGTTCGTTAAAGTACGCTACTCGCATAGCAAGGTACGTATTTGCGAACAGCTTAATCGCTTCTGCTTCCGTACTGTTGGTAAACAGCACATCAATGTCTTCTTTAATAGCGCCTTGCTCTAGCAAGCTGGCGAACACTTTTGCACGCTCACTCTGTTCGCCTACTATAATACGGCTTGGATGAAGGTTATCGTAAAGCGCTTTGCCTTCACGCAGAAACTCAGGAGAGAACATGAGATTTTTGGTGCCGTGTCGCTCTTTTGCTTCAGCAGTAAAGCCAACCGGCACAGTTGACTTGATTACCATCACGGCTTTTGGGTTCACCGCCATAACTGATCTAATTACTGCTTCAACACTGCTGGTGTTGAAGTAATTCGTTTGCGGATCGTAATCAGTTGGCGTGGCAATTACCACAAAGTCAGCATCTTTGTATGCTGCTTCCGCATCAAGGGTCGCAGTTAAATCTAATTCTTTCTCAGAAAGGTAAGCCGAGATTTCCTTATCTTCGATAGGCGACTTTTTGCTGTTAAGCAGATCCACTTTCTCTGGCACCAAATCAACAGCGGTTACCATGTTGTGCTGTGCAAGCAATACTGCGTTTGATAGTCCGACGTAACCAGTACCGGCTACGGCAATTTTTAAGCCTTTTTTCAAATCTTCCATTTCGTTCCAACTCGATTATTGTTGCTTGATGCTATTTTAAATACCTGATGTGGAAATATACTCACGTTCTTCTTTAATGGCAAAGTTCTCACTTCGCAATGTAAGGTTCGGGTTGTAAGCTGGGTCGTGGGCTATCACCCCCGCCCACCTACTTTGTAGATAGGTAAGCTCCCGGTTAAATCG
Source organism: Alteromonas sp. H39 (assembly GCF_047556435.1). Taxonomy (GTDB): domain Bacteria; phylum Pseudomonadota; class Gammaproteobacteria; order Enterobacterales; family Alteromonadaceae; genus Alteromonas. The sequence goes on from NZ_CP180210.1 coordinate 3,748,245, forward strand.
TGCCGCCTTTTCTGGTGCAATATCCAGGCCACGACTCACGGATTCGTGATGATATAACTCAGCCTCTGCGCAATAAATATTGTGCTTGTCCAATTCTTTTATCCGTAAACAGAAATCAACATCGTTAAAAGCTACAGCCAAATTTTTTTCATCAAGTCCACCTACTTTATCGAAAAGAGACTTTTTAACCAACAAACAAGCTGCAGTGACTGCGCTATAACTTTGCGTCGCAGCCAAACGACTCATGTAGCCCTGATGATTGCGGGGGAAATACTTATGAGCGTGGCCTGCTCCGCCGCCATATCCCAAAACAACTCCTGCATGTTGAATTCGGCCGTCAGAATACAGCAGCTTTGCGCCTACACACCCCACATTATCTCGCATAGCGTGGCCTACCATGTAATCTAACCAAAGGGGATTGATTACTTCTATATCGTTATTAACTAATCCGATTATGTCACCTTTAGCATGTTTAACACCAAAGTTATTAATGGCTGAGTAATTGAATGGACCTGGAAACTTCAAGATGCTTATCTTGGGTTGAGAGGTGAGAAACTCAAAATATTCTAAGCTTTCCGGCTCGGTACTGTCGTTGTCGATGAGTAAGATTTCGTAATTATCATAAAGCGACTTTTCTATTATTGAGTCGATACAAGCCTTTACAAGCTCTTTGCCATCTTTTGTGGGAATGATTAAAGAAACCAGCGGCTTATTTTCTAACGGCCAAAGTATGTTGTTGGTAAGTCCTGTCTCAGAGGATACAGCAAGATGCTCATTTGTTTGCTTCAACCAGCTCGCTACAGAAGAGACATGTATTTTATTATCTACACTATGCTTGTTAGAATGAATCACTGTGTGCGGGATGTGGTGAGCGGATATGTCAGGTGCATTTAATGCAATATGTGCCACTACGGACGCAATTGAGTCACATTTACATAAATTAAGGGACCGTATTAGGTTGCTAGCAATTACAACACCATTATTTATATATGCAGTTGTCAACTGAAGGTCGGGATTCCAGTCTGGTGAAAAACGAGGTTCTGAATATCTCCCATATTTATCTACGTAATCCGTGTCAAAATAAAGTAACGCTTTATCCGTGTGATTCGCGCATAATACTCCTAGAGCAGGGTCAACTGTATCTCCGCTATTAATTAAAAGTACAGGTATTTCAGCTTTAAATGACTCGCATGCCGAAGAGGTAGTATTGAAAACCCTGACAGAGCTATTACTATCTTCAGATTCGATGAAAACGCCAACATATTGCACAACATCAATACCGGCCTTTTTCAACGAAGCCATTGTATTATCAACATTCGTAAGCTTTCCGCCAAAAAAAACAACATTGCAGGCATAAGGTTCATTGCTAGCAGTATCAATTTTCTTCGCTAATTCAGCACGTTGATGTTTGAGTAAACTTCTATAGCGACTACTTTGCTCTTTTTTACTCGGAACACCATAGAAAAGTCCTGACTTACGAATACCAGTGCTATACATCTCAGTTAGCCTTGTATTCTTCTTTAATGCTAATTTCAGTGACTTTGGTAATAGAGCTGCGACACCTTTGACAGTTCGCATTGCAAGTTTTTTCATTTCAAAAACAGAATCCTTTGAGATCTAAAAAAGCCGCTGATGATGCGGCTTTTCAGTTCATAAACTCAGGTGTGTTAACTATTTACGCCTAGTCGCTCGCCCTGATAACTACCATCCTGTACAGCTTTCCACCAAGCTTCATTATTTAAGTACCATTCAACAGTTTTACGAATACCGCTTTCAAATGTTTCTCGCGGAGTCCAGCCGAGTTCGCGTTGAATTTTCGAGGCATCTATCGCATAACGCATGTCATGGCCAGGCCTATCTTGTACAAAAGTTATCTGCTCAGCGTACTTAGAACCTTTAGGCTTCACATCATCTAATATTGCACAGATCGTTTGAACAACCTCAATATTTTGCTTTTCATTATGACCACCAATGTTATAGGTTTCGCCTATCACGCCTTCAAGTGCAACAAGCACTAGAGCACGCGCATGATCCTCCACATATAGCCAATCCCTGATCTGATTTCCCTTTCCGTAAACCGGAAGTGGTTTACCTGCTAGTGCGTTAAGAATCACGAGAGGAATAAGCTTCTCGGGGAAGTGATAAGGACCATAATTATTGGAACAGTTGGTGACCAGTGTTGGCAACTTGTAAGTACGAAGCCACGAGCGCACTAGTTGATCAGAGGAGGCTTTACTCGCTGAATAAGGAGAGCTTGGTGCATAAGGTGTTGTCTCCGTAAACAATGGCAGCTCTGTGCTGTCATCAACTTCATCGGGGTGAGGAAGATCACCGTATACTTCATCGGTGGATATATGATGAAATTTAAAACCTTCCTTCTTCCCTTCTTTAAGGCCAGACCAATACGCACGAGCCTGCTCAAGAAGCGTGTATGTGCCAACCACATTGGTTTGTATAAACTCCCCAGGCCCATCGATAGATCTATCTACGTGAGACTCAGCGGCCAGATGCATTATAATATCTGGCCTATAGGTTTTTAACACCCTGCCAACTTCACCTGCATCGCAGATATCAACTTTCTCAAAATGATATCTCTCACTACTATCTACAGAAGCTAGCGACTCGAGATTTCCTGCGTACGTCAGTTTATCCAGATTAATGACATTATGTTCAGTGTCATTTATAAGATGTCGAACCACTGCCGAGCCAATAAACCCTGCACCACCGGTAACTAAAATTGTTTTATTCATTTGTTAACTTCTTGCTTTAATTCATTCATCATTTCGAGGAGTTGCTGACGCCAATGTAAGAGCTCAGCACTTTTGAATACTTTTCGCGTAAGTGTTTTGTCTAAGACACTGTAATGGGGTCTTTTTGCGGGTGTCGGATAGTCCTTAGTAGGAATTGGCTCAACCGGAATTTGATTGTTAAGAAACCCACTTTCTATTCCCAACTCTTGTATAGCCAGTGCGAAGTCATACCAGCTACACACGCCCTCATCTGACCAATGAAAAACACCGGTAATGTTTTCTCTTGCAGCTTCTAGGCATGCTTGCGCCAACCCCTTAGCCCAAGTAGGTGAGCCAATTTGATCGTCGATAACCCTTAGTAAAGGCTTGCTAGCCATCAACCGCAGCATGGTTTTCACAAAATTATTACCATGAGCTGAATATACCCAGGAAGTTCTGATAACAGTGCTTGTATTGGGAAGAATACTTCTTATCGCCTTTTCACCTTCAGCTTTGGTTTTACCGTACACTCCCTGTGGGTCAATACTATCATCTACTTTGTAAGGTGTACCTTTCTTTCCATCAAATACATAGTCTGTGGAACAGTGTATAAGATTGATTTTGTTATTCTGACAGTACTCAGCGATAAATTTCACTGCCACCACGTTCAAGGCCTCTGCAGCAGCCTCCTCCTTCTCCGCGTTGTCTACAGCAGTATATGCAGACGCATTAATAATGGCTACCGGTGACAGGCTATCCAGCTTCCATTTGATGTCTGCGGGGTCAAAAACATTTATATCATCTCGTCCCAAACACACACAGCCATCAGGATTAAGACGCTTTAATTCCCACGCTAGCTGGCCACTTTTCCCTATAACTACAATCATACCGAGTGTCTTTTCAAAAAGTTGGGGCATCTGTAAAAGCAAGTCCCTCTCTATCTTTTCCAGAAAGCGATGGGCGTTCCCCATCTACCAAAGGCCAATTAATACTCAACGTTGGATCATCGAATCTGACTGAGACTTCAGATTCGGGATGATAATAATCAGTACATTTATATACGAATTCAGCTGATTCACTGGTAACGTAAAATCCATGAGCAAAACCAGCAGGCACCCATAGCTGGCGCTTATTTTGAGCTGATAACAATACGCCTACCCACTGACCGAAGGTAGCAGAGCTTTTACGCATGTCTACAGCTACATCAAACACCTCACCACTAATCACACGAACTAACTTACCCTGAGTTTGCTCTAGCTGGTAGTGTAAACCACGGAGTATTCCTTGTTTTGATTTAGAGTGGTTATCTTGAACAAAATCTACATCAGCACACTTCTCTTTGAACCAGTCTGCGCGATATGTTTCTAAGAAAAAGCCCCGCTCGTCACCAAACACTCGATGATCAATAATTTTTACGTCGGGAATATCGGTACTAATAACTTTCATAAATTTTTAAAAGCCTGTTTCTTTGAGAGTTATTTTACACGGTCATGAATTACTTTGAGCAAATAATCACCATACCCACTTTTTTTGAGCGGGGCTGCTAGCTTTTCTAGCTCCTCTGCATTGATATAGCCCATTCGATAAGCAACTTCTTCAGGGCAGCATACCTTGAGCCCCTGTCGTTTCTCTATTGCTGCAACAAAATTTGCAGCATCTAACAACGAATCAAGAGTTCCGGTATCTAACCACGCAGATCCTCGGCCCATTAGTTCAACCTTTAAACTACCATCTTGCAAGTACAGATTATTCAAGTCAGTAATTTCTAACTCACCTCTCGCTGATGGCTTAACTTCTTTTGCGAAATCAACGACTCTATTGTCATAAAAGTAGAGCCCAGTAACGGCATAGTTCGATTTTGGAGTCGAAGGCTTTTCTTCAATTGAAAGCGCAACCCAATCTTCATCAAAATCTACAACTCCATATCGCTCTGGGTCGTGCACATGGTAGCCAAAGACAGTCGCACCATGTTCTTGTTTGAAGGCACTTTGTAAAGATGATTTAAGATCATGCCCGTAATAAATATTATCGCCAAGAACCAAGGAACAAGAATCATTTCCGATAAAACTCTCTCCGATCAAAAAAGCTTGAGCAAGACCATCGGGTGAAGGTTGAATAGCGTACTGGATATTCATACCCAGCTTGGAGCCATCACCGATTAGATCTATAAAACGCTGCTGTTCCTCAGGAGTTGTTATAATCAACACATCGCGAATTCCCGCCATCATTAATGTAGTTAGCGGATAAAAAATCATGGGTTTGTCGTAAACAGGCATCAACTGCTTGCTCACAACCTTTGTGAGCGGATGTAATCTTGTACCTGACCCGCCGGCTAGTATTATTCCTTTTCTCAAAATAGTACCCTTTAACCTTTTATATAAGTTTGTTGTATATTTCTAAGTATCTATGGCTCATAGCTTTTGTGGTTAGTTCTTTACCTTCTCCACATTGCCATAAATATACGTTCTCGAGTTTAGACTCCCATTCATCTTTGAAGGAAGTATCATTTAGTTTGTTGACCAGATCAATCGCACGGCTTGAAGACAAAACCCACCCAAACTCGCCTTTGTTAATTCTTTCCTCGACCGCTCCCATTCCGAATGAAAATACTGGAATGCCACTTGCGAGCAACTCGGTTAGAGTATGACACCAAGTTTCTGGCCAAATTGAGAAAACTCCACCAAAAGTCGGCCTTATACTTTTTATTATACTTGCTAATTCTTCTCGTTCATATGCACCATGTACAACTATGTGTTCGGATAATTCAACCTCGCTTGAAACCTTTCCAACTATATGAACCTCTAGTACATCATGACCGATTGTGGCGAGGTCGCTAATGAACTTTAAACCTTTCGCGGCCCCAATATTGCCTGGACAGATTAGTTTAAACTTTTTGTTTTCTTCAGGATACGAGGCCACCTTTTGAAATTCTTCGAAGTCACGACCATGAGGGATTACTGAGAAGTCAGAATCAATTATTGAAGGATAAGAGTCTTCAATAATTTTCTTAGCAGACTCGCTGGTCGTGACAAAATGAGATATCTCGTTGATATAGCGCCTAAATATGGCTTGCCAGGGGAACACCTCAAAATGGTTTAAATTACCTACCTGCTCAGCTTTCCATAATTCTGGTTTACAAGGCTCGGAGGGGTTAGTGCATTTACCTCCGCAAAACTTCTTATCTCCATCGAGTAACTTCACCGTCGGGCAAACTGTATAAAAGTCGTGAATAGAAAAAACGACTGGAATTTCGATATTTTTACAAATATCTATTAGCCCGTAACTATGCCACGCCATATGTCTTATATGGACTAAGCTAATATTAAGATAGCCAAGCCACGCGGCGACCACAGCATCATACTCGACGCTTTTGTGTGTTGATGGGTCTATTTTTTCATTCAGATAGTGGCTTTCAATTAACTCAAGCTTCAAATCTTGTAACCAATATAGCCTTATCTTGGAGGAGTCTGAGACTAACAAAAAGCATTCGTGGGAACTAGCAACTTGCTTCATAAGATCGAAGTTAGTTTGAGGTGTTCCCCCTGTTTCTGTGGAAATGACGAATAGCAGTTTAGATTTACTTAAGGGCAATGAGCTAGAGTTAGCCGTAATGTGCTTCAGATGACTAAAAAGCTCTGTGTAGCTTATATCACTAAATGTGCTCTGTACTAACTTTGAATAGTTAGGGTACCGCTCGTCAATTATCGCTCGACCTTTTTCCAATAGCTGAACACGCTCAGTACCAAAACTAGCATTCTTTTTATGATAAACGAATGATCTAAGAGCAACTTTATTTCGCCAGCCATGCCTAATCGCACGCATACAAAAATCATTTTCTTCGCCGTATCCTTTTGGGAAGGCAATGTCATCAAAAAGTCCTATCTCGTCTATTAGGCGCCCATTAATGTACATACAGAATCCATGGCCCGTTGGCACAGAAACTGAAACCAAGGGGGCATTTTCTCTGAGGCTACTTGCAACGGCATTTATCTCGTCTAAAGACGGTGAGTTCAGGAATGTATGCACGCTAAATGGACCAGCAGAGTTAGAAACCGATGTGACAGTTCCAGTTTCAGGAGAACTTTTAGCAATCAGCTTAAGCTCTCTAAGCCAATGGGAACTAACCTGCGTGTCAGAATTGAGAATTACAATATCGCTATCAACAACCCTGGATCTCGCTGTCCGGATTCCCTTGTTTACTGTCCCACTGAAGCCAAGATTGTTATCGTTAGACATGAACTCAAAGTTATTATAACGAAATTTGTCGGCAATTTCGTTAAAACCCTCCTCAGTGCTAGCGTCATTGATTACTATGACTGTAGCCCCCTGCAACTTTGAAGCAGTTAACGAATGAAGGCAGTGCGCCAATTCATCAAAGGCATTGAACACAGGGATGATTACTGTAATTACAGAATTTAAAAATTCTGTTTGTGCAGCTAAAGACAAGCTAACTCTAGGGTAACTGGTGCAATTATAAACAGAGGTATACGGGCAAGAGGAACTAAGGTTATCAGTAAATGAAGAGAAATCGTTGGTGTTGTTCAATAAAAAGGCGGCCAGCAAATGCTGACCTTGTTGACTAAGGTCGGAATGTGCTATAGCAAGGTTGAATTGCCTGTGTGGCAAACGTCCCTCACCCGCCCCAAAGCGAATAAAGTGAACTTCAGGCTTAACACCTGATCGTTTGACATCTTCATTCTCTTTTAGGTACCACTCCGAATCGAAAATATTTGAATCTTGCAAAGCTTTGACTAACTTTGGCTCAACAATATATTTTCGGTACAAGCTTCTTATCTTACTTTTGATAACTGCGAACCTCATTCGTTTTAATAGGTACTGACATAGTTTAAAGCCAAACATAATGCCACAAACTTAACTCAACTTCAGTATTACTACGCAACTATTATCCTATGCTCAAGCTTTTACAGAAATTTACTACCAGGGGAGACAAAATAGGTTTGCTTAACAAACTGTAGGTATTAGAATTCGAATGGATTCCAGACTCTGATAGGGCAATTTAGATGAGGTTAATGAGACCCAAAGTAAAAATTTTTTCCTACCATATTCCCAAGACAGCCGGCACATCCTTCAGAAAAGTGTTACAACATGAACTCGGGCGAAAAAAAGTTACTCAGATTTATGTTCCAGAAACAGCCAGGGCCCTTAGCTCGGGCACGGTCCCTCGGAAAACAATTAACGAAGCTTTACATGGCCATTATAAGCCGCACCCAAATCATTTGGAGACTTTTCCCGATGCCCAAACTATAGTCTGGGTAAGAGACCCTATAGAAAGAATATGGTCACATGTTGGGCACCTTTTGCGCCATAAGGATTCTCATCCACACTACGCTGATCTTCGTAAAATAGAGTTAGAGCACGGTATTTATACGCAGGAAGAACTTGTAACGCAAATAATCAAAGACGAGTCTTTGAAGCATGTTACTAATACATATCAACGCTTTTTTAAAAAAGTACCGATATCTGCAATGAGTTTCGTTGGCTCAGTCCATTTTTTTGAAAGAGACTTGAAAAAACTAAGTGAGAAAATGTCTTGGAAGTTTTACCCACAAAAAGCAAACGTTTCCCCAGGCTCTATAATTCCAACTTCTGTGAAGCGTTTAAAAAACCATCTCCAAGAAGAATACGAACTAGTTTCCAATTACTTATAAATTATTAAGCGTACTGAATGTCTCTATATTCCATTGTTTTCGACTCCTTAAATCACGATAACATCAAATCTTTCAGGTGGTGTGTAGACTCCCCCTACGATGGATTAAAATTTGATTATCAAGACATAAAGAAAAGTGGTTTGGAGTTAACAGGTTGGCTCGTCAACCAAAAAGAAGCACGAGGTGAACTCGTAGTTCTTTGGGGAGACAAATTTAAAGTTTTAGAAAGAAACGTAATTAGAGCGGATGTTCAAGAAAAAGTCGTAAGCAAAAATGCCAAATTTGAAGAGAGGATACAATATGGCTTTAGGCATTTTATACCAATAGATTCAGATTATTTTACAATCAACTTACTTCATGAGAGTGAGATAACTCCACTTTACAAATGCAATATCAAAGGCGCTTTTGAAGTAATAGAGGGTGAAAATGGGTGGCTGTATCTGGACAACGATACAAATAAAAGTGTTGAACAGTTTCAGGGGAAAGTTAAACTTACAAGAGCCGCTAAGAAAGAGTGGATAAATTACATGCGTGATTTCACCGCTCTTACAGAATCATTGAATATTCCATCATGCTTTCTGGTTGCCCCCTCCAAGGAGTATGTTGTTACAGAAAATTACCCCATAGGGGAGTTCAAAAACACACCTTTGCAGCAACTCGAAAAAATTATGATAAAAGGGTTCCCTCTTTTGGTGCCATCGGAATCACTAAAAAAATATGTCAAACCCACTTTTAGAGTTTGTGATACCCATTGGAATGCTCACGGTGCCATGGTTGCAACTTTAGAAATGTGTGCTCATCTCAATTTGGATGCTGAAGAAATAAAATCACATTTTTCTGAGGACGTTTATGAAACGAAAGAGGTTGGAGGAGACTTAGGAGCTAAATTATTCCCACCTAAAACTCATCCGGAAAGTATACTAACGAGTCATAACTATAGAGATTATGTATTATATGACAATGCGCTACCAAACTTTGGAAGACTTATACATATAAGTAACTCAAATGCGATGCTTAACAAAACTCTTATTTTTTTCGGATCTTCATCTGCTTATTCCATGTTTAACTATGTATATAGAATTTTTAGAAACACCGTATTTTTTCACACAGCGGGTAGCATAGATAAATCTGTATTAGAAAAGATTTCACCAGACTACCTAGTGGCGCAATCGAATGCGAGGTTTTTGGTGCGAGCTCCATCTACAAATATCCAGATAAATTCTATTGTAAACAAAAAAAAGAAATTTGAATTAAGTGACGTGGAAATTGAAAGTACAAATTGTGAAATAGATATTGAAATAAATAAAATCTTAATAAATTTATAATTAACACTAACTTATTGAAATGAAGTTAAATTTATTGAGCTCTACCACTCAACAAAAAATAATGTAAACATTGTAAACCTCCCCTAATTAGTTACACCCATAATTAGAGGTTTCGGCCTGTTCATGCTTGGTTAAATATTCCCATGGTGTCAGATCATTCAGCGCATCATGGGGTCGTTCTTCGTTGTATTCAGTCACCCAGCTATCCGTCAGTTCACGCACTTCATTAAGTGTTCTGAAGACGTACATATTGAGTATTTCGTCGCGGTAAGTCCGGTTAAAACGCTCGATGTAGAGTTTTGTGTAGGCTTACCCGGTTTGATAAATTCCAGCGCGATGCCATGCTCTTCCGCCCAGTTGGCCAGTGCGATGGAGATGAACTCTGGCCCATTGTCCATGCGTAGTTTGGCTGGGTAACCTCGCCAGGCGACGACGCGTTCCAGTACGCGTACAACCCGCTGCGACGGCAGGTTTAAATCAATCTCAATGGCCAACGCTTCACGGTTGAAGTCATCCACCAGGTTAAACGTTCTGAAGCGCCTGCCGCATTGTAGGCTGTCACACATAAAGTCCATCGACCAGCAATGGTTGGCCTGAGCTGGAACCGCTAGAGGCTCTGGGTTTCTTGCTGGTAGGCGTCGTTTTCCTCGTCGGCGTTTATTCAGCTTTAGCTCGCAGTAAATGCGATACACACGTTTATGGTTCCAGCCGTGACCCCAGCGTTTTAGGATCTTAAATAGCTTATTGAATCCGTAGGCGGGATACCGTTCAACGGCTTCCTGTAGCTTTGCGATGATCTTGTCATCGCGCGCTTTATCCGGCTGATAACGATAGACCGAGTAACTGATGCCAACTACGCGACACGCCATCCGCAAACTGGCGCCATGCTGCTCTCGCGCATAATTCACTAGTTCACGTCTGATCGCTGGCTTTACAGCTTTTTTTCAACGATATCTGACCTTTCCCCTGAACTAGCACCACTTTTTCGATGAGATTATTCATATTATGCTGCCCGTTTTGCATACTCAACAGGCGGTAAATAATTCAGTGAACTATGTGGCCGAACATGGTTGTAATGCTCACGCCATAGATCTACTTCGTAACGTGCCTCGTCCATTGTTCTGAACCAATGCTGGTTCAGGCATTCGTTTCTGAACTTGCCGTTAAGGCTTTCCACGAAGGCATTCTGTGTCGGTTTGCCAGGCTGGATAAAACCAAGCTCAACACCCGTCTCTTTACTCCAGAAGAACATCGCCTTACTGGTGAATTCTGTTCCGTTATCGCAAATCACTTTTGCTGGCTTTCCTCTTTGCTCAATGAGCTGGCTAAGGAAGCGTGCAACCTGACGGCCACTGATAGAGACAGACACCAGCTGTCCGACCATCTCGCGGGAGTAATCATCAACTACGTTCAACACCCTAAAGCGCCTACCACTACTAAGCTGATCAGATACGAAGTCCATTGACCACCGCTGATCTGGCGCTGTTGGCACCTCTATTGGCTGCCTCGGGCGAGTCAGCTTCTTGCGCTTCTTTGTCCGCACTTGCAAGGCCTCTTCGGTATAAAGGCGGTACGTGTGCTTGCGATTGATGACAAGCCCTTCGCCTTTGAGTAGGCCATGCAACATCAGATATCCATACCTCGGATACTGTGACGCTAACTCCTTCAACCGAGCGCGCACAGCGCTATCTGGTTTTGTCTTATGGCAATATCTGAATGCGGTTCGGCTGACACCAGCAAGCTTGCAGGCAGCCCGTTCACTGCGCTTAAACGCATCAATAAGGTGACGGGCGACAGGCTTTCTTGCTGCTGGCGTTACCACTTTTTTGAAAGCACATCCTTCATCGCTTCCACTTCTAAAAGCTTGTCAGCCAGCATTTTCTTCAGCTTATTGTTCTCAGACTCAAGCTCTTTTAGGCGCTTCGCTTCGTTAACTTCCAGGCCCGCATACTTGCTCCGCCAATTATAAAAAGTCCCAGACGAGATACCCATCTCGCGGCAGATGTCGTCCACCTTTGCGCCAGCTTCATGCTGCTTGATGGCCTTGATGATTTGTTCTTCGCTGTAGCGTTTTTTCATATTGAGATCTCCATTGTCTCCAGTTTATTGGAAATCTCATCAATGTCATGGTGTTATTTTGGGGGGAGAGGACACCGTCTTCCAGCTGCTTTAAGCGACGAAGTTCGGCAACCCCTAAGCCACCGTACTTCTTTTTCCAATTGTAAAACGTAGCTTTGGAGATCCCCATCTTACGGCTGACTTCTTCAACGCGTGTCCCGGTCTCTGCCCGACGTAGTGCGAAGGAGATTTGTTCTTCAGTGTATCTGGTCTTTTTCATGGCAATGCGGCTCCTATTTCAAAGCAACTATAGCCAAATTTTTCTACTTTACACCGTTTCGATTTTCAGGGAGGAGGTCATACAATTATAGATAAATAGTTGCAAAAACAATGAATGTATTTTTATACACGATTTAATCACTTACTGGGTAGCTTTTTGCTACCCAACCGATTACTGCCAATTCATTGAACCGCTACATTACTCAAAACCATTAGTTATTGAAATAACTCGATTAACTGATTCGTTGTCTAGTATAGGGCTAATGGGTAAACTTAAAACTTCTCTGTGAATGGATTCTGTAATCGGGTAACTTTGATGTTTCCAATCTTTGTAGGCTCGTTGATGATGCGGTGCAATGGGATAGTGAATCAGGCTTTGAATACCATGCTCAGATAAATAGGATTGCAATTTTTCACGTAACTTAGTGCGTATGACAAATAAATGCCACACACAATTTCCAGGTGTAAGAGGTGTACTATTTGGGAGCATAGGTAAAACGATCGCATCGTTTTTAATCCCATTAATATACATAGCTGCGATTTCTTGGCGCCGCTTTGTTTCATTATCTAAGTTCTTGAGTTTAACTCGTAATAATGCGGCTTGCATTTCATCTAAACGGCTGTTTACGCCTTGATATAAATTTTCATATTTTCTATGGCTTCCATAGTTTCCTAAAGCACGAATCGCCTGTGCCAACTCGTCGTCGTTTGTAGTCACTGCGCCCGCATCGCCCAATGCCCCTAAATTTTTGCCAGGATAAAAGCTAAAACCAGAAGCATCGCCCCAGTTGCCAGCTCTGCGACCATGCATTTGGGCGCCATGGGATTGTGCTGAATCTTCAATCACTAACAGATTATGCTTTTGAGCGATGGAATTAATGGTTGGCATATCGGCAAGCTGACCGTACAAGTGAACCGCCAAAATCGCTTTGGTATTTGGAGTAATGGCTAGCTCAATTAGCGTTGAGTCTAAATTGTAGGTGTGTTCATTTGGTTCCACCAAAATGGGCTTTAACCGGCTTTCGGTGATGGCGAGAATACTAGCAATATAAGTATTCGCAGGTACAATGACTTCATCGCCTTCTTTAAGTTTACCTAGTTCTTTGTAAGCTCTTAGTGTCAGAATCAAGGCATCCAATCCATTTGCTACACCAATAGCGTGCTTAGTGCCGCAGTATTCAGCGAACTCTTGTTCAAAGGCTTTGACTTGTTGCCCTTGGACATACCATCCAGAATCAATCACGTCTGTAGCTGCTTTAATCAATTCATCCCTGTACTGGGCATTAATGCCTTTTAAATCTAAAAATGGAATCATGTATCTTTCTTAATAATTGTGTTATTAATAATTTCGTACTCTAGGTTGCATGAAGAACAACTAAAGTCTTCTAGCTTAGACCCACACTCACAAACCCAGCCACAGTGTTTGGCAGGATTTCCATAGACAAGTGCGTGAGCAGGAATATCTCTAGTCACCACACTTCCAGCCCCAATAAGCGCATATTCGCCTATAGAAATGCCCCCAACAATCGTAGCATTAGCACCAATAGAGGCATAATTCCTAACAGTAGTTTTGAGAAACTCTGATGGCCGCTGCTTTGACCTCGGGGTAAAGTCGTTGGTAAAAGTCACATTCGGACCGATAAATACATTATTCTCAATTCTCAAGCCATCCCATATTTGAACACCAGATTTGACTGTTACATTATCCCCAATGACGACATCGTTTTCAATTAGCGTTAGCGCATTAATATTGCAGTTAGCACCAATTTTCGCTTGTTTTAATACGACACTGAACTGCCAGATGGTGGTACCTTCTCCGATTAAATCTGTTTGCACATCGGCTAGCGAGTGAATTTTAATGTTGCTCACGTGCTTCCTTTACAAATTGTTGATATTCGCGAATGTAGTCGTTTTCATCATAATAGTCACTTGCTATAACCATTAAAACACAATCTGGAGTAAAGTCGTGCATTTCCCGCCAAATTAGTCCTTCAATTAAAAGCCCCTTGGTTGAACTATCAAGAACGACTTCTTGCCGCTCAACCCCGTCATCCAAAATAAAGCGACAACTACCGGTCACACAAACCGCTACCTGTTTTAAATTCCTATGTGCATGGTAACCCCGGGAAACATTCTTCTTAGTAGCAAAAATATAATAAACACGTTTTATATCAAAAGGAATTGACCTGTTTGCTTCAAGAGCAACTAAAGAGCCTCTGCTATCACCCAACGGCGTAAATTCAATTATTTTCATAGCAAACTTTATATAGTCCTAGTCGTGGCTGGTTTTTAAACTTAAGTAATATTTGATGTACTTAATATTTTTTCTAAATTATGTTTTAAGGCTACTAAATCAGCCTCATAAATGTTATTCAAAGAACTGTAAGATTTTTGCTTTATCTTCATCGGAAGCTGCTTATGGTCAATTTTTAGGCTTGATGTAAATGAGGGCCAAAAATTAGCATCCACATCCTCACCAATCAATTCAACCAAAACACTTTCATCGCGCATAAAAATAGAATTTGTCAAGGCAGCACCTGATGCGCTAACAATCACTTTGGCCTCAGAAAAAATTGAAACCTGTTCATTTACACTTAAATCTTCAGGCTTAATTATTTTGAAACCATGCTCTATTAACATAGCTATGATTTGGTTCTCATTTTGGATCCGTCTATTTTTCGCATTACGTCTATCAATATATATTAGCGACCTACTTTTTACCTTTTTACTCGATATTATCCCCTTTAATATTTGAAAATTATCAGAGCTTCTAGTTGGAACTTGATAAGGGAAAAGTAATGAATCAGCATAAGTCATTTCTGTCGGTGATAAGACAAATGGCTCCATGTCAGGAAAACTAGACTCCAGAAAAAACCGTTGAAACGGCATCAATTCGGAAAAAGGTAAATTTGACAAATAATATTTTAAAGAGCCATCGACAACGACCCTTTTAGAAACAGCCAATCGCAAATAGAAGTCGATTACATAATGATAATAATTTGTCCAATTTAACGTCAGACAATTTAAAATTAAACTAATACTTTTATCCACTTTTTTATAAAACAAATAGACAGACTTTTTATCTTTTGAAAAAATCATTGACTCTGAGTAACCATTAAGCCTTTTATAAGCTGATTCCAATATAAGGTATTTGCCGAATATTATTGCACCCTCTCCATTAAAAGCGGCATTCTGAAGAAGACTCAAACGGTTACCAACAATATTGAGATTGACAACCTTACCCGGGACACTATCCTCCGTCAATAATTCAATCCCTCTAACTTCTAAGCATTTTCGAGGAACTTCAGCTATAACCTCGGCTGTTTCTTTTGCTCTTAATACAAAATATTCAAGTTCCTCATAGATTAATTCAGGAAATTTAAAATCGATAACAATTTTTAACTCTGAACCAGAATCCGCTTGTTTATTGACTTTTAAATCAACCTCGGAAACAACACCAAAAGAAGTTACTAATTCTATAGTTTTTACTAAAGAAGTTTCATCATAAAGGTACGCAATGCGTACACCTGAGTTACTTACATCAATAAAGTCAACCTGGCTATTTTGATTATAAATTTCTGTTTTCAAAGGAGCCTTTTTTTGTTCATAACTTTTTATAGTTAAATCTAACTCTTGATGCATTTGAGGATCAGAAAAAAAGTCTTTCAGTGCCAATGCACTAGCCACGTTGCCCTGTAGAGCATATAGTTTGGCTATAGCTAAAACTTTATTGCCTTCAATCTCGTTGCCAAATCCTATTAAATAATCAAAGACTTTTTTATTATTATAGAGGGCAAGATATACCTCTCTCAGAATGGCGGCGTTTTTCAAAAAATCCGAACTTAAATTTGATAAATAGTCAATGACTAATGTCGAGTTACCCGACAATCGATAACACCTGAAAACTCTAGTGATAATTCCCAAACCGCCACCGTTTTTAACAGCGACTAACAATACCTCAGCAGCTGCAGAGTATAGGTGCACTGCCTGATAGACATACGCAATTTCACTAAGGCCTTTAACAGTGTTAACTATTCCTTCATAGTGAGCGGCAATGATTAAAGCCTGCTTATAGTTTCTATTCGCACGTAAATAAGAAATACACTTTACAAACGACCTCTCACTTATTTCATTTCTTTCTACAAGTTGGAGAAGCTCGTTTACAAGGCAATCAGACCCATTTCCTTCAATAAATCTTTTTTCAAACTCGATCAAAATAAACTCTCAAATAATTCTCAGCCATCCTATTGTTAGTATTATTGGCTATATTTTCAAACGCCGATTTCAAAAGTATTTGTTGACGTTTATTGACAATATCACGAGGCACAATATCAGTAAATATTTCATACGCCTTGAGTAAATCTGTACTTTCCAACACCCAACCTGCCCCAGATTCTTTTACACGCTGCGACAATGTCTGATATTCAGTTACAACTACAGGTAGGCCAACAGACCATAATTCGGTCAATGTATGGCACCATGTCTCGTTCCATATCGATAGAACTGCTCCAATGTGTGGCTTAATTTTTTTGACATGTTCTGCAAAATTTTCTCGTTTATATTCGCCATGAATGATAAGACGAGGGTGTTTGAACTGACCCAGAGAAGCACTCACACGCCCAAGAATATGAAATTCTATCAATGCTTTATCGTCCATATTTAAAATGCTTGAAATTATTTCACTACCCTTTGCTTCACTGATATTACCTGGTACTAGAACCTTTAGGACATCGCCATCTTTGTATGGCTCCGCTAGTTGATAGATTTTTTTAAAATCTCGTCCGTGAGGAATTACATAAAACTTTTTTTTATCGATTTTTAAATGTTTCAAAATAATATCTTTAGCACTTAGGTGTGTCGTGATAAAGGCATCACAAGGTGCTAAGGCTTCTTCTAGCTTCTCACGCCACCTGTAAACCCAACTATCTTTAAGCTTTGGAAACGCGTCACCGCCCCAAAGTTCCGGGGTGCAGTCACCTCCTGTATTGGTGCAATTTCCAGAGCAAAAGTTTCTTTCATTATCCAAAAGTTTAACAGTCGGGCAAACCGTATAGTAGTCATGAAAAGAGTTAAATACCCTCGCGCCACATAACTTTCCTAACTTGGGCAAATTTAATGAATGCCACGCTAGGTGTCTTATATGAACAAACTCATAATCATACTTTGTCAACCAGCTATACAAAACTTGGTCATATTCGTGTGAAATATGTGTAAGTGGATCAACCTCGTGACTCAATACATGCCTTTCTACTAATTCGCCATCATGCCCTATGCGAATTTTGTATAGTGACATTACTTTAGCGTCACAATGCAACAGCCAGGGCTCTACTTCTTTTGACACTGATAACATGAGATCACGATTAGTTTGCGGTGTTCCCCCCGTTAAGGTAGAAATTACGAATAACCCACGTGGCAATATTGAGGACTTTGCCTCTTTCATCGCAGATAACGCGCAATATCGAGCAAGATTGATAAGCGGGTTGTTAGTGAACACGGACGTCGACTTTTTATAATCAGGATAGCGTTCATCGATTATCTTTCTGCCAGCCGCCATTAAATCCGTTTTTGCTTCTCCAAAACTTTTATTTCTATCGTGAAACACATAAGTTCTGTCATCAATAATATTTAACCAACCTTTGGAACGCGCTCTCATACAGAAATCGTTCTCTTCACCGTATCCTCGGGGAAACGCTTCTTCATCAAGTGTTCCGATTTCGTTCAGGCACTGTCTATTAATATAAAGACAAAAACCGTTACCGGTTGGAACTGTTGGATAAAGTCCCAATGAGGCTCTTCTAAAAGCAACCGCATAATTCTCTTCACTTACGCCATCAGGAAGATCGTTGTCATTACCTATTTTGGGAGCTGAAAAAGCGCCAGCTCTGTCAGACATAGGTGTAACTGTTGCGACTTTTGGATAGATAGATGCTGCTGCTCTTAGGCCCTCGAGCCAGCGCGGCGTTACCCTTGCATCTGAATTAAGCAAGACAACATCATTTGTTCCGGCTAAAGCAATACCTTTGTTTACCGTACGAGTAAAACCAAGGTTGCTTTCATTGTGAAATATCCTGATGTTCTTTATTTGCTTTGACTTTTCAAGTATCTCAAAAACTTCTTTATCTGTGCTTGCATCATTAATTAAAATTATGTCTGTATCGCTAGATGTGAATCGTTGTAATCGTTTTATGCAGGTCTTTACATCTTCTGCCGCATTATAGATAGGGACAATAATAGATATGGGTCGATTATTTTTCAATTTAGGAGTAAAACAATTAACTTTATCGTACTTAGCTTCCATTTCAAAATTAGCGAAATCATCGCCGGTAGGCCACTTTAATGTAATTCTCCGAGACCCACCTATAAACATTTCTGGAGGAAAGACAATCTTATAACCACCTTTTCCTGCCGATTTCTTATGCCTCTTTAAATCAGCTCTCGAGAGAGAGTTTTTATTTTTACCGAAATAAACGTCATCAACATATATATCCAGATCGAAAATAGATGAAGGGTTATTTCGATTAACAGCCCACCCCACTACCATGCCGTCTTGGAACATCTCGAGGCGCCCCTCATATACGGAGGTCTGATAAACTTTTGCTGCCTGCTTAGGGATAGAAGTTCGGGATAGCTCCTCTGAACGTATTGTTGGCTTGCTTTTCGTGGATTCTATTAGGTTCTCATTAATACGAAAAGCATCTTGTTTCAAGTCTCTGGTATTTGGAATTAACCGGTCCTTTGCAATAGACAGGTTAATATCTATCAACTCTTTCAAGTCGGGATTTTCAGCAATAGCAGATTCATAGAGCTGAATAGCCTTTTGGAATTCCTTTTCCCTAAAAGCAACGTTTCCTTTAGATAAGAGACTCATTTATTTTTCCTATTAATACTAATTTTTAAATCAACAATAGAAGCTCTACTTGAAAGTTGGAAACTTCTCTCAGTCAAATCTCCAGTAGGTTGTTCATTGTACTGCACAAATAAACTCAAAATCCCTTCAGAATACCACCTTTTTTTATCTACAACAGGCTCTGAAAATCCCACTGGATAGTCATACAATTGCTGTATATTTTCATTTCGAAAGATATATAGAGGAGCTTGAAGAAAAGTGAGAGACAACTTATATTCTGTCTCAATTCCACTGTGGATAATGTATAAGTTGTCATATTCATCAATTAACACTTCTGGCCTTGAGATGGGTACAGGCAAAGTTCCTCCTCCCTGAATATTAAATTTTGTGGTATGGTTAGAAACAACATTCTTTACCCACTCATGACCATTGTAATAAATATGCAAATACTGAGGCACACCTGTACGATCGTTTGCATATGTTATAACGTGGGGGCTTCCTTTGCTATCAACAACCATGCTTGTTTGATTCATCAAATTTGAACATGGCGGTATAGGACAAATTACTTCACTATTTACCTGCGTTATTGGCAGTTTATATCCCTTATTATTGGAAGAATACCAGTGAAACCCATCATCATAACTCACCGCGTAACCGATATTGATATTGTTTACCAACAATGACTCATCAAAATAGTCTGTTCTCCAACAATAGCTTAAGTGAAGGTTACCATAACTGTCCTTGACCGGGTTGTTCCAATAAGCATTGCTTGTCCAAGGACTGTTTGTAGCTCCGCTTAAAATAGGATGAGGATAGTCGTACCAACAAAGCGTATTCTCATCATACCACTTGAGGTAAGCTGTCCCACTTCTCCAGTTACCGTCACGATATA
Organism: Alteromonas sp. H39; assembly: GCF_047556435.1. Lineage (GTDB taxonomy): Bacteria > Pseudomonadota > Gammaproteobacteria > Enterobacterales > Alteromonadaceae > Alteromonas. Next base: position 3,768,044 of record NZ_CP180210.1, read on the forward strand.
ACATCATTAGCGGTGACTCATTTTCGGGCAGTATGAAGGTAGGATAAGTCACCTTATCTTCTTTATTAGAAGTCATCGAAAGTTCGCTGGTCCAGCTTGATATACAAAGTGGCTTTTCCGTGCGGCGATATTTCAGCCTTGACCCATGATGTTCATAAGAAATATGGATATATCGATCTCTGTCAATTCCAATACTAATACTATTATGCGCATCTTGCAGACGGTAGGTTCCCTCTAAATCGTAAGTAGCAACACTTCCCGTAACTGTATTTCTTGAAATAATTCTTAATATCGAAGGACTTGCATAAAACGCAGTAAACTGAATTTTATCAATTGTAACAATCGATTCTTGACGAAAAATGACGGTATTTACTGAAGTACCAGACCAAGCATGTCCTAGAGCGACTTTGCCGAGAATTTTTATATTAATAAATAACTCAGGTTTATAGTTATTTCTTGACAATATAGAATCGAATTCGTTATAAGTTTCTCCGGAGAATGTAGCTAATGCGTCGGAAAAAAATTGTGAGTCATATTCATGAAACAAAAATGTATTAAAAACATTTTTCTTATATTGAAGAATGGCTAGAAAAAACCACTTTATATCTGAATTTGAAAAGCCTAACTGTTCGAGCCTGCATTTTAAAAACGTTAAATTACTCAAACCTTTTTTATCTTCTTCAACGATAGAACGTAAAAGTAAATAAACGACATTAAACTCTAAATCTGAATGAACCAACAACTTCTTTAAAATTTCTTTAGGTGAAAAATCAATTGAGCTCATATTATTTTCTATTCTTATATTCCACAGATTCAAAAATACTTTTGATCTCTTCAACGTCATTATCAATAGAAGATAAACAAGATATCATCGCCGCGTTTTTAAGTCTAAGCTGCGTTATATCCTTACGTAACTTCGACTCAGAGCTCCTAGAGATACTTAAGTCTCTTTTGGCTTTCAACATGATTGTATTCAGAGTATAAAGCTGACGTTGTAAATCTGCTACTCTCTCTTCGTTAGCGTCGCTACTTAGATCCTCACTACTTCCTAAAGATTTGTAGTTTGAATTAATTGCTGCTGACACAGAACGTCTTTTAAAAGTCAGGTAAATAAAATCTGAACTAGCCTTCGTAGAAGAAAGCAGACTAAAACCTATAGCACTGAAACGTTCTATAATAGAACTTTCGCTTTCAAAACCGGCATCCAAGCTAAAAACGTATACTCGGCAAGTGATAAAAGAAAAATTAACTAGCAAACCAACATCGTGCAACTTCTTAAGTAATCTCAATACAGACCATGGATAATCAAGAAATAGAGCGTTTTCTTCGTAATGATTTAGAGAATAATTACCGAGCACATCCGCTATGTTTTTGGATTGAAGTACAGAGCTTTTTGAAGTCTTACGTAAGAAGGGATATACTCGTAATAGCTCAGTTTGAGTTACAACATTATTGTACTCTATACCTTCGAACTGAAATAACTCAGAAGGACCTTCCATTTCAGTAACCAGTGAATCATGAATACTAACTGATGATTCATTAAAAAACTTTGTTCGGTAATCATCAACTACACTCTTACTTGCAATATATATATTCGTTTTTCTTGAAAATTTAAAATTTTCTACATTAACTATACTCGAAGTAAAGTAAAACGTATTGTCGATACTGCCAAATTCGAGAGAGTTGTAAAAATCAATCATTTTTAACACCCTTTTGTTACTCAATTTTTCAATTTTGAGCTAGTAGTTTTACGATTTTCGATACGTCCGTGACGTATAAAATGGATAAAAGGGTTAATTCCAGCCTGAGCAACGTCTTCATGTAGAGATAGGTAAGAGAGCGTATTGAAACTTGCAGAAGGATCTCTACCCTCATAAACTCCGTATAAAAAATAATGTAATATTGGCTCTATATTTTTTTGAGCAACATCAGTGTAACTATTTAAATAAAATTCTTTATCAAAAAGACCACTTTTTTCGATCTCTTCAATTTCTTTACGAACCAGTTTTCTAAAACTCCGAGAACTTGAACGAAAGTTGTTTTTAGTATTTTGCACCGACGTAGTTAACCAAAGAAGTCTCAGCTTAATCTCATCTTTGTATTTACGGAACTCATTATCTCTCTTTAATGCCTGCTCCGCCTGCACTTCACACATTTCCTGTGCGAAGTGAAGTGATTTAATTATCTCTTGATTTTCTTTGTCGCGGGCTGATAATTTTTTTCTTTTAGTTTCCAGTTTACTCAAAACATTTTTATTATCTTTGAGCAAGATTTCGTACTTTTCCTGTGACTGATGTAATGATTCGACCAATAAATCATTATCTTTAACTAATAAATCACATTTAGATTCGAGATTTTTAATATTTTCTTTTAATGAGTTAATTTGTTCAAGTAGAGCTTTATTATCACTTTTTAGCTTATTATTTTCTGTAATGAATGAAGTTATTTTTTCAGAAGGGATAGGTTGATCGAAATATTTAGTGCAATAAGACAACTTTTTATTAAGCCTATTTAATATTTCATTATTTGATACCAAATAGAACGCATAAAGCATCATATGACAGGCTACAGTTGTATGTACAATCTGCTCTATACAGTTGACATATTCTGAATCCACATTTCGCTTCAAGTCATCAGAAAGAATATCTGATGACACTAGTATTACATCATCTGTATACTTTAGCTTTAAAACTAGCAGTTTTTCATAGAATGACTCAAATAGAGGTAATGAATCAATAACTTGCGCATTCGTTTGTAGTTGAAGTCCTACTGCTCGCACTGGAGGGTCATAAATTATAGTAATAGGTCTCAACTGTGCGTTAATTGACTTATAAATTTCCTCTAGATCAGAATTAAAAGATGCATAGATCACCTGATCGCTATTCTCTGGTCTTGATTTTGCATTACTGATTGAAACAAACATTCCTAGGCCTTCACACTACATCATTTCGATATTATAACTTAAGCCATAAATTAATTACATGTAAGCTCAATCAATCAGTACACTTTTACAATTTCAATAACCTTTATTCACCCTTTATCAGTAAATACTTTGAAATTAATAACAGCAACAAAAAACCCCGCCTAAGCGGGGTTTTTCAAATCTATCGAAGACCTAAGCCTAAGATAAAAGAGCAATTACTTACTCTTCAGTTGCGTCTTCCGCTTCTTCAGCGACTTCTTCAACTGGACGGTCTACTAGCTCAACGAATGCCATAGGGGCATTGTCGCCTGCACGGAAACCGCATTTAAGAATGCGAGTGTAACCGCCTGGGCGAGCTTCGTAACGAGGACCAAGCTCGTTGAACAGTTTACCTACAACTTCTTTATCACCAGTGCGAGCGAAAGCCAGACGGCGGTTTGCAACGCTGTCTTCTTTAGCCATAGTGATAAGAGGCTCGATTACGCGACGTAATTCTTTCGCTTTTGGCAACGTCGTTTTAATCACTTCGTGCTTAACCAGTGAACCGGCCATGTTTTTGAACATAGCTTGACGATGGCTGCTGTTGCGATTCAACTGACGACCACTCTTACGATGGCGCATAGTTTTATCCTTCTCTACAAATCAGTTTGATATAAACCTGATTAATCTTTTTCAGCGATGCTCTCTGGTGGCCAGTTTTCCAGGCGCATGCCCAGAGACAGTCCACGAGATGCAAGAACATCTTTGATTTCAGTTAGCGATTTCTTACCAAGGTTAGGCGTCTTGAGTAGCTCAACCTCAGTGCGCTGTACCAGGTCACCAATGTACTGGATAGCTTCTGCTTTCAAACAGTTTGCAGAACGTACTGTCAGTTCCAGGTCATCAACCGGGCGAAGTAGAATCGGATCAAATTCCGGCTTCTCTTCTTTCGCTTCTGGCTCAGATACATCACGTAAATCTACGAATGCATCAAGCTGTTCAGCTAGGATAGTCGCAGAACGGCGGATCGCTTCTTCAGGATCCAAAGTACCGTTCGTCTCCATATCGATGATCAGTTTGTCTAAGTCTGTGCGTTGTTCAACACGGGCAGACTCAACAGTATATGCAATACGTTCAACTGGGCTGTATGAAGCGTCAACTAACAAACGACCAATTGGACGATCATCTTCTTCAGAGGAGCGACGCGTAGAAGCTGGTACATAACCACGGCCCATCTCAACTTTAATGCGCATGCTGATTTCAGCATCGCCAGTAAGCGTACAGACTACATGGTCAGGATTAACAATTTCTACATCGCCGTCATGCTGAATATCACCAGCAACAACAGGGCCAGCGCCAGATTTCACTAGTGTCAGGGTTGCCTCGTTTTTACCTTCAAGGCGAACCGCTAAACCTTTCAGATTTAGCAAGATCTCAATCACATCTTCCTGAACACCTTCTTTGGTGCTGTACTCGTGTAGCACGCCGTCAATTTCAACCTCTGTTACTGCACAACCAGGCATGGATGACAGTAAGATGCGGCGCAGGGCGTTACCCAGAGTGTGGCCAAAGCCGCGCTCCAGTGGTTCCAAAGTTACTTTGGCACGAGTAGGAGAAAGGTTTTCGATCTCAACTAATCTCGGTTTTAGGAATTCAGTCACAGAACCCACAATGCTTCCTCTTTAGTTAGCTTTACTTAGAGTAAAGTTCGACGATCAACTGTTCGTTAATATCGGCAGACAGGTCAGTTCTTTCAGGAATACGCTTGAACGTACCTTCCATCTTGTTGCTGTCTACTTCAATCCAGGTTGGCTTCTCACGTTGGTCAGCCAGTTCCAAAGCAGCCACGATGCGCGATTGCTTCTTAGCTTTTTCACGAACAGAAACCACGTCTTCGGCAGTAACGTTATAAGATGGAATGTTTACCACTTTGCCATTAACCATAATCGCTTTGTGGCTAACCAGCTGACGCGCTTCCGCACGAGTGCTGGCAAATCCCATCCGGTAAACTACGTTATCAAGACGCTGCTCAAGAAGTTGCAACAGGTTTTCACCGGTGTTGCCTTTCAGACGAGCTGCTTCTTTATAGTAGTTACGGAATTGCTTTTCCAATACGCCATACATACGACGTACTTTTTGCTTCTCACGCAGCTGAACACCGTAGTCAGACAAACGGCCACGACGGGCACCATGCTGACCAGGCGCTGTATCGATTTTACATTTAGAATCGATTGCGCGAACGCCGCTTTTCAGGAACAGGTCTGTTCCTTCGCGACGGCTAAGTTTGAGTTTAGGACCCAAATATCTTGCCATGATCTTTCTCCAACTGTCCGTCGATTAAACGCGACGTTTTTTCGGTGGACGACAACCGTTGTGAGGAATAGGGGTCACATCGGTAATGTTTGTGATCTTATAACCTGTTGCGTTAAGCGCACGGATCGCAGACTCACGGCCTGGACCTGGACCTTTAACGAATACTTCAAGGTTCTTCAGACCGTATTCTTGTGCGGCTACGCCAGCACGCTCAGCAGCTACCTGTGCAGCAAATGGGGTAGATTTACGTGAACCACGGAAACCTGAACCACCAGAAGTTGCCCATGCAAGTGCATTGCCTTGACGGTCTGTGATAGTCACAATTGTGTTGTTGAAAGACGCATGGATATGAGCCATACCGTCTGCAACCTGACGTTTTGCGCGTTTACGCGTACTACGAGTAGGTGCTTTTGCCATAACTTAACTCCCCCGCTTACTTCTTAATTGGCTTACGAGGACCTTTACGGGTACGCGCATTAGTTTTAGTGCGCTGACCACGTAGAGGCAAGCTACGACGGTGGCGGATGCCACGGAAGCAACCCAGGTCCATCAAACGTTTGATGCTCATTGATACTTCACGACGAAGATCACCTTCAACAGTGAATTTCGCCACTTCATCACGAAGCTTGTCGATAGTAGCTTCGTCTAACTCTTTGATTTTTGTATTTTCTGCAACACCAGCGCCTGCACAGATGCTTTTCGCACGTGTAGGACCAACGCCATAGATTGCTTGGATAGCAATCACAGCGTGCTTGTGTTCAGGAATGTTAATGCCAGCGATACGGGCCATTAACAGCACTCCTCTAATTATTGTCGACGACCTAAAAAGCCCGATAGGATACTTACCCGTCGACTAAATTGCAAATTAAGGTCCAGATTACTGCAAGCAAGACAGCAGAACCTGATGTCAGGTTCTGCTTACACTTTCATGCGTATATTCTGTACCGCGTAGATTAGCCTTGACGCTGCTTATGCTTAGGGTCAGAACTGCAAATTACACGCACAACACCGTTGCGCTTGATGACTTTGCAGTTACGGCAAATCTTTTTTACTGATGCACGAACTTTCATTACATCACTCCGTAGTAGGCTAACTTAGCGGCCGTAGCCTTTAAGATTAGCTTTCTTCAGAACAGACTCATATTGACTGGACATCAAATGTGTCTGCACCTGCGCCATAAAGTCCATGATAACTACCACAATAATCAGAAGCGACGTACCACCGAAGTAGAACGGCACATTCCAGGCAATCAGCATGAATTCAGGCACCAAACAAATAAAGGTTATGTAAAGTGCGCCAGCCAGTGTCAGACGAGTCATTACCTTATCGATATAACGCGACGTTTGCTCACCCGGGCGGATGCCAGGGATAAACGCGCCAGACTTCTTCAGGTTGTCTGCTGTATCACGCGGGTTGAAAACCAACGCCGTGTAGAAGAAGCAGAAGAAGATAATCGCAGCTGCATATAACATCACGTACAGCGGCTGACCAGGAGAGAGCATAAGCGCTACATCCTGCAACCACGCTGTAGATTCATTCTGACCAAACCATCCTGCGATGGTTCCGGGGAACAGAATGATGCTGGACGCAAAGATAGGTGGAATAACACCAGCCATGTTGACTTTAAGTGGTAAGTGCGTGCTTTGCGCTGCAAAGACCTTACGGCCCTGTTGACGCTTCGCATAATTCACCACAATTCTGCGCTGTGCACGTTCAACGAACACAACCAGGTAAGTCAGGCCAATAACAATCACACCGATCAGTAACAGGAACAGCATATTAATGTCGCCCTGTCTTGCTTGTTCCGCAGTCTGGCCTATCGCTGTTGGCAGACCGGCAACAATACCAGCAAAGATCAATATAGAGATACCGTTACCAATACCTCGTTCAGTAATTTGCTCACCTAGCCACATCAGGAACATAGTTCCTGTGACTAAGCTCACTACTGCCGTAAAGTAAAATCCGAAGCCAGGACTTATCACCAATCCATTAATCAGGTTGGGCAGACCGGTCGCAATTCCAATTGACTGGAACGTAGCCAGAATCAGCGTTAAGTAACGCGTGTACTGACTAATTTTACGACGACCTGCTTCACCTTCTTTTTTAAGCTCCATCATCGGTGGATGAACCACCGAGAGCAACTGCATAATAATGGACGCAGTAATGTATGGCATAATGCCCAAAGCCAGAACGGACGCTCGCTCAAGAGCACCACCCGAGAACATGTTAAACATTTCTACGATGGTGCCTTTTTGTTGTTCGAACAACTGTGCAAGGACCGCAGGATCGATACCAGGAATAGGCACGTATGAGCCTAGTCTGAATACTACGATCGCACCAAGTACGAACAACAATCTTGATTTCAGCTCACTCAGGCCGCTTTTGGCGCCTGAGTCCAATCCTGGTTTAGCCATCTAGCTTATTCCTCTACTTTACCGCCAGCAGCTTCAATCGCTTCTTTAGCGCCTTTAGTAACCTTCAACCCGCTTACCGTTACCGCGCGTGATACTTCACCGCTCTTAACGACTTTGACAAACTGCATTTCTTTCTTAACAAGACCTGCGGCTTTCAAAGTTTCAAGAGAAACGGTATCACCTTCTACCTTCGCGATTTCAGTCAGTGTAACCTGGTCAGAAACCATGCCTTTACGTGACGTAAAACCGAACTTAGGCAGACGACGCTGGATTGGCATCTGACCACCTTCAAATCCTGGCTTAACAGTACCACCTGAACGGCTTTTCTGTCCCTTGTGACCACGGCCACCGGTTTTACCAAGACCTGAGCCGATACCACGGCCAAGACGCTTAGCTGAATGTTTTGCTCCTGGTGCAGGAGAAATATCGTTCAAACGCATATCTTATTCCTCCACTATCTCAACCATGTAATTTACACGGTTGATCATGCCACGTACTGCTGGGGTGTCTTCCAGTTCACGGACATGGTTGATTTTACGCAGGCCTAGGCCCTTAAGCGTCGCTTTGTGCTTTGGCAGTCTGCCAATCGCACTTTTCGTTTGCTTTACTTTAATCGTTGCCATGTCTGATTACCCCAAAATCTCTTCTACAGACAATCCACGCTTAGCGGCAACTTGTGCTGGAGAATTCATCTCTGTCAGCGCGTTGATAGTTGCACGTACCACGTTGATTGGGTTTGTAGAGCCGTAACATTTTGAAAGTACGTTCTGTACACCAGCTACTTCAAGTACTGCACGCATTGCACCGCCGGCGATGATACCGGTACCTTCTGATGCAGGCTGCATGTAAACTTTAGAGCCAGAGTGACGACCTTTAATCGGGTGCTGCAGTGTGTGGCCGTTTAAGTCAACGTCAACCATGTTGCGACGTGCTTTTTCCATAGCTTTCTGGATTGCAGCAGGCACTTCACGTGCTTTACCGTAACCGAAACCTACGCGACCATTACCGTCACCCACTACTGTCAATGCAGTGAAACTGAAGATACGACCACCTTTAACCACTTTAGATACGCGGTTAACAGCAATCAATTTCTCTAACAGTTCACCGTTCTGAACTTCTTGTTTAGCCATTATAAACTCCTAGAACTGAAGGCCAGCTTCGCGAGCTGCATCAGCCAATGCTTTCACGCGACCGTGGTATTTAAACCCGCTACGATCGAAGGCCACATCTTTGATGCCTTTCTCGATTGCACGTTCTGCGATTGCTTTACCGACTTTCGCCGCTGCTTCAGCGTTACCAGTTGATTTCAGATCTTTCGCAAGATCTTTTTCAACAGTAGAAGCCGCTGCCAATACTTCAGCACCGCTAGGAGCGATTAACTGAGCATAGATGTGGCGAGGTGTACGGTTTACAACCAAGCGATGCGCGGCCAGTTCACGAATTTTTGCTCGTGCGCGAGTTGCGCGACGAATGCGAGCTGTTTTCTTATCCATCGTATCACCCACCTACTTTTTCTTAGCTTCTTTACGACGTACGTGCTCGTCTGCATAGCGAACACCTTTGCCTTTGTAAGGCTCTGGTGGACGGTACGCGCGGATGTTCGCCGCAACCTGTCCTACCACCTGCTTATCGGCGCCTTTGACGACGATTTCAGTTTGGCTAGGAGTTTCAACCGTAATGCCTTCTGGCATTTCGTATACTACAGGGTGTGAGAAACCAAGCGTCAGGTTCAGTTTGGCACCTTGTGCTTGCGCACGGTAACCAACACCGTTTAGCTGAAGCTTTCTCTCAAAACCTTCTGAAACACCTTGAATCATGCTGTTCAGAATTGCACGTACAGTACCTGCTTGTGCCCAACCATCTGCAAAGCCTTCGCGAGGAAGTGCTTTTAACTGGTTATCTTCCTGAACCACTTCAACGGCATCGTTGAAGACACGGCTCAAAGTGCCATTTTTGCCTTTTACAGAGACTTCTTGACCAGAAATAGAAATTTCTACACCTGATACTACGTCTACCGGGGCTTTTGCTACTCGTGACATTTCAACTCCTCCGATTACGCTACATAACCGATGATCTCACCGCCCATGCCAGCATTACGCGCTGCACGGTCAGTCATCACACCTTTAGAAGTTGACACGATTGCTACGCCCAGTCCGCCCATTACTTTTGGCAGCTCATCTTTTTTCTTATAGATGCGCAGGCCAGGACGGCTAACACGTTCGATAGTGTCAATTACTTGCTTACCTTCGAAGTACTTAAGTGTTACTTCAAGAGTAGGCTTAACGTCACCAGAAACAGCAAAGTCAGTGATGTAACCTTCTGCTTTCAACACACCTGCGATAGCAACACGCAGTTTAGATGAAGGCATAGTTACAGAAACTTTCTGTGCCATCTGGCCGTTACGGATGCGGGTAAACATATCCGCGATAGGATCTTGCATGCTCATTTTAGCTACTCCTTACCAGCTGGCTTTTTTCAGGCCAGGGACTTCACCGCGCATCGCTGCTTCACGCAGCTTGATACGGCTAAGACCGAATTTGCGTAGGTAACCATGTGGACGACCAGTAATGTTACAGCGGTTTTGCTGACGTGATTTACTGCTGTCACGTGGTAGTTGTTGTAGCTTCAGAACAGCATCCCAACGCTCTTCTTCAGATGCGTTAACGTCGCTGATAATCGCTTTAAGTGCGGCACGTTTTTCAGCGTACTTAGCTACTAGCTTTGCACGCTTGACTTCACGAGCCTTCATTGATTCTTTTGCCATAACCCTACACCCCTTATTTTTTGAATGGGAAGTTGAACGCGTTCAGCAGAGCACGTGCTTCGTCATCATTTTCGGCACTGGTAGTGATAGTAATATCCATACCACGAACCTTATCCACCTTATCGAAATCGATTTCAGGGAAGATGATTTGTTCACGCACGCCCATGCTGTAGTTACCACGACCGTCGAATGATTTAGGGTTCAAACCACGGAAGTCGCGAACACGAGGAATCGCAATAGAAACTAAACGCTCCAGGAATTCCCACATACGCTCGCCGCGCAGGGTTACTTTACAGCCAATCGGATAACCTTCACGGATTTTGAAGCCCGCTACTGATTTTCTTGCAACTGTGACAATCGGTTTCTGACCAGCGATAGCCGCCATGTCAGCTTGAGCATTCTCAAGGATCTTTTTGTCAGCAACTGCTTCACCCAGACCCATGTTCAGGGTGATTTTTTCAATCCGAGGGACTTGCATGACGCTTTTGTATCCGAACTGCTTCGCAAGTTCAGCTACTACTGTTTCTTTATAGAAATCATGCAGTTTCGCCATCGTACTCTCCAATCAATTAAACAAGTTCGCCGTTAGACTTGAAGAAACGAACTTTCTTCTCGTCTTCGAAACGGAAACCAACGCGATCTGCTTTGCCCGTTGCCGGGTTAACAATCGCTACATTTGAAACGTGAATAGAAGCTTCCTTCTCAACGATACCACCAGCTACCTGCATATGAGGATTAGGCTTCTGGTGTTTCTTGACAAGGTTTACACCTTCTACAACTACGCGGTTATCAGCAATCAGCACTTTCAGGACTTTGCCTGTTTTGCCTTTGTCTTTACCCGCTAATACGACTACTTCATCATCACGACGAATTTTATTAGCCATTATCGTGACTCCTTATAGTACCTCTGGGGCCAATGAGATGATTTTCATGAAGTTATCACTTCTCAACTCACGGGTTACCGGTCCAAAGATACGCGTACCAATTGGTTGCTTGTTTGCGTTAAGCAAAACAGCCGCGTTACCGTCAAAGCGGATAGTAGAACCATCTGCACGACGAACGCCTTTTCTAGTACGCACCACCACTGCGTTCAGTACGTCACCTTTTTTAACTTTACCGCGAGGAATTGCTTCCTTAACAGTAACTTTGATGATGTCACCGATACCTGCATAACGGCGATGCGAGCCACCAAGAACCTTAATACACTGAACCCTGCGAGCGCCGCTGTTATCTGCAACGTCCAGGTTAGTTTGCATTTGGATCATGTTAGTGCTCCGCTCTAATTAAGACTCTCCCGAGTCGTTATTGCTGTAAAAAACAACACAATTTGCTGCTTTTATGTACATACCCCCATAAAAAGGGCGCGAAACTATAACAGAAAAGATTGGAAAGTGATAGCGGTAAAGTGAATTATTTTTAAACGATGCAGGGAGGGCCTGATCGGTCTACATCATAGATAAGTTGTGGGTTAAATGCCAGCTTCATTGGACACTATTTGGTGTAAGAAGAACGTGGAAAACTGCTATCACTTCCACATTTGGTCAGCTCCTTTAATAAAAATACGTAGCTCCCGGAAATTTTTCATTCTCTTGTGCCCCCGGCACTTTCATCTTAAACCGAGAAAGTTGCCCTCCCATCGCGTGGTGGAACGCATCACCGTTTTGCTTTATACATTATGGTTATCAACTTTCTTCGTTATCACTGGAAAACGCGTAGAGCAGGTAGTAATAGCAAGCTGGTCGCTACAGTAGCAACGAGTAGACCAGCGTAGTAATAGCAAGCTGGTCGCTACAGTAGCAACGAGTAGACCAGCGTAGTAATAGCAAGGCGGTCGATAAAGCATGCCGAGTCTTAAATTGTCGGGTTATTGTTATTATCGACGCAGCCGGGTTGGTGTTGTTAATCCGGACTGACGCCGGGCAGTGATATAACCCCGCTTCTGTAGCGAGATGCCCGGCTCCGTTGTCGTAGAGGTTTTGCTAATACAGAATGTTAATACTGTAGCCGGTGGGCGTATCTGCTGGCTGCACCACGACTATATAGTTTTCGTCTTCAGTGAATCCGTATAACTCAGTGCGGTCAAGCAATATCTGCTCCTGGTTACTGTCCTCATAAACCGCGATAACCTCATAGTAATCGGACGGCAATACCTGAGTGGCACTTTCACCAAACGTCATGTTCAGGATATCGTACTCGGCGGTATCGATTGTCTCGTCTTTACGAACCAAATAAATATCGACGTCATCATATTCATTTACCAGATTCACAAAATTAACCGTTTTATCGTAAGACTGCGGCAGCCCGCTTTCGATAAAGGTTGCAGCACCCAGCCTGCCGTTGCTTTCATAAATTATGATGGCTTTGCTCTCACCCTGATTAAGGGTAACCAGCTTATTATTCAAGGCCGCTACCCCGGTATTTTCAGCACTGACAGTTAGACGATAATCGCCATAACTTATTGGAGCGAAATCGGACAAAGAACCAGCTCCAATTGAAAAGGTGGTGTCCTCTTGCTCAGCGTCGCCACCAAAAGTGACTGCCAGTTCATCATCGATTGTCGTGGCGTTGTATATCCGGTACTGCGACATTGCATTAATATCCGTGATCGTGGTCACAGTGGAAGAGTTGAGCAGGACATCAATGGTAAGTCCGGTTTGTATTGCACCGCTTACATCACGTAAGGAAAGTACGTATTCGGTGTCGTACTGAAAGTCCAGTGTCTGAGATTCAAAGACGACGTTGGTTTCGCCGGGCTGAGTCAGATACAGCGTGTACTCTCCCGTGTCAAAATCAATGCTGTCATCATCACCATCCCAATAAGTCAGTTCGGTAAGTGCGCCATTATCTATGGTACCCATGAAATTGGCCGCACTGAAAGGCTCGCCGGATGCACTCATGTACAAATCATAACTTTGGGTTTCCACTGTTAGGGTGACAGCAAACAAGCGAAAATGGTCTTCCAGTGACTCCCTGTCATAGTGGTAGTCTGTGATCACCGGTGCGGAGAAGTCACCACTGAGTACGACCAGTGTCTTTCTTCCGGTTTGCAAAGCCACTGTGTAGGTTTCTATGAGTACTTCCTTATCCTCTGCATCCATACGCACAAACTCAAGTTCCACTTCACCGGCGTCGAGGGCGTAAAGTGAAGTTGTATCACCAAATTGTGCCGATCCAAAAGCGTCGCCGTCCACTTCACGCATCGTTACCGTTGCACCATTTGGGGATGCATTATAAAACTGTAGATAAGCGTTTGGATAATCAGCATCGCTGCTTTCTGATGAGCCTCCACAGGCAACCAGCCCATACATAGCGACGACAAGTAGCGCATAACGTAAACAGTGTATAAGTAATGCTGACATTAGTGAGAAATTCCTTTCAAAAATATGATTTATCAAAGCGTGCATTGTTGTTTTATTTGCACTTTTCGCAGCTAGGAACCGCTTTTACTGCTTTCGGTTCACCGCTTTACACTTCCTTTGCATTATTGACGTTTTACTGACATCAGAAATTCACGATATACAAGATAAAGTGCTTAATTTGCCGGTGACTCATGTGCTAACTGAAGTTTGGATACGCGGTTAATTTACATGTCAATCATTTGCGTACCTCTGGTATCGCGGTGTTTGTCAATGAGATAGTGTGGATGCTTATTTCCACGTTCACCGGGTCAGGTCAGTGACTATCGACATCGGTACGAGTTGACTCTCCAGTGAATACGTACGTTGTGCACGTTTATACGGGGAAGCGTTGTTGCGTTATGGCCCAGTAACGGATACATGGGAAAGCGGACTTGAGGGTGGCAGGAGGCTTAATTGCTATTTTGTTGCGACTATCACCGCGGAAAGAAAAAAGGCCGGATAACCCGGCCTTACTCAATATTAGTTTTAACAATTACTCGTAAGAGTAATTCATCGTTACACCGCTGTAAGTGCTGTATGCGCGAATACCGATGTGCCATGTACCTGAAGACGGATTCTCCAGTGTACAGACTTCGTTATTCCCATTTCTGTAAGGGCGGCAATCCCACGACGAGGTAGTAGGTTGCGCTCCCAGACGCATATAAAGATCAGCGTCACCGCTTCCGCCAGAAATCTGGACAGTCAATGAACTGACACCTGCAGGTACATCCCAGGTGTAGCGGTCCCAGCTTCCGGTGGAACCGGATAAGTTGGTTAGCTGGCCAGATACTGGCTCAACGCCACCGCCACCACCAGTGCCACCGCCACCAGCGCCATCACAGCCGTTGGTGTTCAGGTAATCGTAGGCATCTGCAACCTGCATCAGACCATACCCGTAGAAGTTGTCACGACCTGCAGAGCCTTTATCTTTCGCAGTGGCATTTAGTGCGCCACGGATCTGCTCGTTCGAACACTGCGGGAAGAAACTCCATACCAGAGCCGCACCACCTGCTACGTGAGGTGTTGCCATTGACGTTCCGTTAAGCGTTGCATAAGAGTTAGTCGGGTATGTAGAGTACACCGAGCTACCTGGTGCAGCGATTTCAACGGCATTATTGTACTGCGAGTAACTGGCGTGGTTTTCATTGCTGTCCACGGCAGCAACAGACACGACTGACGGATACGAAGCAGGATACGACTTCGTGCTGTTTCCATCATTACCTGCGGCAGCAACCAGTAGCATGCCATCATCAACAAAACCCTGCATAGCAGATTGTTCTGCTGATGAAGCACCGCCTCCACCCAGACTCATATTAACTACATCTGAACCCGCGTTTTGACACTGGTTTATCGCCTGAATGATGTCTGAAGCGTACGTCCAGTTACCGTTATCATCAAAAATTTTGACAATATGCAGGTTCACACCAGGATAAACACCGATAACACCCTCAGTATTGTCATACGCCGCGATAGTGCCTGCTACGTGTGTACCGTGACCGTTACCATCGTTATACCAGTTTCCTACCGCAGAATTATTACCCTGTCCGGTAACACCATTGTTAGTATCTGGTAAATCAGGGTGCCCCAGATTGAACCCGGTATCGATAACACATACACGACGTGCACTGGTATCGCTTTGAGCAAACTGGTTGGCCTGAACCATGTTATAACCGTAAGGGGTAGTCTGTGCCATCAATTCACGACGCGCATCGACATCCACGCTTTCTACATTAGGGTTCTTTCTGAGCAGGTTCATGGTGCGCTTATCCATTGAAGCGGCAACCATGCGTTGCTTCTCCAACACCTTATGCGCCCGGCCACCCACTTTCTCAATCAGAGATTTCGCGGCCTGGGCTTCAAACGCACGATCAGAGGCATTCTCAGAAGGCCCTTTCTTGCTGTCTTTTTTCCCATTTGCTACCGCCAGTCCTGGCCCGCCAATGCCGTTAGTATTTTTGAACTTAACGATATAGCGCTGCTCAGCGGACTCTACACCGATAAATGGCGTCAGGCCATTTTCAATCATCGTCTCTACTGACTTTTTCTCTTCTTTGACTTTTTGCGGCCCATTGACAGCGGCATTCACGGAAACACTCAATAGGGTGAGCGTCGCGGCCAGAGCAGCTTTTTTTGTTAGTGTGTGTTGTTTAATAGTCATTTATTTCCTGTCTTGTTGTTTTTCCCCGTGCTTTCTTTCCGAAGCTTATTTCAGGGCTCAAGTTACGACAGATGTCATCAAGCCAGGTCGCCCAAAAAGCTGAAAAGTCCATATCCCTATTATCCTTATTCAGCTCACGTTACCCGTATACCCTGACATCTGGTGTTCGCTGTCAAACTTCAACAGCATACTTCCTTAACGGAAGGTGGTACTGCCAGCAACTACGATTACCGGCAAAATGGATGATAAGCCCACGCCAGGCTCTTACCTCGGCACTTCTATGACCTGCCTCAACAGGCTAACAGGCGCAATCTCTGCCAAAGGTTACGAAACACGCATCATCACCAATATTTATGATAAAAGTGCCGAGCGATGTTACTCACAAGTGTATCTGGCCTGCATAGATCCAGAAGCCACAACACAGTGGCGCTGGAGATTATACCTGTTGCAGAATTAAGTACCTGCTGGTCGCAACGCGTGACTTACTCTCATTGCTGACCAATTAGACAATTAAAAAATTCATTACTATCAAAGGGTATAAAGCTATCCATGTAAAGTATTAGCTGATATACCATTTTGTAAAATGCGATACATTTTCACTTTTCGAGATACTGAAGCCAGCCTGCACCAGTTGCTCAAGCGACATGTGGCCGCCGTTATCGGCGAACGAGACCACATAATCAAAAATTATTAAATTTTCAAAAATCATCCCAATTTGTAATAGAGTTAACTTACCGAATGCTGTGCACACAGTACAAGTCTATTTCATCTGTCATACAATTTATTCGCGTAAATGATTGTGTACAAAAAACGATCACGCCGGTCGAAGAAACGTTCTGAATGACGAATTCCATCTCGCTTTAGTGGGGTAATTACCAAAAACGCAAACGACGTCGCGTAGCGTCAGTCTTAACCAAGATGTCTGATTGAGGTGAGAAAGCATGCCCGCTGAGCACGGGCATACGAGCAGAATCATTTAACTTAGGTTAACAGTTCCCGGGAAACGTCGTACCGAAGGAAAAGTTATTCGTAATGGTAGGTGAGCTCTACATCAAAGAATGCAAGATACGCGTTCAACCCTATGTACCAGCGCCCCGCCTCCGGATCACGAAACTCACATACCTCTTCATTTCCACCGTTGTAAGGTCTGCACTGGTAACGCTGTGCCGTTGGCCACCGCCCGTAATCGACGTATAAATCGGCATCCCCCGAGCCGCCGGTGATATTGATCCGCAACAACCTGGCTCCTTCAGGGACATCTATCACACGCCCCAGCCAGCGGTTGCGTGGTAGTGAGAAGAGAGGATACGTGTAAGTCACCGGATCGATGCCCGGTGTGGGGCTCACGCCCTCGCAGTCTGACGCTGACAGCCAGGAATAAGCGTCATTGCCTTGTATGAGGCCAAAACCAAAATAAGGATCTCGCCCCGCTCGCCCTTTGTCCTTGGTCGTGCTGGCAAGCGCTTGTCTGATCTCGTCATTACTGCAGTCGGGGAATGCATTCCACAATCTGGCAGCGATACCTGCTACGTGTGGCGTGGCCATTGATGTTCCGCTGGAGTATGCATACTGGCCCAGGGGATAGGTGGACAGAATATTGAGCCCGGGTGCCGTGATTTCCACAGCCGGATTGTGCTGACTAAAGGGTGCCCATCGCTCATCTTCTCTTGATGCGGCAACTGACATCACATCATCATAGGATGCCGGATACTGCAATGTCGCAGTACCGTCATTACCAGCCGCTGCAATCAGCAACATGCCGTCGTCAGTGAACTGGCGCATCGCATATTCTTCTGTTACTGACGCGCCGTATCCGCCCAGGCTCATATTTACTACATTCGCCCCCGCATCCTGACATTGCGCTATCCCTTCGAGCAAATCGGAAGAATAGGTCCACAATCCATCATCATCGAATATTTTGACAATGTGCAATCCGATTCCTGGCGCAACACCTACCACACCAAAGTCATTATCAATAGCCGCGACTGTGCCCGCAACGTGGGTGCCGTGCCCGTGCCCATCCCGATACCAGTTCCCCACCTCTGAGGTATTTGACTCGCCGGTAACCCCTTCAGTGAGCCCCGGGAGATCCGGGTGACCAAGATCATAGCCCGTATCAATAACACAAACTTTGATCCCGGCGTCTACCAAGGGAGGCATCACATCTGACTGCGTTGACCCAATGCCGTAGGGCACACTTTGCACGCTGATAAACCGGACAGGATCGATCTCAACGGCTTCAACTTCTGGCATCAACCTTAATAAAGCAACTTGGCTCTCAGTGAGCATCGCTACCATCACATTATGTCGTGGGAGGGTTTTTACCGGCGTAACTCCGGCACCGGACAAAACGGAACGGGCGAGAGTTTGAGCAGATTCGCCCTGCGGTGCACTCATCGATAGAGTTTCAGAAAAACGAATGAGGTATCTGTCTTCACCAGCAGGTGCCTTATCGCTCGCCGATGCGAGAAAAGCCATTGATGAAAATAAGAGAAATGAAAAACGGGGTTTCCTTTTAAAAGAGTATATGGTCATAAGGCCATCCTTCGTGTTGTTGTGTGACCGATGCCATTCGCGATAAGCGCGACAACAATGTTCATCCCTGTGATGACTGATACAAAAAAAGACCGGCACAACAGAAACTGAAGGACTCTGAAAAGCACTATTCCGGCATCAATATGCTGCGTTTCTTGCTGGCAGATTACCTTACTGCATGTAAAAAAAGATAAAGACTGGCTTTAAAAGCGTGCAGATGCGGGAGTAAAAAAAGAGTTCTGACTAAGACCGGTGGCTATCGCCACCACGTGGACATAGTAATATCAAGCGTGTGAACTTCGCAATCATTGCGAGAGGTTATTTCAAATAAGCGTGAGTCGTAGCAGTAGCCCGCCGCCCCAGACCAATGCACCACTGACGCAGCTTTCAGGTGCCGACATGTCATACCAGCGCCTGAATGGAAGAACAGATGATAATTGAACAGAGAAGACCGGGGAGCCACGGCCTTCCGATACACTACACCAAGCTGCCTGGCGGTAGCCGGTTATGAAGTAACCCTATCCCCGGCGCTGACGCACAATTTCGTATAAACACACCCCGGTGGCCACTGAGACGTTCAGACTGGACACACTGCCAGCCATTGGCAGTTTCACCAGTTCGTCACAGTTTTCACGCGTCAGGCGTCGCATCCCTTTTCCTTCTGCGCCCATCACCAGTGCCGTAGGGCCGGTTAGTTTAGCGTCGTAAACCATCTGCTCGGCTTCACCTGCAGTTCCGATGATCCACAGCCCCTTGTCCTGAAGATGTTTCAGCGTGCGGGATAAATTGGTTACCTGAATGAGTGGCAGCACTTCTGCGGCGCCACAAGCCACTTTTCTTACTGTTGCAGTAAGACTGGCAGATTTATCTTTTGGCACTACTACAGCGTGAACACCGGCCGCGTCGGCGGTGCGCAGACACGCGCCCAGGTTGTGTGGGTCGGTGACGCCATCCAGCACCAGCAAAAACGGTTGCTCGTGTTTATCCAGTATCAGGTCAAGGTCGGCTTCATCCAGCACACGGGCAGGTTTTGCACGCGCGACCACGCCCTGATGCTGCTCACCATGAACTTTGTCATCCAGCGCTTTACGCTGACAAAACTGGACACTCACACCAAACCGGCGCGCCTGATTCACAATGTTGGTCAGACGCTCATCGTTTCTGCCTTTTAATACAAAAAGCTCGATTACCCGCTCGGGCTCATTTTCCAATACCGACTGCATCGCGTGCAGTCCATATAACCATTCTTGCTGTGCCATTAACGCTTTTTACCGCCTTTTTGCTGTTTCGATGAGGATGATTTTGCCCTGCCTTTAGGCGGCCCCCCCTTGGGTTTCGTCGCGCCGCCTTTGCCGCTTCGCCCTTTTCCCGAAGGTTTATTTTTGTCGCCTTGGCTGCGTCGTGACTTCTTCGCCGTTTTCACTGCGACCTTTTTGCCACCACGACCGCGCAGCTTAGTGTTATCCAGTAATAAATCAATTTTTCTTTCATCCAGATTCACAGCTGCCACTTTCACTTCGACATTATCACCCAGACGATACTGATTATGTCCCTGCTCACCGGTAAGACACTGCTTAACGTCGTCGTAATGATAAAAGTCATCATCCAGTGAGGTAATGTGGACCAACCCATCGATGTGATATTCCGACAGGCGCACGAACAGGCCAAAATTTGTTACCGAAGCCACCACACCATCAAAGGAATCCCCCACATGATCCAGCATAAATTCGCACTTCAGCCAGTCTGCGACATCACGGGTAGCATCATCAGCGCGGCGCTCAGTCATAGAGCACTGTTCACCAAGCTGCTCGATTTCCTCGATGGTGTAGGCTTTTGCACCTGAGACTTTTTGCTTCGGCGGTAGCTTTTTCAGCAGCCCTTTTATGGCCCGGTGTACCACCAAATCCGGATAACGGCGAATAGGAGACGTAAAGTGCGCGTAAGCCTCCAACGCCAGTCCGAAGTGGCCGATATTATCGCCGTCGTAGATAGCCTGCTTCATGGAACGAAGCAACATCGTCTGAATCAGTTCCTGATCAGGACGATTACGGGTCTTATTCACCACATCGGTAAAGTCAGCCGGCTTTGCATCTTCAGTAATTCTGTGCGGCACACCGATTTCACCCAGGTAACTGGTAAACGTGGTCAGGCGATCGGCATCAGGTTTGTCATGCACACGGAAGAGAGCGGGAGCGTCATGGGCTTCTAAAAATAAGGCAGCGCTGACGTTGGCCATGATCATACATTCTTCAATCAGCTTGTGGGCGTCATTTCTGACCACGGGCACAATGTTTTCAATTTTTCGCTGCGCATTGAAAACAAACTTACTTTCCTGTGTTTCAAATTCAATTGCCCCGCGATGCTGGCGGGATTTTTTCAGCATCCGGTACATGTCGTGCAGGTTTCGCAAGTGCGGCACATGAGACGCGTACCGTTGATGCAGCTCTTTGTCCCCCTGCAAAATTTGCCACACTTTGGTGTATGTAAGACGTGCATGTGAATTCATCACGGCTTCATAAAATTGATAAGAATCCAGCTTACCCTGTGCGCTGATGGTCATTTCGCACACCATACACAACCGATCAACTTCCGGATTCAAAGAGCAAAGGCCGTTAGACAGTACTTCCGGCAGCATCGGAATTACCTGCTCAGGAAAATACACCGAGTTACCCCGTTCCTGCGCTTCGTCATCCAGCGCGGTTCCCGGACGCACGTAATAACTGACATCGGCAATGGCAACCCATAACTGCCAGCCCCCATCATCCAGAGGCTCGCAATATACAGCGTCATCGAAGTCCCGGGCGTCCTCGCCGTCGATGGTCACCAGCGGCAACTGACGCAAATCTATGCGCCCTTCTTTTGCCTCTTCCGGCACCTCTTCAGTAAGGCGTTCAACCTGGCGGGTCACGCCCTTAGGCCACTCGTGTGGGATATCGAAAGTACGCAGTGCCATTTCAATTTCCATGCCTGGCGCCATATGTTCGCCAAGCACTTCAACGATTTTACCTACCGGATTGACTTTTCGACGTGGGCGTTGCGTCAGTTCAACCACAACCACCTGGCCCATTTTCGCACCATGAGTGTGCTCCGGCGGGATCACGAT